>CASEIL010000017.1 GCA_949288065.1 uncultured Phascolarctobacterium sp.
CAAATCTTCCAGCTTGTTAATCGTCAGCACCATGCTGTAAGGGTTGTAGCCCGCCGCCACGCACAGCTTAAAGCCTTCCTTATCGGCGCCGCGTTCATCGGTGCGGCTGTAACCCGCCGCCAATGCCTGCGAGGCCAGCCCCGTCAGCCCCATATCGCCCTTGGTGGCAACTGCCAGCAAAAGCGTGGTTAACAGCTGCTTTTCAATCTGATGCACAGTGTGCTTTTCCACAATGTGGCTTACCTCGTGCCCCAGCACGCCCGCCAGTTCCGCGTCGCTCGGCATATAGTCAATCAGCCCCTTAAACACATACACAAAGCCGCCCGGGCACGCCAGCGCATTAACCTCGTCGCAGTTCAACACCTTAAAGGTGTACTGTAAATCCTGCCTGTCGCTGACGGCAACCAGGCTCTGCCCAATGCGGTTCACGCGCTCCTGCAGTTCGTAATCCTGCACCACGCCGTACTGCGCCTCCAGCGCCATCGCGGTTTCGCGCCCCATTTCATAATGCCCGCTTCGGCGGGAAGCACGCTGCCCAAAAGCAGATAAACGGCAAACAGCAGCCCGCTTAACGCTTTAACGATAGTTTTTACTGCCATTTAAATCTCCCCTTTTGCACGCATAGCGGTAATTTCTTCCTTAGTATAGCCAATACTGCCCAGCACCTCGTCCGTATGCTCGCCCAGATATGGCGCGCGGCGTTCAATCTGCGCCGCCGTTTCCGAAAGCTTGACGGCCGATTTTACATAAGTATAATTGCCAAAATCTTCGGCTTTGGTTTCCAGCATCTGCGACTGTTCCGTGGTTAAATCGCTCGCCAGCGCCTCGCCCAGCGTGCGCACCGGCGTTACGCAAAACTCGTCTTTGCCGATAAGCTCCAGCCATTCCGCCTGCGTTTTCTGCGCAAAGGCGTCGGCAAGCATGGCCTTAATTTCTGCGCTGTAGCCAAAATCAAACTGGCGTTCCTTCAGTTCCGGCAGGTTAACCAGCTCGCACATCTTCTGCCAGAACTTCGGCTCAATGGTGCCGATGCTTAAATAACGCCCGTCCTTTGTTTTATACACTGTGTAGTAGTGCGAGGCGGTGCGCCCAAAGGACGGCATGCCCGTTTCCTTACAGCCGATAACGCTGCTAATGCCGGTAATCTGCGTGCCAATAGCTGTGCTGTACAAATCAATGTTCACCGCCTGCCCCTTGCCCGTGCGCTCGCGTGCGTACAGTGCCAGCAAAATGCCGCTCACGGCGTTTAAACTGCTGCCCAGCGCCGCCACCTGCACCGAAGGCACGCTTATATCCGTGCCGTCCTCCTGCGCCGCCACACCGGCAAGACCAATCACATTCAAATCGTGCGAAGGCATGTGTTTGTATTTGCCCTCCGGCCCAAAGCCGGTAATGGAACAATAAATAAGCCGCGGGTTAATTTTGCTCACAGTTTCGTAATCCAGCCCCAGCATTTTTAAATACCCGGGGCGGAAACCTTCCAAAAACACGTCCGCCTCTTTCAGCAAACGCAAAAGCACCTCGCGCCCGGCGGGCGTTTTAAGGTTAACGGTAATGCCGCGCTTGTTGCGGTTTAGCATTAAATGCCAGTAGCTCATGCCCGGCATCCGCGCAGGCGTAAACCCACGCGTAACGTCGCCCTTCACGTCCTCCACCTTAATAACGTCGGCGCCAAAATCGCCCAGCGTCATGCCCGCGTACTGCCCCGGCAGCCACTTGCTGAAATCTATAACCTTAATACCTTCCAAAACCTGCATATAAAATCCCTCCAAAGGCTGCTTGCTGTAAATATGCTTATATAATTCTACGCCCGGGGGCGGATTCCTTTTTGTCTTGCGGCAGATGTTATAAATATGTATAATATTATTGTACGTTTATTATAAAACGCTTTTTTGTCATTTTTTTGTTTTTACCGGGGTGATTAAAATGAATACGCATAAATTGACTTTGGCCGCGCTGTTTGTCGCTATCGGCACTTTAAGCGCGCACCTTGTTTACATACCGGCTGGCGCTTCCAAATGCTTTCCGGTGCAGCACGCCATTAACGTGCTGTGCGCCGTGCTTTTAGGACCGAAGGAAGCTGTTTCCGTCGCTTTTGTTATCAGCTGCCTGCGTAACATGGCAGGCACCGGCTCGCTTTTAGCCTTCCCCGGCAGCATGATTGGCGCGCTGCTGGCAGGCCTTGCCTACCGCCGCTGGCACAACGTAAGCTCCGCCATGCTTGGCGAGGTTTTTGGCACCGGCATTTTGGGCGGGCTGGCCGCCTGGGTTATTGCCTGGGCAATTTTAAACAGCAAGGCAGCGGCGTGGTTTTTTGTGCCGCCGTTTCTGGTAAGCACTATCGGCGGCAGCATTATAGCAGGGCTTTTAGTTAAAAGCGGCGTGCTCAGCCATATTACACCGGCGTTTTCCGGCAAGGCAGGTAAATAATGGAATTTAATCTGGATAATTTTCTTTCGCAAATTCTATATGTTTTCAGCGGCTTTTTCTTCGGCATTTTTGCCTCGCGTTACAGCGTCATCGGCTGGCGCAGCATCCGCAGCCGCGGCATTTTCGGCGCACTCATCCACGCGGGCGTGCTGGTTTTGGCGTTTATTGTGTTCCCGCTGTTATTTTCCACGCGCACGCTGACGGGCAGCTTTGTTTATTACGCCGTGCTGCTGTACTTTTTTAGCAAGGGCATTAAGGAGTGAAACTATGACAGAACAAAAATTACATACACCGAAGCTTGACGTGCCCATCGACGAAAAATTTGTGCAGCCCATGGCTGATACCTTTAAAGTGCTGGGCGACCCTACGCGCATCCGTATTTTGGCGCTGCTGGCCGAAAACGAAGCCTGCGTAACGAATATTGCCGAATCGCTGGAGATGACGCAGTCCGCCATCTCGCACCAGTTAAGGCTTCTGCGCCACGCGGGGCTGGTTAAATTTACCAAAACCGGCAAGGAAGTTTTTTACAGCCTTGACGATAACCACGTTTTAACCCTGTTTGCCCAGGCGCTGGACCACATTAAGCACAAATTATAACACATAGCACAAAAGCAGGCTCAATGCCTGCTTTTATTTTAGCTGTATTCTTTCGCCTTCGGGCGCGGTAAGGAAAATATCGTTAATATGCACGCGCCCTTTAACAATTTCAAAAGCGTCGCTGGTTACTTCGCCCAGCGGCGTTTTTATTTTTACATCCGTAAATTGCAGCACGCCGCCTCTGTCGCTGAACTTACCGCTGATTGCTTCAAACGGTATCAGGCTGTAAGTGCCCGCGCCGCCGGTAAAGCTGCCGTAGGTAAGCACGTTGTGCGGGTTGCCATCGCTGCGCATTTTTAAATCAAGCTCAACCTTGCAGTTAATTTTGCTGGTTTTGGCGGCAATGGCCGCGATTAAATCATGTCCCAGCGCGTCAATGCTGTACGCGCGGCTGTCGATATCGTAGCTTCCGGTTGCCTCCACCGTGCCGCCGTAAATGCCGCCCGTTACGTTGCTAAAATCAATATGCCCGTCCTCATAATAAAAATCGCCGTTTACTTTATAAAAACGCAGCGCCGGTATATTCAGCACTTTAAACTCAATGCGCCCGTCAATAACAGGCCCCGCCAAAGGCCCGGTGGCATGCCCATAGACGCTGGCAGTGTCCTTAACCTTGCCCAGCCCCAGCGATTCCGGCACCACGTTTTCCATTGCCAAAAATAAATCGCACTGCGGCTCCGCGCCGTTAAACAGCAGCTTGCCGCTGATACTGAGCGTATCGCCAATCATCATGCCGCCAAAATCATCCGCCGTTATTTTCAGCCGCAGCTCTTTAGGTGATACGGTTTTAATATCGGCAGTTACGCCGCTTAAAACAAAATAGCGGTGGCGGTAGCTGGCAGTTAAGGTGCAGTTGTTAATCACCACGCGGCACTCCGGCAAATCGCCGTTAAGGTTAATGTGCAGCCCGCGGCGACGCTGTTTGGGTTCGCCGCTTTCTGTTTTTTTACGCTCCGGCAAAAAGGCGGGGCGCATATCCTTATTAAAGCGCACGGCAATAACGGGGTTGTTCAGCTCTGCTTCTTCCAAACTGTCCAGCTTCAGGCTGCCGGTAACAACGTCCCACGGCTTAACCTTAAAACGCCCGTCCGGCACAAACACTACGGGCTCACCTTCAGCGTCCAGCCATTTCAGCCCGCGGAAGCCCACATTGCCCCACATATCGGCAGTAATGCTGTCCACCGCCACGCTGCCCTCCAGCACCGTCTGGCGCGCCATCTCGCGGTTAAAAATCTCCAGCGCCCTGGCTCCCGCCAGGCGGCACAGCATAAGGTACACGCCCGCCAGCACCAGCACGGCTATAATAAGCCCTATATAAAGTTTGGGATGGTATAATTTTTTTAACATAGTAACCTCAAATTATTTAATGTCCTGCTGTAAAATTTCTAAAAATTTTTGCGCCGCTTTTGAAAACACCTGATACTTTTTCCACGCCAGCACTACCGGCGCCTCAATATCCTGCTCAAACGGGCGGAAGCATAAATTTTCATTATTATTTACACCATCAATACAAAGTGCATAACCTATTTTATCTTCTACCATAAATGAAGCATTAAAAATCAAATTATAAGTACCAACTAAATTCAACCGTTCCAATCCTTCACCAAGCCAGCCGCTTAAATCATTTTGCAGCATTACCTGCCGCGGAACAATTAACGGCAGCGTTTTTAAAATCTCGGGCTTTATTTTCTCACAGTCCGCCAGCTTATCATCACGGCGCATAATCAGCCCAAAATGATTTGACAGCGGCAAACGCAGATAATCATATTTAGTAAAATCCGTCCGGCCGACAAAAACGCCAAAGTCCAGCAGTCCTTTATTAAGCCTTTCGGCGATAATTTCATCATCGCCGCTGTATA
The DNA here is from genome assembly GCA_949288065.1 of uncultured Phascolarctobacterium sp. Taxonomy (GTDB): domain Bacteria; phylum Bacillota; class Negativicutes; order Acidaminococcales; family Acidaminococcaceae; genus Fusicatenibacter_A. The sequence continues at coordinate 4,887 of CASEIL010000017.1, forward strand.
AATGAAACTTTATATCAGCGTGCTGCCCATGTATAGCGCGCACTGCCTGCGATATGTAACGCATGCCTGCCGTTTCACCGCCGCCGATATATACTTCGCCGCTGATTGTTTCCGCACCGCTGCTGAACGCAGCTTCTGTTTTATCAGCCAAATCTATAATTTCCTGCGCACGGCTGCGTAAAAAAATACCATCATCAGTTAATGTAATTTTCCGTTTTCCACGTTCAAAAAGACGTTTGCCAAGTTCTTCTTCCAAAGACATCATCTGTTTGGAAAGCGCCGGCTGCGTAACATGCAGCCTTTCAGCAGCAGCCGTAATAGTTTCTTCCCTTGTAACAGCCAAAAAATAACGTAAAACGCGCAGTTCCATAAAAACACCCCCATTTATTTTATTATATTTGCTTCTTACCATTACCGTCAATTATAATAAACAATAATTTATAAGAATTTGCTATTTTAAAAAAGCTGTTTTATTATAAGAGGAGAAAGATATAATCATTATCAGTATTTTAATTTTTCTAAAAAAGGGGAATATTTATTATGGAAAAAACCATTACATTAAATAACGGCGTTAAAATGCCGCGCGTAGGCTTCGGTGTATTTCAGGTAGATAACAATGTTTGCGAAAAAGCTGTTTCCGAAGCAATTTCCACAGGCTACCGCTTAATTGATACTGCCAGCAGCTACAAAAATGAAGAAGCCGTTGGCGCAGCAATAAGAGCAAGCGGCGTGCCACGCGAAGAATTATTTATAACATCCAAAGCTTTTGTGCAGGAAATGGGCTATGAAAAGACAAAAGCTGCCTTTGAAAGCAGCCTGCGTAAGCTGGGGCTTGATTATCTTGATTTATATTTAATCCACATGCCGCTCGGCGATTATTACGGCAGCTGGCGTGCGCTGGAAGAATTATACAAAGAAGGGCGTATCAGAGCCATCGGCGTCAGCAATTTTTTACCGGACCGTATCATTGATTTATGCTTTAATGCCGAAATAATACCGGCAGTTAACCAAATTGAACTGCATCCATTTTATCAGCGCGAAGCTGAACTTGATATTTTAAAAGAATATGGCATTATTCCGCAGGCCTGGGCACCGTTTGCCGAAGGCATGAACGGTATGTTTACCAACCCAACATTGACGGAAATTGCCGCAGCCCACGGCAAAAGTACGGCGCAAATTATTCTGCGCTGGAATTTGCAGCGCGGCGTTTGCGTTATACCTAAATCAGTACATCAAAACAGAATGGTTGAAAATGCTGCCGTTTGGGATTTTGAACTGACAGAGGACGAACTGGCAAAAATCGCAGCACTCGATTTAGCGCGTCCGCAAATGCTTGACCCATTAAAACCGAGTGAAGTGCGCCGTGTTTATGATTATTTAAATAATCCTGTTTTGACCAGCCTGTAAAAGGAGGCCCGCCATGCTGAAAAAACTTTCCGCCGCTTTAATGCTGCTGGCGCTGTCCGTATCAGCCTGCGGCACTGCGCCCACCGGCACGGCAGCAACGACTGCGCCCGCTGCATCCGCGCCAGGCGCAAACCCCGGCAATTTTAATTTTAACACCCGCACGGTTACGCTTAACAGCGGCTACCAAATGCCGCTTAACGGGCTTGGCACTTACAGCCTGACTAACGGCGTGGGCTACAAATCCGTAACAACGGCGTTAAAAAACGGCGTGCGCCTGTTTGACACCGCCTATATGTACCACAACGAGGCGGAAATCGGCAAGGCTGTGCGCGACTCCGGCATTCCGCGCGAAGAAATTTTTGTTATTACCAAACTTTACCCCAACCAGTTTGCTGAGCCCGAAGCCGCTATTGAAGAAGCGCTTAAAAAGCTGGATATAGGCTACATTGACATGATGCTTTTGCACCACCCCGGACGCGGCGACGTTGCCGCCTATAAGGCAATGGAAAAATATGTGGAGCAGGGAAAAATCCGCTCCATCGGCCTTTCTAACTGGTACGTTAAGGAGCTGAAGGAATTTTTGCCGCAGATTACTATCAAGCCTGCGCTGGTACAAAATGAAATCCACCCCTACTATCAGGAAAACGACGTTATACCTTATATCCAAAGCCTTGGCATTACCGTGCAGGGCTGGTATCCGCTGGGCGGGAGGGGGCACCAGAAGGAACTTTTAAGCGACCCGGTGCTGGCAGAAATTGCCAAAGCCCACGGCAAAAGCATTGCGCAGGTTATTTTGCGCTGGAACTTGCAGAAGGGCGTAGTAGTAATACCGGGCGCCAGCAACCCGGCTTATATTATTGAAAACACCCAGCTGTATGATTTTGAACTGACAACTGATGAAATGGCGCGCATTAACGCGCTGGACCGCGGCAAAAAACACGACTGGTATTAACACGCAAAACGGCAGCCCGCATTGTACGGACTGCCGTTTATTAGTTGTGCTTATGTAATTTATAAGTTTTACTTATGCCATTTGCAGTGGTCGGTTGCGCCGCTGAACTGGTTTAAACGGAATGAGTTTTTCAGCGCCACGGTGATGAACTCCTTGGCTTCTGCCAGCGCATCCTTAACGCTTAAACCCTTGGCAAGCCCTGCGGTGATAGCCGCCGAGAAGGTGCAGCCTGCGCCGTGGTTAAAGCAGTTGGGAATTTTCTTTTCGGTGTTAACAACGTAATCCTTACCATCGTACAGCACGTCTACCGCCTCGCCGCTGCTGTTGCGCGAGCCGCTTTTAATAACAACGTATCCTGCGCCCAGCTGCTGAATGCGCGCCGCCGCTTCTTTAATTTCGTCCAGCGTTTCTACCTTATCCATACCGGCAAGGTAAGCTGCCTCCAAAGTGTTCGGCGTAATAACATCGGCGCGGCTTACCAAAAGCTCCTTAATCGCTGCCGCAGCATCCGGCACCATAATGGAGTCGATGCCCTTGCACACCATAACCGGGTCGATAACAACATTCTTCAAACCGTATTTAATGCCTTCCACAATCGTTTTTATCTGCTTTTCAACAACGTCCAGCCCAATCGGGTACATCTCGTGGTCCCAGTTAAGCGGGTTCTGCGCCACAATAACGGTCAGCGCCGTCATGCCGTAAACGCCCATCGCCGTAAAGGTTTTTAAATCTGCCTCCATGCCCGCGCCGCCGCTGGTGTCGCTGCCTGCAATCGTCATTGCCTTATTTAATGCCATTTTAAAGCCCCCAAATACAAAAAATTTTATGTTTTTAACACAGCTATTATGATATACTAAAACTGTAATTAAAAAAATAACCAGAATTTATAATTTTTACAAGGACAGATTGTTATGCTCATTACCCTGCCGCAGGCAGATAACAGCGCCGCGCCGTTATACTTACGCCTGCTGAACGAAATTAAACGCAAAATACACAGCGGCGAAATTGCCACCGGGGAAAAAATGCCCTCGCTGCGCCATCTCGCCGCCGATTTGGAGGTAAGCCGCACCACGGCGGAAGCCGCCTACAACCAGCTTGTCGCCGAAGGATACCTGCTTGCCGAACCCAAACGCGGCTACTTTGCCGCAGGCCTTGCCGCCCGCAGGGCGGATAATACAAGCGCGGAACTGCCTGCGCTGCAGCGGCCAGCCATCCGCTACGATTTTGGCAACAACTACATTGATAGCAGCCTGTTCCCCGCAGCACAGTGGAAACGCTGTTTGGGGCACGCCCTGCAAAACGCGCAGCTGCTTGCAGGTTACGGCGACCCGCAGGGCGAACCCTACTTGCGCCAGACCCTTGCGCGTTACAGCCACGAAGCCCGCAGCGTTATCTGCACGCCGCAGCAAATTGTTATCGGCGCCGGCATCCAAAGCCTGCTGGAAATTTTGCTGGCCGTGCTGGGCGAACTGCCCCGCGCCGCCGCTTTTGAAGAACCGGGCTTTACCAAAGCCGAGCAAATCTGTAAAATGGCGGGCTGGCAGGTCAGCCGTTTTGATACCGAGCATTTGCATAACGGGCTGCCACAGCTGTTATATGTCAGTCCCTCCAACCCGTACAAGGGGCGCTCGCTGTCGCCGCAGGGCAGGCTGCGCCTTTTGCAATGGGCACAGCAAACCGGCACCTATATTTTAGAGGACGACTATAACGGCGAATTCCGCTATTTTACGCACCCCATCAGCTCGTTACAGGGCATGGGCGGCGGGCAGAACGTAATTTACTGCGGTTCCTTCTCGCGCATCCTGCTGCCGAGTTTGCGCATCAGCTACTTAGTGCTGCCGCCCAATTTGCTGCCTGCTTACAGCCGCGTGCGGCATTTGTATAACCAAACCTCATCCAGCATTGAACAATTTGCGCTGGCAGAATTTATTGCTTCCGGTGCTTTACGCCGCCACATCAAAAAAATGCGCCGCCGCTACGCCGTTAAAAACACGCTTTTACGCAGCGCGCTCGCTAAAATCTTCGGCAATAAAATCAGCATTATGGCGTATGAATCGGGCCTGCACATCCGCCTGGCCGTGCACGCACCTGGCACTGCTACCAAGCTGGCGCAGCAGGCCTTGCAGGCAGGCATCCACATTCTGCCCGTAAGCGCCGCCACACCAAATGCCGCGCCGGAAATCCTCCTTTCCTTCGCAGGCATCGCCGAAGACGATATTGAACCGGCATTGATAAAGCTGAAAGAAGTGTGGGAGCTGTAAACTATAACAACAACTGCAAAACTTTATCCTGCACGCAAAAACACCCGCCAGTAAACTGACGGGTGTTTTAATTTAAACTGCGTTATTTAATTTACGCTTTAATTTCAATTTCCATCAGGCAGTCGCCGCTTTCAATTCTGCTGCCCGGGGCAACGTGAATTTGCGATACAATGCCGCTGATCGGCGCTGCAATGGTGGTTTCCATTTTCATCGCTTCGGTTACGATGAGCGGCGTGCCTTTTTCGACAGCCTGTCCCTTTTCAACCAGCAGCTTAACAACGGAGCCGGACAGCGTGGCGCCGATTTCGCCTGGGTTGGTTTTATCAGCTTTTTTGCGGCTTACGTTGGTAGCTTTTACGTTGCGGTCCTTAACGTCAATCTCACGCGGCAAACCGTTGAACTCGAAGAAGATGGTGCGGACGCCGTCCTCATTAGCCTCGCCGATTTGCAGCAGCTTAATAACAAGCATTTTGCCCTTTTCAATTTCCACCTTAATTTCTTCGCCGGTTTTCATACCGAAGAAGAAAGTCGGGGTATCAAGCACGGAAACGTCGCCGAATTCTGCGTGGCGCACTGCCCAGTCGCTGAATACCTTCGGGTACAGGCAATAACTGCTTACAGCCTCGTCGCTGGTCGGCGCGCCCATTTCTGCCAGGCTGGCGCGTACCTTTTCAAAATCTGCCGGGGGCAGGGATGCACCCGGACGGCCGTCAAGCGGTTTGCGGCCTTTCAGCACAATCTGCTGCAATTTCTGCGGGAAGCCCTGATACGGCACGCCCAAACGGCCTTCAAAGAACTCTACAACGGAAGCAGGGAAGCTCAGCGTTTCGCCCTTAGCGTAAATATCTTCCTCGGTCAGGTCGTTCTGCACCATAAACAGCGCCATGTCGCCCACCATTTTGCTCGAAGGCGTTACTTTAATAATATCGCCGAACATCATGGAAACGCGGTGGTACATATCCTTAATTTCTTCCCAGCGTTCGCCCAGCCCCAGCGCTTTAGCCTGCTGCTGCAGGTTGCTGTACTGGCCGCCCGGCATTTCGTGAATGTAAACTTCCGGGTTCGGGTAAGAAACGGTGTTATCGATAGCCTTGTAGTACGGACGCACGGTTTCCCAGTAACGGCTCATTTCGTTCAGTGCGTTAATGTCAAGGTGCGGCTGGCGCGGATGCCCGCTCAGCGCATAGTACAGGCTGGCAGCACTGGGCTGCGAGGTGCCGCCCGACATAGCGCTCATGGCAACGTCTACAATGTCCACGCCGGCGTCGATAGCACGGGCGTAGGTATAAATGCTGTTGCCGCTGCCCTCGTGCGTATGCAGGTGGATGGGCACGTTAACCGCATCTTTTAAAGCGGCAACCAGCTGGTAGGAAGCTTCCGGTTTCAAGAGGCCTGCCATATCCTTAATGCAGATGGAGTTAGCGCCGGTTTTTTCCAGTTCTTTCGCCATCGTTACATAATATTTAAGGTCGTATTTATCGCGGCGCGGGTCTAAAATATCGCCGGTGTAGCACAGGGCTGCCTCGGCAAATTTGCCGGTTTCGCGCACAGCGTCGATAGAAAGCAACATATTGTCAATGCCGTTTAAGCTGTCGAACACGCGGAACACATCTACGCCGTTTTTCGCGCTCAGGCGGATAAATTCTTTAACTACGTTATCCGGATAGCTGGTGTAGCCAACGGCGTTAGCGCCGCGTACCAGCATCTGGAAGAGAATGTTCGGGCACTGCTCACGGAACTGCACAAGGCGTTTCCACGGGCTTTCATCTAAGAAGCGGTAAGCAACGTCGAAAGTTGCGCCGCCCCAGCATTCAAAGCTGAACAGGTTGGGCAGCTTGCCCGCCGTGGTGCGGATTACCTTTAACATATCGTTGGTGCGCATACGGGTTGCGAGTAGCGACTGGTGCGCATCGCGGAAGGTGGTATCGGTAAACAGCACTTCCTTCTGGTCCATAACCCACTGGGAAAGCGCTTCCGGCCCCTGCGCGTCAAGAATTTGCTTCGTGCCGTCCGGCATAGCGCCGGTAAACGGTTTCGGCATATTCAGCGGGGCAAATTCCGGCTTGGGCTGCACGCCGACGTTATTGTAGCCGTTAACGGTTACATCGGCAATGTAGTGCAGCAGCTTGGTGCCGCGGTCCAGAGTTTTCGGGAACACGAACAGCTCGGTGTTCTCATCAACAAACGAGGTGTTGTAGCTGCCGTCGGCAAAGCTGGGGTGAGCCAGTACGTTTTCGAGGAACAAAATATTAGTTTTAACGCCGCGGATACGGAATTCTTTTAAGCAGCGCAGCATTTTGGTAATGGCAATTTCGTGCGTTAAGCCATGGGTAGTTGCCTTAACCAGCAGCGAATCGTAATACGGAGTAATTACAGAGCCGGTAAACGCATTGCCGCCGTCCAGGCGCACGCCGAAGCCGCCGCCGCTGCGGTAAGCAATAACCTTGCCGGTATCGGGCATAAAGTTGTTGGCGGGGTCTTCCGTAGTAATACGGCACTGAATGGCATGGCCGAAGCTGGTGATTTTATCCTGCTCGGGAATGCCGATTTCCGGGCTGTGCAGGGAATAACCCTCGGCAATTTTAATCTGGGTCTGCACAATATCAAAACCGGTAATTTCTTCGGTAACGGTGTGTTCAACCTGAATACGCGGGTTAACCTCAATAAAGTAGAACTTGCCGTCCGGCGTAACCAAAAATTCAACCGTACCGGCGCTGAGGTAATTTACGTTTTTCATCAGCTTCACGGCTGCGTCGCAGATGTTTTTGCGCAGCTCGGGGCTGAGGGAGAAGGCCGGGGCAATTTCTACCAGCTTCTGGTGGCGGCGCTGTACGGAGCAGTCGCGCTCGAACAGGTGCACAATGTTGCCCTGGGTATCGCCCAAAATCTGCACTTCAATATGTTTCGGGCTTTCAAGATATTTTTCAAGGTAAATTTCGTCGCTGCCAAAAGCCTTTTTAGCCTCGGATTTAGCCATGTTGTAAACAGTTTCCAAATCCTCGTTGCTGTTAACCATGCGCATGCCGCGCCCGCCGCCGCCGTTAACAGCTTTCAGCATAACCGGGAAGCCGTGCGCCTGAACAAAACGGTACACATCCTCCACGCTGTCAATCGGCCCGTCGCTGCCCGGAATCATCGGGATGCCTGCCAGCCTTGCCTGCTCGCGCGCGTTAACCTTATCGCCGAACATAATTAAATGCTCAAGGCGCGGCCCGATAAAAATAATGCCTTCTTCGCCGCAGCGTTTGGCAAGGTCGCTGTTCTCGCTCAAAAAGCCGTAGCCGGGGTGGATAGCGTCAACATCATGCTCGTGCGCAATGCGGATAATGTCCTCAATATCAAGGTAAGCGTCAATAGGCCCCTTGCCCTCGCCAACGAGGTAAGCTTCGTCAGCCTTGTTGCGGTGCAGGGACAGAGTATCTTCTTTGGAATAAATTGCTACTGTGCGGATGCCAAGCTCGTTGCAGGCACGGAAAACGCGGATAGCGATTTCGCCGCGGTTGGCAACCAAAACAGACTTAATTTTTTGCATAGTTTACCCTCCTTCGGATAGTACAGTTCCTATTTTATTAAAAAAAGTTACTAATTGCAATAGCCTCAGCGCAAGTATTTCTGTATACAGAAAAACATAAAAATACACGCCCTAACAGGCATAATAAAACCCCTTTTGTCCCTGCCTGCGCAGATATAAAAGGGGTCGGTTTTGCTATTTACTTTTTCATGGGGCGCTCTGCGCTGCTACATAAAAATTTCCCAGCACAGCACGGCTATCAGCCCCGGCACGCCAAAAACACCGGCAATTAAGGCTTTAACCACGGTAATTTTTAAGCCGAAGCCCACCGCCGCACCGACGAGGTTTACCAGCCACAGCGCCGCAGCGCCGATAATGCCGTTCCACACCAGCTTAAACGGCAGCGACAGCAGCTTAACCACTACCAGCAAAATTAAAACGCCGGCAACAAAGGGCAGCGAGCCCTCCAGCGTGGCGGAATCAAGCCCCTGCACAGCGTCCAGAGCGGCCGTGCCTATTTCCCGCACGGCGTTTTCCGCTTCTTCCATTTCTATCGCCTCTCTTACAAGCGCAGCCTGTTTTCCAGCGCGCGCGCCAAAGTCAGCTCATCGGCGTATTCCAAATCCCCGCCGACGGGCAAACCGTGCGCAATACGGCTGGTTACAACGCCCAAAGGCTTCAGCAGCTGCGCAAGGTAGGCGGCAGTTGCCTCGCCCTCCACGTTGGAATTGGTAGCCAAAATAACTTCCTTTACCTCGCCCTGCTGCAAGCGGCGCAACAGCTCCTTAATGCGCAGGTTGTCCGGCCCAATGCCGTCCAGCGGCGAAAGCGCGCCGTGCAGCACATGGTACAGGCCCTTGTAGCCGCGGCTGCGCTCCATCGCCATTACGTCCTGCGGCTGCTCCACCACGCAAATGGTGCTTTTATCGCGCGCAGGGTCGGCGCAAATGCTGCACTCCGGCGTATCGCTTAAATTATAGCAGGTACGGCACAGGCAAACCTTGGTTTTGGCTTCCACCAGCGCGGCCGCCAAACGCTGCACGTCCTCCGCCGGCATATTAATAATGTGGTATGCCAGGCGCAGCGCCGTTTTAGAGCCGATACCCGGAAGGCGGCGCAGCTGTTCATGCAAATTGGCCAGCGGGCGTATCAGGCGCGCCATATCAGAACATGCCGGGCAGCTTCATGCCGCCGGTAATTTTGCCCATTTCTTTTTCGGTCATTTCGTCTACCTGGCGCATAGCCTCGTTAACGGCAGTGGTAACCAAATCTTCCAGCATTTCCACATCGTCCGGGTCAACGGCGCTGGGCGCGATGGTAATTTTTTCAATGGTTTTGCGGCCGGTAGCCACAACGGTTACGGCACCGCCGCCTGCAGATACTTCAACCGTGCGTTTTTTCAGGTCTTCCTGCATTTTCAGCATATCCTGCTGCATTTTCTGTACTTTTTTCATCATACCCTGCATATTTGCCATTCCGGGGTTAAACATAAATAAATTCCTCCTTATAATTGCTGCTTATAATTTTTGCAGTGTGCCGCCAAAAGCCTCCATGGCCTTTTTCACCACGGGTTCCAGCTCCTCGGCCTGCACTTTCGGCGCAGGCGCTGCGGCGGCTTTGGGCATAAGCCCCGCTTCCTCAACGCAGCTTAAGCGCACCTCGCAGCGGGCAAGGCGCAGCAAAACTGCCTCAAAAGCTTTTTTATAATCATCGGCATTCATACGCTTGCAGTTAAACTTATTTTTAAAGGCAACCGTTAAAATACCGTTGACATAATCAACTGCACGCCCACCGGCGGCGCACGCCACCATAGAGCGTTTCTTTTCGGATTTTAAAATTTCCAGCACCTGCTGCCACAGCTCTTCTGCCGCCGCGGCGTCGCCTTGCGGTGCGGGCGTGGGCACAAAAGCCGGTGCCGCCGGCGCGGATGCTTGTGGCTGTACCGGAACTTCTTTTTGAGCGCTTACCGGTTTTGCCGCCGCTACGGGCTTCGGTGCTGGCGGCTCTGCCTTAGGCATTGGTTCCGGTGCGGACAGCTGCACGCCCGGCTCTTCCGCCACAGCATAACTAAACTTAGGCTGCGCAGGCTCCGGATAAACCGGTGCAGGCTGCTGCGTATATGCTGGCGCAACTTGCTGCACATTTGTCACCGGCGTAAAACTCTGCCCTGCAAGCATAGCTTCCAGCTTTTCTACGCGCGCGGTAAGGGCTGCTAACGTGCTGCCCTCCACACGGCACAAATCAAACAGGCACATCTCCGCCGCTATGCGCCCGCGCACGCTCTGGCGCAGTTCTATGCTGCACTGGTGCAGGCGCTCCTGCGCCGCCATCAGCCTGTCGGTGCTGAACAGGCCTTCCAGCTGCGCAATGGCGGGCTTTGTGTCTGTTAAATAAATCTCACGGTAATCGGGCGAAGCCTTGTATAACAGCACGGCGCGCAGGTATTCGGCAAGCTCCGTAATAATCTGCTTCACGTCCTTGCCGCCTGCCAGAAGCGTTTCCAAAAGCTCCAGCGCTTTGGGCACCTGCCCTTCGCCGATAGTTTTCACTAATTCGCGCAGGGCTTCGCGCCCTACAATGCCAAGCACGCTGCGCACGGTTTCTGCCGTTACACGCTCGGCCATTACGCCGCACTGGTCTAAAAGGCTCAGCGCGTCGCGCATACCGCCGTCCGCCTGCACGGCAATCAGCTGCAAAGCGTCGTCGTCCGCGGCAATGCCGCTGCCGTCGGCCACCTCGCGCAGGCGCTTCACAATATCGGCGTCCGTCACACGCCTGAAGTCAAAGCGCTGGCAGCGCGAATGTATCGTCGCCGGTATTTTGTGCGGCTCCGTCGTTGCCAAAATAAAAATAACGTGCGGGGGAGGCTCTTCCAAAGTTTTTAAAAGCGCGTTAAAGGCCTCCGTTGTCAGCATGTGCACTTCGTCGATAATGTACACCTTGTAGCGCCCGCTGACGGGGGCAAAAGCCACCTTTTCGCGCAAATCGCGTATCTCATCAATGCCGCGGTTAGAGGCGGCGTCGATTTCAAACACGTCCATGGAGGTGCCTTCATTAATGCGCACGCAGTTCTGGCATTTGTTGCAGGGGTTCGGCGTGGGGCCCTGCTCGCAGTTAACTGCCTTGGCCAGTATTTTGGCCGTGCTGGTTTTGCCCGTGCCGCGCGGCCCGGCAAACAAATAGGCGTGGGCAATACGCCCGGTTTCCAGCGCGTTGGTCAGCGCGGTGCGCACCGCCTCCTGCCCCACCAGCGCGTCAAAGCCCTGCGGGCGCCACTTTCTGTATAACGCAACGTATGCCAACTGCCGCACCTCCCAAAAATATTACTGTACTAATTATATAAAATTTCCGGCCATAAGTAAAACAAAAAAGCAGCCCCGCAGAGCTGCTTACGTTACTTCCTTGCAGGGCAGCAAATGCAGGCACCCCTGCGGCACATAAAAGTAACTGCTTAGTGCTGCTCCCTCCCGGTCCTGACACGGTTCACAGGCTTTCATTGCGCAGGACCCGCCATCTGCGGCCCTGCAAAGAAGTAATAAAAAAACCGCTTACGCGGCAAGTTTTTAAGTGGCGGAGAGAGAGGGATTCGAACCCTCGGTACGGTTTCCCGCACACACGCTTTCCAGGCGTGCACCTTCAACCACTCGGTCATCTCTCGGCTATGGCATCAGCCGCAAGTAACAGTATAACGGTGTTTTGGTAAAATGTCAAGGTTTTTATAAAAATTTTTATTCGTCGCCTGCGTTTTCCGGCGGCAACAGCAAAAGCGAGCGCTCAGCGTTCAGCGTTACGTTCTGCGCCGTGCTGCCCATTACAAGGCCTTTTACCAGCCCGGCGCCGGTTTTGGCCATTACAATCAGCGATACGTCCTCTTTTTCCGCCAGGCGCAAAATTTCCTTGCTGGCCGCGCCCTTGCGCACATGGTAGGTGGCCTTAATGCCAAAAATTTTAATCTCGTCCGCCAGCTCCTGCAAACGGCGCGATGCCGAACGCATTTTGTCCTCCAAATCATCCTGGCTGCGACTGCGCTCCACAACATGCACAAACACAACCTCGCTGATGTGCTCGCGCAGCATACGGATAACGTCCAGCGCCGAAAGCGATTTCAGCGAAAAATCGGTCGGCACTAAAATGCGGTGCAATAAATTTTTCTGCAAAAGCTCGTCTGCCTTGTCCTCCACGGGCTTGGAAACAAACAGCGGCCTGTCGGTAGCGCGCGCCAAATCAAACGTAGTGCTGCCTAACAATGCACTCTTAAAAAAGCCCTTGCCGTGGGAGGCCACCATAATCAGCCCTGCGTCCTCGGCGTCGGCAATTTCCGTCAGCTGTTCAAACACCTCGCCGCTGCGGTACACCTCGCGCGCGTCCTCATAGCCTGCGCGGCGCAGCTCCGCCACCATGGCGCGCACACGGCTCTGCACCTTTTTAAAGGCGCTGCTTGAAGGGTCGGCGTCGTCCTCATCCTTAAAAATATGCGCTACCGCCACTTCGGTATCGTCATCCGGGCATAAGCTGTAAAAACACGGCAGCAAATTGTCGGCTTCCTCCGTCAAATCCGTTGCCAGCAAAACTTTATTAAACATTTCGTTCTCTTTCCTCCAAAACCAAAATCAGCTAAAGCGAAAAGTAATTATAAATTATATATGTATTCGCCGTACGCGGCAAAAATCCTGCAACGCAGGCGGCGGAACATGCTATAATATAGCCAGAGGAGATTTTTATGGACACTTTACAGCTTATACATAAACTAAACACCGCCCATGCGCTTACGCGCGATGAAGCCTTACAGCTTATCTGCGAGGGCGCGCAGCATAAAGCAGAGCTTTTTGCGCTGGCACAGCAAACCGCGCAGCAGAGCTTTGGCAAAAACATTTTTGTGCGCGGGCTGATTGAATTTACCAATTACTGCAAAAACGACTGCTACTATTGCGGCATCCGCCGCAGCAACAAAAATGCGGCGCGCTACCGCTTAACGCGGGATGAAATTTTAGACTGCTGCCGCGCGGGGTATGAACTCGGCTTCCGCACCTTTGTTTTGCAGGGCGGCGAGGATTACACTTACAGCGACGATGACATTGCCGCCATTGTGCGCGCGATAAAAGCGCAGCACCCGGACTGCGCCGTAACGCTTTCCATCGGTGAGCGCAGCCGCGCTACCTACCAGCTTTGGAAGGGCGCTGGCGCTGACCGCTACCTTTTGCGGCACGAAACGGCCGATTTTAACCACTATGCCAAACTGCACCCGGCAGAGCTGAGCGCCGCTAACCGCCAAAGCTGCCTTTATACGCTTAAGGAGCTTGGCTATCAGGCAGGCGCTGGCTTTATGGTGGGCTCGCCTTACCAGACGGCAGAAAATTTAGCGGATGATTTAATGTTTTTGCAAAAACTGCGCCCGCAAATGATTGGCATCGGACCGTTCATCCCCCACCACGATACGCCGTTTAGGGATGAACCGGCAGGCAGCGTTGAGCAGACTTTGGTGCTGCTTGCCATTTTGCGCCTGCTGTTCCCGCATGTGCTTTTGCCTGCCACAACGGCGCTCGGCACGTTATGTCCCGGTGGGCGCGTGCTGGGCATTAAGGCAGGGGCTAACGTAATTATGCCAAACCTTTCGCCCGCCAATGTGCGCAGCAAATATTTGCTGTACGACAACAAGCTGCACACCGGTGCGGAAGCCGCTGAAGCGCTGGAACTGTTAAAGCAGGAAGTTGGCAGCCTCGGCTATAAAATTGTAACTGCGCGCGGCGATTATTCGGAGGAGCCATGGACGCAAGGCTGAGGGTTTTAACCACCTATAAACTTTTAAACAACGCGCGCTATTTCCGCCTGCGCCTGTGTATCGAAGGCATTGCCACCGGCATAGCTGCGGGCGTGGTTATCAGCGCCTTCCGGCTCGCGCTCATCCATGCGGGCGGGCTGCGGCAAAGCCTGCAAAACTATGTGTTTAGCGGCGGCGTAACGCCAGCTGCCATTGCGCTGTGGTGCGCTGCGCTGTTAGCCATCGCCGTAATTTTGGTGTGGCTAAAAAAGGCAGAGCCGCAGGCGGCAGGCAGCGGCATACCGCAGGTTAAGGGCGCTATTGCCGGTGTGTTTAAACTGCGCTGGCTGCGCATTTTACTGGTTAAATTTGCGGCATGCACCGTCGCCGTCGGCAGCGGGCTTTCGCTCGGCAGGGCAGGCCCTTCCATACAAATGGGCGCAGTAACCGGGCAGGGCCTCAGCCGCTTTTTGGCGCGCCCGCGGGTAGAAGAACGCTACCTTTTAAGCGGCGGCGCGGCGGCAGGGCTGGCGGCAGTTTTTAACGCACCGCTCGCAGGCGTAATTTTTGTTTTAGAAGAATTAAACCATAACTTTAGCGGGTTACTGCTATTCCCGGCGCTGTCGGCTTCCCTTGCGGCGACGCTCGTCAGCCGCATCATTTTGGGACGCGACACCGTTTTTGATTTTAGCGGCCTGCCCTTAATGCAGTTTGCCGATTACTGGGCCATCCCCGCCGCCGGGGTTATTTGCGGTGTGCTGGGGCTTTGGTTTAACGCCGGGCTTTTAAATAGCGGCAGGCTGTATAAATTGGGCTTTTTAAAAAATGCTTACCTTAGCAATTTTGTGCTGCTGGCAGTTACGGCAGCGGTGGGCTTTTACCTGCCGGAGGCTTTGGGCGGCGGCGATGATTTACTGACGGACATAACCTTAAACAGTTACCCGCTGACGGTGCTGCTTTTGTTTTTAGCCGCCAAAGTGGTGCTTACGCTTTTAGCATTTGGCAGCGGATTGCCGGGTGGCGCGTTTATACCCACGCTGGTTACCGGCGGGCTTGTGGGCAGCGTAATTGCCGCCGTATTTACACAGGCGGGGCTGTTGGGCGCGGCTTATAAGGCTAACATCATTATTATCAGCATGGCGGCGTTTTTTACCGCCTCCGTGCGCACGCCCATTACCGCCACCGTGCTGGTAATGGAAATGACCGGCTCGTTTTTGCACCTGCTGCCGCTGGCGCTCGCCTCGCTGGCAGCCTTTGCCACAACAGAACTGTGGCGCGCCAAACCGTTATACGGCGAACTACTCCTGCGCCTGTTGCAAAACACCAAAACGCTGGAAGCCAACCACGCCGAGCAGGAACGCAATATTATTGAACTCACCGTCGATACCGGCAGCGCTGCCGACGGACGCCTGGTGCGAGAAATAAGCTGGCCACGCCATACCCTGCTGGTTGACGTAAAACGCGGCGACGAAGAGCTGATACCCGAAGGCAACACCCGCCTGCACAGCGGCGATACCTTATACATTTTAGGCTATGCAACGGAAATCCGTGAACTGGAAAAACTGGTTGGGAAAGAAGTGTAAAACATGTTTAAAAAATTTGATAATTATTTTAAAGATAAAATGAATCTGAAAACTTTTCTAATCGTTATGGCGTTGGCATACTTTTTAAATTATTTTGTAGTAGACAGCAGTATTCAGATTATCTTGACACCATTTTTCCTATATGCTTTTTTAAGAGGATTGTACTACGTCTTTGTAGAATCTAAAGATAAAAATTTAATATTCAGAAGTTCCTTATGTCTTTTTTCATTTATTCCCCTTCTTCTAACATTACATTTCCTATCTTTAGTAGATTTAAGAATCTTACTTAGAAAATATAAAATTATCTATGATATTTACATAACATTAACATGGTTCACCTTTGTTATCGGCGGCTATTTATCTGCTAAAACAATGGTTGACCCTGTTAAACGAAAAGAAATTTACAAGTCATTAGCTTTCATTGTAATAGGAACTATATTATATTTATATTTTTAAAAACAACGGCAGTTGCCTTTTAAGGCCGCTGCCGTTGTTTTTATGACTGTTTTATTTAATTGCTTTGCCTAAATCTTCTGCCGCCCGTAATTGCTGAGGTTTGTTTAAAACCGCTCCGGCTTCCATATTTCCCCCTGCGTAAACAATACCCAAATTATTCCATCCTAAATGCTTCAATAGCCCTTCGTAAAATGCTTTTACCGGTGCAAAATTATCTTCCGTATCTCCTTCCGCCGCCATTAGTAAAATGCAATCCTTATACGGGTTTTCATAATTCGGGTTTAATTCCGCCACAGCAAAAAGCCTGTCAAAAGCACATTTAAGCTGCCCGCTGATTCCCCAGTAATACATCGGCGAAGCCAGCACCAAAACATCAGCATCCTGGTAAACGGGATAAATCTTTTGCATATCATCCTTCTGCACGCAGGGGCTGTCCGCATTTTTGCCGCCTCTGCAACAGCCTAAGCAACCCTTTATATTCATTTTCTGCAAATCAAAACAAATAACTTCGTGCCCCGCTGTTTCTGCGCCTTTGGTAAAACTTTCAACAAGTGCTTTGGTGTTGCCATTAGCCCGCGGGCTTCCGTTTAAAATACAAATTTTCTTCTTCATACGCTGTGCACCTCCCATATTTATGCTATAATTATAACAATACATGCAGCCGTAATAAAGTACGCACATTTTTGTTAGATACTATACTTCAGGAGAGCGTAAAATGATTAATAATTATATTGAGAAAGCTAATTTTGAAGATACAGGTTTCAGCTACACGCTGTCGCTTATCAGCGGCAAGTATAAAATGGTAATCCTGTATTGTTTAATGGAATTTGGCATTGTGCGCTACAATGAACTGAAACGCTATATTAAAACCATCTCGCACAAAACGCTCAGTACCTCACTGAAAGAACTGGAAAACGACGGGCTTATCCTGCGCAAAGAATATCCACAAATTCCGCCCAAGGTTGAATACAGCCTTACGGATAAGGGCAAATCGCTGATGCAAATTTTAGACCAGCTCTGCATTTGGGGCGAAGAACATAAAAGCGTTGGTAAATAACAAAACGGCAGTTGCCTTTTTAGGCCGCTGCCGTTATTTTTATGACTGTTTTAAGTTTTAAAAAATGCAGTTCAGCTTGTGCGGTGAGCCCGTGAGCGCCTTACCGCCGTTTGGCGTTACAAGGTAGGTATTTTCGCTGCCCACCATGCCGATGCCGGGCAGGGCAATTTTCGGCTCCAACGCAAAAGTCATATTCTCCGTCAGCACTTCTTTAAAACGGCCCGCAATAGCCGGGCTTTCATCCATCGTCAGCCCAATGCTGTGCCCCAAAAACTTGCCGCCGTTCATAAACCCTGCGGCAAAGCGCTCGTCAAAATGCTTCATTGTTTCGTTATAAATATCTTCCACCACCACGCCGGGCTTTAACATAGAAGCAGCAAAACGCTCCAGCATCAGGCAGTGCTCGTGCGCCGCTAAAATTAAATCGCGGTTGGGGTCTTTGTTAATATCGCCAAAATAATACACAATCGTTTTGTCGGTATGATAGCCCTCCACGCCGCAGGGAATATCCAGATACACCAACCTGCCAGCCTTCAGCTTGCGGAAGGGCGAACCGATGCTCTGCACCGCAATGCAGGTGCCGCCCGTACCGCCGGGGCCGTCAAACGCCGTGCGCACCAGCCCGCTTTTGCCAAACGATGCCACACCGATAACGTCCTCGCCCAAAGGCAGGTTCATGCGGGCAATGCCGTGCGAACCGCGCCTTAACATGGCGGAATACAGCTCCACCGCCAGCTCTGCTTCCGTTACGCCCTCGCTAATCATTTTGGGCGCCAGCTGTTCCAGCACCGTCTGGTGGATTGCGCCGCTGCGACGCATAAGTTCCAGCTCGTAAGCGCTTTTCGTCAGGCGCAGGCTGCACAGCAGCGCGTCGATATCGGCGTAAGCCTTAAACGGCAGGTATTTACGCAGCATGTTCAGCCACTCCACCGTCGCCTTTTTACATTCTAAATACATTGTTTCCGGCGCTGCGCCATAAAACTCCGCCAGCGTGCGGAAGCTGCGCATTTCGCGGATGTCCGGCAGCAGCGATTCGTTGCGCGCACGGCTAAAGCTGCGGCGCACCCACAAAATTTCGTCCTGCGGACGGATGACGAGCGCGCCCTCCTGCATCGTACCGGTAAAATAATACATATTAACCTTGTCGCTAACCACCGCCATCTGCCAGCCGTGGTGCTCTTTATCCATCGCCGCGCGGAAATTAGCCAGACGCATTTTCAGCTCTTCCAGCGGCACGCGCCTTATTTCATCCGCCATCAGCGAAGCATATTCCAAAAGTGCCATAATGTTACTCCTTTAATTTTATATCCCTGTATTCATCACGAATTAAAGCATAAGTTAAAATTCTTTCAACAAATTTTATCATTTCTGGTTGGTCTAAATATAATAAATTATTATTATGCAAAGTACCTATATAAATTTTACCATTTTCTAATAATTCAGGTGCTTTTTTGGCAATAAGCTCTTTTAATTCCTGTGCTTTACCGCTGCCTTTTTTACCAATGGCAATTCGCCCATTATGCGGAAATCTGTATTCGTTAGCAACAGGAATAATATAATTTATATTATATTGCAGAGCATTATGCGGTATTGTACCACCTCTATCAGATGAAACAGTTAAAATGGTATGAGTACCGTAATTAAAAAAGCTCAAATTGACAAACATAGTATTATTTTTATACTCAATCAAAAATGAACGATAATCACCATCATAACTTCCACCGGATGCTGTACCACACGAAAGATAACGAATACCGTAATCTTTTAATAATTTAAAATGTTTATACTGCCTTTCCGGCATTTTATGCGCTGTATCTAACAAACATTCAAAAAAATTGGTTAAAAATGGACGCAAACCTTTTGGTGTATCAATAGAAAAAGTATAGTCTTCACAATAATAATCTTGATTTTTAATAAGTTCTTCAAACTTAAAACGCTTTTTAGGCTTAGCCGTATTTATTATATCCCCTAATCCATTAAGCATTTCTTTATATTCAGGCAGTTCTTTTAAATCAACATACATATTTTTATCAAAATCATACCTGGCAGCAATAGAATTGATTCCATTTGTAACCCAAACATATTCTGCATTTAATTTTGCGGCATAATCTGATATTTGGTCTAATGCACTATCACCAAGCATTATATCCGGAGCTTTACATTCTATAACAGCCAAAACGGAAATTTCTTTTTTCGATTCAATTAACCGTTCTACAATTATATCCGCCCTTCTTTTACTTTTTATTTGATATTTTGACAACAACATCTCTACCTGAATCATATTTTCAGGAACTTTTTTATTAATCAAAAGGTATTGAATAATCTTTTGACGTACAGTTTCTTCAGGAGTTTTTAAAATTAATTTTTTCCTGATTGGATCAAGATAATACTCTTTACCCAAATCTTTATAAACAGAAGGTACTGATATTTTTTCTAAAATTTTTTGTAATTCATAATCAATCATTATTTATCACTCCGAATTTTCACTACATAAAATCATAACATACAGTTAAAAATTCGGCAAACAAAAACTCCAGCGCAAACGCACTGGAGCTTTTGTTATATCTCAATCCCTATTAAACAATCCTGTAAAATCAAAGGTGGCAAAATAATCTGCCGGTGTTTCCGCGCGGCGAATCATTTCCACGCTGCCGTCCTCTTTTAAGAGCAGTTCGGCACTGCGCAGCTTGCCGTTGTAGTTGTAGCCCATCGCAAAACCGTGGGCGCCTGCATCGTGGATAAACACCAAATCGCCGATGTTAATTTCCGGCAGCATACGGTCGATGGCAAATTTGTCGTTATTCTCGCACAGGCCGCCGGTAACGTCGTATTTGTGGTCGCACGGCGCGTTTTCCTTGCCCATAACGGTAATGTGGTGGTAAGAACCGTACATCGCCGGGCGCATCAGGTTGGCAGCGCAGGCGTCCAGCCCAATGTATTCCTTGTAAATGTGCTTCTGGTGGATAACGCGGCTTACCAATGCGCCATACGGTGCCAGCATGTAGCGGCCCATTTCGGTGTACAGGCGCACATTGCCCATACCGGCAGGCACCAGCACCTCTTCAAACGCCTGGCGCACGCCCTCGCCGATAGCCATAATGTCGTTTTCCGGCTGGTCGGGGCGGTAAGCAATGCCCACGCCGCCCGAAAGGTTAATAAACTCAATCGAAGCGCCGGTTTCTTCTTTCAATTCCACCGCAACCTTAAACAAAATGCGTGCCAGTTCCGGGTAGTAATCGTTGGTAACGGTGTTGCTCGCCAAAAAGGCATGCAGCCCAAAATGCTTAACGCCCTTAGCCAGCAGGCGTTTGTAAGCCTCCGTCAGCTGCTCGCGCGTCATGCCGTATTTAGCGTCGCCGGGGTTATCCATAATGTTGTTGGCAATGGCAAAATGCCCGCCCGGGTTAAAGCGGCAGCTAATCGTGTCCGGAATATCCGCCACGCGCTCCAAAAAGTCGATGTGGGTAATGTCGTCAAGATTAATCGTCGCGTTCAGCTTGCGCGCCAGCTGAAAATCCTCCGCCGGCGTATCGTTGGAAGAAAACATAATCTCGCCTTCGCGGAAGCCCACAGCGTCAGCCATTAACAGCTCCGTGTAAGAAGAGCAGTCTGCGCCGCAGCCCTCCTCGTGCAGAATTTTTAAAATGCCCGGGTTCGGCGTTGCCTTAACCGCAAAATATTCTTTAAAGCCCTTGTTCCAGCTAAACGCCTTGTTTACGCGGCGCGCCGTTTCGCGGATGCCCTTTTCGTCGTACAAATAAAACGGCGTCGCATAGCGGGACGCAATATCTTCAAGTTGTTCTTTGGTAACAAAAGGAATTTTTTCAGCCATCAGTTCTCACCTTTCTGCAATTCGATAAGTTTTATCTCATTCTTCAGCGCGTCCTTAAACAAATCCACCAGGTTGCGCTTGCAGGAATATAAACAGGTTGAATTTGCCCCGTCGTCCAAATCGCCCGTCAACACCGTCTGCGAATCGGCAATAAGCCTGATTTGCCCCGTTTGTTTAACGGTGTTGTAGCAAATAGCGCCCGGAAGCAGGAAATCACTGCCGGTAATTACCACCACTTTTAAGCCGCGTGCCAGCGCTTCTTCCAGCTGGCTGCGCAAAAGCTCCATTACAGCGGCATTGGCCGATACATAAATGCGCGCCCTGGCACCTGTTACAGTGTTTTGCAGCTTGTTGATAATTTCGGCATTGCCCTTGATGGTGATATAGCCTTCGGCCTCGTTCTGCACGCCCGGCAGCTCTTTAACAAGCGCGTCGCGCTGCTCTGCCAGCCGGCGTATTTTGTTGTTGCAGAACTCCTCCGGCGCTACCGGCGTGTAACGCGTCACTTTGCCTTCCTCCATTATATAGGCAGCGCCCTTTTCCACCAGCCCGGCCAACGCCGTATAAGTGTTAGAGCGCGAAATACCCGTCTGCTTGGCCGCCTCGTAGCCCGTAAGCCGGCCGGCCTTTAACAGCAGCAGGTATAAGGTTGCCTCCTGTCGTGTAAGGTTAAAGTGCATTAAGCGTTCGGTGATTTCCATTCCCCTCATTCAGCCCTTCGTATATTGTTCCTGTTTAAGAACACTATACTATTTTTTGACGCGCTTGTCAATAATTAACCTTAAAAATTGCATAAAAAAAACGGAAGCCGCAGCTTCCGTTTTTGGTGCATTGCAGATAAATACACCCTATCCTTTTTAAATTATAATACAGATTTACCGTTATTGTAAAATATTTTTATTAGCCTTTTATCTTCTCAAACGTATTGGTAAGGTTGGCAAAATCCTGTAAGGAAAGGGTTTCCCCGCGGCGTTTGGGGTCAATGCCCGCCAGCGCCAGCCATTCCTGCGCCTGCTGCGCGGTTATGCCCATGTTCTTCAGCGCGTTGCTCAGCATTTTGCGGCGCAGCGAAAACGCTGCCTTAACAACCTTAAAGAACAGTCTTTCATCGCACACATCTACCGGCGGCACGGTGCGGTTTTTGCAAACTACAACGGCGCTGTCCACGCTCGGACGGGGTATAAAGCTTTCCGGCGGCACAATAAACGCCTGTTCCGGCTCGGTATAATACTGCATTGCTACCGAAAGCGCGCCGTATTCCTTGCCGCCCGGCTGCGCCGTCATGCGTTCGGCAACCTCTTTTTGCACCATTACCACCATACGCTCTACCGGCAGCTTTTTCTCCAGCAGCGCAAAAATTATCGGCGTGGTAATGTAATAGGGCAGGTTGGCAGCAACCTTAAAGCGTTTGCCGCCCATAGCTTCATTTACGTCAAGCTCCAGCACGTCGGAGTTAATTACGCGCACATTGCCGTAGCCCTCCAGCGTTTTTTCCAGCACCGGCAATAAGCGTCTGTCCAGCTCCACCGCTGTTACGTCCGCACCGGTTTCTGCCAGCGCCTGCGTCAGCGTACCAATGCCGGGACCAATCTCCAGCACTGCCTCGCCCTCCCCCAGCTCTGCGGCAGCGGCAATGCGGCGCACCACGTCCTCGCTGATTAAAAAGTTTTGCCCCAGCTTTTTGTCGGCATGCAGGTTAAACCTGCGCAGTATATAGTTTGTAACCTCCGGGGTTGCAATAACCGGTTTATTCATCGCACTCTCCAATTTCTGCCAGCGCCGCGTCAAATTCTGCACGCGTTACGCCGTAAGTGTTCAATCTTTGCAAAAAGGTTTTGGCGTTGCCGTAGCCCACGCCCAAAAGCGCCGCCATTTTATCGCGCCTGGCGCTGGCCCTGCTGCCGCCGTTTAAGCCATTGGCAATTAAATCGCGGCTGGTAAACTCCTGCGCTGGGTTAAATTCGTGGTGGCGCACCTTACTAAGTGCCGCCAGAATCGCCTCAGGGCTGGCCTGCTCCACGCCCACGTCGCCGTTTGCGGTGGCGTCCACACGCGGAATAAACGCCTGCCCAGCGTTTGGGAAGCGCTCCGTTAAAAAGCGGCGGATGCGGTTACCGGCGCCGTCCGGGTCGGTTAAAATAATAATGCCGCGTTTTTTATAGGCCGCTTCAATTTTGCGCAACGTGCCGGGCGCCAGCGTAAAACCGCCCGTTTCAATGGTGTCGGCCTCCAGCGCGCGGCGGATGGCTGCCGTATCGCTTTTTCCTTCTACAACTAAAACTTCCTGTAACAATTTTAATCCTCTAAAATATAAATCTGTACGTCGCGGCGGCCCCAGTTAATGGCCTCGTCGTAGCTGTCCATAAACAAATCCACGCGGTTGCCGCGGATAGCCCCGCCGGTATCGCCTGCAATGGCCACACCGTAGCCGGGAATGTACATTTTAGTATAATACGGTATTACGCGCGGGTCAACAGCAACAATGCCGCGTGCGGGCACCAGCCCGATGGAAGTAAGCCCCGTGCCGCTGCCGCAGTGGATGGTGTAGGCGCTGGCTTCTGCCGTGATGATGCGCGTATATTTTTTGCGCCCCTCCGGCGTTTGCACCGACATGCCCACGCCGCGGCGGATAACCGAATATTTGGGGTCTGCCAGCACCTCGCGGGCAATTTCTACCTCTTTAGGCATATTGCCGGTGCTGACAACAGATTTTTTAATAACCTTTACCTTACCGGCTTCGCCCTGCTCCACCAGTTTTTCCTGCCCGTAGGGGATGCTTTCGTCGTCAATGTACTTAACCGGTATTTCCGAAGGCGCTTCCTCGCTGCTCAGCTTATCGCCGCGGTCTAAAACGTGGATTTCCATATTCGCGGTTACCGGCGTATCTGCCGCCGGGTACAAACGCTTTTTGCTGAAGCGGATGTTTAATTCCTCCAACGCCTCACCGACAGTGTCTTTATTAGTAAAAAACTTCTGGCGCGATTCGCCGCGCACAACAACAATCGGCTGCGCGCGTTTAAGCACCAGCACCTTGCCGCGGCCGGTTTCCTCCTCCACAATCCTGTCAGACTGCCCCACGCGCACGCCAGCCTCGGTAAAAATAGCGCGCGGCGATTTCAGCTGGGAGCTGACAGTTTTTTCCGTGCCGTCATATTTTAAAATCGTCACAGCCTCTTCCGCCAAACCGGGGTGAGTGTGGCTGCTGAACAAAGCAACAAACATTACTGCTATCAAAATTGCTCTTTTCCAAAATGTAACGTTTTCAGGCATAAATATCCCTCCTTAATCCGGGGGTATTTTATCACAGCCTTTTCGGCGATGTCAAGCCGCGCACCCATGCTGCACATTACGCAAGTTTTTAAAAACAATTTTATGATTTGTTTTGCCAGCACACACTTTTATTTTAAACAAAAACGCGGCAGTATTAAACTGCCGCGCCTGCATTATTTAATTTTGTTAAACAGCGTTTTAACATTCTTTGTCGTCTGAGCCGCTATGCTGGCAAAATCCGTGCCGCGCACCTCGGCGGCGTTTTTGGCAACCAGCTCCGTATAAAGCGGGCAGTTGCGCTTGCCGCGGTAAGGCACCGGCGTTAAGTACGGCGAATCCGTTTCAAACAGCAGCAAATCGTCCGGCACATAGGCCAGCACTTCGCGCACTTTGGCGGAATTTTTGTAGGTGCTGGTGCCGCCAAAGCCAAAGTAATAGCCGCGTTTGGCAAGCTCCTTTGCCATCTCCAGCGAGCCGGAATAGCAATGGAACACGGCGCGCGTCCCTTTCGGCACTTCGTTGCGGAAGATATCGAAAATATCGCCGTGCGCTTCACGGTCGTGGATGATTACCGGCAGGCCAAACTGCACGGCAAGGTTAATCTGCTCCAACAGGCGTTTTTTCTGCACCTCTTTCGGCTCGTTTTCCTTCCAGTAATAATCAAGCCCAATTTCGCCAATGGCAACAACCTTCGGGTGCTGCGCCCACTCTGCCAGCTTATCTAAATAATGTTCATCTTTAATGCCTGCTAAATCCTCCGGGTGCCAGCCCACAGCGGCATACACAAAATCGTATTTTTCGGCCAGCGCCACGGCAAAGGCAGAGCTTTCCTCCGTACAGCCGGGGTTAATAAAACCGTCCATCTCCTCGCCGATTTTAGCAATCAGTTCGTCGCGGTCGTCCGTAAAATAGTCAGAATCAAGGTGGGCATGCGAATCCCACAAACCAGTGCGGGACATCTTATTTCACCTTGCTGCCGCTGGCAATACCCGGTGCGTCTGCCAGCACAAGGTTGCCCTCGCCGTCACTGGCAGCCAGCAGCATGCCGCGGCTTTCAATGCCGCGCAGCTTGGCCGGTTTAAGGTTGGCAATTACAATTACATTCCTGCCAATCAGCGCCTCCGGCTCGTAATGCTGGGCAATGCCGCTTACAATGGTGCGTTCCTCGTCGCCGATTTTTACCTGAATTTTAATCAGCTTATCGGTTTTCGGCACGCGCTCAGCCGCGATAACGGTTGCCACACGCAAATCTATTTTGGCAAAATCTTCAATGGCAATTTCATCGGCCGCAGCCGCAGCAGGTTTGGCTTCTTTTTTAGCTTCAGCCTTTGGCGCATCCACCTTAGCGGGTTTGGCAGCCTTTTTGGTAGCGGCAATTACGGTTTCGCCGTCCTCGGTAACCTCAATGCGCGGGAAGAGCGGCTCGCCCTTCTGCACCCTGGTGCCGCTTGCAAGCCCGCCCCAAACAGCGTCCGCCAGCATAAAGCTTTCCGGTTTGCCAAGGCCCAGCTGTTCGTAAATTTTCGGCGCGGTAACAGGCACAAACGGTGCAATTAAAATTGCCACAATGCGCAGCGCTTCGGCCAGGTTGTACATAACAGCCTGCAAACGCTCTGCCTGCGCGGGGTCCTTCGCCAAAATCCACGGTGCGGTTTCATCAATATATTTGTTGGCGCGGCCAATCAGCGTCCAAACGTCCTTAATAGCCTGATTCAGCTCCATGTGGTCCATGGCGTCCTTGTAGCGCTCCACGGTTTCGTTAACCAGCGCAATAAAGTCCCTGTCCACGGCTTCCGTGCCTTCCTTATGCGTTACAACACCGCCGTGATATTTTTCAATCATGCTTACGGTGCGGTGCAAAAGGTTGCCAAGGTCATTGGCAAGGTCAGCGTTAATGCGGTTAATCAGCGCGTCGCGCGAGAAGTTGCCGTCGCTGCCCAGCGTAATTTCGCGCAGCAGGAAGTAACGGATAGCGTCCGGGCCAAACTCTTCAATTAAAGCAATCGGGTCGATAACATTGCCCTTGGATTTGGACATCTTATCGCCATCGACAACCAGCCAGCCGTGGCCGTAAACCTGCTTCGGCAGTTCTTCGCCCATTGCCATCAGCATAATCGGCCAGATAATGCTGTGGAAGCGCACAATCTCCTTGCCTACAAGGTGAATGTTGGCAGGCCAGAATTTATGAAACTTTTCTTCATCCGTGCCGTAGCCGATAGCCGTAAAGTAGTTCAAAAGCGCGTCGAACCAAACGTAAACAACATGTTTCGGGTCGAACGGAACAGGAATGCCCCAGTCGAAGGTAGTGCGGGTAATACACAAATCCTCAAGCCCCTGCTTGATGAAGTTAATCATCTCGTTGCGGCGCGAAACCGGCTGGATGAAATCGGGATGCGTTTCGATATATTCCAAAATCCTGTCCTGATATTTGGACATTTTAAAGAAATAGCTTTCCTCAGCCATTTTTTCAACCGGGCGGCCGCAGTCCGGGCACTTGCCATCCACCAGCTGGCGCTCCAGCCAGTACGATTCGCACGGAACGCAGTACAGGCCCTCGTAGTTCTTTTTGTAAATATCGCCCTGGTCATAAATTTTTTGCAGCACAGCCTGCACAACCTTGTGGTGGCGCTCCTCGCTGGTGCGGATAAAATCGTTGTTGGAGATGTTCAGCATCTGCCACAGCTTTTTAAAGTTGGCAACAATGGCATCGACATACTGAATCGGCGTAACGCCCTTTTCAGCAGCTTTGCGCTGAATTTTTAAGCCGTGCTCGTCGCTGCCGGTTAAAAAGAAAACGTCCTCGCCCTTGGCGCGGTGGTAACGGGCAACGGTATCGGCAATGGTGGTGCAATAAGCGTGGCCGATGTGCAGATTATCGCTCGGATAATAAATCGGCGTGGTAATATAAAAGCTGTTTTTACTCATCTTGCTTTCCCTTCTTTATATGTTAATTTTGTTTTAACGGCAATAGCGCCCGCAAAGCAAATTTGCAGGCAATTCCTCTGTAATTTTATCACATTTCGCAAAACCTTGCACAAAAATATTTATCTTATTCATTTGCGTTCTGCTTATTTAGGTTTCATCTTTGTATATACGTCAATGCATTTTGCATTTACTTTACCATTTATTTTCATTCTTTTGACGGAGCAAAAGAACGAAACAAGAAAACTCCCGCTCAAATTCGTACTTTAATAATTCTATTTATTGACAGCAATGTTACCATACTTTTAAAGATAACTGCTAAAGTACGTTGTGCGCTAATCAATCGATAAAATTAATAAAGTACGATGCTCGGCAACACGCGGCATCGGATTTTAGCAACATTTACTAAAAGCAACTGCAAAAATCGTGTCGAGCAAAGCGACTCTCGAATTTTTGCAGTTGCTTGCAAACATTGTTACGTTAAAAAATCCGCTTAGCCGCGGAACTTTCTTGCTTCTTCTTTAGTTATAAAGAAGAAGAGATGAATGAGAAAGTATGAGTAAAAAATACTAACGTAACTGCAAAGACATAACATAAAACTAAATCTTTCTCTCATTGACACTATTATAAAATTCAGGCATAATAAAAAAGCTGTGATCCTTTCCAGTGGAAAGGGGGTGCGTCATGAACGATTATTTTGCAGCTTTTATCGTATCTGTCATGGCAGGTATAGTATCGTACTATATCTGTAAGTGGCTCGACAGACACCTGTAAATCACAGTGAGCCCAAATAAAAAACCGGGAGCTGGCACTCCCGGTTTTTTGATTTCTGTACGTCATAAACGATACAGCAGCTTTTTATGGTCTTATTATAGCACGCTATACTTACAAAAGCAAATAATAAAAGTTTATTCTTCTTCCAGCAGGCGGTTATACAATTCCCTTTTCGGCACTTTGCGCGCTTTGGCAACCTGCGCCAGCGCTGTTTTTTTATCTGTGCCCTGTGCAATAAGCGCCTTTACTTCGTCCAGCGGGTCTGTTGTTGTTTGCGTTTCCGCCGCCGCTTCATCTTCGCCCTGCGCTATTACAAGGCAAAACTCACCGCGCGGCGGCTGCACCTCCAGCCACGCAAGGCATTCGCTGACCGTGCCGCGGAAAAATTCCTCGTGCAGTTTGGTCAGCTCACGCGCCGCCGCGAGCTTCCTGTCGCCCCACGCCGCCAGTATTTCCTTCAGCACGTCCTTAATGCGGTGCGGCGCTTCGTACAAAATAATGGTAGAAGGTATATTCTTCCACGCCGCAAGCTGTTCAGCGCGGTTCTTTTTGCTTTTGGGCAGAAAGCCGCCGAAAAAGAACGGCGACGACGGCAAGCCCGAAGCAATCAACGCGCACAAAGCAGCGTTTGCACCCGGCAAAGGCACAACCTTAATGCCTGCCTCAATAGCCTCGCGCGCCAGCTGCTCGCCCGGGTCGGCAATGCCCGGGAAACCCGCATCGCTGACCAGCGCCACATTTTTGCCGCCTAACAGTTCGGCAAGCAGCTTCGGGCCGTTTTTATCCTTGCTGTGCTCGTCGTAGCGCACCAAATGCCCTTTAATATTAAAATGGTTTAAAAGCTGCAAAGTGTGGCGCGTATCCTCCGCCGCTATAATGTCGGCCTCGCTTAAAGTACGCAGCACGCGCGGCGTAATGTCTTCAAGGTTGCCTATCGGCGTTGCGCACAGGTATAAGGTTCCCGCTTCCGTCATTTTGCCTGCTCCTTCGATTTATTATAATACTCTATGGCCTGCCCGCTCAGGCTGCCGTCGGCGTTGTACATTACAAGCGGCGGCAAAACATCCAGCCCGTAGCTGCCGCCCTTAGTCATTTCCATTAAAAATATCCACGCCGGTTTGTTAACGGCGCTGTGCACCCACTGCAAGCGCTTGGGCTGCAAGCCAAACTCTGCCGCCAGCTGCATGCATTCGGCAAAGCGGTCGGGCAGCTGCACAATGGCAAAGCGTCCGCGGTAGCGCACGGCATACGCCGCCGCCTTAAAAAAGTCGCGCAAATCCGCCGTTACCTCGTGGCAGGCGGCCGTGCCAATTTTGCGCGTGTTGCCGCTGTTGCGGTAGGGCGGGTTGGCAATTACCAAATCCATGCTTTCGGTTTTAAAATACTTGTTAATTTCTCGCACGTCGCCGTCGATAACGCTTACCACGTCCTCCAGCTTATTATCGGCAATGCTGCGCCGCATTAAGTCCGCCACGCGCGGATTAAACTCCAGCCCCGTCACCTTTTCCGCGCCGCGCGCCGCCAAAAACAAACTGATGGCGCCCGTGCCGCTGCCCAGCTCCAGCACCTGCGCTTTTTTAACAAGGTGGGCAAACGCCGCCACAAAAACCGAATCTGTGGTGAAGGTAAATTCGCCCGCGTCCTGCCACACCGTCCAGCCGCAGCCCGGCAGCGTATCGCGCCTCGTTCCCGTATGCACCATTAAATTTTGTCCGCCTTTGCTGCGTCCACAATTTCGTCCCATTCCACCTGAATGGTGTTATCCGGCGTAAGCTGCACGGAAGCGGTACGCATAGCGCGGTTAACGCCCATTACGCGGCCTTCGCCGAGCGGCGTAACCACCATGCTGCCAACCTTCGGCGCTTCCACGCGCTCCTGCTGCTGCCTTCTGCCGCACGCGCCGCTGCAATACACGTCGTTTTCGTATTTTAAACAGCACATCAGCCTGCCGCACACGCCGCTTATTTTAGCCGGGTTCAGCGAAAGGTTCTGGTCCTTCGCCATGCGGATGGAAACCGGCTCAAAATCTCCCAGGAAGGTGGCACAGCACAACGGCCTGCCACAGCCACCGATGCCGCCCAGCATTTTCGCCTCGTCGCGCACGCCAATCTGGCGCAGCTCAATGCGGGTGCGGAACACCGACGCCAAATCCTTAACCAGCTCGCGGAAGTCAATGCGCCCGTCCGCCGTAAAATAAAAGATAATTTTGTTAACGTCAAAGGTAAACTCCACGTCAATCAAACGCATAGGCAAACCGTGCTTGGCAATTTTGCGCAGGCAGATGTTAAACGCTTCCTTCTCACGGATTTTGTTTTCCTGCACCTTCAGCGCGTCCTGTTCCGTCGCTTTGCGCATAACCGGCTTCAACTGCGAAACCAGCCTGTTTTCCTCCACGTCGCGCGCGCCGATAACGACGGTGCCGTATTCCAGCCCGCGCACGGTTTCTACAATTACATGGTCGCCAATCTCCACGCCGGTATCGACGGGGTCAAAATAATATATTTTACCTGCTTTTTTAAATCGAATGCCTACTACTTTCAGCAAAATCTTCACTCCTTCCGCAGTAAATCAAGTTTTAGTACAAGCGCCTCCAAAACATTTTTGGCGCTGACGTTTTTATTAATGTTCTGCCAGGCTTCCTGCGCCGCATTTACGCTCTGCCGGGCTGTATGTAAAGGCATGCTTTGCGCCAAAACGCCCAAAGCCACCGTTATATCCGTGTTGTAAACCATGCCTGCCGCACCGCTCTGCACCAAAAGCACATCGCGCAGCAGGTATACAAGCTGCTCCGTTAAAAGCAGCGCCGCCGCCCTGTCGTACTTTTCGCCCCAGCCCTGCGCGGCAATGTAGCCAAAAGGGCTTTTTAAGGGCAAATCCTGCAAAAGCGCCAGCGCCTCGCGCCGCAAATCAAAAATACCGGCCTCTTTATAGCTCAAAGCCCTTCCGGGCGAGCCTCCGGCAATGTTAGCCAGCACTTTGGCATTTTGCGTTACGCCGTGGGCGGATAAAATTTGCTGCACCGCTTCTGCGCCGGGTGCTTCAAACCGCAGGCGGATAACACGCGAAAGAACCGTTGGGAGCAGCCGCTCCGCCTGCTGCGTAATTAAAATAAACAGCCAGCCCGGGGGAGGCTCTTCCAACAGCTTTAGCAGGCTGTTCGCCGCCTCCGCCGTCATCTGCCCCGCGTCGTCGATAATACACACCTTATGCCCCGAAAGCACCGGCGCAAACGCCGCCTGCTTCGCCATTTCCTTCACCTGCTCAATTTTAATGTCCTTGCCGGCTTCCTCCGCCGTCAGCAGGTAAAAATCGGGATGGGCAAAGCTGTTGTTTGCAATATCCATCAGGCGGCAGCTTTCGCATAATCCGCAGGGGCATGCGCCCTGCCCTGTACACAAAAAGGTTTTAGCAAAGTGCAGCGCCAGCATTTTTTTGCCAATGCCGCCCATGCCGTAAAACAAAAGCGCATGCGGGCGGCTGCCGGGCTGCA
Organism: uncultured Phascolarctobacterium sp.; assembly: GCA_949288065.1. GTDB lineage: Bacteria > Bacillota > Negativicutes > Acidaminococcales > Acidaminococcaceae > Fusicatenibacter_A. The sequence goes on from CASEIL010000017.1 coordinate 36,160, forward strand.
ATAACTTTTGCAGAAACTCTTTATTCTGTTGATGCCCCAGCACTTCGTCCCACATGGTTAACCTCAAATTTTCATAAAAGTATTAATAACGCGCAAAATTTCCAGCGTTACCTTCTGTTCATCCTGCAAGGCGTTAATTTTGTAAATGCGCTGCGGGTATTTTTCCGCCAGCAGCATAAAGCCGTCGCGTATTTTACGCTGAAAATCCAGCCCTGCGTTTTCATAACGGTCGTGCACACCGCGCAGCTCGCGCCTTGCGGCGAGTAAATCCGGGTCGCCGTCCAGCAAAATGGTTAAATCCGGCTGCAAGCCGCCGGTGGCAAAAGCGCTTAAGCCGTGAATTTCTTCCAGCGGCAGGCCGCGCACCACGCCCTGATACACTTCCGTGGAATCGCTGAAGCGGTCGCACAGCACAATTTTGCCCGCCAGAAGCGCAGGTTTAATAACGTGTTCCACATGGTCGGCGCGCGCCGCAATGTATAACAGCGTTTCGGTGCGCGCGTTCATAATCAGCTCCGGGTTCAGCACCAAGCTGCGCAGCGTTTCGGCAAGCCTTGTGCCGCCGGGCTCGCGCGTGCATACAACCTCGCACCCCAAACGGCGCAGCTCGCCCGCTACGCGCTCCAGCTGGGTCGTTTTGCCGCAGCCGTCCGCCCCCTCCAGGCTGATAAAATATCCCTTACTCATTTATTTAATCACCCGCAGTTCTGTTAATGTATAATCCGCCGGGCCGCTTACCGGCAGCCCCAGCGCCTTCATGCGCTGGCAGTAATCCAATACGCCGCGCGTAACCAGCTCGCCGGGCCACAGCACCGGTATGCCGGGCGGGTAAAAGCTTACCTGCTCGGCGCAGATTCTGCCCTCCGCCTCGTTAAGCGGCACGCTTTCCTTGGCAGCGTCAAACGCCGTGCGCAGCGGCATAGCTGTGGTAAACTCCGGCAATTTATCAAAGCTTTCTGCCGCAAGCGGAGTACGTTTATGCTGTTCAAGCTCTGCAAACACGGCTTTTATTTTGGCAAGGATTGCGTCATATTCAGCGCCGCCGTCGGCGTATGTTACCAAAAACAGCACGTTGGCAGCGTCCGTCAGCTCCACGGCAATGTCTGCCCTGCGCAGCGCGTTGCCAACCTCCACGCCGCTGCAACCCCACGCAGCCGTGTTCACCGTTACTTTGGTTAAATCAAAACCGGCTACGCCGTTTGTGCCAACACAGCTTGCGTCCAGCAAACGTAAACCTGCAAAACTTCCTAATAAATCCCGCAGCTTGGCCGCCGCAGCCAGCGCCTTTTCCGCCAACTCCGCACCCTGCGTTTCCAGCGTGTAGCGCGCCGCGTCTAATGATGCCATCAGCAAATAATTGGGGCTCGTCGTTGTAAGTAGGCTCATCACCTCAGCCGCGCGCGCCAAATCAATGCGCCCGCCCTTAACGTGCAGCAGCGAGCACTGCGTCATCGCCCCCAAAATTTTATGCGTGCTCTGCGCGCAGGCGTCAGCCCCGCACTGCAAAGCCGATGGCGGCAGTTTTTTGTTAAAGCCCAAATGCGGCCCGTGCGCCTCGTCCACCAACAGCGCGGCGTTATGCGCGTGGGCAACTTCAGCAATCGCCGCCAAATCCGCCGCCTGCCCGTAATAATTGGGGCTTGTTACCAGCACGGCTTTAATATCCGCATGGCGGCTAAAAGCCTGCTCCACCGCCTCTGGCGTTATCTGCGTGTTAATGCCAAAGGCCGCGTCGTATTCCGGCATTACAAACACCGGCTCCAAATTTGCCAAAAGCAGTGCGCCCGCCACGCTGCGGTGCGCATTGCGCGGAACCAACACCTTATCGCCCGCACTGCACGCCGCCATCAGCATAGCGTGGATGGCACCCGTCGTGCCGTTAACGGCAAAAAAGCATTTGTCGCTGCCGTAAAGCTGCGCCGCCAAATCCTGCGCTTCCTTTATATACGTCGTCGGCGCGTGGATGTCGTCCAGCTCGCTCATCAGTGAAACATCCATCGCCAAAGCGCCTGCTCCAAGCTGTTCGCGCAAAAGCGTCTCCATGCCGCGGCCGCCCTTGTGCCCCGGCGTATGGAAGGGGTAAACTTTGTCGTTTTTATATTTCAGCATCGCTTCAACAAGCGGCATCCTGTTTTGCACAAAAACCTCCGTGGGCATAGTAACCCATATTATCTTTATATTTTATCACAGCGCGCGTGCTAATAAAAGCATTTTAAAAACATACGCCGCTATTTTGCCAAAAGCATTTAATTTACGCCTTTGCTATGCTAAAATTAAAGTAGGAAAGTTAGCACACGATGAGGGAGGCGGTAACTGTGAAGCTGCGCAGCAAACCGATGACCAAAGAACAAATTAAACAGTACCTGCACAAATTGCAGCTGGCCGGTTTTGAGCCGAAGCCCGACCTTGCCACGCTGCAAAAGCTGCAGGACGCGCATTTAAAATACATTCCCTATGATAATTTTGACTGCCTGAACAGCAAAATCACCTCGCTGAAGCGCGAAGACATGTTTGATAAACTGATACTGCACAACCGCGGCGGCATCTGCTTTGAGCTGAACGGCATTTACGCGTGGCTGCTCGAATCAGTGGGGTTTAACTTTGTCAGCTTCGCCGGGCGTTTTATTAACAAAATTAACGTATACCAAATGCGCCAGCACCGCAACATGTGCGTAACGATTGACGGCAAACGCTACATTACCGACGTAGGCGTTAACAGCGAAAGCCCGCGCATACCGCTTTTGCTGGAAGAAAACCGCGTGCAGAGCGACGGCATAAGCCAGTATAAATTTACGCGCGATGAATTTTGGGGCTGGCTGCTGTGGCAGAAGGAGCGCAACAAACCGTGGAAGCGAATGCTGGGCTTTACCGAAGAACCGCAGTTGGAAAAAGACTATGTGTTCCCCTCCTTCTGGTGCGACGCACACCCCGATTCGCCATTTAATAAGGAAAAAGAACTGTCCATCTTCCGCGAGGACTGCAACATCACCATCCGCGGCAATTATTTAAAATTTTACCTGGGCGGCAAGGTAAAATACCGCTACAAAATTAAAAACGGCGCCGATTTAAAAGAAGTGCTGTGGGAATATTTCGGCATTAACGTTGAATACCGGCTGAGGAATGACGGTATGGATTATGAGGGAAAATAATAATCGAATTATTAGAAATAATTGGTTCTCACCTTTTAGTATCGTATAATGATACAAACTGGTTAAAATTCACTAAAACAAACATAAAAATTTGGGCATTAGCCGTTACAGCTAATGCCCTTTTTGTATGCCTGTTTTTAATTCTGCTTAACCAAAATGTTCGTTTACAAGTTGTTCCAGCGTGTCGTTTTTGGCAGCTTCCGCCGCGTCTGCCTGCACAAAGTTTTTGGTTTCATGCTTTAATTCTTCGTCAAAACCCAAAATGTAATTGGTAGCAATCAAATAAATAATCCTTGTCGGCGCCATGCCGTAAACCTGCTTGCGCAGAATATGCCTTATACGCTCGCCGTCGTTGGGGAATTCTTCCTTCAACTTTCCGCTGCGGAACAAACGCTTAACAATTTCTGTTATATACAAGCCCGATTTCATATACAAATCGGCAAAAGTGTTGGTTGAACTGTTAAAGCAGCCGGGGTTATTAGCTTCCAGTTCATCCACCATCATTTTTACCACCTTGCGCGGCGTAAAAATCTGGTTCGTTTTCTGCGGCGGAATATAGTCAAAAATGTCTTCTTCGTTTTCCTCGTTAAAATAATTGGCTAATTCCAGTTTCTTCTTCCAAAACTCTTTAACCGAATCGTTAAACACCGTTTCATCAAATAAATGCCCGGCAAAATGTTCCTGTGCGCCGGTTTCTTCATCGGTGTAATCGCCGCCGTCGCGCAAAAAACGGAAGTCCTCCAGCGTTATGCCTGTAACTTCGCGGAACACCTCCGGCTCGGTATAATCGTCAAAGTTCTGCAAAGTAAGTTTATCGTCGCCGTAAGCCATAATAAAGCTCGGTATCGTGCGCGAAAAACCGCGTAAATGCGCACGCACGGTATCTTCCACCGTTTTCTTTTCTTCTTCGGCCTTGTGCTTTTCTATCTGCTCAACGGTTGCTGCCGGTTTGTTTTGCAGCGTGTCTTCCACCGTTTTTTGCGCCGCCGCAGATAGCTTTTGCAGCGCATCGTTAATTTTATTTTTAAACCGGTCTTCGGCGGCCGCTTCTTCCTCCTGCGTAACGGCAGCTTCTTTTTCTTTGGCAAGTTCCAGCTTCGCCACTTTTTCCTGCTGAATATAGTCGTCCTTCAGGCGTTTAAAATCGTTTTCAATTTCTTTTACCGCCTGTTTTTCCAGCTTGCTTTGCGCCTTGCCCTTCATTTCATAGCTGGCTGCCGCAGGCACAATAATTTGCTGCACCACCGTTTCTTTTACGGTGTCCATCAAATTATCCAGCACTTTGCCAACTTCGCCGGTGCTTTGAGTTTCTGCCAGCTTTTCCATTTCCGGCGCAACGCTTTGCGTCATTTCTTCGTAATGCTTTGCGCCAAAAATGCCCTGCGCTTTGCCGATAACAATTTTGTTATCAACCTGCACTTCGCCGTCAGCATCAACCGTAATTTCATCCATCTTATCAAGGTTATTTTGCTTTTGTTTTTTCGGTTCTTCAAACGACGGCGTTAGTTTTTCAACAATTTCTTTAACAACGGCAGGCGCGCCAAAAATATTGCTGATGTTTTGGAACAAAAAGTTGCACATAAACCCGCGGCGCACAACTTCCGCGCTTTTCAACCTGCGCGGAATAGTAAGCACCTGCGCTGCGTCAAGCTCTACCATTTTGCCTTCGTCATCCTCGCCCAGCACGGGGAAGAAATTTAGCAGCCTTTTGATATTGGCTTTTCTGTCATCGCCGGTGCCGCGCCCGTCCGCCGTAGCGGGCGAAAGGTTATTGGCAAACTCGTCAAAAATAATCAAAGTGCGGGCAGGGTCAAAATCAAAAACATACGCCGTTTCTTTGCGCAGGCGTTTGCCGTCACGCGTAATAATGCACGGGTTCTGCGCGCGGAACGCCGCCTGCATGTAAGACGCAGGGCTTTGCAAATTGCACAGCATTAAAACGCCGCTCCATTCGGGAATGGTAACGCCAACCGTAAGCTGCCCCACGCTTAAGGTAATGGTCTTATCGTGCGTTTTAATGGCGTTTTTAACCCTGTCAAACGCTTTGCTGTTCTCATCGTCGTCATCCAGCCTGCCGTCACCGGCCGCCAGCACAATTTCATATTCGCCAAAAACAGGGTCGTCCTTCAACAGTTTTGCCAGTGCCTTGGCGCTTGCCACGCGGTTTAACAGCCACAAAGTATGGCGCAGTTCTTCGCGCAGTTCCGGCGTGGAATACGGATATTTTTCGTTAGTGGTAAGCATGTGCAAAAACTTTTTAATTTCTGCCTCGTGCACAAACTTGCCGCTTTCATTCGTTGCAAAAAACTCGTTCAAATCAAAAGCATAATCCACGCTTTCGTCATTCAAATCAACGCCGCGTTTTACCTCGTCATAAATCATGTTAGAAAGCTGATAAGTAAACATCGCCAACCGCGGCAGTTTTTCATAAGGGTTGTAATCGTCCTTAGCCCAGTTTTCTTTGGCTTCCTGCTCATCGGCGTAGGACCAGTTATATATCTGCTCTTTGCTGAACTTTTCGCCTGCCAGCGCTTTAAACGGCGTGCCGGAAAGGTGCAAAGTATATTTGCGGCTGATTTTTTCAAAAGCACGGTCGGTTTTATAGGTATCAACGCCTTCGTGCGCTTCGTCAATAATCAGCAAATCAAAAGCGTTATCCTTAATCCATTTCAATTTATCGTAACTGCCGCCAAAATAAGCAGAACCTTTTAAGCCTTGCAGCGATTCAAAAGCCACCATGCCCGGTTCTTCGCCTTCCGGCAGATTACTAATATAATCAAGGTATTCCGCGCGGCTCATTACGCCGGTTTTATCTTTAACAGCGTCGTTTTCCGAAACAAAAATCAGCTTTCCGCGCCAGCCGATAAATTTATAAAAATCTTCTGCCCACGAATTGGCAATGCTGGGGCGGTTGGTAACAATTAAAACCTTTTTTAAGCCCATACGGCAAATTAAATCATACGCGGTTAAAGTTTTGCCAAAGCGCGGCTTGGCATTCCACAAAAATTCCGTGCCGCCGCCCGCAAAATACGCCGCCGTCATGGCAGCGGCTTCTTCCTGCTCGCGGCGCAGTTCGTAGGTGCATTTTTCTGCGCTGGCAGAAGGTTTTTTACCGGCAAATTTTAAAAAATAGCTTAATAACATCATACCGTCGGCGTGGAACCATTCTGTTTTTGGTTCGCGCTCAATTTGTTCGCGCTCCAGATAATCGTGGAACTCGTGGTCAGTAAAATATTCGCCGCTGCCGTCTTTGTATATGGCATTATCCTGCCACGCCAGCTCCCAGCGGATATTAGCCGTATGTGTTTGCTGCCGGATGCGGTCTTCTACCTTTTGCTTTTCGGTGTAGCCAACTTTCGTCCAGCCTTCATGGTAAGGGATACCAGGCGTATTATAGGCATAAATCATCGGCACAACCTGTTTAAACGATTGAATTTGCACTGCCATTTACGCCATCTCCTTTACATGGGTTTCTATAAACTGTATTTCAGCTTCATCCAAACCATATTTTTGGTAAAGCTGCCTGTCAATACCGGCAACGGATTGCGACCAGTCAATATCGCTGTTTGCCGTAAAATCTTGCAGAGGAACGTATTTCCATACAGAAGATTTATTATCTTGTGTAACTTTAAAAACTGAAAGCAAAGCCCTCAAAAATTTTGTTTTAATATATTTAACTAACGACTCTGCTTCAAACTTTGTTTCTAATGCTCCTATACTGATAAAAGATTGTGTATGACCTACATTTTGTTCCCCAACAAAAGGATTAGCCATCACTTCACCAAATTCACCAGTACCATTTGATTTTGCCAAAATAACTTTCCATTTTTCTAAATTATCATGATTTTCAATATAAATTTTCTTTATAAATCTATAAGTTCTTTTATTGTCTTTCCTACCTATAACGCGAATATACAAATCATCATCTTGCGGTTTAGATTTAAAAAATACTATATTATCAAGCTTATCAAAAATATTGGTAGTTAAATCATAATCATGCCCTTTACTTAACAAACTATCTGCTCCATTGCCATATTTTATTTTAGGATAGTCTGAATGTAGATTATCAGTAAATCTATAACTTTCAGGAGCATATACATATTTATTCATACCTATCATATTATGATTTAAAATTTTATTTACTATTGATTGCATTTCTCTGCGACGAATAAATACACCTATTTTTTCAAAGACTTTTGTTTTGTCATAATATGTAATTACTACGCCGCCTTTAATGTCAGTATTAAAAATATTTTTGCTATCTTCTTCATATAACAATACCTTAAAATGGGTATCATTTAACATTTTATTATTCCACGCTTTTGGCGTTTTCCCAGCATTAAAAAGAAATCTTGCCGGTGTAATTAATTCTACTCTATCGCCAATTTTATAAGCAGCATCCATAAACTCATTATAAATTGGTCTATCAGAAGTTCCTTCCATTGTTTCCTGATACGGCGGATTGCCAATGATAAAATCAAATTTCATATTCTTTCTGCCCCCTTTGCCCATGCTGTTCAGCTGCCAAAATTCCACGCTGCTGCCGCGCCGCCAGTCGCAAATACGGCAGGGCGGCCTGTCGTTAGCAGCCTGCAAACATCCTTGCGTTTCTTCAAAATCAAACAAATTTGCTTCCACAAACTTTTGCTGCGCATTGCAAAAAGGTATTCTGCCGGTCAGCCCGTCCATCTGCCAAATGTTCCACGCAGCAATGTTGGCTACTTTTTGGTATTCTTCTTCGGTTGGCTTGCGCCGCCATTTTATATACAGGTATTCTTCAAACGTCATCAGCATATTTAAGCGGGCAATTAACAAACTATCCCCCTGGAACTCATACCCATACGTTGCCTGCAACGCCCTTAGGGCCCACTTTAGCCATTCCTGTTCGTCGGCGGCGTTTTCATTAACAACGCGCAGTTTGCGGTCCAGCACGCCCACGCGCAGTTCCAAAGGCAGCACTTCACCGGTTAAAACGTTGTAGCGCGTTGCCAAAAACGGGGCTTCGCCACAGGTTATTTCCAAACGGCGGCTGTCAACATAGTGCTGCCACTTTTGCCTTTTGCCAAATTCCACACGCTCCGTCGGCTTGCCGTTTGCAAAAAACACGTCCACGCGCTTAAACCACATTTCGTCGGCGTAGTCTATCATTTTTTGGCACACCCACAGCGGAGTAAAAACTTCCGCCCGCTGTTTGGTGCGCTCTGCCTGCTGTTCCAGCTCTTTACGGGCGCGGTTTTTAATAACATTAGAATTGCTGCCCGTTATCATATAAGGCTTAATTTCCTTATCGCGCCGGTAATCATCGCCCAGTTTTTGGTAAGCATCCGTCGCCCAAAGAATATTGGTTTTGCTTGTTTTATCCTCAAGCAGCCTGCCCAGCAAACCCAGCGCATAAACTTTTAATATTTCATCCTGTATGCCAATAATCAAAATTGCCCACCCTCGCGGTTTAAAAATGGTTTACAAAAAAGTGTGATTTATTGTAAGGCATTTTCGATTACTGTAAACTTTAGAAAACACGCTTATTCGCAAAGATTTGAAGTCACGCATTAAACTTGATATAATTACAATAAAGTACACATTCTTGCAATTCAGCCGTGTTGCAACAATGTGTACTTTTTGTTTTATCCGCCGTAAGGCGCAAAAAATTAAGGGCATTAGCGCTAAACTAATGCCCTTTTGGGGTCTATGGGTTAAAATTGCCTGTTAAGTATTAAATTTTGGGGAGCGGTGGTAGAATTGGTAATGCTATCTTTACAAACTTTTACTCCAGCAGCCAGTTTAAAACATTTATACGGCGGATGCCATTGTAATCTGCCATCGGGTCTTCATCCAACGTTAAAATAAATTTGGGGTAATGATCCTGAATTTTTTGCAAGGATGCAAGTTCTCGCCGCAAAGTAGCTTCATCACGCACGGTGGCCGCAACCTGGTAATAAACGGTTTCCGCTGCATTAACGGCAACAAAATCTACTTCCAAATTATCAATCTTGCCTACAAATACATCGTAGCCACGGCGCAAAAGCTCAAGATACACCACATTTTCCAAAACATGCCCTACATCAAAAGCGCGGCTGCCAAGAAGCATGGTCCGCAGGGCAATATCAACTGCATAATATTTTTCGTTGTTGCGTAAATATTGGCGGCCTTTAATATTATACCTTTTGGCTTCGTAGGTAATAAAACTTTCTTTTAAGGCGTTTAAATATTTTTCAACCGTGCGGACGTCAATTTTCCGTCCGCTGCTGGTCATAGTATCGGCAATTTTTTTAGAAGACAGCTCGTTACCAACATTATCAAAAACAAAACGTACTACGCTTTCCAGCATCATTATATCGGTAATATTTTTTCTTGCTACAATGTCTTTTACAACAACCGTGTTATAAATTCCTTCAAGGTA
>CASEIL010000018.1 GCA_949288065.1 uncultured Phascolarctobacterium sp.
TCAACAAAATTACCCACCAGAACGTACTGGCCCTTTTGCAAAAGGTACTGTAAAGCACAAACGCACGGCGCAAAACCGTGCGTTTTTCTTTGACTAAAGTACACTTTAAGGTGGTATAATAAAAGTGCAGTTATTTAAGCATCATCTTAAGGAGGATTTTATAATGAAAGTTTTATTATTAAACGGCAGCCCTAAGGCTGACCGCTGCACCTATACCGCTTTAAGCGAAGTTGCCAAAACCTTAAACGAAGAAGGCATTGAAACGGAAATTGTGCACGTTTGCGCTAAACCCGTCGGCGGCTGCATTGACTGCCGCGCCTGCAAAAAGCTGGGCAAATGCGTGTTTAACGACATCGTTAACGAAGTTGCTGAAAAATTTAAAGAAGCCGACGGCCTTGTCATCGGCAGCCCGGTTTACTATGCCTCTGCCAACGGCAATTTAATCAGCTTTTTAGACCGCCTGTTCTTCAGCAGCAGCTTTGATAAAACCATGAAGGTTGGCGCTGCCGTTGTATCCGCACGCCGCGGCGGCTGCTCTGCCACGTTCGACGAACTGAACAAATACTTCACCATCTGCGGCATGCCTGTTGCCAGCAGCCAGTACTGGAACAGCGTGCACGGCAAAACTGCCGAAGACGTTTTACAGGATATTGAAGGCCTGCAAACCATGCGTACCCTTGGCCGCAACATGGCATTTTTAATTAAAAGCATCGCTCTCGGCAAGGAAAAATACGGCCTGCTCAAAAAAGAAGAAGGTATTTATACCAACTTCATCCGTTAAAAACCAGCCATGCAGTACATCACGCATTACAGCTCGCCTATTGGCGATATAACCATTGCCAGCAACGGCACTGCCCTTACAGGTTTATGGTTTGACGGGCAAAAATACTTTGCTGCCACGCTCGGCGCGGATTACAAAGAAGAAAACCTGCCGGTATTTGCAGAAGCAAAACGCTGGCTGGATATGTATTTCAGCGGCAGGGAGCCGGATTTTACGCCGCCGCTAAAACTTAACGGCTCGCCCTTCCGTATGGCAGTATGGCAAATTCTGCTAAGCATACCTTATGGGCAAACCATTACTTACGGCGCTATTGCAAAGCAGCTTGCTGCGCAAACCGGCCAAGCCAACATGTCCGCCCAGGCGGTTGGCGGCGCAGTTGGGCATAACCCCATCAGCATTATTGTGCCCTGCCACAGGGTTGTGGGCACAAACGGCAGCTTAACCGGCTACGCAGGCGGCATAAATAAAAAAGTAAAACTGCTTGAACTGGAAGGCATTGATACAACTAAATTTACTGTTCCCCCAAAGGGCACGGCGTTATAGGCACACAAAAACGGCACAGAAAAATCTGTGCCGTTTGTTTTTTTTACTGTATTATTTTTCTGCTGCCAGCCAGGCAATTTCTGCCGCCATTTCGCCGCACTTATAAAAATCCTGCAAGTCTAAATATTCGTCGCTGGTGTGGCAGTTAAAATATCCCACCGCTATGCCCACGGTAGCAATGCCATTGGCGTTAAAATGGTTGGCGTCCATACCGCCGCCGCTCTTTTCCAGCTTGGGTATTACGCCGCATTTTTGCAGCGCTTTGGACGTCAGGCTTACTGCCGGGCACTCATCGCTCAGGCTGAAGGCTTTATATAAAATGTCGTAACTGTAATCAATTTTTACATTATATTCTTCTTCAATTTTGGGTATAACGTCGGAATATTTCCGCAGCAGCACTTCAAATTCAAACGCGTCAGTGCTGCGCATTTCGCCGTTTATCTCGGCATAATCGCACACAATGTTCAGCGCCGGGCCGCCCGCGTGTACGGAGGCAATGTTGGCTGTGGAATTAAGCGACTGCCTGCTGTCGGGGATAGCTAAAATCAGCGCCGCCGCTGCACGGATGGCGTTAATGCCCTTTTCCGGCGCTTCACCGGCGTGGGACGCCCTGCCGTGAATTTTATAGCAATAGCTGCATTTAGCAGGCGCTTCTACCGCAATGCCGCCGATATGCCCTTCTGCGTCAAACACAAAACCGTTTTTAGCGCGGAATTTATCAAACTCAAAATGGCGTCCGCCCAAAATGCCGAACTCCTCGCAGACGGAAAGCGCCACTTCAATATCGCCGTGCGGCTTATCCGATGCTTTTAAACGGCGCAGCGCGTCTAAAATAATGCACAGCCCTGCCACGTCGTCCGCCGCTAAAATGCTCGTGCCGTCGCTGGTAACAATGTCCTTGTCCTCATCAATCACAGGTTTAATCGCGCCGTGGTTGGCAACGCGGTCCATGTGGGCGGAAAACAACAGCGGCTCGCAATCGGCCGTGCCGCGCAAAACAGCGCGGATATTGCCCGCATTGCCGCCGATTTTAGCGCCAGTGTCCTCTTCCGTAACCTCCAGCCCCAACGCTTCCAGCTTAGCCTTCAGCACGTCGGCAATCTGCCTTTCGTTGCGCGACTGCACCGGAATCTGCACCAGCTCTAAAAATTCTTCCAACATTTGTTTATTTTCCATTGTACACCTCCGTAAATTTATCTAAGCCCCAAATGCTTGCGTGCCAGCAGCCGCAAAAAGTAATGGTAGCTGCCAAACAGAAAGATTGAGGAACCCACCCACGCTATCGGGCTGGCGTAGCACACGCCGGTATAACCGTAATCCACCGTTAAATAGCGCGCTGCCAGAATACGCAACAGCAGTTCCACAATGCCCGAAAGCATCGGTATCATGGAAATGCCCATGCCCTGCACAGAATTGCGGTAAATAAAAATCTGGCTTAAAAAGAAGTAAAACGGCACGCTTAAATGCAGGTACTCCTTCGCCTCTTCCATAACCTTCGGGCTGGGGTTATCCAAAAAGACGGCAATCATTTCCTGCCCGAAGAAATACATCAACACCGCCGCTAAAAGGCTGAACGCCAGCGAAAGCAGCGAGCATTTTTTTACGCCGCGGCTGATACGCGCAAATTTGCGCGCTCCGAAGTTTTGCGCCGTGTACACCGCCATAGCAAGTCCGAAGGAAATCATCGGCTGCAAGGCCAGCTGCTCAATACGCATCGCCGCCGTAAACCCGGCAATAGTTTCCGTGCCGAACTGGTTGCATACGGCCTGAATGTAAATCATGCCGAAGCCTAAAACCGAAAACTGCACCGCCATCGGCATGCCCATGCGGATATGCTCCCACGCCTCGCGGTTATCCCATTTAAAATCGCTGAGCTTTAAGTGCAGCACCGGAAACTTTTTGGCAATGTAAACAACGCACATTAAACCGGAAATGCCCTGCGCTATAACCAGCGCCAGCGCGCTGCCGGGCACGCCCCAGCCAAAATTGATGATGAACACCAGCGCCAGCACAATATTTAAAAGCGTGGCAATAATTAAAAAGTACAGCGGCGTTTTGCTGTCGCCCAGCGCACGCAAAATATTCGAGAGCATATTGTACGCCATCATAAAAATCAGCCCGTAGACGATTATCATTACATAGGCTTTGGCGTCGGCGTATAACTTATCTGGTATGTTCATCGCCGCCAGCGCCGGGTCGATAAACTTTACCGTCAGCGCCATCATTACCAGCACAAAAATGGTGCACAGCATCGTCGTCATCGCCGCACTACGCCGCACGCCGTCCAAATCGTCCGCGCCAAAGCGCTGGCCTGTTACCACGCTGAAACCGCCGCTTAAACCAAGCGTTAATATTACCAGCATCATAAACAGCGGGGCGGTTGCACCAACCGCTGCCAGCGCGTCCACGCCAATCGTCCTGCCGACGATGATAATATCGGCAATGTTGTACAGCTGCTGGAACACGTTGCCGATTAAGAGCGGCACCATGAACGGTATGATAAGTTTTAACGGCTCGCCTTCCGTCATGTTTTTCATACTATCACAACCTGTTATTTTATAAGTTAGACTAATAAGTCAGCAATTTTATTGTAACATCTTTTTTAATAATTAACAATTATATTATTCGCTCAGGCTCAGGCTTTTACCTTCCATTTATCAAAAAAATGCAGGTAAGTTTCATAAATGTAAATCATCCTGCCCACCAGCACGGCAGCGGCAATGGTGCCCAGCCCCACACCGCGCAGCCCGCCAAACTCCAGCAGCGAAATTACCACGCTGATGGTTACAAGCGTTATATCAAAACCATTTTTAATCAGGCTGAACTTTCTTCTTGTAATAAAGGTTACCACGTTAACCAGCCCTTCACCGGCGGCAAAAAAGATTTTGGCGCGCACCTCTAAAAACACGCCGAAAGCCAGAATAACAATGCTCAGCAGGCAGGCAGCCCATTTGGCAGCGGCCGTTTTGGGGTTTATGTCCTGCAACACCCACATAAAAAAGTCAATGCTGTAACCAAAGGGCACCGTTAAAATAACCTGCCCCATCAGCTCGCGCCAGTAAAAGGCGCGTAACAGCAGCGGCTGCAAGGCAATAAACACAAAGTTCATAATAATAGTAAGCAGCCCCACGCTGAGCGGCGTGCACATGCTCAGCACCCACGGCACGCTAGAAATCGGCGAGGTGCCCAAATCTGCCTTGCAGGATAACGCAATGGCAAAAGTCATGCAGGCGATGCCTGTAATAAACATAATAATTCGCGCTTTAAAATGTTGTTCGGTATTCAAAATTACATCTTCCCCTTCAAATAAATTACATTTTAACCGGCAAATAACCCTGCAAATAAAAAAAGACGATAGCTCGTCTTTTTTTATTACAACCGTTTAATTTCGTTTAACCTTTTACTACGGTGTTGGTTAATTTGCCAATGCCTTCAATCTCTACCGTTACCTCGTCGCCCGGCAGCATCGGGCCGCAGCCCATCGGCGTACCGGTCAGCACCAGGTCGCCGGCGTCCAGCGTCATGCTTTCGGAGATATAGCTTAAAATTTCATACGGGTTGTAAACCATGTCGCTGGTGCGTCCATCCTGCTTCAGCTCGCCGTTTAAATAGGTTTTAATGGCAAGGTCGGTCGGGTCAAGGTCAGTTTCCAGCCACGGCCCTAACGGGCAGAAGGTGTCAAACGATTTGCTGCGCAGCCACTGCACGTCGTCCAGCTGCAAATCACGCGCCGTTACGTCGTTAGCGCAGGTATAACCCAAAATGTAGTCCTTCACATCCTCCGGCTTTACGTTGCGCATGCGCTTTTTAATTACCACGCCCAGCTCAGCCTCGTACACAACCTCTTTGCTCTGCCACGGGTACACAATCGCTTCGCCGTTGCCAATAATGGTGTGCGCTGCCTTGCTGAACAGCATCGGCTCCTTCGGCACCTCGGTATGGTACTCTTCCGCGTGGCGGCGGTAATTAAAGCCTACGCAAATAATCTGCTTGGGCACGCAGGGAGCCAGCAGATTAATATCCTCCAGGCGGAACTCCTCATCTGTAATACGCCAGAAAGTATCAAGGCTGCCGTAAACAGTCCTTACAATATCGCCGTCGATAAAACCGATTCTTTTATTGCCGTTGGCTTCTTCAAAACGTATACATTTCATTAAAGTATCATCCTTTGCATTTTTCGTTGTTCAAAATAAACCGGCACCAAATCTGCCGCTTCGGCTATTTCCCGGGCAATGCCCAGCCTGCGCCCAACGTGTTCCGCATAATGCGCATCGCTGCCCAGCGTAGCATAGCGCCCGCCCAGTTCGCGGAAGCGTTTATACAACACCAGCAGCGTTTCCACTGCCTGCGGCTCGTCAAGGCGGCGGGTGTTAATTTCAATCGCCTTGTCTTTTGCCACCAGCAGCTTAAACACCTCGTCAAACAGCTCCGGCGCTTCGGCGTAAATAAGCTCGCGCTCCGCGTAAGGCATATAGCGGCACATGTAGTCAATATGGGCAAAGCTGTCAAAATTATCGTGCAGGCGCAGGTTGGCCAGCGTCGCCGTTAAAAACTCGCGCACCGCTTCCACTTTCGTTTTGCCGTCGTAGGTTTTTGCTTCATATAAATCGCGCCCGTTCACGCAGTGCATCGAACCCAGAATAAAATCAAACGGGTATTCCCTGCCCAGGCTGTCGTCGTGGGCGGCAGTGCTTTCCTGCATGCCTATTTCAATGCCCAGCAGCACGCTTTTGCTGCGGTGCTGGCCAAACTTTTTAAAATAATCGCCAATATCAAAAACAAACGCTTCCGGGTTGGTTGGGTAATCCTCGTCCCAATGCTCGGTTACCACCATGCCAATCCCCTGCCTTGCAGCTGCGTCCATGGCATCCTCCAGCGACATCCTGGAATCTATCGAATATTGGCAGTGCATGTGTGTATCAAAAATCATCTTAACTACCTCGCATAGTCTATTATACCATAACTATGCAAAAATGCCGTCATTCTTTTATATTTTACCTTAAGTTAATAAAAATTACGCTATTTTGCCTTTCACGCGCAAATTTTGCCTGTGCGCGTTTTTTGTTTAAAACGCTATCGCTGATATCCATTTTACAATTTCCCTGCCTTACAGGCGATTTATGCGCACGGCTTTTTTGCGGCAATTTTTAAGGCAACACCTGTTTTTCCTCATCCGAAAGCAGATATGTAGATTTGCCGTTTTCCACCGGCTTGGCATAAGTGCGGTTATCCTCCCTGCCGTAAATGCTGGAAAGCACCACGCCGTTATTATTTTCATCCAGCAGCGAAAGTGAATAGCTTAAATCGCTGCCCATATCCGTAAAGGCGTTGTAGCGCATCAGCTTTACCTTCTGCACGCAGCCTTTTAACTGCTCGCGCATTGCCTGCTGGCGTGCTTCCATTTCCTGCATTTCTGCTTTGGCAGCGCGCACTTCGGTTAAGGTTTGCGTTAAAAGCTCGTCCCAGTTTTTATTATCGCCCTGCGTAAAAAAATCATACTTCGCCTGCAAGGCGTCCAATTTTTTACCCTGCTTTTTATAAAGCATAAACAGCACTGCCAGCAACAACAGCAGCACTAAAATTATCACAAGCAAATAATTCTGCAAAAGCAGATTTATATTTTCCAAAATACTACCTCCCATTACGCAAAATAATAGGCAATAATGCCAACCACCAGCACCGACGGCAGCTGGTTGCCAATGCGGATTTGCAAAAGCTTCAGGCTGTTAATGGCAATCGCCATAATCAGCACGCCGCCACAGGACGTTACCTCATTCAGCACTGCTTCCGTCATTACCGGCTGCAAAAAGCCTGCCAGCACGGTAATGCCGCCCTGGTATAAAAACACGCTCACGGCTGACAGCGCCACGCCGATGCCCATGTTAGCGGCTAAGATTACAGAAATTATGCAGTCCAGCGTCGATTTGGCATATAGTATCGTCGGGTCCTGCTTTAAGCCGTCCTGCAAACTGCCAACTACAGCCATGGCGCCAATGCAAAAAATCAGCGTCGCCGATACAAAGCCTTCGGCAATCTTACTGGCCGCTCCTCCGCTTTTGCCACTGTACAGCTTAGCGCCAACCCAGTCGCCAAAGCGCTGCAAATTACCGTCAATATCCAGCGCCTCGCCGATAATGGAACCAATTACCAGGCTGACCACCACAATAACAATGTTGCCAGTTTTTACCGCCATTTGCAGCCCGATAACAAAAATGCACAGCGCCACACCCTGCATTATCGTCTGCTGCCATTTTTCCGGCAGCCCGCGTTTCAGCAAAAGCCCTATTAATGTGCCGCCTACAATCGCAGCGGCGTTGGCTATCGTTCCCATACCGCTCATGCAGGTGCCACCTTCCTTATTAAATTCTTCATTTCCTCTCCCTTATTTTATAAATGCAGCTTAAACGGTTAAACGCTGCTCTTTTTTCTTTGCAGCTTTAGGCTGCTGCTCCAGCAGCTCGTATATTCTTTCCAAATCCTCGGCAGAATAATATTCAATTTCAATTTTGCCCTGCTTTTCGTTTTTCGGCACAATTTTTACCTTCGTGCCCAACAGCTCAATCAAACGGTTTTGAAAATCACGGCAGTAAACGCTGATTTCTTTGGCAGCGTGCTTTTTAACTTTCGGTTTTTCCTGTTCTTCTGCGCCGCCAATAACAGCCTCGCCGTTTTTAATTTTCTTAACCAGTTCTTCCACCGCACGTGCAGAAAGCCCCTGTTCCATAATCAGCTGTGCCAGCTGCTCCTGCTCCTCAGTTTTTTCAAGCGCTAACAACGGACGCACCTGCCCCATCGTCAACGTTTCACGTGAAACAGCCTCGCGTACACTCTGAGGCAAATTCAAAAGCCTTAAAATATTGGTAACTGCCGTGCGGCTGCGGCCGATTTTTTTGGACGCCTGTTCCTGCGTAAAATTAAACTCGCTCATCAGGCGCTTAATGCCTTCCGCTTCTTCAATTGGGTTCAGGTCGTGACGCTGAATATTTTCTACCAGCGCAATCTCTGCCATTTTAGCGTTATCGTAATCGCGTACAATTACAGGCACGGTTTTTAATTTTACGCTCTGCGCTGCACGCCAGCGGCGCTCGCCCGCTACCAGTTCATACTTGCGTCCATTTTTTCGTACAATTAACGGTTGAATTACGCCGTGTTCTTTAATGCTTTCAGCAAGCTCCTCCAGCTTTTCCGCGTCAAAGGTTTTGCGCGGCTGCTGAGGGTTCGGTACAATATCGCTGACAGCAATTTCTATTTCCTTTTCGTGCGGCTGCACTTCTTCAACCGGGGCAACGGTATTATCGCTAAAAATAGCGCCCAGCCCTTTGCCCAGTCCACCTTTTTTATTCATCGCCAAGAACCTCCTGCGCCAGTTCCATATACACCTGCGCACCTTTGGATTTTGGATCGTACACAATTACCGGCTGCCCGTGGCTCGGAGCCTCGCTTAAACGCACGTTGCGCGGAATAATGGTATTATACATTTTGGTGTTAAAATACTTGCGCACCTCGCCCACAACGTCACTGGAGAGATTCGTGCGCTGGTCAAACATCGTCATCAAAACTCCTTCCAGCTTTAACGCCGGGTTCAGGTTGCGCTGCACCAGCTTAATGGTATTCATCAGCTGGCTAACGCCCTCCAAAGCATAAAACTCACACTGAATCGGCACCAGCACGGAATTAGCCGCCGTCAGTGCGTTAATAGTCAGCAGCCCTAAGGAAGGCGGGCAGTCAATCAGCACATAATCATAATCGTGCTTAACGCGTTCCAGCGCCATTTTTAAACGCCCTTCCCTGTTCATCAGGCTTACCAGTTCAATTTCCGCACCGGCCAGCTGAATAGTTGCCGGTACAACATCCAAATTTTCATAATCGCTGTGCAGCAAAACGTCCTTCATTGCCACATCGTTAATCAAAGTATCATAAATGCACTTTTTAATATCGCGTTTATCAAAACCAAGGCCGCTGGTAGCGTTGCCCTGCGGGTCGGCGTCCAGCATCAGCACCTTACGCCCTTTTTGCGCCAGGCACGCTGCCAGGTTTACCGCCGTGGTGGTTTTGCCAACGCCACCCTTCTGGTTTGCGATTGCAATTACTTTTACCAAACTACTCACCTCATCAAATCACTAAAACGTCATTTATAATTTTATCACATTTTGCTGTGCAAACATATAGAAACTTAAAGTTTTTCTTTTACGTTTCACGTGAAACAATAAATTTTTAGCCTTGCCCAGCGAAGAATATTAAAATATAATAACCTTAAGGAGTCAGACTATGCAGATAAGAAAAGTAACACCAAATGATTACGAAGCAATTTATGAATTTGTACAAACCGCCTTTGCCACAGCAGATGTAAGCGACGGCACAGAGCAGGATTTTGTTGTGCAGCTGCGGCAAAGCGCGAACTACCTGCCGGATTTGGAATTTGTCGCCGTTGAAGATAATGAAATTATTGGGCACATTATGCTGACAAAACAGGCAGTAAATATCAACAAACCGTTAAATGCTGTGCTTGTTGCGCCGTTAAGCGTTAAGCAAAACCTGCGTAATACAGGTATAGGCACAAGCCTGATGCAGCATGCACTAAAGTACGCCAAACAAGCTGGCTTTGGAGCCGCCTTTTTAATTGGCAACCCGGATTATTACAAGCGTTTTGGTTTTAAAGAAACAGGCTTTTATAACATAAAAAATTACAACACCCTGCCGGATAAATATGTGCTTGCCTGCCCACTTCAACAAAATGCTTTTAAAGGAGTAACCGGCAGTATAAAAATTATATAGCACAAATAAAAAATGCGGCCGCAGCCGCATTTTTTTATTTTAATTTGCAAACATCTACCCAACCGGCAAAGTGGTCGGTTTGCTTTTCCAGCTCCGGTATCGTCAGCTTAATCGCACTATTGCTGCTGCCGCACGCCGGGTAAACATATTCAAAGCATTTCAGTGATTCATCCAAAAATACCTGCACACCCTCGTTAACGGCAAACGGGCAAACACCGCCCACCGCGTGGCCGATTAACCTTTCGGCATCCTCAGCCGCCAGCATTTTGGCCTTCACGCCAAAGCGTGTTTTATATTTATGGTTATCAATTTTAACATCACCCGCAGCGACAATTAAAATTACATCGTCGTGCACGGCAAACGAAAGCGTTTTGGCAATCAAGCTGCCGTCACAGTTCAGTGCCTTAGCCGCCAGCTCCACCGTCGCGCTCGAAACATCAAATTCTAAAATCTGGTCCTCCATATTGCGGGCTTTAAAATAAGCCCTTACCTTTTCAATCGACAAATTAACCCCTCCGCTAATTAAATACGCACCATGTCACGCGTAATATCGCTGATTTTTTCTGCACCGCACATTTTCATCGTGTCTTCCAGCTCACCGGCCAGCTTTTCAATGTAAGCCTTCACGCCCTCTTCCGCGCCGCCGTATACTGCCGTTACAAACGGACGGGCAATAACAACGCCGTCTGCGCCCAGCGCCAAAGCCTTAAAAATATCCACGCCGCTGCGGATGCCGCCGTCAACCAGCACCTTCATACCGCCGCCAACTGCGTGGCAAATTTCTTCCAGCACTTCTGCCGTGGCGGCGCACTGGTCCAGCACCCTGCCGCCATGGTTGGAAACAATAATTGCCTGCGCTCCTGCCGCATGGGCTTTTAAAGCGCCGCGCACCGTCATAATACCCTTAACGATGAACGGAATACCAGCTTCCTTAACAATTTCTGCCAGCTCTTCTACAGATTTGCTGCCTGCGGGCGGCTGCATATTTTTTAAAAACGGCAGGCCTGCGGCATCCACATCCATGGCAACGGCAAAAGCGCCGCTGTTTTTAACAAGCTGTAATTTTTCCTTAACCAGCGGCATATTCCACGGCTTAACAGTCGGTATGCCTGCTCCACCTGCTTTGGCAATAGCTTCCGTCGCGCCAATCATCACCTGCGGGTTCAGGCCGTCGCCGGTAAAGGCAGCAATGCCATTATCCGCACAGGCTGATACTAAAATATTGTTATAGGTAAGCTCGTCATAATAATCGCTGTAATGCAACTCAACCGCACCGACCGGGCCTGCAAAAAACGGATAGCTGAACTGCCTGCCGAACAGGTTAACGCTCATATCTACCGGTTTATTCTCGCACAACGTATCCATATTCACACGGATTTCCTGCCATTTCTGGTAGTTGCGGATGGCAGTATCGCCCACGCCCTTGGCACCGGGGCCGGGAATGGTATTGCGGCATGCCAGTCCGTTGCAAACCGGGCAGGCTTTGCATTTAGCATTGTCAATACGCGTTTTAGCGTTTTGTAAAACTTCAGTATAATTCATAACCAAACCTCCAAAAAGCAGCTTTGTATTTAATTGTACTACATTTATAAACAAAAAGCATTAACAAAATAAAAAAACTCCGGCTTTTTACACCGGAGCCTGAAAATTATTTCTTTTTAACCTCGCCGTTATTCCACGCCTCGGCCGCTTTTTTGTAAGAGGTATATTCCTCGGTGGTTGCGCCGCAGGCTGTGCAGATAACCTTATTCATCGTGTCGTGCTTAAAGCTGCCCATAGTTATAAATTTGGCGGTTTTCTGCCCGCATAAAGGGCAGTTTTTTAAATCAACCGGCTTGTAATCGCCGCCGCTGGCTTTTTTAAACATATAAAAGAATACGCCGGCCGCTGCGCCTGCCAGTACTGCATACAACAAAGTATCACCCATAACAACTCACCCCTTCAAAATATTAAGCTGTTCCTTAGTTTTATTGTAACACATCTTGCGCGCTGGTCAAAATATTTTTTGTGTAAAATAAAAAACAGAGGTGCATAAACCTCTGTTTTCAACATAACCAACATTTTTATCCACATTATTTACCGCTGACAATCTGCGGCTTTTTGGTATTTTTAATACGCAGCGTTACCACAACGTCGTCGCCGTCAAGCTCCTGCTTAATCTGCGCAGGGATACCTGCCTCGTTGATAGTACCGACAATTTTCTTTACGCTGTTTAAATATATTCTTACATCATTAACGATAAGCATACGTTTTTTGGGCTTCGGCTCATTATCAGCCAGCAATTTGGCAACATATTCGTCCGTCTGTTTTACGTTCCAGCCGTTTTTTATAATCAGCTTTAAGGCCTGTTCCTGCTGCTCCCTGTCCTTCAGCTTTAACAGCGCCCTGCCATGCCTTTCAGTCAGCCCGGCCTCTTTAATGGCGTTTCTAATCTCCAAAGGCAGGTTTAAAAGGCGCAGCTTGTTGGCAATGGTAGATTGCTTTTTGCCTACCCGCATCGCCATGGCTTCCTGCGTCAGGCTAAACTGCGTCATCAGCTTTTCATAGCCTTCCGCCTCTTCAAAAAAGTGTAAATCCTCGCGCTGCAAGTTTTCAATTAAAGCAATCTCAGCAATCTGCTGCTCGGTATAATTGCTCACAATTACCGGCACATCGCTCAGCCCGGCAAGTTTGGAAGCACGCAGTCGGCGCTCACCGGCAATTAAAATATAGGTATCGCCTGCTCCCCGCGCCACCAACAGCGGCTGCAAAACGCCGTATTCAGCAATGGAAGCCGCCAAATCGTCCAGTGCTTCCGCTTCAAAATCCTTACGGGGCTGATAGGGATTGGGCAGAATTTTTTCCACCGGCACGCGCAGCACGTTAATTTCGCCGCTAAAGTGCTTAATAACGGAACCGCCTTCCTGTTCTGTTTGCAAAATTTTAAAACCATCTTCAACAAACATTTTGTACCTCCATCATTCCAAAGGATTTTTATCGGGCAAGCCCGCCTTACGCGGATACGCCTTCGGCGAAGGCTTAACCTTTTTGATGCTGATTACTGCCCTGCCAAACCTCCTGCGCCGATACTATTTTTCCTCCCAGCACACTTAAAGCCTTACCGGCAGCGGCAATTTCCTCTTTATATTTGCTGCCCTTAAGGGCGACGAACATGCCTCCAACCTTTACCAGCGGCAGGCAGTATTCCGACAGCACGGAAAGGCGCGCAACCGCTCGGGCAGTAACAATATCATATTTTTCGCGGTGCGCCGCGCTTTTACCGGCGTCCTCCGCACGCAGATGCACACCTTCAATATCTTTAAGCTGTAACTCGTCAATCACGCGCTGCAAAAAGTTCAAGCGCTTGGCCAGCGAATCAATCAGCACTACCTTTAGTTCCGGGCAGTAAATTTTCAGCGGAATACCGGGAAAGCCTGCCCCCGTGCCGACGTCTGCCAAAACCTTGCCCGGGAAATAATCTGCGTAAGCCATTAAAGAATCCACCACATGTTTTACGGCCACATCCTCCGGCTCGGTCAGTGCGGTAAGGTTCATTACCTTGTTGGTTTCCACCAGCATTTCGTAGTATTTGTTAAACTGCGCCATCTGCGTTTCTGTTAAGTTAAAACCTGCACCGGCGGCTTTTGCAGCCAGTATTTTTTCAAACTCAGTCATGGTCCTGCTCCTTACAGCGTTTAACCTCCAGCACAATCATTAACACATTAATATCTGCCGGGGACACGCCGGAAATACGCGACGCCTGCCCGATGGATACCGGGCGGATTTTAGCCAGTTTTTCCGCCGCCTCAGAAGAAAGCTCCTTAATGGAGTGGTAATCAATATCTGCCGGAATAAGCTTGTTTTCCAGCTTCAGCGCGCGTTCAACTTCCTGCTTCTGCTTGTTAATATAACCTTCATACTTGGCAAAAATTTCCGTCTGTTCTGCCACAACCTCCGGCAGCTCCGGCAGGTTAAACTCTGCCGCCAGTTTTTTATAAGTTACCTCGCCGCGGCGGAGTAAATCTAAAAGCGTCATGCCCGGGCGCACCGGCGCAGTGCCGATATTTTTCAGCTTTGCTTCCGTTTCCGCATTAGGCGGCACATTGGTTGTGCCAAGCTGATGGATTGTGCGCTCCAACAGTGTGCGCTTGGCAGTAAATTTTTCGTAACACTCGTCGTCAACCAAACCTATCTCCCTGCCCTTTTCCGTCAGGCGCAGGTCTGCATTATCCTGCCGCAGCAGCAGGCGGTATTCCGCACGCGAAGTCATCATGCGATAAGGCTCATTGGTGCCTTTGGTTACCAAATCGTCAATCAAAACGCCGATGTAGGCGTCATTTCTGCCCAGTACAAACGGCGGCTGCCCGTTAATTTTACGCATGGCGTTAATACCTGCCATTAAGCCCTGCGCCGCAGCCTCCTCATAACCGCTGGTGCCGTTGGACTGCCCGGCAGAGAACAAACCGCTGATGCCCTTATGCTCGAGCGAAGCGTTCAGCTGCAAAGGGTCAAGGCAATCGTAGTCGATAGCGTAGCCCGCGCGCATCATGCGGCAGTTTTCCAAACCGGGTATGGTCTGCATAAACTTTAGCTGCACATCAGCAGGCAGAGAGCTGGACATGCCCTGCACATACATTTCGTTGGTGCGCAGGCCTTCCGGCTCGATGAAAAGCTGATGACGTTCCTTGTTGGCAAAGCGCACAATTTTCGATTCTATCGATGGGCAATAGCGCGGCCCCACGCCTTCAATCATGCCGT
Source organism: uncultured Phascolarctobacterium sp. (assembly GCA_949288065.1). GTDB lineage: Bacteria > Bacillota > Negativicutes > Acidaminococcales > Acidaminococcaceae > Fusicatenibacter_A. The sequence goes on from CASEIL010000018.1 coordinate 14,837, forward strand.
TAAACATGCCGGATAAATGCAGGTTATCGCGGATAATTTGATGAGTTTTTTCGTTTGTATAGGTCAGCCAGCACGGTACCTGTTTGCGATCGGTAATATCGCTGATGAACGAAAAGTTACGCATGGCAGCATCGCCATTCTGAATTTCCATTTTACTGTAATCAAGGCTGCGGGCGTCGATACGCGCCGGCGTGCCTGTTTTAAAACGCATCAGCTCCAGCCCGTTTTCCAGCAGCGACAGCGACAATTTATTGGCGCTGCGCAAACCATTCGGGCCGGATTCATAATTAACCTGTCCATACACAATGCGCGCCCTTAAATAAGTGCCAGTGGCCAGAATAACGCATTTGGCTTCAAATACTTCGCCTGTTTCAGCTTCCACGCCGACAACTTCACCATTAGAAACGATGAGCTTATCAATCATCAGCTGTTTAACATCCAGTCGCTCCTGATTTTCTACCGTCTGCTTCATAATGGTGTGGTAAAAGGGTTTGTCCTCCTGCGCGCGCAGTGCCTGCACCGCATAGCCCTTGCCGGTGTTTAACAGGCGCATCTGAATGCACGCCTTATCAGCAGCAAGGCCCATTTCGCCGCCCAGCGCGTCAATCTCGCGCACTAAATGCCCCTTGGCAGGCCCGCCCACCGAAGGATTGCACGGCATTAAGGCAATATTATCCATTGACAGCGTAGCCAGCAGCGTTTTACCGCCCAGGCGTGCTGCCGCCAGCGCCGCTTCCACACCGGCGTGCCCTGCACCGACTACAATAACGTCATAACTATCAGTAATATACATAGTTTCACCTGCTAAATTTATTTACCGATACAGAATTTGGAAAAAATTTCATTAATGATTTCATCGCGTACCGCATCGCCGGTAATTTCGCCCAGGCTTTCAGCCGCATTGCGCAAATCAATCATAATGCAGTCATACGGCAAATGCGCTTCAGCGGCTGCCAGCGCGTCCTGCATGCTTACAAGAGCAGCCTTTAACAAACGCTCATGGCGCGCGTTCTGCACATAAACACCGTCGCCCAAATGCCTGTCGTTGCCGTACACAAATTTTTGCAGCCACTCCGTAAAGGTCTCAAAGCCCTCGCCCGTCTTGGCAGAAAGCTCCAGCACCGGTGCATTTGCAAATTCACCTGCCAGCTCAGCTTTTACATTAGCGCTGCCCAAATCACTCTTATTAATTATTATAACATAATTGCGCCCCTTAACTAACGACAGAATTTCCCTGTCCTCGTCAGTTAAAGGTTGCGAGCCGTCCAGAACGGCAATAGCAAGTTCGGCCTCTTCCAAAATGCGGCGGCTTTTTTCCACGCCGATGCGCTCCACATAATCCTCCGTATCGCGGATACCGGCGGTATCTGCCAGCACAATCGGTATGCCGCCCAGCATAAACTGCTCTTCAATAACGTCGCGCGTCGTGCCGGCGTATTCCGATACAATCGCCCTGTCCTCTTTCAGCAAAAAGTTTAAAAAACTGGATTTGCCTACATTCGGCTTGCCGATAATGGCTACATGCAGCCCTTCGCGCAAAATTTTGCCGGTGTGCGCATTAGCCAGCAGCTTTTTAACGCCGTCCGTCGTTTTGCCTACCTCCTGTAAAACATTACCAAAGGTAATTTCTTCAATATCATCCTCTGGGTAATCAATAACGGCCTCTAAATTTACAATTACGTCCAACAAACTGCGGCGTAGTGTGCGTACCTCGCCGGAAAGCTGGCCCTCCTGCTGGCGCACTGCCACTTTTAACGCCGCGTCGCTGCGTGATTTTATAATGTCCATTACCGCTTCGGCCTGTACCAAATCAATGCGCCCGTTTAAAAAGGCACGCTTGGTAAATTCTCCCGGCTCAGCCGGACGTGCCCCGGCAGCATAGCTGAGCGACAAGATTTTTTGCAGCGACCTGACGCCGCCGTGGCATTGTATTTCGACAACATCCTCTGCCGTGTAAGAATGAGGCGCGCGCATATAAACCGCCATTACCTCGTCGATAACAGCTCCGTCCTCATCCACAACATGCCCGTAAACCAGCGTGTTGGGATTATAGCTGCCAAGCGCTTTGCCGGAAGCCGCTCTGAAAAGCTGCTCCCCGCAAGCCAGCGCCTTTTCGCCGCTGATGCGGACAATGCCAATAGCGCCCTCGCCCAAAGCCGTACAAACGGCGCTGATAGTTTCTTCCTGCTGTTGTTTAATAACTTCGTTCTGCATAATCTGCTCCCTAAAAGAAAAACCCAGTACAAACGACTGGGTTTTAAATTAAGAAAATTATTTTTTTAATTCGATTACAACGCGGCGGTACGGCTCTTCACCCTCGCTCAGCGTAGTAATACGGCGGTCGTTTTGCAATGCAACATGAATAATTTTTCTTTCATGGGGATTCATCGGCTCCAGCACTACACGCTCGCCGGTGCGTTTTACCTTATCGGCAAGGCGCTGTGCCAGGCGGTTTAAGGTTTCCACGCGGCGCTCGCGGTAATCCTCAATATCAATTACAATCCTGATGCGCTCGTTGGAATTTTTATTGGCAACAAGGTTGGTAAGGTATTGCAAAGAATCCAAAGTCTGCCCATGCTTGCCGATTAAAATGCCCATATCGGAGCCGTGCAGCTTAAAGGTTACCACACCTTCGTTTTTGTTAATGAATTTTTCCATTACCACTTCAATGCGCATAGCATTAAATATTTTCTGCAAAAATTCTTTAGCAGCGTCAACGGCAGCTTGCTCAATCACATATTCGCGTACTGCTGGCTTAGCCTCTTCTTTTTTAGCGGCTTCGCGGGCAGCGGCTGCTTCCTGTTTGCCGGTTTTGTAATCTTCTTTAATGGTATCGACGGTTTCGTCAACAATATCGCCGATTTTTTTAGCTGCCTCTTTTAAGGTAACCCTAATTTTAGCCTTTTTGGCAAACAAACCAAAAATACCGTTTTTAGCTTCTTCTATAACTTCAACGTTTACTTTATCAGCAGTGGTTTTCAGTTCTGCCAGGGCTTCATTTAAAGCCTCTTCAACGCTTTTGCCGGTTTTTTCAATAAAATCCATTTATAAACCCCCTTATTTTGCCTGTCCTCTTTCCATAAAGAGCTGCTGCGCAATCTGCATAATGTTCATTACAACCCAGTACAATACAAGGCCTGTCGGGAAGCTGATGCTGATATAACCGATAAACAGCGGCATACCGTACAGCATTACCTGGTTCTGTGTGGTAGAAGTATCCGGCATCGTCATTTTGGACTGCAGGAAAGTAGTAAGTGCAGATAAAACAGGCAGTACGGCATAAGCATACATTTCAGGGCTGCCGGAATTCATAAATTCGCTCAGGCTCTTGGAAATATCAAGGCCCATGAAAAGCGGCGAACCAACATACTGGAAGTCCTGAATGCCGTAGAAAATACCAATCAATATCGGCATCTGAATCAATAAAGGCAGGCAGCCGGAAAGCGGGTTAACGCCCTCGGATTTATAAAGCTGCGCCAAAGCCTCGTTAGCTTTCATCTTGTCGTCTTTGTATTTTTCCTGAATGGCTTTCATTTTCGGCTGCAAGCGCTGCATAGCCTTCATGGACTGAATCTGCTTTTTGCTGAGAGGATAGGTTGCCAGCTTCACAATAACGGTTAAAAGGATAATGGCAAAGCCATAGTTGGCAAAGCCGAAGGATGCGCTGAGATTATACAAAATAGTAATAGCGTCCTGAACAATGCTGCTTAAAAAATCCAAATTTTTCAACTCCCTGTTTTAGTATATGTATTTAAAATACATAGGTTTCAAACTTAATCGACTGGGTCGTAGCCTCCCGGATGGAACGGATGGCATTTTAAAATTCTTTTTAAAGCCATCCAGCTGCCCTTAACCGCACCCTTTTTCTGCACTGCTTCCAGCGCATACTGGGAGCAGGTTGGGTAAAAACGGCACCGCGGGGGGAACATCGGCGAAATAACTATCTGATAAAAACGGATTAACAAAATAATAACCGTTTTCATATTCTCACCTTTACTTCAGTATACCTGCCCTTTTTGCTAAACGCATAAAAATCCTGTCATAAGTATAAATATCGGCCGCAATCAGCTTTTTGCGGGCCACCCAGATTATCTCCACCCCGTTTTTAAGCTCCTCGCGCCTGTGGCGGAAAACTTCGCGCATTAAGCGCTTAACGCGGTTGCGGGTAACGGCGGTGCCCATCTTCTTGCCGACGGCAAAACCGATTTTTATATTTTGTTCTTCATTTGGCAATACATACATTACAGACATCGAATCGACAACTGAACGGCCTGTTTGGTAAACAAGCTGAAAAGCATTCTTGGATTTAATTCTGTTTACTTTTCCAAAAGAAAATTTTCTGGCTTTTTTCAAATTATGCATACACACCTGCCCGCATTGAAAAAATAGGCCGTTTAAGCGGCCTATTTATAATGTTATGCAGACAATTTCTTTCTGCCTCTTGCACGTCTTCTTTTTAAAACCTGACGCCCGCCCAAGGTTTTCATTCTTTCTCTGAAACCATGGGTTCTTTTCCTTCTAAGGTTATTCGGTTGAAAAGTACGCTTCATTTACTGCTACCTCCTTACTCTTGCCAGTTTTATCAAATTCTCTATTTTAATTGAATTGATAGCTATAAGAATTATATTAGATAGTACGTTAAGTGTCAAGAATAAAGCATACATTAAAACAAACTTTTTCTATATTTTTACGCCTTCTGGCTGATTTTTTCTTTTAAAAGCCTCGAAAAACGAATTAGATTGATAATAAATCCGCATTTTGATACAATTATTAATAGGCTTATCATAGCAAGATTACAGCAACGGCTCAAATTAATTTATCGGAAAGGATGCTCATAAATGAATTCCTATAATGTTTCGGATATATGGGAACAGCTGCTTCAGCGGCTGCAAAACTCCGTCAGCGAAACGGTTTATAATACCATTATCAGCCCGGCAGTACCGTTATCGGCTTCAGGCACAGTTTTTTTAATCGGGGTCAACAATAATTTTTTAAAAAAATGGCTCGAAGAAAATTACAAAACCATTATCGAAAACCTGCTGGCCGAAATTACCGGGCAGGAATTCAAACTGAAAATAGAAAACCTTGATTTTTCAGCAGTACCAGCTAAACCACAACCTTTTGTGGTTAAGGAAGAAGTAGAATTGCCGAAGCCTGTAAAAAAAGAGGCAGCTCCTACTCCGCCGCCCGCACCTGCACCGGTACCAATGCCGCAGGTACAGCTGCCGGAACCAAAAGGCAGCTATGTGCAGGCCACTCTGTTTGAAGAACAGGTGCCCAGTAACCTTAACTCTAAATATACCTTTGATACTTTTGTTATCGGGAACTCTAACCGTTTTGCCTATGCCGCCGCACAGGCAGTTGCCGCCAAACCGGGCATTGCCTATAACCCGCTGTTTATCTACGGCGGCGTTGGCCTTGGCAAAACACACTTAATGCATGCCATCGGCAACCAGATTAAACTCAACAATCCTAACGCCAAGGTGCTGTATATTTCCAGCGAAAAGTTTTTGAACGAAATTGTTACCTCCATTGAAAAAAGGACAATGGAAAACTTTAAAAATAAATACCGCAAAATAGACTGCCTGATTATCGACGATATCCAATTTCTGGAAAAAAGGGAACGTACGCTGGAAGAATTCTTCCATACCTTCAACGCCCTTTACGAAGAAAATAAACAGATTATCATTTCCAGCGACAGGCTGCCCAAGCATATCAAAAATATTGAAGACCGCCTGCGTTCGCGCTTTGAATGCGGCTTAATGGCCGATATCCAGTCGCCGGATTTGGAAACCAGGATTGCCATCCTGCGCAAAAAAGCAGAACTGGAAGGCATTGAAATCCCCCACGATGTTATCACGCTGGTTGCCTCCAGCATTACAACTAACATCAGGGAAATTGAAGGCGCTTACACCAAAATCGTTGCCTATGCCGGTTTAATGAGCATGCCCATTACCGTGGAACTTGCCAAAAATATTCTGGATGAAATGGGCGCTACCGTACAAAGCCGTCAGATTACCTACGAAGCCATTAATGAAGCGACGGCCGCTTATTTTAAAATCAAGCCGGAAGAACTGTTTACCAAAAAGCGCACGCAAAGCATTGCCACGGCAAGGCATATCGCCATGTATCTCTGCCGCGAGCTGATTGATTTATCCTACCCGCGCATCGGCGAAATTTACGGCGGGCGCGACCACAGTACCGTCATCCACGCTTACGATAAAATCAGCGCCCAGCGCAAAAAAGACCCTGCTACCGAAAAAGCCATTGTTTATTTAACGGAGCAGCTGAAGCAGTAAAAATTTTATCAACACTTAACTGTGGAAAATGTGATTTACCCTGTTGATAACTTGTTAAAACAATTACGCCAAACAGAAAATGTGCAAAATGTTAAAAGTTATGAACAATTTTCAACACATTATACACAGGCTGCCAAAAGTGATTTTTTCTGGTCTTAAACCATTTTCCACATTTCCACACTTACTACTACAACTACTACTAATTATTTAAAATTAATATAGTGATTATAAAATAATGGAGGTCTGCATAACATGAAATTTACCTGCCAAACTTCAAGCCTGAACAAAGCTATTCAAACCGTCCAGAGGGCTATTTCTTCCAAACCTACGGCGCCGATTTTTTCCGGCATCCATATCATTGCCGCCGAAAACATCTTATATGTGCAGGCCATGGACTTAAATATGGCAATTTCCTGCACGGTAGAAAGCCAGACAGAAACCAATGGCGAAATTGTCGTATCGGCCAAGCATTTTGCCGAGCTGATGCGTAAGCTGCCCGGTGAAACCGTTACCATCAGCAAAAATAAAGAAGAAAAAACCATTACCGTACAATCTGCCAAGTCTGATTTTCAGTTGCTTTTAATGAACGAGGATGATTATCCTAAGTTCCCGGAATTTAACCCGGATAAGCAGATTGTGCTGGAAGATGAAAAAATTAAAGAACTGATTAAAAAGACGATCTTCTCCTGCTCTACCGATGAAGCAAGGCCGCTGTTTACCGGTATTCTGGTAGAAATTGGCGAAGGCAAAATTACCTTTGTCGGCACCAACACGCACCGTCTGGCCATTAAAAGCATGCCTTACGGCGAGGGTGAGGAAATGTCCATCATTATCCCGGCAAGGGTGCTTTCGGAAATTGCCCGCAATTTAAACAGCGATTTGCCGCAGGAGATTAAAATTTCACTTTTAAATAACCAGATTATGGTTGTTATCGACCAGGTAATTATTGTTTCGCGCCTTATTGAAGGTAAATTCCCGGATTACAGGCGCGTTATTCCGCCTGCCTTTAATACCAAAACGAGGTTCAACGTAAAAGAGCTGGCCGGTGCGGTTGAGCGCGTAGCGCTGTTTTCCAGCGACGGCGATTACAGCATTATTAAAGTCAGCGTCGGGGATACGGAGATTGTAGTCAGCTCCAGCAGCCCTGATGTTGGTAAGGGCCGTGAAAATATCCAGTGCCGTACCGAAGGCGATACCTTAAACGTAGCCTTCAATTCCAAATACATTCTGGATATTTTGAAGAATCTTGCCGATGAGGAAGCGGTGATGGAACTGAATAATTCCTTAAGCCCGGTTTGCATTAAGCCGGTCGGTGAGGAAAACTATTTGTACATTGTAACGCCGGTAAGGGTTGTGTTCTGATGGAAAATTTAAAAATTGCGATTAAAACTGAATATATTACGTTAACGAATCTTTTAAAATACGCCGGTGTGGTAATGAGCGGCGGGCAGGCGCACGAGCTGATTGAAGGCGGCTTTGTCAGCCTGAACGGCAAGCCTGCCACGGAAAAACGCAAAAAGATTTACGCCGGCGACGTGGTTGCGGTTAAGGGACTGGCAACCATAACTGTCTGCAATGAAGATTAAAGCGCTGCATTTATATAATTTTAGAAATTACGGGCTGTTAAGCCTGGAGTTTCCGGCAATGGTTAATATTTTGTACGGCAAAAACGCGCAGGGCAAAACCAATCTGCTGGAGGCGGTGTTTTATGCTGCCTTCGGCATGTCGCACCGCACCTCGCAGGAGGACGATTTATTTGGCGAGGGCAGGCGCGAGCTGGCGGTAAAAATTGCTTTTGAAAGTTTTGATAATGAGTACGAGATAAAAATTAAGCGTTACGAGCAGCACGGGCGCCTAAAAAAAGAGTTGCTGCTGGATAACGTAAGCATTAAGGCCAAAGAGCATTACGGCACATTGAACGCTGTTATGTTTTCGCCGGAGGATTTACAGCTGATTAAGGGCGAGCCGCAGCTGCGCAGGCGTTTTTTTGATATGCAGATTGCGCAGACTGACAAGGCCTATTACGAAATGCTGGTTAAATACAACCGTTTGCTGCAGCAGCGCAATAAGCTGTTAAAGCAAATCCGCGATGAGGGCAGCGATAAAGCGCAGCTTGCCCTGTGGGATAAGGAGCTGGCAGCAGCGGCAGCATTGCTGTTGGCAAAACGTCTGTCTGCTCTGTCCGGCCTGGCTGATATTGCTTCCGGTATTTACCGTTCCATTGCCGGCAGCAGCGAAGAGCTGGCGGTAAAGTATGCGTTAAAAACGAGCGGTGATTTTGTAACGGAGCAGCCTGAGCGTGATGTAACTGCATGGCGCGAGTTTTACCTTGAAGAATTGCAGGCGCGCCAGCAGCTGGATATTTTGCGCGGCAGCACCAGCATCGGCCCGCACCGCGACGATTTGTTTTTTTATGTAAACGGCAGGCCGCTGAAGGCTTTCGGCTCGCAGGGTCAGCACCGCAGTGCGGCGCTGGCGTTAAAGCTGGCGCAGCTGGAATATGTAAAAAATGCCAAGGGCGAATACCCTGTTCTGCTTTTGGACGATGTTATGAGCGAGCTGGACGCGGAGCGGCGTACGCATTTGTTAAAATTTATCGACGGCAGGGTGCAGACATTTGTAACCGTCAACGATAAGCATTTGATACCGGATTTAAACAATAACGCTTATTTTTATATCGAAAACGGAAGGGTTATGCAGGGCTGATGGAAAACGTAGAGCAGATTTTGCTGAACATGCTTCCCGGCAAGGAAGAAAAGGAAAAATATCTGGTGTTTTTCCTGCAAAGCAGGTGGAGCGCTATTTGCGGCGCCAATGTTGCCAAACATTCCAAGCCGGTGCAGCTGGAAAACAAGGTTTTATACATCAATACCGACAGCTCTGTGTGGTCTAACCATTTGCTTTTAATGAAAAAGCAGTTTTTAAAAAATATCAATGGTGCGTTAAAGAAAAAAGCCGTCAGCGATTTGAAATTTTTTAACGGCAGCGTGGAAAATTTGTTTAATAAAGCCAGGCCGCAGGCTGACGAAATGGAAAAAATATCGCTTGACGAGGCTGAGCTGCAAAAAATCTGGCAGGAGGCCGGCAGCGTTAAAAACATTGATTTGCAGCAAAAGCTGGCGGAGTTTAAAGCGGCAGCCGTTAAAAGGGAAAAATACCTGCTGCAGCACGGCGCAGGCAGGTGCCGTAAATGCGGGGCTGTTACGACGGGCGGCGGCTTATGCAGCACCTGCGCCCGCTATGAAGCGGAAGAGCTGCACAGCCTGCTGGTAAAATTTTTGCTGACAGAGCCGTGGAGCGATTACGAAAATTGTAAAAAAACGCTAAAATGTGATAAAATATTGTTTGAGAGTGTCAAAAACAACTTAAAGCAGCATTACTATGCCAAGGTAGCGGACGGAACGGCAACCGAGGGCGAGGCAATGCTGGCTGTGCTTTTTAAAACAGGCAAAAGCCCGGCGCTGATTGATGATACAACTTTTAATAATGTTTTGGCCAATTTGCGGAGGAAGTAGCATGTATTTGCATTTAGGCTCGGATTTTGTAATTAAAAACACTGATATTATCGCTATTTTTAATATCAGGAACCAGAAAAACAATGTCTTTAAAAATTATCTGCAAAAGCAGTGCGAAGACCATAAATACGAGGTCATAGATTTATCGGAAAACGGCGAATATTCCAGCTGCATTTTAACGGCGGATAAAATTTACCTTTCCGGCATTTCGGCGCTGACGCTGAAAAAAAGGGCCGAGGACGATTTTGGCATTGAGGTTTATAACAGGGAAAGGGATAATTGACGGAGGTAGACATGTCGGCATTAGAAGAAGCAACAGAGGTAAAGGGGCAGTACGGCGCCAGCCAGATTCAGGTTTTGGAGGGGCTGGAGGCAGTACGCAAGCGCCCGAGTATGTATATTGGCAGTATTTCCGGCAGGGGCCTGCACCATTTGGTGTATGAGGTTATTGATAACAGTATCGACGAGGCTCTGGCCGGTTATTGTTCTTTGATAGAGGTTATCATTCATAAGGACAACAGCATTACGGTTAAGGATAACGGCCGCGGTATTCCGGTAGATATGCACAAGGTTGGCAAGCCTGCCGTGGAAGTTGTTATGACGATACTGCATGCCGGCGGCAAGTTCGGCGATGGCGGTTATAAAGTTTCCGGCGGTTTGCACGGCGTAGGCGTATCCTGCGTTAACGCGCTGAGTGAGCACATGGAGGTTGAAGTGCGCCGCGGCGGCAAGCGTTACGGCATTGAGTTTGCGCGCGGCAAAACCGTGGTGCCGCTGTATGAAAAAGGCACGACCGAAGAAACCGGCACAACCGTGCATTTTAAACCGGACGCCGAGATTTTTACGGAGCTGGTTTACAGCTACGAAACCCTGCGCCTGCGTATCCGCGAGCTGGCCTTTTTGAACAAGGGCGTAAAAATTACGCTGAGCGACGAGCGCAGCGGCAAAACCGAAACCTTCCATTACGAGGGCGGCATTATCGAATTTGTTAAATATGTCGATGAAAACAAGGATAAAATTAACGAAGAGCCGATTTACATTGAAGGCATTAAGGACGACAATATTGTTGAGGTGGCGATGCAATATTGCGACACCTACAACGAAAACATCTTTACCTTCGTTAACAACATTAATACCGAAGAAGGCGGCACGCATTTAAGCGGCTTTAAACAGGCGCTTACGCGCACGATTAACGATTACGCCCGTAAAATCGGTTCGCTGAAGGAAAACGACGATAATTTAAGCGGCGACGATGTGCGCGAAGGCATTACCGCCGTTATCAGCATTAAGGTGCGCGAGCCGCAGTTTGAAGGCCAGACCAAAACCAAGCTGGGCAACAGCGAAATCCGCCCCATTGTAGATAACATGGTGAGCGAGGGGCTGGCAGAATTTTTTGAAGAGAATCCTGCCGTTGCCAAAAAAATCGTGGAAAAATCTATCGTATCGGCGCGCGCAAGGTTGGCGGCCCGCAAAGCAAGGGAGCTGACCCGCCGCAAAAATGCTTTGGAAATCAGCAGCCTGCCGGGCAAACTGGCCGACTGCCAGAGCAAGGACGCGCAGGAAACCGAAATTTATTTGGTCGAAGGCGATTCCGCAGGCGGCAGCGCCAAGCAGGGGCGCGACAGGCGCTTCCAGGCCATTCTGCCGTTGCGTGGCAAAATATTGAATGTTGAAAAGGCCCGCCTTGATAAAATTTTAAGCAGTGAAGAAATCCGCAACATGATTACCGCTTTTGGCTGCGGTATCGGCGAAGAATTTGATATTAATAAAGCGCGTTACGGCAAGATTATTATTATGACGGATGCCGACGTCGACGGCGCGCACATCCGCACTTTGCTCTTAACCTTCTTCTACCGCTATATGCAGCCGCTTATTAAAGAGGGCCATGTGTTTATCGCCCAGCCGCCGCTGTATTTAGTGCGCAAGGGGCAAAGGCATATGTACGCTTACAGCGACGATGAGCTGCAAAAGGTGCTGGACGAAGTTGGCCGCGATAATAACCCCTATGTTCAGCGCTACAAAGGCTTAGGCGAAATGAACCCTGAGCAGCTGTGGGAAACTACCATGAACCCGGAAGCGCGCACAGTTTTGCAGGTGCAGCTGGAAGACGCTGCCGAAGCCGACGCTATTTTCTCCGTACTGATGGGCGACAAGGTTGAGCCGCGCCGCCAGTTTATCGAGCAGAACGCCGGTAAGGTACGCAATCTTGATTTGTAATAAGGTGAAACAATGAAAATCAGAAAAAATTTGTCCGACGAGGATATGTTAAAAGGCTACGAGGAAGAAGCCAGCTTTGAAACCGGCATCTACAACGACGAGCCTGTAAAAAATAAAAAATTAAAAACTGCCAAAAAAGCAAACGCTAACGAAATTTTACTGCCGGAGGAAGCACTGGCCAAATTAAACCGCTATCTGCTGGAAATTAGTATGGACTGGTTTAAAAACACCAAGGGCGAAGCCGACTGGAAGGTTTACAAAGAAGACGGGCAGATTATTATTAAGCCTGCCGCCGCTAAAAAGAAAGCTTGATGGATTTTACCTTGCAGCTGCCGCAGGGCAGTTTAGTGATAAAAAATACTAAAGGCAGCAGTTTTGTTACCGCTGTTGCAGGAGGGCGCAAACCGGAGCTGAACTGGCTGAAACAGTCAGCAGCTCACAGCAGCATTTACTGTGCCGATAAAGGCCTTGAAGCCTGTCTTGATGCAGGCTTAACGCCTCAGCTGTTATGCGGCGACGCTGACAGTGCCGGTAAAAGTTACTGGCAAAGGGCGCAGGAATTGCAAATACCGATGCTGAAATTTAACCCTGCCAAGGACGATACTGATTTGCAGCTTTTGCTGACGCAGCTTCCAAGGGAGCAGGCGCTTTTGATAACGGGCATCTGGGGCGGCAGGTTCGACCATTTATTCAGCAATGTTTATTCGATTTTGGCGTATAAGGCTAAAACCGGCGTGCCGGTAATAATGGCGGATGATAAGGAACTGATGGTGCTGCTGCAAAACGGCGAAAGCCTTGAGTTTACGCCGCAGCAAAGTTTTGAGGCGCTTTCGCTGCTGCCGCTGGCTGACTGCTGCGTAAGCATCAGCGGCGTAAGATGGCCGCTGCAAAAGGCAGAGCTTCAGCAAAGCCGTTCCTACTCCATCAGCAACGAAATTACCGCGCCGGTTGTGCAGGCAGCCTGCCATAACGGTTATGTTGGTTTTTATGTAAAAACGGCGGGCAGCAGCCTGTTGTAAGAGGGTTTACCAAAAATTTATGGAAAGTCTTGATTTAGTTAATATTTTGTTTTTTGTTATTGCCGGTTTTGTCGCCGCTTTTATTGATTCAACAGTCGGCGGCGGCGGGCTTATTTCCGTACCAGCGCTGATGAGCACAGGCTTGCCGGTTAATCTGGTGCTGGGCACCAATAAAATGGGCTCCAGCATGGGTGCTGTTACCAGCGTTATTTCTTTCTGGCGCAGCGGCAACCTTAACAAAAAAATGGTTGTTGCGCTCGCTCCCCTGTCCATGCTTGGTTCCGCCTGCGGCGCTTACACGGTAACAATAGTACCGCAGGATTTTATGCGTAACCTGGTGGTCATAATGCTTATCGGCATTGCGCTTTACACCTACCGCCATAAGGATTGGGGCAGCGTTAAAGGCAAAAAGGATTTCAGTACTTTGTCGCTTATTGGCGCATTTGTGCTGGCACTGGTAATGGGTTTTTACGATGGCTTTTTTGGCCCCGGCACGGGCACTTTTTTAATTTTTGGCTTTTTGTTTTTAGGCTGCGATTTTATTACCGCTGCCGGCAATGCCAAGGCTTTAAACACTGCCAGCAACCTGGCCGGGCTGGCCACGTTTATTTATAACGGCTCCGTAGTGTGGGTGTACGGGCTGATTATGGGCGCCAGCATGATTGTGGGCGCATATTTTGGCACGCGCATGGCCATTAAGCATGGCGTGGGTTATATAAGGCCGCTGTTTTTAACTGTTACAACGCTTTTAATAGGCAAACAGATATATGACATTTTCTTTAATTAAGGGTTGAGGTGATATTGTGGATTTAGAGACAGGAGCAGGCAAGGTTTTACCCGTCTATATCGAAGAGGAAATGCAAAAATCGTATATTGATTATGCGATGAGCGTTATTGTACAAAGGGCGCTGCCCGATGTGCGCGACGGCTTAAAACCTGTACACAGGCGTATCCTTTACGCCATGCAGGAGGCAGGCATGGCTTCCAACAAGCCGTATAAAAAATCTGCCCGTATCGTCGGCGAAGTTTTAGGTAAATATCATCCTCACGGTGATACTGCCGTTTACGACGCTATTGTGCGTTTAGCGCAGGATTTTTCTACCCGCTACCTGATGGTGGACGGCCACGGCAACTTTGGCAGTGTGGACGGCGACAGCGCGGCAGCCATGCGTTATACCGAAGTGCGCATGACGAAAATTGCCGAAGTAATGTTAGAGGACATTGAAAAAGAAACGGTCGATTTTGTACCGAACTACGATGAATCCTTAAAAGAGCCGAGCGTGCTCCCCTCCAAGGTGCCGGCGCTTTTAATTAACGGCAGTGCGGGCATTGCCGTCGGCATGGCAACCAATATTCCGCCGCATAACCTTTGCGAGGTTGTGGACGGCCTTGTTATGCTGATTGACAATCCTGATGTGGAAATTCCGCAGCTGATGACGGCCATTAAAGGGCCTGACTTCCCTACCGGCGCTATCATCCTTGGCACGGAAGGCATTAAAAACGCCTATAACACCGGCCGCGGCATTGTTAAAATCCGCGCGCGTGCCGAAATTGAACCGATGCAGAAGGGCAAGCACCGCATTGTGGTCAGCGAAATCCCCTATCAGGTTAACAAGGCACGCCTGATTGAAGGCATTGCGCAGCTGGTTAAGGACGGCGTTATTGAAGGCATTACCGATTTGCGCGACGAATCGGACCGCCGCGGTATGCGCGTAGTTATCGAGCTGAAGAGCGACGCTGTGCCGGACGTGGTTTTAAACCAGCTTTACAAGCATACCCAGCTGCAAACCAGCTTCGGCATTATTATGCTGGCACTGGTTAACGGGCACCCGCGCGTGCTGAATTTAAAACAGATTTTAAATTATTACCTTGAACACCAGAAAGAAGTTATCACCCGCCGCACCCGTTACGAGCTGGGCAAGGCCAAGGAGCGCGCCCACATTTTAGAGGGCTTGAAGATTGCGCTCGACCATCTGGACGAGGTAATCAGCACCATCCGCAGCAGCGCTAACGCGGATACCGCCAAGACGGCGTTGATGGATAAATTTGCGCTGAGCCAGCGCCAGGCACAGGCCATTTTGGATATGCGCCTGCAGCGTCTGACCGGTTTGGAACGCAAGAAGATTGACGATGAATACATCGACGTTTTGGAAACGATTGACTGGCTGGAGAGCGTTTTGGCAGACGAGCATAAGGTTTTGGGCATTATCAAAGAGGATTTGCTGGAAATGAAAAAGAAATTCGGCGATACGCGCCGCACCGAGCTTTCGGTGGATTCTTCCAGCATGGATATTGAAGATTTGATTGCCGAAGAAGATATTGTTATTACCATCAGCCACCAGGGCTATATTAAACGCCAGACGCTGGATAACTTCCGCAGCCAGAAACGCGGCGGCGTGGGCAAAACCGGCGGCAGCGGCAAGAAGAACGACGATTGCGCCGAGCATTTGTTCCTTTCTACCACGCATCATAATATTTTGTTCTTTACCAATAAGGGCAGGGTTTACCGCCAGAAGGGCTACGAAATCCCCGAAGCCGGGCGCACTGCTAAGGGCACGGCCATTATTAACCTGCTGCCGATTGAGCAGGGCGAAAAAATTACGGCCGTTATTCCGGTTAAGGAATTTAAAGAAGACCAGTTTATGTTTATGGCGACCAACAAGGGCACTGTTAAAAAGACGAACCTTAACGACTTTAACAGTGCGCGTAAGGCAGGCTTAATTGCCATGACGCTGGACGATAACGAGGAGCTTATAGGCGTTGAGCTGACCGACGGCAACAGTGAAATTATCCTCGCAACGCGCCGCGGTTTGGCTATCCGCTTCGACGAGCAGGATGTGCGCCCGATGGGACGTACGGCGCACGGCGTACGCGGCATTCAGCTGGGCTTTGACGATGAAGTTGTGGCTATGGACAGCGTAACCGGCGAAAACGAAGAGGTTTTAACCGCTACGGAAGAAGGCCTTGGCAAACGAACGGCTGTAAGCGAATACCGCAAGCAGACCCGCGGCGGCAAGGGCGTTATTAATATAAAAGTAACGGAAAAAACCGGCGCCGTTGTAGGCATGAAGGTTATTAACCCCGCACAGGAAATTTTGCTGATTACCGCAGCGGGCATTATCATCCGCATTGACGGCGAAGGCATCAGCCAGTTTGGGCGCAATGCGCAGGGCGTTAAGCTGATGACTTTAAACGAAGGCGATAAGGTTGTAAGCCTGGCGGCTGTGCAGCACGACGAAGAAGAATAAATTTTAAATAAAAAAATCCGCATTGAAAATCAATGCGGATTTTTGTTTGTCATTTTTAGTTTTTTACCGGCTTACCAGCCGACGCCAATCCACGGGCCGTGGTGGTGCCCCCCACCGATGCCGATACCAATGCCAATCGGCACGTGGAAGCCGCCGCCGTCATCCTCGTCCAGCTTCATAAACCAGAATTTGTAAACGGTGCTGCCGTCAGGCAATGCGGCATTTTCTTCAACTCCACCGGTAATGCGGTAGCCGTAGTATTTGCGGCCGGATTTTTCGCGGCTCTGGATGAATTTTGTAAGATAGTTATAAATTTCCTCGTTGTTGGTTTGCAGGTGGTTAACGCGTTCTGCCGGTGCTTTTTTAAACAGATCGCGGCGCGTATCGTCGTCTTTGGTGTCGATATTGTAGGCAATAAATTTGCCTTCTTCAATTTCCAGATAGCAGTTGTCATTAATGCCCTGCTGCATTTGCTGCTGCACGTCTTCAGCTGTAAGCAGCACTTTAACATCGGATTTTTCCTTCGCTTCCTGCTGCTGTTCTTCGGTAGCAGCGGCGGGCGCTTTGGTTTCCGCTTCTTTTACTTCTTCCGCCAAAGCGGTATTAAAAAGGCACAGGCTTAAACATAAAAGTAAAAACAGTTTTTTCATAGGCGCACCTTCTTTCTTAATTTAATTTTAAAATATGCTGCGGGCAGTGTCAAATAATAAAAAAGCAGGTAATTTTAAACGGAGCAAGAAATAAATAGGCAAATGGTGGTGATAAAATGTATTATTGCGGGCTTTCAGTTACAAATAATGGTAATGCTGCTGTTATTGTAAATGACGTAAACGAAAATTACAGATTGGTATTGGATTTTACTTGTGACCAGAATGGTATTAACAAACTTGTTAATGATTTATATTATTACGGCATAAACAATCAAAACAGCATTATTGGGTTAAGGTTTTACTATGACGATACCAAAACAGCAGAAGATTATCAGCGTATATATTATGCTTATTATGTTTTAAAATATTATTATCATTTTGATGCACGGTTTTTATGGGTTGGTGCATTCGTAGATAATATAAAATTGCCACAGAAAAATGTTTATGAATATTATAATATTGCGTTTAAAATAGCGATTTATGTAAAAAATAATTATCAAAAAATTAATAGATTTGTTAATGAAAATTTTGAAACAAATTTGGAAGCTAAAAGTATATTAACTTCAATTCATCCATATATTATTATGGGTATTTTCCTTTTATTTACATCTGTTTATTTATTTTTTGTCAATAAAACAAATGATGCTGTTATAGGTTTTGTATTTTCGTTATTTTTGATTATAATTTATTATAATGAAATCATAGATAAAATATACTTGTATAATAAAAAATTGACATATGTTTATTTTAATAATAAAACTATTAATATTTTTAGTTTTAAAGAAAAAATCATTATTGGACTGAGAATTTGAAAAATATAAAATCAATACGTCTTGTAATATTTAGATATTATCCAGTTACAATAGGAGGTCGAGTTTATATTAAAATAGAAAGTACAAATAGAGGTGAAAAAGGATTTGAAGATCTATTTGAAAGAAATTATTTTATTGAAAAATTAGAAAAGGTTTTAAATTTTTATATGTACAATTTTGGAAACAATAAATAATAAAAATCGGGACGTTGTTTATCCCACTGCGTTTTTACTTAAATTTTTCTGAAAACTAAAAGCCGGAAATATTCAAATTCTGTAACAAATGTGTTAAAATTACTTTAAATACAGATTAAGTTTAGGATGTGACGAAATGGATTTTATCAAAGAGGCAGACGTCGTTGTTGTTGGCGGCGGCGTTATTGGCTGCGCAATTTTGCGCGAGCTCTCGAAGTATGATGTAAAATGCGTTTTGCTGGAAAAAGAGCCGGACGTTGCCTGCGGCACGACAAAGGCTAACAGCGCCATTCTGCACGCGGGTTTTGACGCACCGACCGGCAGCAATAAGGCTATTATGAACGTGTTGGGAAACCGCCTGTACCACGAGCTGGAGGATGAGCTGGACCTTGATATTAAATGGACCGGTTCTCTGGTTGTGGCAACTAATGACGAAGAAGTTGCAACCTTACAGGAACTTTTGGAACGCGGCAAAAATAACGGCGTGCCGGATTTAAAAATTTTAACCCGCGAAGAAGTTCTGGCAAAAGAGCCGAACCTTACAACTGCCGTTGCCGCTTTGTGGGCGCCTACTGCCGGTGTTTGCTGGCCGTTTGAGGCTGCGCTGCGCTTTGCCCAGTGCGCTATCCAGAACGGCGCAGAAGTTATGCGCAACTGCCGCGTAACCGGTTTTGTTAAGGAGGACGGCAAAATTACCGCCGTGGAAACGAATCTCGGCCTTATTAAAACCAAATGCGTAATCAACGCTGCCGGTGTTTATGCCGATGAGATTGCTTATCTTGCCGGTGACGAAAGCTTTAAAATCCATCCCCGCAAGGGTGAATATATTTTGTTTGACAAAACTGCCTGCAACGATTTGGTGTACGGCGTTGTGTTCCCTACCCCTGCTAAAAACAGCAAGGGCATTCTGGTGTGCACCACCACGCACGGCAATACCTTTATCGGCCCTAACGCCAACGATATGGACGATAAGGAAGACACCAACGTTACCGCGCCGGGCATGGACCAAATTATTGCTTCGGCACGCAAGCTGATTCCTAACCTGCCTATGGGCGCTGCCATTACCGAGTTTGCAGGTTTGCGCGCAGTATCGGACAACGGCGATTTTATTATTGGCGCTTCCTGCGTGGAAGGGCTGTTTAATTCTGCTGGAATGCAATCCCCGGGCTTAACGGCTGCCCCCGCCGTGGCGGAAGAAATTGCAGAAACGGTTGCTAAATACCTGCCGATGCAGAAAAAGGCTGATTTTAAAGCAGCACTGCCGAAACAAATTCACTTTACCAGGCTTACCGACAGCGAAAAAGCTGATTTGATTGCCAAAGAGCCGCTGTTTGGCCGTGTTATCTGCCGCTGCGAAACTGTTACCGAGGGTGAAATTGTGGCGGCCATTAAGGCACCCTGCGGCGCAACCACGGTGGACGCTGTAAAACGCCGCACCCGTGCCGGTATGGGCCGCTGCCAGGGCGGTTTCTGCGGGCCGCGCGTAACGCAGATTCTGGCGCGCGAGCTGGGCATTTCGGTTGCCGATGTGTTGAAAGAACGCGAGGATTCGCATTTATATTACGAAAAAACTGACGTGAAAGGCGGGCAGGAATAATGAAAGAGCTTAAAGACCTTTATGATATAGTAATTGTCGGCGGCGGTCCTGCCGGGCTTTCGGCGGCTTACAGCGCGTGGCAGAACGGCGCCAAAAGCGTTTTGGTTATTGAACGCGACCGCGAGCTGGGCGGCATTTTGCAGCAGTGCATCCACAACGGCTTTGGCCTGCACCATTTTAAGGAGGAGCTGACCGGCCCGGGTTATGCCCACCGCTGCATTGAACTTGTTAAAGATAAACCGGAAATTGAATGTTTAACCGATACGATGGTTTTAAGCGTGGAAAAAGATAAAACCGTTGTTGCCGTAAGCCCCGAGCACGGCTTAATTAAGGTTAAGGGCAAAACCGTTATTTTAACCATGGGCTGCCGCGAACGTACCCGCGGCGCTATCCGCATTCCGGGCGAACGTCCCGCAGGCGTGTTTACCGCCGGTGCGGCTCAGCGCATGGTTAACATGGAAGGCTACATCCCCGGCCACAAAATTGTTATTTTGGGCAGCGGCGATATCGGCCTCATCATGGCGCGCCGCATGAGCCTGGAAGGCTGCAAGGTGCAGGCTGTGCTGGAAATCTGCCCCTTCTCCAACGGCTTAACGCGCAACATTGTGCAATGCTTAAACGATTATAATATTCCGTTATACCTTTCGCATACTATCGTGCAAATTCACGGCAAAGACCGCGTAAACGGTATTACCGTTGCTAAAGTTGATGAAAAAATGCGCCCCATTCCGGGAACAGAGTTTGACATCGACTGCGACACCGTGCTGCTTTCCGTCGGCCTCATTCCGGAAAACGAACTCAGCCGCGGGCTGGATTTAAAAATGCACCCGCTGACAAACGGCCCCGTTGTTGACCAGCACCGTCAGACCAGCCTGCCCGGTTTTTATGCCGCAGGCAATGTTGTGCACGTGCACGATTTGGTTGACTTTGTATCCGAGGAAGCGGAAATTGCCGGTAAATTTGCTGCGCTGGAAGCACAGGGCAAGCTGAGCGGCAACACGAAATTTGTTACCGTAACTGCCGAAAAGGGCGTGCGCACCTGTGTGCCGCAGTGCCTGAACCTGCCGGAAGAAGGCGAACAGGTACGCCTGTTTATGCGCGTGGCTAACCCCGAGCGCAAGGTTAAACTGGTGGTTAAAAGCGGCGATAACGTAATCCTGCAAAGAATGCTGCCGGTTGCCAAACCGAGCGAGATGATTGCGGTGGATATTCCTGCTGCCAAAACTGAGCTTATCGGCAGCAGCCTGACGGTATTTTTGGATAAGGAGGCGTAAGGCTGATGCTTGAAACCCGTGTTATGAACTGCATTATGTGCCCGATGGGCTGTGAAATGACCGTTACCGTGGAGGACGGCAAGGTAGTTGACGTGAAGGGAAACACCTGCCCGCGCGGCGCTAAATATGCCAGCGACGAGGTAACCGCGCCGAAAAGAATGCTTACTACAACCGTGCGCATTGAGGGCGGTATGCTGCCGCTTTTACCGGTAGTATCTGAAACCGTGCTGCCGAAGGAAAAGGTACTGGACTGCGCTGCTTACCTGCGCGGAGTAACCGTTAAAGCACCAGTAAAAACAGGCGACGTGGTAGTTGAAAATATTTTAGGGCTGGGTGTAAACATCATTGCCAGCCGCGATATGCTGTAAAAATTTATAAAAAAGAGGTGCCGAAATGGACTTTCTTGATAATTTAGTTCTTGCGGTTAATGATGTTTTATATGCCTATGTGCTGATTATTCTTTTAGTTGGCCTTGGCATCTGGTTCACTATCAAAACAGGCTTTGTACAGCTGCGCTGCATTAAGGAAATGGTGCGCCTTTTGTGCACCAACGTTGGCGCGTCTACCGAGAAAAACCATATCTCCCCGTTTCAGGCGTTTTGCATCAGCACGGCGTCCCGCGTCGGCGTCGGCAACATTGCCGGTATTGCCATTGCTATTATAGTCGGCGGCCCGGGCGCAATTTTCTGGATGTGGGTTATGGCGCTTATCGGCAGCGCCACAGGTTTTGTAGAAAGCACGCTGGCGCAGATTTATAAGGTGCCCCGCGCCGAAGGTGGCTATCGCGGCGGCCCGGCATATTATATTAAAAATGCGCTGCACAATAAACCCATGGCAATTTTGTTTATGGTGTTAATTTGCAGCACTTACGGCCTTATTTTTAACTCCGTACAGGCCAATACCATTACGCTTTCTTTGCAGGGCGCCTTTGGGCTGGACAGAACTGCTGTCGGCATCGCCGTATCCATCATGACGGCGCTGGTAATTTTCGGCGGCATCAACCGTATCGCCAAGGTATCCGAATGGATGGTTCCGGTTATGGCCGGCGTTTACCTGTTAATTGCCCTGTTTATTGTCGTTAAAAATATCTCCTTAATGCCGCAGGTTATTTATGACATTGTAACCTCGGCCTTCAGCCTGAACGCTGCCTTTGGCGGCGGTATGGGCCTTGCCATGATGACGGGCATTAAGCGCGGCCTATTCTCCAACGAGGCAGGCATGGGCTCCGTGCCGAACGCTGCTGCAACGGCTACTACCGACCACCCTGTAACGCAGGGCTTAATTCAGGCTTTGGGCGTATTTGTTGATACGCTTTTGGTATGCACCGCATCGGCGTTCATCGTAATGCTCTCTAAAGATTATATGGGCGTTGGCCTCAGCGGAATTGAACTGGTGCAGTACGCACTGGTGGAACATATCGGCGCATGGTCTTCTGTTTTCCTGGCCGTAATGATTTTCCTCTTTGCGTTCAGCTCCATCATCGGCAACTATTACTATGGCGAAATTAATATTGCCTTCATGCTGCAAAGCAAAACCGCGCTGAATATTTTCCGCACCTGCGTGGTGCTGATGGTTATGTTCGGCTCCGTGGCCAAGGTAAGCCTGGTTTGGAACCTTGCCGACCTGTTTATGGCAATGATGGCCATTGTTAACCTTGTGGCTATCAGCCGCCTGGCTCCAAGCGCTTACGCTGCGCTGAAGGATTACCTGGAGCAGAAAAAAGCAGGCATTAAGGACCCTGTTTTCAGAGCTTCCGTGCTTAAAAATAAAGACGGCGTAGAAGTCTGGAAGGACTAATAAAAAAACTTAAACCCACAGCGGCGAATGTAAAATTTACACCTGCCCTGCTGTGGGTTTTCTTTTTGTCTTGAAAAAGACTGTTAAGTCAGTGTATAATATCAGTAAAATTTTATTATAATGCTATGAACTGAACTAAAAATGAAAAGAAGGTAGATTATGATTAAATTCAAATTTCAGTTAGCGCCGCAGGATATTTTAAGTATCGCGCTTTTGGCAGCGTGTTACCCGCTGGCGCAGATTATGCCGCCGGAATGCGGCTGGGAAAACGGACTGATTGAGAACACGCAGGCGGTGCTGCTGCTTTTTGGCGCTATGTTCTGCTTTAACTGCGCGTATTATTCCGTTAAGGGCCTTGGCTATACGCTGGGCTGGCTGTATTTTATTATGTTTATGCGCGAGTTGAGCTGGGGCAGGGTCTTCTTCCCTACCGGCGAGGTGGATGAGCTGGGCCCTAAATTTATCAGCATGAGCAGCATCCCCCAGCACGATTTTATTAACGCCGCTATCGGCGTGGCCATTGTTATTTTGCTGTATGGCTTTTATAAATATATGCCGTGGAAGAAGTTTATTTTTGAAATTCCGTTTCCGGTAATATCGGCGGCGGTTGGCATTATTGCTTTGGTATTGCAATACGGCGGTGAACACGAATGGTTTATGGCGCTTACGCACCCGCAAAACCAGCTGCTGGAAGAATTTGCCGAGATGATTGTGTATACCGAAATGCTGAATATGACTCATTATTACGGCTTCCAATACTTAAAAGATAAAAATCAGCAAAAAAATTAAAAAAGTAGTTGACACATCCATAAAAGCATGGTAATATAAACAAGCTGTTTCGAACAGCGGCTTGCGATTTGAAAAGCCTTCCAAAAAAATCTCAAAAAGATTTGAAAAAAGCGCTTGACAAATCCTTGAAAGTGTAATAAACTATACAAGTCGCCGGAAAACGGCAGCACCTTGAAAACTGAACAAGAACCAAGTAAAAGCGA
>CASEIL010000019.1 GCA_949288065.1 uncultured Phascolarctobacterium sp.
GTCAGCAACGCCGCGTTCGGAAACGATAACGTCAACGTCGAGGGTTGCATGGTCGATATGGCTGCAGAACGGAACAACGGAGCTGATTTTGCCGCCTTTAGCAAGAGAGTTGGTGAAGAATACGGTGAGGTAGCCGTTACGGGCAAAGTCGCCGGAACCGCCAACGCCGTTCATCAACTTGGTGCCGCAGATGTGGGTGGAGTTTACGTTGCCGTAAATATCAACTTCAATAGCGGTGTTCATTGCGATAACGCCGATGCGGCGAGCAACTTCAGGGCTGTTGGAGATTTCCTGCGGACGGAGAATCAGGTACGGTTTGTAGTGGTCTACATTTTCATAGAATTTCTTCTGGCATTCCGGAGACGGAGTCAGAGCGGTGCCGGAAGCAACACGGAGTTTGCCTGCGTCGATGAGGTCAAACATACCGTCCTGGATAACTTCGGTGTAAACGGTGAGGTCTTCGAAGTCGGAGTTTACAAGGCCGTTGATAACAGCGTTAGCAACGGAGCCTACGCCAGACTGCAACGGAAGCAGGTTTTTCGGCAGGCGGCCTTCTGCAACTTCTTTTTTGAAGAATGCAACGAGGTTTTCGCCCATGTGTTTAGCGTCTTCGTCGATTTCGCCGAGCGGACGAACTTTATCGGTGATGTCGCAAGGAACAACAGCAACGATTTTGTCTACTTCGCAAGGAATGTAGGTGGTGCCGATACGGTCTTCCGGTTTGGTAATAGGAATCGGCTGACGGTTCGGAGGATCAAGAGGTACATAGGAGTCATGGATGCCTTCCAGTTCTACCGGCTGGGTGGTGTTAACTTCTACGATAACCTTTTTAGCGCCAGCTACATAAGAGGAGCTGTTGCCCATGGAAGTGGTCGGGATAAGGCCTACTTTGCCATCGCCGAGGTCGTTGATTTTGCAAACTTCTACGATTGCAACGTCTACGCCTTTGCGGTTAGCCATGAAGCCATAACGAACCATCTGAGCCATGTGGCTGAGGTGAATGTCGGCATATTTTACTTTACCTTCGTTGATAGCTTTGCGGAGGGTGCCGTTGGTCTGATAAGGCAGGCGGCGATCCATAATGCCAGCTTCTACCATTGCCTGGTCAATTTCAGGGCCTACAGAAGCGCCGGTCCAAACGTTAACTTTGAAGTCGGTGCCTTTGTATCTTTCAGACAGGGCCAGAGGTACAGCTTTCGGATAGCCAGACGGAGTAAAGCCGCTGACACCCAAGTTGTCACCATTTTGAATAAAGTCGGTTGCGGCTTCTGCGCTCATTACTTTGCCAGCAACCGCATCGCAAATACGATCTTTAATATCGATCATGTTCCTTCCTCCTTGAAATAAATATATATGGTTTTTGCCTTTTTGGCTATAAACTTATCCGGCGGAAAACACCTTATAACGCAGGGCGTTTCAGTTACTGTCCGCCAAATAAGGTAAACCCATAACATAAAAAAGGAGCACTTTAGTGTTATCCTGAATCCCTGATTACGAACGATTACCTCAATAACGCCAAGTGCAGGCCCGCTTGCCTTCCGCAGAGCCTTGCGCGGATGCAGGCCGCCGGCTTTTGGCTTTCACCGGGGCTCCGCTCCCCTTGTGGCTGCCATAGCCTGAACCAGCTCTTTCTGGTTCCTTATATACTTCGACACCACAAATAAAATTCCTTCTAAAAGAATAAAATTTGTGATATTTTTTTGAATTTTCCTCTACCCTCATTATAGCACATAATGCGGATAAAATTTTCTGAATTTTTAGGGCTTTGCCATAAATCCATTGGCATTTTTGACCCTTACAATATAATAACAGCAAAATTGTAAACTGGCAAGTTTTTTGTTTACAATTTTTAAAGAAAAACCCTTCGGACTCAAAAGTCCAAAGGGTTTTTTATAGTAATTAATTAGTATATTTAACGTATTTGCCTGTGATAGTGCGTGTGCAGGAGATTGTGTGCTTTTTCTCCAAGCGGTTCGCCGAGCCAGGTTTTATAAAGTTCGATAATTTCCGGATTTTCGTGAGATTTTCGTAACTCGCTCGCCCTGTCACAGCTAAATAGTCCTTCACGGCGCAGCCTGCGGATTTCGGCATTAACGGGCACGGGCTGGCCGCCGCCGCCGATGCAGCCGCCGGGGCACGCCATTACTTCAATAAACTGGTAATCGGCCTCTCCCTTTTTAATGCGCTCCAGCATCTGCATGGCAGATTTTAAGGTATGCACAACGGCAATTTTAACCTTCTGCCCGCCAATTTCAATTTCCGCCTCGCGGGTGTATTCCATGCCGCGCACTTCGGTGTAATCAACACGCGGCAAATCCTCGCCGGTTAAAACGTCCGCCACGGTACGCAGGGCAGCTTCCATAACGCCGCCGGTGGTGCCGAAAATTACGCCTGCGCCGGTGCCGATGCCGAGCGGGGAATCGAATTCTTCTTCCTTCAGGTGTTTAAAATCAATGCCGGCCTCGCGAATCATACGGCCCAGTTCGCGCGTGGTAATAACAATATCAACGTCGCGGTAGCCGGAATCGCACATTTCGGGGCGCGCAGCCTCCGCCTTTTTGGCGGTGCACGGCATTACAGAAACGCTGACGATTTTAGCAGGGTCAATACCCGCTTTGTGCGGATAATAGGTTTTAGCCACCGCGCCGAACATCTGCTGCGGCGATTTGGCCGTGGAGAGATGGTCTAACAGCTCGGGATATTTAAGTTCTATCATATTAACCCAGCCCGGGCTGCACGAAGTAATCATCGGCAGCTTGCCGCCGTTTTTGAGGCGGTCGATAAATTCGTAGCCTTCTTCCATAATGGTAAGGTCGGCGCTAAAATCAGTATCAAAAACTTTATCAAAGCCGAGGTGGCGCAGCGCCGCAACCATTTTGCCGGTTACAATGCTGCCGGGCTCCATCCCCAGCTCCTCGCCGATAGCGACGCGCACGGAGGGCGCAGTCTGCACGATAACGATTTTATCCGGGTCGTTGATAGCATCCCAAACCTTTTCGGTGTCGTCGCGCTCCACAATCGCGCCCGTCGGGCACACGCTGGCGCACTGGCCGCAGTAGCTGCATTCAACCTGCCCCAAATCGCTTTCAAAAGCGGTGGAAACAATGGTATCGAAGCCGCGGTTGGCAAAGCTGTAAACATTCATGCCCTGTACATCGCGGCAAACGCGGATGCAGCGGCCGCAGAGAATACATTTTTCCTGGTCGCGCACAAGGCACGGGTTGCTGCCGTCGATAGTATGAGCTTTGCGCGCGCCGCCTTCAAAGCGGATTTTGCGCAGGCCAAGGTCGGCAGCAATTTTTTGCAGTTCGCAGTCGCCGCTCTTCTGGCAGGAAAGACAGTCCTTCGGATGGTTGGCGAGCAAAAGCTCTACCACCATGCGGCGTGCTTCCCTTACCTTCGGCGTGTTGGTTTTAACTACCATGCCATCGGCAACCGGATAAACGCAGGAGGCAACCAGCGTCCTTGCGCCGCTTGCTTCTACCACACACAGGCGGCAGGCGCCTTCGGGCGCAAGCTCCGGATGGTAGCACAGGGTGGGGATATAGATGCCTGCGCTGCGTGCTGCTTCTAATATAGTAGCGTTTTTAGGGGCCTGTACAGTTTGCCCATTGATTGTCAAGGTAACCATTTCCATTTTTATGCCCCCTTATCCCTTGGTAATTGCCTTAAACGGGCAGGCTGCCATGCAGGCGCCGCATTTAATGCATTTAGTGCTGTCGATAACGTGCTTGCTGCGCGGCTGGCCGCTGATGGCCTGCACCGGGCACTGGCGTGCGCACAGGCCGCAGCCTTTGCACTGGTCGGTAATTGTATAATTGGCAAGTTTTTCGCAAACGCCTGCCGGGCAGCGTTTTTCTTTAATATGCGCTTCGTACTCGTCGCGGAAGTATTTAAGCGTGCTGAGTACCGGGTTCGGCGCGCTCTGCCCCAGGCCGCACAAAGCGGTTTGCTTAATGTTGCGGGCCAGGTCCTCCAATAGTTCAATATCGCCTTCGCGGCCCTGCCCTTCGGTAATGCGGGTTAAAATTTCCAGCATACGCTTGGTGCCCTCGCGGCAGGGCGTACACTTGCCGCAGGATTCGGACTGCGTGAAGTTAAGGAAGAATTTGGCAACGTCCACCATGCAGGTGTCCTCGTCCATAACAACAAGGCCGCCGCTGCCCATCATGGCGCCGGCAGAAATTAAGGAATCGTAATCGACGGAAAGGTCGAGCATGGATTCCGGCAGGCAGCCGCCGGACGGGCCGCCAATCTGCACGGCTTTAAATTTTTTGCCGTTGGTAATACCGCCGCCAATATCGAAAATAATTTCGCGCATGGTAATGCCCATCGGCACTTCGGCCAGGCCGGTGTTATTAATTTTGCCGGTAAGGGCAAACACCTTGGTGCCTTTGGATTTTTCTGTGCCGAAGCTGCTGTACCACTCCGAACCTTTGGTGATGATAGCGGCAACATTGGCGAAAGTTTCTACGTTATTAATATTGGTCGGCTTGCCCCACAGGCCGCTTACAGCCGGGAACGGCGGACGCGGACGCGGCATACCGCGGCGCCCTTCGATAGACGCCATCAGTGCGGTTTCCTCGCCGCACACGAAAGCACCGGCGCCTTCTTTAATATGAATTTTAAAGCTGAATTTCGTACCGAAAATGTTATCGCCCAAGAGGCCCATCTGCTCTGCCTGCTCAATGGCAATGCGCAGGCGTTTGATGGCCAGCGGGTATTCGGCACGCACATAAATGTAGCCTTCGTCAGAGCCGATAGCGTAGCCGCAGATGGCCATGCCTTCCAGCACCTTGTGCGGGTCGCCCTCCAATACGCTGCGGTCCATAAACGCGCCGGGGTCGCCCTCGTCGGCGTTGCAGATAACGTATTTTTTATCGCTGACGGAGTTTGCGGCAAACTGCCATTTCATCCCCGTGGGGAAGCCGCCGCCGCCGCGCCCGCGCAGGCCGGATTTTTTAACCTCTTCAATAACCTCCTGCGGCTGCATGGTGGTAATGGCTTTGGCAAGCGCCTCATAGCCGCCAACGGCGATATATTCTTCAATCTGTTCCGGGTTGATGGCGCCGCAGTTTTCCAGAACAAGGCGTTTTTGCTTTTTGTAAAAATTAATTTCCGAATAGGAAGGAATCTGCTCGTGGGTCAGCGGTTCATGGTATAAAAGGCGCTCTACAATGCGGCCTTTAAACAGGTGGCTGTCCACAATTTCTTCTACGTCCTCCGGTTTTACGCGGCAGTAAAAGGTGCCTTCCGGGTAAATAATAACCAGCGGGCCATGTTCACAAAAGCCGTGGCAGCCGGTTTCTACAATCATAACCTCGTCGCTCAGCCCTTTTTGCTCAAGCTGCCTGGCAAATTCAAGCTGCACTTCTTTGGAACCTGCCGATTTACAGCCGGTGCCGCCGCAGACAAGGACGTGTGCTCTTATATGCTGCATAGGTAACCCTCCCCTGTGTTTATTCCTGCTCTATTTTGCCAACAACAAGCTCCTGCACTACCCTGCCGTTAACGACGTGTTCGGCAATAATTTTTTTCACGTCGGCGGGTTTAACCTTGCCGTAGGTAATGCGCGGTTCGCCCGGGCGCATAACGTCTACCAGCACTTCTTTTTCGCACATGCCGATGCAGCCCGTCTGCTGCACCTGCACGTCATTTAAGTGGCGCACGGCCAGCTCGTCCAGCACGGCCTTCATTACCTCGCGCGCACCGGCAGCAATGCCGCAGGTGCCCATGCCGATAATAATTTTGGTGCTGCTGCCCTGGCGCACTTTAATATCACTTTTAAGCTTTTCGCGTAAAGCCTTTAAATCCTCCAGTGTTTTCATTTCATTCCTCCTGCCCGGCACGCAGCGCTTTAAGCTGCTGCCTCAGATAGTCCTCCGTCCATTGGTATACCTCGGGGTGCGCAAAATCGGTATCTGCCCCCAGCACGGCGCGGATTTCCTGCGTGTCAAACACAAATTCCCCGCCCGGCGTTTTATAGGTAAACACAAGGTTCAGCCCCGGCGCGCCTGCAAGCAGCACGGCAATGCTGCCGGCAATATCGCCTAAGGGCGGACGGTCGATGTTATCCGCCTTAAAGGCGGCCTTAACGGTTGTGCCCTCGCGCGGCTTAGATTTAATATCAAAATAGCCGCCGCACTGCGCCGTTACCATATCCATAAACGGTATGCCCATGCCTACCTTACGCGTTAAGCGTGTGGTAACAAACGGGTCGCGCACCTGTTTAACCATTTCTTCCGTCATGCCGCGCCCGTCGTCGGTAATGGCAAATGTAAAATAGCCGTTTTCGTTTTCGTCAATATCAATTTGTAAATTATGCGCGCCTGCCTCAATTGAGTTCTGCGCCAAATCCAGTATATGCAACGAAAGCTCTCTCATAATTACTGGTATTTTGCCAGAATGGCTTTTAATTTATCAGGCGTAAGCCTGCCGTGGGTGTCCTCGTTAACCTGCATAACAGGTGCTAAACCGCACGCGCCAATGCAGGCCACTGTTTCCAGCGTAAAACGCAGGTCATCAGTAGTGTGGCCCGCTTTAATATCCAGCTCTTTTTCCAGCGCCTGCAAAATGGCTTTGCCGCCGCGCACATGGCAGGCAGTGCCCTGGCATACGCGGATGATGTTGCGCCCGCGCGGATTAAGATGGAACTGTGAATAAAAGGTTACAACGCCGTAAATTTGCGAAATGGGCGTGCCGGTTTCTTTGGCAACGTATTCCAGCGCATCTTTCGGCAAATAATTATACAGCGACTGTACTTCCTGCAAAATCGGAATCAGCGCGCCCTTAACGCCTGCATATTTGGTAAGAATGGCGTCGATGCGGGTCTTTTCCGGATTTTCCCCTCCGCAGCAGCTGCATGTTCTCTCCACAAAGCTCATGGTACATTCTCTCCTTCTCTAAAATTTTAAATGTACATAATAACTATAACAAAATTACCATATATATGCAACACTAATTAAATTGTATACTTTAATCAGCGTATACTATTTATTCATCACGGTTTGCCGCAAAGCAGCCAGGCTGCCAGCTGCGCCCGCCTTCTGCCGCCAGCGCCAGCTTAAGCTCCGCCACGGTTAAACTCTCAACCGTAATTAAATTTTTAGGACCGTAAATAAAGCTGTCCATCATGTGGGCGTCGCTGTCGGTAACGTAGTTCAGGCCGCCCAGGAGCATTTTCAGCTTCTGCTCTTTTAATTCCTTTAAGCCCACGGGGCTGATTTCCGCCGCCGCCAGCCCCATATCCGAGGGCAAAAAGCCCAGCTGCATTAACAGGCTGTACGAAGGCCTGTCCACATGAGCGGCGATGGCGATGCCGCCGATGCCATTCACTTTTTGGATAACCTCATACGCAGAAAGTTTCAGCGGACCGAGCAGCATACGTTCTTCTTCGGCGATGAAATTATCGTCGTCGTCCACAATAAACTGTGCGCCGAAGCGTTCCGCATTGTTTTTAAGGCCGCTCATATTAGCATCGACAATTTGCTGCCACGCGGCAAGCTGCTCCAGCGTATCAAACAGCACTACAATGTGCGCTTCCTCGCGGCACTCAACTTCCATACCGGGGAACACCTTAATGCCAAACTCCTGCGCCGCCTTCACCGCCGCCGCCGCATTCGCCGAAGCATTATGGTCCGTAATGGCAACGGCATCCACGCCGTACTGCGCCGCCCGCAGCACAATGTGATGCGGCGTCATTTCAATTTCGGCACAGGGCGAAAGCAAAGTATGGATATGAAAATCCGCCAGCAGCGTTTTCATTTGCCGTTGGTAATGCCCAGGGCATAAAGCTGCCCGGCAACAACATAAGCAGGCAAATCGGTAGCGGCAATGTTAATGTTGTTGGCGTCCGCCTTTTTTAAGGTGTCTTCCTCAACGGGCGCGCCGCCTGCCACAATAACAGCGGCCAGGCCGATAAGCGACGCCACCGCCGCAATGTTCTGATGCCCCTGCATGGTTACCCACACCATGCCCGGCTCCGCCTGCCCCATAACATTGCTTAAAAGGTCGGAAGCATAGCCGCCGGTAACCTCGGTCTGCATATCGCCGGTGTGGGTTAAAAGCTGTAAATTTAAGCTGTTTATTACTTCTTTAATCTGCATTTTTTTCTTCTCCGTTATCATTCGCATCCATGCCGTCGTTAGAAATAGGTATCTGCTTGGCAAGCTCCAGCATGCCCTGCGCCAGTTTTTTAACGCTGGCACGCAGTTTAAAAATGCAGTCTATTTCCGTCGCCTTGCCCTGCACAATGTCCTCGGCAAGGCACTGGCAGTTAGGCGCGCCGCACGCACCGCAATCCAGCCCCGGCAGGGAGTTTAAAACTTCTTCCATGCGCTCAAACTTTTTCATGGCTTCCAAAATATTGTCGTCCAGCTGCATCATCGGGCGCGGCACCAGTTTTTTAACGTATGCGCCGGATTTTGGAAAATCCTCGCATACCATGCTGGCCGCCATTGCCTCCAGCCTGTCTGCCGGTTCGTGTTCACGCATCCGCGCCAGACGCAGCTTAAGGTTCTTTTCTGCCACAAATTTATTTTCCGCCGTCAGCGGGCCGCCGATACAGCCGCCGCTGCACGCGCTGCATTCCACATAATCAACGTCGCGCATCTTGTTCATGGAAATCTGCTCCAGCACGTCGTACACGTTATCTATGCCGTGCACCGCAAGGCCGCTTTCCACGCCGATGGCCGCCAGCTCGCCGCCGTAGCTGCCCCAGCCCATGCCGTAGGAGGATGCCGCCGTGATTTTTTTGCTCTCCTTAACACTGCCAATGCTGCGCATCAGCCTGCCGTAAATTTCCGAGATGGCAATGCTGCCCGTCAGCTCGGTGTGCACAACATCTACCGACTGGCGGATGTTGGCGTTTTTGGAAGGGCACGGCGCTAAAAACCATACGCCGATTTGCGAGGTGTCCAGCTTCAAGCGTTCCATTGCCTCTTTTTTTACATAAATGGCGGCTGCCTCAACCGGCGGCAGCACCGGCACCACCTGCTTGATAAGCTCGGGGAACTTAACCTGTATCAGCCGTAGCACCGCCGGGCACGCGCATGAAATTAACGGCTTGCGCCCGCCCTGGTAATTTTTTATGTAACCGGCAATCTCCAGCGAAATATATTCCGAAGCGACTGCCACGTCGAAAATCTCGTCAAAGCCCAAATTGCTTAAGCCGCCGCGGATGGTTTCTTCCGTAATATCCGCCGGAAACTGGGCATACAGCGAAGGCGGCGGCAATACGATATTATATTGGTAT
This sequence comes from uncultured Phascolarctobacterium sp., assembly GCA_949288065.1. GTDB lineage: Bacteria > Bacillota > Negativicutes > Acidaminococcales > Acidaminococcaceae > Fusicatenibacter_A. The sequence continues at coordinate 9,254 of CASEIL010000019.1, forward strand.
TGTTTTATAGCTTCCAGCTTGTCCGAATCGGCCTCAACCGCGTGGTAGGCGCAGCGCCGCATGCACTCGCCGCAGTCTATGCAGCGCGAGGCAATCAGCTCCGCCTTGCCGTTGCGCACACGGATAGCGTCCGTTGGGCACGCCTTAACGCAGGTTACGCAGCCCCTGCATTTGCTTTTTACAAAACGGACAGAGTGGATATAATCTTCTGCCAAGCGTATCACCTCTTTACAAGTCTTCGCTTATATGCTTAAACTCCATGGTTATGGAAGTTCCTTCGCCGATTTTGGACTGAATATCAAACTTATCGCTGCACTTCATCATGTTGGGCAGCCCCATACCGGCGCCAAAGCCCATCTGGCGCACGTAATCCGGCGCTGTGGACCAGCCCTCCTGCATCGCCAGTTTAATATCCGGTATGCCGGGGCCTTCATCAGTAATGCGTATTACAGTATGGTCGGCAAAAATTTCGGCGCTTACCTTGCCGCCGCCCGCGTGGATGAGGACGTTCATTTCCGCCTCGTAGGTGCCGATGGCAATGCGGCGCACAATATCCGCCGGAATGCCAATTTTTTGCAGCATGCGCTTAATGCCGCCAGAAGCTTCGCCCGCACGGTCAAAATCGCCGCCGGCAACATCGTAGGATATTTTAACGGATTTTTCTTCTGTCATAGCCCGCAGCCCCCTTTTCCCTGCGAGCAGCCGCGCAGCCCGGCCACATACAGCAGGCCGCAGGCTTCAAACAGGGTTAAATCGGTAGAGAGCACCGGCATATCCACCTCGCGTGCAAAGCTTAAAAAATCGGGCGATGGCAGCTTGCCGCGCACAATAATAATGCCGCATAAATCTGTTATTCCCGCCGTGCGGATAACCTGTATATTGGTAAGGCCTGTGCACAAAAGGGTGTTGCATTTGGTAAATGCCAGCACATCACTCATCAGGTCGCTGCCGCAGCAGGTTTCAACAGGGCGGTCCATAAATTCTTCTCCCACAAGGATTTTTGCTTTTAAAACCCTTTGTACATCCTTTAAGTTCATCTTTGCCTCCATAAAAATTTAAAATTTTCAGATTTTAATTCTGATTTTATTGTAACTTGTCTGTACCCGTATGTAAAGCAATTTTCTTGCGCTCGTAAGGGCTGAGCCGATTAACCAGGCTGCACTGCATCATTACCATGCTTACGCACCAGAACAAGAGGCCCATATCCATATTAAAATACACATGGTCCGTTAAGCCGCCTGCCAGAATGCCAATAAGCGCCGCCAGATACCCCTGCCCCACGGCGCGCAGCCACGGGCGCACGCCAAAGCGCGCCAATTTGTAGGCATGCCACGCAAAAAACAGCAGCACCAGCACAAAAACAACAAGCCCGTGCCAGCCCAGCTCTGCTAAAATGTTCAACAGCAGGTTGTGGCAGTGGTACATAATTACATTGGGGTTGTTTAAATAAAAATCGTATTCCGGATAGACATATTGAAAACCGTACCAGCCTACGCCGAAGGGGTGTTCTTCAATAATAAACAGCGTGCTTTTAAGGTAGGCAAAACGCAGCGCCACGCTGGTATCCTGCGTGCCGAAAATGCTCATCAGCCTGTGCCACACCGCGCCGTGCATAAAATACACACCGCACGCCGCCCCCGCCATAAGCGGGATAAGCCATTTACGCCAGAAGAATAAAAAGTAAAAACCCATGGCGCACGCGCACGCCACCCAGTTACCGCGCGAAAAGGTATAAATTAAACTTACGCCAAACACCGCCGCCAAAGCCAGCAAAAAGCCGCGCACTTTGCCGGTGGTAATTTTAATAAACGGCACCGCAAGGCTTAAAAGCAACACTAAATAGCCCGCAAAAATATTGGGGTTAATTAAGGTGCCGACAACGCGTGTTTTCAGCTCCGGAAACTGATATGGGTCTACCCACGGGTCGGTAGGCACCACGCCGGTAAAATGCTGGTATACGCCAAACAGCCCGTTGGCAAAACCAACAATTAATAATGCCGCCAGAAGCTGTAAGGGGCGCGGCCACTCTTTGGGGTTTGCCCAGTTAAAATCCAGCTTGCCGTCGCCGCCATAGTGCAGCACCAGCCACACCAGCAAAACGTACTGCCCCACCACATAGCCAAAATTGTAGGACGACACCGCCTCATCCGCTGAAAAGCGCAGCGAAAACCACGTTATGGCAAACAACAGGTATAGCAAAAGCTGTAAAGCCAGCGGCAGAACAGGCACGCGCGGCAAACGGCGGTATTTAACCGCCACCGCAAAGCCCGCCACAAAGGTTACCGCCACCATTAAAAGTGTAAACACCTGGTCAATGGGTATTACCGCCGCCGTAAACAGCAAAAGCAGGTACACATATTTTTCTGCGCTGTGGTATTTGGTTACAGCGCCCATCAGTTGCCACCGTCTTTTGCGGCAAGCAGGCGCGCCTTAAACGTGCCCACTAAATACAGCGAGCCGCAAATTACAACCACGCCGTCCTCGCCAGCTTCGTCCAGCGCCTTAAGGTAAGCCTCGTACACATCGCTGCATGCAGCGGCGTTAGCGCCGATAAGCTGCGCCAAAACCTCCGGCTTAGCCGCACGCTCGCCACCATCCGCCGGTACGGTGTATGCCAAATCCATGGGGCGCACAATGGTGTGCAGAACGTGCTGCATATCCTTATCGCCCATCATGCCGATAACAAAAACTCTTTTCTGATTAGGATAGTATTTATCCAGCGCCTTGCGCAGAGCCTCCGCCCCGTTGGGGTTGTGCGCGCCGTCCAAAATAACGTCCGGCTTTTGGGCAATACGCTCCAAACGGCCGGGCCAGACGGTATTGGCAACGCCGATGTGCAGCGCCAGCTCGTTAATGCGGTCATCCTGCTTGGATACCAGTTTTGCCGCCACAATGGCAAGGCTGGCGTTAACCGCCTGGTGCCAGCCCGGAAGCTTAATCTGATAATCGCTGCTGTAAATATCGCCCGCGTGCAGGGTAAAGGTTTGCCCGTCCATAGTGCTTTCTTTTTCCTCGCACCAAAAGGCGCGGCCGTAAATATAAACTTTTGCCTGCTTAAACATGCCAACGGCGCGGATGGGGCCCAGCGCTTCGTCGCCCTCTGCAGCCGTTACCACTGGCACGTTGTCCTTAATAATGCCCGCCTTCTGCATGGCAATGCGCTCAATGGTACTGCCCAGCCTGTCGCAGTGGTCCAAAGCTACATTGGTAATAACGCTTACTACCGGCGTAATTACGTTGGTGCTGTCCCACAGACCGCCCATGCCTACTTCAATAACGGCGTAGTCAACCTTTTCCAGCGCAAAGTGCAGAAACGCCGCCGCCGTTAAAATTTCAAACTGTGTGGGCTGCTCGCATACGCCCTTGGCAACAATATCGTCCGCCGCCTTTTTAACGGCAGTCAGCGCCAGCGCAAAAGCATCGTCGGTAATATCGCTGCCGTTAATGCTAATGCGCTCGTTGTATTTTACAAGGTGGGGCGAAATAAACTTGCCCACTTTTAAATTGCTGGCCAGCAAAATATTGGTAATCATGCTGCTGACGCTGCCCTTGCCGTTGGTGCCGGTTACATGCACGCTTTTAAATTTTGCCTGCGGGTTGTCCAGCGCCGCCAGCAGCGCCTCAATGCGCTCCATGCCCAGCTTAATGCCAAACTTGCCCAGGCTGTCTAAATATGCCAAACTTTCATTATAATTCATGCTATCTCTCCTTAAAAATATACAAAAACGGCGCGGTCAAAATGCCGCGCCGCAATAAGACCTCTATTTAATTTTACTTTAATTCTGCCAAATATGCCATACGTTTTTTTACTGCTTCAATTTTGCCGGTTAATTCTTCCGATTTAGCACGCTCTTTGGCGATAACGTCCTCCGGAGCTTTGGCAAGGAAGCCTGCATTGTTCAGCTTGCCGCTTACGCGCTGCAAATCTTTTTCCATCGTAGCCAGCTCTTTGCTTAAACGCTGGGTTTCTTTTTCAACGTCAATTAAGCCTGCCAGCGGCAAATATACTTCAATGCCGGTAACAACGGCTGCCATGGCGTTTTCCGGTTTTTCGGCGTCCATAGCGCGCAGCTCAAGGTTGTCAATGCCGCCCAAAAGTTTAATGTAGCTGTCGTTAGCGGCAACCACTTCACGCAGGTCGTCTGCCACCAGCATTACAGCCGGTATTTTTTTGCCCGGGTTGGCGTTAACCTCGGCGCGCATGTTGCGGATGGCTTTAATGCTGTCCATAATGGCGTTCATACCGCGTTCAGCTTCGGGGTCGATGAGGCTTTCATCAGCCACGGGCCATTTGGAAATCATAATGCTTTCCGCCTCGTGTGGCAGGCACTGATAAATTTCTTCCGTAATAAACGGCATGTAGGGGTGCAAAAGCTTCATGGCAGATACCAACACGGTTGCCAGCACATGCTGCGCCGTAGCGCGTTCTGCCGCCGCTTCCTTGTTGTACAGGCGCGGTTTGGCAATTTCAATGTACCAGTCGCAAACCTCGCTCCAGATAAAATCATAAATGGCGCGGCCTGCTTCGCCCAGCTCAAAGCGCTCTAAAAGGCTGGTAACATCCTTAACGGTGTCCTGCAAGCGGCTGAGAATCCATTTATCGGCTAAAGTATAAGGCGCAAGCTCGGCGTTTTTATCGTAGCCTTCCATATTCATCAGCGCAAAGCGCGATGCGTTCCAAATTTTGTTGGCAAAGTTGCGGGTGCCTTCCACACGCTCCCAGTAGAAGCGCATATCGTTACCCGGGGTGTTGCCGGTAATCAGCATAAAGCGCAGGGTATCGGCGCCGTATTTGTCGATAACCTCCAGCGGGTCGATGCCGTTGCCGAGGGATTTGCTCATTTTGCGTCCCTGGCTGTCGCGCACAAGGCCGTGAATGAATACCTTTTCAAACGGAATGTCCTTCATAAATTCCATGCCCATAATCAGCATGCGCGCAACCCAGAAGAAGATGATGTCGTAGCCGGTTACCAAAACGCTGGTGGGGTAGAATTGTTTGAGCAAATCGGTGTTATCCGGCCAGCCCATGGTAGAGAACGGCCACAGGGCAGAGCTGAACCAGGTATCGAGTGCGTCCTCGTCCTGATGAATATGCGTGCTGCCGCAGTGCGGGCATTTTTCCAAATCGGTGCGGCTGGCGCTCATTTCGCCGCAGTCGTCGCAGTACCATACCGGAATGCGGTGTCCCCACCAAATCTGGCGGCTGATGCACCAGTCGTGGATGTTTTCCATCCAGCCGGTGTAGTTTTTGGTAAAGCGTTCAGGCACAAACTGGGTGCGCCCGTCGGTAACGCAGTCCACAGCAGCTTTAACCAGCGGCTGCATTTTTACAAACCACTGCGTGCTTACCAGCGGCTCTACAATGTTGTGGCAGCGCTGGCAATGGCCAACGGCGTGGCTGTGTTCTTCTATTTTAACAAGGTAGCCCTCTTCTTTTAAGCGGGCAACAATCTGCTTGCGGCATTCGTAGCGTTCTAAACCGGCAAACGGCCCTGCTTCGGCGGTCATCACGCCGTCCTTGCCGATAACGACAATCTCCGGCAGGTTGTGGCGCAGGCCCATTTCGTAGTCGTTCGGGTCGTGCGAAGGGGTAATTTTTACAGCGCCGGTACCGAACTTGGTATCAACATAGCTGTCGGCAATAACCGGAATTTCGCGGTTCAAAATAGGCAGGCGCAGCGTTTTGCCGATGAGTTTGGCATAACGCTCGTCCTCCGGGTTAACGGCAACGGCCGTATCGCCGGGGATTGTTTCCGGACGGGTGGTAGCAATGGTAAGATAAGTATCTTCCTCGCCCACTACCGGGTAACGCACATACCACAAATGGCCCGGGGTATCCTCGTGCTCAACCTCAATATCGCTGAGAGCGGTGTGGCAGTTTACGCACCAGTTGGTAATGCGGGTGCCCTTGTAAATCAGCCCTTTTTCAAACAGGCTTACAAAAACCTCGCGCACGGCGCGGCTGCACCCTTCGTCCATGGTAAAGCGCTTGCGCTCCCAGTCGCAGGAAATACCCAGGCATTTCAGCTGGTTAATAATGCGGTCGCCGTATTCTTCCTTCCACGCCCACACGCGTTTTACAAACTCGTCGCGGCCAAGGTCAAAACGGGTTTTGTTTTCTTCTTTTTTCAAAACTTCTTCTACCTTAATTTGCGTAGCAAGGCCTGCGTGGTCGTAGCCTGGCATCCACAGGGTGTTGTCGCCCATCATGCGGTGCCAGCGGATTAAAATATCCTGCAAAGTGTTATCAAGCGCGTGGCCCATGTGCAGCTTGCCCGTAATGTTCGGGGGCGGGATTACAATGCTGAACGGCTTTTTGCCAGGCTCAGCCTCTGCGTGGAAATATCTGTTCTTTTCCCAAAATTCATACCATTTCTTCTCAACGGAAGCAGGGTCATAAACCTTGGGAATGTTGTGTTCTTCTGCCATGTTTATTCCTCCAATTCCAAATTCATAATAAAAAACGTCCTGCTCTAAAAGAACAGGACGACAAAAATCGCGGTACCACCTATTTTCCCGGCCAAGGCCGGACACCTTAAACGCTTAACGCACGCTGACGGGCAGGCTTACTGTTAGTTCACCCTGCCGGCTCCCGGACTACTTCAAAGCAACTTCTTTAGGCACGTTGCAGCCGTGCGCGCCCTCTCTAAAAAAGCAGTGTGCTTTTACTACTTCCGTTCATAGCTGTTACAAGTATTTTGATAGTTAATATCTTATCAATTTACGGGCGTGCTGTCAAGCAAATTAGGCTAAGGCAGTTATTTTGTTTTGGGCGGCAGGCTGTGGCAGTGCCCTCCGCAGCCGCTGCACCCATTGCAGCCGCCTTCGGAGCAGCCGATACATTCGCCGCGGCGGAACTTTTTCCAGCAGTAGCGCGCCGCCACTACAACTGCCGCTAAAAGCAGTGCGTTAATAATCCATGCAGCCATAGCTGTTTACCCCTTTCTGTTTTAAACCGCAGGCCGCACACGCAGCCTGCCTTATTATTTATTATACTCTTAAGCGTTAACGGAACGCAATGCCTGTTTGGCTTTCGGCGCAGGGCGGAACATCATATACAGCATAATCAGCGCCACTACGCAGGCTACGCCAGTCATCGCTGTAAACGGCGCGCCCATAACCAGCACCATGCCGAACTGGTAAATAAGGAAGGTTACGGCATAAGCAAACACGTTTTGGAAGATGATGGCAAACCACAGCCATTTGCGGCTGCCAAGTTCCTTGTTCATGGTGGTAATCGCCGCCAGGCACGGGCTGTCCAACAGGTTGAACACAAGGAAGCTGAACGCTGCCACCGGATTGGCGAACATTGCCATGGTTGCCTGCCACAGGCTGGCGTCGTCTTCGGCAAGCTCGCCTACGCCAATCAGCACGCCGATGGTGCTTACAATGGCCTCTTTAGCTACAAAGCCGGAGATAGAAGCCGCTACGGCCTGCCATTCGCCAAAGCCAAGCGGGGCAAAAATCCAGGCAATCGCTCCGCCCATAGCGGCGATAAAGCTGTCCTCCGGTTCTACCATGCCAAAGCCTTCCGCACCGATGCCGTAGGTGGAAAGGAACCACATTACCACGCAGACAAGGAACAAAACGGTTGCCACTTTTTTAATAAAGGCGTAGCAGCGGTCCCAGGTGTGCAGCAGCACGTTTTTAGCAGAAGGCATGTGGTACTGCGGCAGCTCCATAACAAACGGGGCAGGGTCGCCCGCAAACATTTCGGTTTTCTTCAAAATCAGGCAGGCAAAAATAACGGAGATAACGCCGATAAAGTACATAATTGGTGCCATGTACCATTCGCCGCCCATAATAGCACCGGCAATCAGCGCGATAACCGGCAGCTTGGCGCCGCAGGGAATGAACGTCGTCGTCATTATCGTCATGCGGCGGTCGGTTTCCGTTTCGATAGTGCGGGTTGCCAGAATACCCGGCACGCCGCAGCCTGCGGAAATTAAAAACGGAATAAAGCTTTTGCCCGAAAGCCCGAACTTATGGAAAACACGGTCCATAATAAAGGCGATACGCGCCATGTAGCCGCAGTCCTCCAAAATCGCCAGCAAAAAGAACATTACAGCCATTTGCGGCACAAAGCCAATCGGTGCGCCCAAACCGCCGATAATGCCATCTACCACAAGGGAAATTTGCCATTCGGCAGCACCGGCGTTTTCCAGCGCCGCCTGCGCACCCGGCATCAGTATTTCGCCAAACAGCACGTCATTCGTCCAGTCGGTCATATCCGTGCCGATAGTGCTTACAGCAAGGTAATAAACAATAAACATTACAAACGCAAATATCGGCAGCGCCAAAATGCGGTTGGTAACAATGCGGTCAATTTTGTCGCTCGTCGTCATGCCCACGCGCGCTTTTTTAACACAGCTTTCCATTAAGCCGGTAATATAATCGTAACGCGCATTGGTAATAATGCTTTCGCAGTCGTCGTCCAGCTTGTTTTCCACTTCGCCAATAATTTTTTCCAGCTGCTTCTGGATAACGTCCGGCAGTTTATACTGCGCCCATACTTCACGGTCGCGCTCAAACAGCTTCACCAGCGTCCAGCGCTCGCTCTGTTCCGGCAGCGCCGTGCCCATAATGTATTTAATTTCCGTCAGCGCCTTTTCCACCTCGGCGTTAAACGCCAGCGGCTTAGTGTTAACCGCTTTGGCTTTGGCAAGCTCCACGGCTTTGGCAGCGGCTTCCTTTAAGCCCAGTCCGCTTAAAGCGGAGGTTTCCACAATCGGGCAGCCCAGCTTTTTGCCAAGGGCGTCGATGTCGATTTTATCGCCGTTTTTGCGCACAATATCAATCATGTTCAGCGCCACAACCACGGGTACGCCCATCTCTAACAGCTGCGTGGTTAAATACAGGTTGCGCTCAATGTTGCTGCCATCCACCAGGTTTAAAATTACATCCGGGCGCTCATTTAAAATATAATTACGCGAAACAACTTCCTCCAGCGTATACGGCGAAAGCGAATAAATACCCGGCAGGTCGGTAACAATAACGTCTTTATAGCCCTTCAGCCTGCCTTCCTTTTTCTCCACCGTAACGCCCGGCCAGTTGCCAACATACTGGTTAGCACCGGTTAAAGCGTTAAACATAGTTGTTTTGCCACAGTTAGGGTTGCCAACCAAAGCAATCTTTACAGCCACTATAATCCCTCCAATCAATCCACCAAAATATTTTCGGCCTCAGCCTTGCGCAGCGAAAGCTCGTAGCCCCTTACAGTTACCTCAATCGGGTCGCCCAGCGGCGCAACCTTGCGCACATAAATTTCTGCGCCCTTGGTAATGCCCATATCCATAATGCGGCGCCTTACCGCGCCCTCGCCGCCCAAGCGGCTTACCTTAACCGTTGTGCCAACGGCAGCGTCCTTTAAAGTTTTCATATTCAGCCTCCCTTAAACCATAATTTTGGCAGCCAGCTCTTTGTTCAGCGCCACGCGCGCATCCTTAACGCTTACAATTACATTGCCCGCCAGGCGGGATATAACGGTAATGGCAGCGCCCTCCACAAAGCCCATGCTCTCCAAATGGCGTATTGTTTCTATTTTTCCGCGAATCAGCTTGATGGTATTTACCTCTCCTGCTGCGGCAAAAGTTAACGGCATAATAACAACCATCCTCTTCTTTTGTTTAGTTAAGGCTAATTACTAAAATGATTTTTAGTTAGTCTTTTCTAACTCCTTAACATATTATAGTTTACTTCCGCTAACCATTTTTGTCAATAAGTTTAGCTAAACTTTTCGTAAATAAAGTTTTACAAAAGCCGCTTGACAAAAAAACAAAGCCTTATTACAATTTAGTTAATATTTTTGCACTGCAACTACGCAGCACAAGCTGAACAGGCTGCACCGGCAGCCGGGCCTTACGGCAGCAGATAAACCTACATCTGCGGGACAGTAGTAGTTCCGCAGGTGTATTTTGTTTTAAGGAGAGTTTTTTATGCAGCAACAGCACAATCAGGCGCTTGCCTTAAACGCAGTAAAAAAAGGCATTGCGCTGAACGTATTTTTATCCGCGTCCAAATTTGCGGCAGGCATTTTGGGGCACTCCGCCGCGCTTGTTTCCGACGCGGTAGATTCTGCCTCGGACATTTTCAGCAACCTCATCGTCATGGCGGGCATTAAAATATCCGGCAAAGAGTCGGACATGGACCACCAGTACGGGCACGAGCGCATGGAATGCGTGGCCTCCATCATCATGTCGGCCATTTTGGCCATTGCAGGCGTCGGCATCGGCTTTGCCGGAGTACAGAAGATACTGCACTTCAGCAGTGAGGGCGAGCTGGCAGCGCCGGACGGCATTACCCTTGCCGTAGCACTGCTCGCCATTATCAGTAAGGAAGGCATGTACTGGTACACGCGCGGCATTGCCAAAAAAATTAACAGCGGCGCGCTATTGGCGGATGCTCTGCACCACCGCAACGACGCTATGACGTCTGTCGGCAGTCTTATCGGCATCAGCGGCGCCATGCTGGGCTACCCTATTTTTGACCCGCTGGCGGCGATTGTAATTTGCCTGATGATTATTAAAGGCGCGTACGATGTATTTACAGACGCCATCGACCGCATGGTGGACCGCAGCTGCGACGAGGAAACCGTGAAACAGATGCAGGAGCTGATTGCCGCGCAGCACGGCGTAGACCATGTGGACAAGCTGCAAACGCGCATTTTCGGCTCGCGCGTGTATGTAGACGTTGAAGTAAGCGCCGACGACCATTTAACGCTGGTTGAAGCGCACGCCATTGCCGAAAACATCCACGAGCAGATTGAAAAGCAGTTCCCCGAAGTTAAGCATTGCATGGTGCACATTAACCCCTGCAGCGAAAAACACCATAATTTTTAAAATTATATGCAAAAATCCCGTCAGTTTAAAACTGACGGGATTTTTTGTTTAGTTATTTAGTTATCAATTTCTGTTTTGCCGAGGTTGCAGAGCAAAAGCTCTACAAATTTATGCGCATCGGCATTTAAAGCAACCTTAGCCGTTACAGGTGCCTGCGATTTTTTGGTATTGTGGAAATCTGCCACCATTCTGCCGTCACAAATGCCGCCGGAAATATCAATATCAACATTAGCGTCAGCCAGTTCCGTAATAACAGAAGGGTCAATTAAATATGCAACTGCCAAAGCATCGTGTATCGGCGCCATGTGGTTTTCATAGCGGTACAGCACTTTTTCGCCTACGGTGCCTGCGGTATGGCGCAGCTCGTAATTTTCCGGCGATACATCGTTAACCTTTAAGTTAGCAATGCGCAGTTTTTGCAGCTTAGCGGCAGTTTGCGCCGCAGGTGTGCCCAGTGCCATCAGTTTATCGCATTCCTCATCGGTAATGCAGGCACGCCAGGTTGCATCAAGCGGCAAAATAACTTTGGGGATTTTGCTGTCCATAACAATTTTAGCTGCTTCCGGGTCGGCATAAAAATTAAATTCTGCCGAAGCGCTGGCATTGCAGCCTGTATGCCCGCCGCCCATAATAATAAGCTGTTTAATTTTGTCTTCCAGACGCGGCTCAATGCGCAGCGCCATAGCAACATTGGTCAGCGGCCCAACGGCAACCAGCGTAATGTCGCCTGCCGATTTCATAAAGGTATCTACCAGATAAAAAACTGCATGCTCCGGCTGCGGTTTAATAGTTGCCTCCGGCAACGGTAAAAAGTCGCCGTGGCAATCGTTTAAGGTTACGCGCGGCAGGTTTGGCTTGCGCCCCGGCACATTATTGCAGATAATCGGGTTTTCGCAGCCGCGGTAAACAGGCACATCAGCCTTTAAAAATTCAATCAAGCGCAAAGCATTTTCCGTTGTTTTCGGCACAATGCGGTTGCCGTTAACAGTAGTCAGCCCCAAAAGCTGTACTTTTTCGCTGTAAAGCGCCAGCATAATGGCAATAGCGTCATCAGAACCGGGGTCGCAATCAAGTATAAATTTTTTCTTTTCCATTGGTTTGCTCCTTTATTAAATAGTAAAAATATAAGATGCCACAATGTTAACAATAAACGCCAACACTAATAGCGGCGCGCTGCGCTGAACAAGCTGCATAGGCTCTACACCGGCGACACCGGCAATGGCAATAACAGCGCCGCAAACCGGCGAGCAGGCACGCCCCAGCGCCGTGCTGAGTTCCATAGGCAAAATTAAGGTAACAGCCGGTATGCCAAGTTTGGCAGCAATTTCCGGCATCAGCGGGCCAAAAGCAAAAAACGGCGCCGCACCGCTGCCCATAATAACGGCAAAGGCAAAAGTAATAAACGACAAAAACGCCATAATTAAAAATACTGCGCCTTCCATTTCGGAAATATAATTGGCAAAAATGGTAATGCCGCCCAGCGTTTTAATGCCTGCTGCAAAAACGGAAGCTGAAATAATAATTGCCACTACCGACACAAAAATATCTGCCATAGCACGCAAAATAATTAAAATATCCTTTGGTATTTCACTGCGGTCGCTGCGGCGGATAAATTCAATTACGAAAGTAAAAAACATACCCAAAATATTAGCAGTAATAACATCTATTTTGGTTTCCGGTACAAAATAATCAATAAAAATAATTGCCAGCGGCACAACCGGCAGCAGCGCATAGCCGACAGGAACATTTGGGTTTTCTATTACGGCAGCGTCCTGAGCGCAGTAATTGCCCTTAATTTTGTCGCGGTTATCCATATATTTATAATAAAACGGTATGCAAACGGCAATAACGGCAATAATGCACAGCGTAACGGCAAACTGATAGTTGATGAACAAATCTACCACGTTCATTTTAAGTACGCCGGACATAAAAATGGTAGAACCGTCATTCGGCCCGTAGTCAATGCAAATCAGCGCCAGCACAGAAGCCGCCGTAATTGGGCTGATTTGTATTGCCATCAGCACCGGAAACACAGTTGCCAGCATTAAAACCGCCAGCCCTGCCTGGCTGGTAATAACCAGCTTCAGCGCCATGCCGATAAGAAACATGCCGCTGAGCACAAGGTATTTGTTTTGTATTTTACCAAGCGGTTTGCTGGCAAGATACGCCAGTTTGGTAGACGCCTGAATATGCTTCATATAGGCTGCATAACCGGTAACAATCATAATAATCATGCCGATATTAGCAAGATTGGTTTTAAAGCTGTTGCTGATAAAACCGAAGGTATCCAAAAATACATTGCCCAGCGTTGCCTTGCCTAAAATAGGCGTACCCGTCCACAGGCTTGCGCCCATTAAAATTACAATGCCGGAAGCAAAGAACACAAAAATGGCATTATACTTTTTTAAAATCAGCTTTGCCACAATTACCGAACAGATAATTGTTAAAGCTATGGATAAAAATCCCGTCATCCTAACACCTCACATTAAAAATTTCAATACAATTTATTTTATAATAAGTTTAAAATGAAAGCAATGTTATTTTATGCCTGGATTTGTAAAATGTTTAGCTTTAATTTATGCAGTTTATATGCAAATTGCCTTCTTTTAAACTTTACCTTTACAGTTTATTACTCTTTAATAATATAGATTAAACATCTACAATTTGACACCATATACAACACCATTTATAATAATATTTGGAGGAATATGATGTCTCAATGGGATAAACTATTACAGAAAATTTTATCGCTATCTAACGATGTGCGTTTTAAGGAATTGCAGAAAATTTTAGAAAGTTACGGTTATAAAATGAGCACCCCCAAAAGTGGCAGCAGCCATTACACCTTCCGCAAGGCGGGCTGTAACCCGATAACCATACCAAAGCACGAACCGATTAAAAAGGTTTATGTGCTGATGGTAAAACAAGTAATAGAAAGCGAGGAAAATAACAATGAAAACACTTGAATATTATCTTTCGCTGCCTTATAAATTAGAGATTACCCCCGATACGGAAGAAGGCGGTTATGTTGCTGCTTACCCCGAGCTGCCCGGCTGTTTAACCGTTGGCGAAACAATGGCTGAAGCTGTAAAAAACGCCGAGGACGCCAAAGCTGCGTGGTTGGAAGCAGCCATTGAGGATGGCATTGTCATTAACGAGCCGCAAAGCACAGAAAAGTATTCCGGGCAATTTAAGCTGCGCCTGCCCAAAAGCCTGCACAAAGCATTGGCAGAGCACGCCAAGCTGGAAGGCATAAGCATGAACCAATACTGCCTGTATTTGCTTGCTAAAAACGATGCAGGGTATAATTATAAACCTGCTAAAAGTTATATGGTGCATGAGGAGCAGGAGAGGTATGGGAAATAAGGGTTAAAAGTTTTTAATTTTTTACGTTTCGTCTTTGTAATTACGTTATTATTTTTTATATTTACTTTATCATTCATTTTCATTCTTTTGACGGAGCAAAAGAACGAAACAAGAAAACTCCCGCTCCTGCAAAAATTTAACAGTTCCGTATCAAATAAGTTTGCCACTTGCAGCGCCTGCGGAACTCGCTTGCTGCGCAAGCTCAAACAGTCCTCGTCGATGCTGCAAGTGCCTTTTGATGTAAAACCTCCACTGATTTTTGCAAAGTCGCGCTCCGCCCAAATTCGTACTTTGGTTGCTTTTTACTTTTGATGGTAATATTATCGTTAGTTTTTCTTTTGCTGTATATTACGTTATGCGCAAATCTATCAATAAAAGTTATAAAGTTCGATGCACGGCAACACGCGGCATCGGATTTTAGCAACATTTGCTAAAAAGCAATTGCAAAAATCGTGTCGAGCGAAGCGACTCTCGAATTTTTGCAATTGCGATACTAATAGTTGCGTTAAAAAATCCGCCTAGCCGCGCGGCTTTTCCTCGCCGGTTCTTTTGGCCGTTCAAAAGAACCGGCATGAATGATAAAGTATGAATTAAAAAAAGCACTAACTTCATACAAAGACGCAACACAAAATTATAAATCCCCTGCATTTTTGCGCTGTTGCAATAGTATAACCTTTCGCTTGTGCAAACTTTCAAAACACTTGTAATAATTTTAAATTTTATTTTAAACGTACAAAAAGCGGATGGCGTAAGCCACCCGCTTTAGTTATTCTAATATTAAGCTGTTGTAAGGCTAAGATTAGAAAGTGAATACAACTTCAGACCACAGGGTTTCTTCGTCATAGCTGCCTTCACGAGCTTCGAGGTCATAGTATTTAACTGCTGCAACAATGTTTTTAGCCAAAGTTACGTTAGCGCCTACTTCATAACCTTCAAAGCCATCAGTACCTTTGAAGCTTAACGGAGAGTAACCGTCAATGGTGTGTTCAAGATAGGTTGCTGCAGGCTGATCAAAGTAGTTAGCATATACGCCCCAGCTGCCTACTTTGGAAGCTTTAGCACCTTTGTATGCCAGACCAGCTGCCCAGCCATTGTCGTCACCTTTTACATCAGCGTCGCCATTCATGTATTCTGCTTTCAAAGTCAAATCTTCGATAACCGGCAGAGCAACGCCTACGTTCCAAATTTCGTTGTTATTTGCAGTATCGGCTTTGTAGTAGGTTACATAAGAATCAACTACGCCGAGTTTAGCACTCAGGTCAACAGCATACATACGGTCGCCATCTTCCATTGCACCATTATCCCAAGAACCACTGTCAACTGCTTTAGCAACATAACCGGACAGTTTAACATCTTTACCATAGGAAGCAGAAGCGCCATCAAAGGTAGCATCTACTACGTTACCGGTATGAAGTTTGAAATCCTGACGGCCAGCAGTTACATCAACGCCGCCAACACGACCGGATACATATGCCCAGTTCAATTTTACTTCATCGTCACCTTGGTTATCATAATAACCTTTGGTTTCATCTGCACCATCATAGTACTGATTGTTTTCAAAACGTCCGGTATAGGTCCAGTCTTCGTTAATAGCACCGTTTACAAACAAACGGGTACGCAGACGACCCTGATGGGATTTAGCATCGCCATCAACGTCACGATAGGAAGCACGGATCTGACCGGTGATTTTTACGTTGTCAGCTTTCTTTTCAAGGTTAGCTACGCGTACGCCGAGGCTGTCGAGTTCATCAGCAAATTCTGCTGCTAATTTATCAACATTAGCGCCTTTTGCCATTGCTTTTGCTACAATCTGTGCCATTTCATAACGGGTCATCAGTTTGTCGCCG
>CASEIL010000020.1 GCA_949288065.1 uncultured Phascolarctobacterium sp.
CAGGCAGGATTTTATTGTGAACGCGCCGAATTTATCAATCAAATGATTAAATCAAACGATTGATTAAAAACAGGGTGATGTTATGAATAACGATGCAGGGAAAAAAGAAAGATTAATCCGCGCGGCGATGGAACTTTTTGCGGAATACGGCTACGATAAGGTGAGCATCCGCCAGTTGGCTGCTGCGGCAAGCGTTAACAGCTCGATGATTTCGTACTATTTTAACGGCAAGGGCGGTCTTTACGAGGCGGTAATTAAAGAGCTGCTGCAAAACTTTGACGGTTTTGTTGGCAGCATCAGCAGCAATGTTATCGACCCGCGCGAAGGGCTGAAGCTGTATGTAAAAACAATTAGCGGCCTGTTTTGTAAATATCCGCCGTCGTTTGTAAAAATGGTGTACCGCGAAATTTTAAACCCTTCGGAAGTTTTTGAAACCGTTGCAGTAACGCGCTTCCGCAGCAATTTTGCGCTGTTGCGCAGTTTGTTTGAACGCGGCAAGCAGGAAGGGCTGTTCCGTAAAGATTTAGACAGCGATAAGCTGCTGATGATGTTTATTTCAACCATCAGCCTGTATTTTTTGGCACGCCCGCTATTTACCAAAATTACAGAGCAGAACCTGGCGTTTACGTGGGCTTATTTAAATCAGGCAGTGGATGTATTCTTGCGCGGAATTGAGGTAGAAAACCATGAAAAAGCATAGATTTATAATAGCGCTGATATTTTTTGTTGTGCTGTGCGCAGCCGGTATGTATAAGCTGTACTGGCAGCAGCAGGAGGCGGAAATTTTAACCGGTACGGTGGAAGCCACCAAGGCCGATATTGCCCCGAAGGCGGGCGGCTATTTGCGTGAGCGCACTGTAAAAGAGGGCGACAGGCTTGCTAAGGGTGAACTGGCGGCGCGGCTTGACACGCGCGAGCTTACTGCAAAACTGACGCAGGCGGAGGCAGCGCTGGCAGCAGCAGAATCGACACTGACGGATTTAATTAAGGGCGCGCGCCCGCAGGAGCTGCGCGAGGCGGCGGCCAATGTAGCGGCGGCGCAGAGCGTGTATGACCAGACCCATGCCGACAGGCTGCGCTACGAAAGGCTGTACGCCGACGGCGCAGTGGCAAAGCAGCAGTACGACAAGGCGCTGGCTGACGATTTGGTGGCTGCCAATAATTTAGCGGCGGCGCAGGAGGCGGAAGCGCTGCTGTGGGCAGGCAGCCGCGAGGACCAGATTGCC
This sequence comes from uncultured Phascolarctobacterium sp., assembly GCA_949288065.1. Taxonomy (GTDB): domain Bacteria; phylum Bacillota; class Negativicutes; order Acidaminococcales; family Acidaminococcaceae; genus Fusicatenibacter_A. Next base: position 1,227 of record CASEIL010000020.1, read on the forward strand.
GCGCAGCGCGAGGAGGTTAAGCGTGCGGAAGGCGCTTTAAGCGAGGCGCAGGTGGCGCTGGAGGATGCAACACTGTACAGCCCGGTGGACGGCGTGGTGCTGACGAAAAATTATGAAATTGGCGAATATGTAAGCGCGGGCAGCGCAGTGCTGACGGTGGTCGATTTAAGCGATTGTTGGGTGCGCGTGTATGTGCCTTCGGATATGCTTGGCGCAATTAAGCTGGGGCAGGAGTGCGAGGTGAAAATTGACGCTTTCCCTGACAGGGTGTTTACCGGGAAGATTAAGGAAATCAGCGACAGCGCGGAATATACGCCGCGCAACAGCATTACCAAGCGCGAGCGCGCCAATTTGGTGTTTGCCGTTAAGGTAGCGCTGCCTAATGAGGAGGGCATCTTTAAGCCGGGTATGGTGGCGGATGTATTGTTAAAATGATGGTACCTGAGCTTGCTGTAACAACTAAAGATTTAACCTGCAAATTCGGCGATTTTACCGCCGTTGATAAATTAAACATTAACGTGTACCGTGGCGAAATTTACGGCTTTTTGGGCTCTAACGGCAGCGGCAAATCAACCAGCATCCGCATGCTGTGCGGCATTTTAAAGCCAACGAGCGGCGGCGGCACGGTGCTGGGCTATGATATTATTACCGAAGCGGAAAAAATAAAAGAACATATCGGCTATATGTCGCAGAAGTTTAGTTTATATTTGGATTTGACGGTGTTTGAAAACCTTGATTTTTACGCCGGTTTGTACGGGCTGCGCGGCGCGGAAAAGTACGCGCGCGTAACGGAAATGATTGAAGAAATGCAGCTGACGGATAAGCGCGATGCCTTATCGGCGACGCTTTCCGGAGGGCTTAAGCAGCGTTTGGCGCTGGGCTGCGCCATTTTGCACCGGCCCAAGCTGCTGTTTTTGGATGAACCGACGAGCGCGGTGGACCCTATCTCACGCCGCAGCTTCTGGCAGATTATTCATAGTTTAGCCTTGCAGGGCACAACCATGGTAGTAACTACGCATTTTATGGAAGAGGCGGAGCACTGTGACGAAATGGTGTTTTTAGATGCCGGCAAAATGGTGGCGCAGGGCAGCCCCAAAGCGCTAAAGCAAAGCATTAAAGAGGTGCTGGTAAGCATTGCCAGCGACGACTCCATGAAGCTGTGCGAGGAAATTAAAAGCTCCGTGCCGGTGCTGGATGCCTATATTTTTGGGCGCGAGCTGCGCGTTTTGCTGTACCCGCAGGATTTGCCGCTGCTTGCAAACTGGCAGTATAAAATAATTGAACCGACGATGGAGGACGTATTTTCTTACTACTTAGATAAAAAAGGCGGTGGCGGTGTATGAACAGGCTGCTTGCTATTTTAAAAAAGGAATTTATCCAGATGCGGCGTGATAGTGTGACGCTGGCCATTATGCTGATTATGCCGGTAATGCAGCTGATTATTTTCGGCTTTGCTATTAACACGGACGTTAAGCATTTAAAAACGGCGGTGTTCGACCAGTCGTTATCGGCGGAAAGCCGCGAGCTTTTAAGCAGCTTTGCCGCCAGCGAATATTTTGACATGGTGTTTGTGGAGGACAGCTTTGAGGGCGTCAACACCAAAATTGACAGCGGCGACGCCAAAGTGGGCATTATTATTCCGCCCGATTTGGAGGAGAACTTAAAGCACGGGCGCAGCACGCCGGTGCAGGTTATCGTCGATGCCAGCGATTCGCAGTCGGCAGCATCGGCAGTAGCGGCGGCGCAGTCCATTGGCATGCTTAAATCGCAGGAGGCGCTTTTGGAAACCAGCGGCACGCACCGGCCCGAAACCGCGCTGTATGATATCCGCATACGCGCGTGGTATAACCCCGATTTTGTAACGGCGTTTTATATGGTGCCTGCCATTATGGGCACAATTTTAACGATGACGATGGTGCTGATAACCTCGATGGCGATTGTGCGCGAACGCGAAAACGGCACGCTGGAGCAGCTGATTGTAACGCCGCTGAAAACCTGGGAGCTGATGCTCGGCAAAATTATTCCCTACATTTTTGTGGGCTACGCGCAGATTACCGTGGCGCTGTTTGTGGGGCTGGTGGTGTTTGATGTGCCGGTGCGCGGCAGCATTGGGCTGCTATATGCGTTATCATCGTTTTTCATCATTGCCTCGCTGGCGCTGGGGGTGCTGATTTCCAGTTACGCCAAAAACCAGATGCAGGCGATGCAGATGTCGCTGTTTGTGTTTTTGCCCAGCATTATGCTGTCGGGCTTTGTGTTCCCGCGCGATTCCATGCCGGATTTTTTCTACTGGCTGGGCAACCTGCTGCCGATAACCTATTACCTGCAAATTTTGCGCGGCATTTTGCTTAAGGGCAATGGGCTTGCCATTTTGTGGGGGCAGGTTATGGCGCTGATGGTGTTTATTTCGCTGACCTTGGGCGCGAGCATTAAAAAATTTGTAAAAACGCTGAACTGATTTTATGTTATAATTTAGTTGTATTAAAACAGTTTAACGGAGGGTTTATGAATATAGGAGCAAGGCTTGAAGCCGTGGCGCAGCTGGTGCCCGCAGGCTGCACGCTGGCTGATATCGGCACCGACCACGCTTATTTGCCGGTGTGGCTTATGCAAAAGGGGCTTATTAAAAGCGCCGTGGCGGCGGATATTGCCGCCGGGCCCTGCCGCGCGGCGGAAACGAACATCGGCCTGTACGGTTTAAAAAGCAAAATACAGGTGCGCATGGGCAGTGGGCTGACGGTGCTGCAGCCGGGCGAAGTAGATGGCGCGGTAATTGCCGGCATGGGCGGCAGCACTATTGTGCAGATTTTAGAAGAAAGCCCGGACGTGGCCAAGGCGCTGCAATTTTTAATTGTGCAGCCCATGGCAGGTGCAGCAGGCCTGCGCCAATGGGCGTGCGCCAACGGCTGGCGCATTGCTGCGGAAAAACTGGCGGAAGAGCCGCAGCATTTGTACGAAATTATTTTGCTGGAACGCGGCACCGAACCGCCGCACACGGCTTTGGAATACGAGGTGGGCCCGTGCCTGATGGCGGAACGCCCGCCGCTGTTTAACAAGCATATTTTAAAGCTGCACGGCACTTATGAAAGAATGCTGAAAAGCATGCAGCAGAGCAGCAAGGCGCAGCAAAGTGAAAAATACCAAAAACTTGTGCAGCTTGCTGACGGATTGGAGGCGTTAAAGCATGAATGCGGCTGTTAACGATATTATAAAAATTATGGACAGCATTGCCCCGCGCAATTTGGCGGAAAGCTGGGACAATGCCGGGTTTTTGGTTGGGCGCAGGGATAACGCCGTAAAAAAAATCATGGTGGCGCTCGACGTATCGCCCGAGGTGGTTCAGCAGGCCGTTGAGCACAAGGCCGATATGCTGATAACACATCATCCGCCGATTTTTAAGCCGCTGAAAAACATCTGCGACAGCAGCTGGCAAAGCAAACTGCTTTTGGAATGCATTGAGCACGGCATTGCCGTTTACAGCGCGCACACCAGTTTAGACAGTGTTTTGGGCGGCGTTAACGACGTGCTGGCGGCAAAACTTGGCATAACGCAAACCATTCCGCTGGTAAAAAATGATGATAACGACGGCGCACTGGGGCGTATCGGCGTGCTGCCGCATAAAATGGCATTTGCCGATTTTTGCGCACAGGTAAAAAAGGCGCTGGGGCTGCCTTTTGTAACGGGTATCAGCGCAGGCAGGGATGTGTACAAGGTGGCGCTGTGCGGCGGCGCGGGCGGCGATTTTGTTGCCGAAGCCATTGCGCAGGGCGCAGATACCTATGTTACTGCCGATATTAAATACCACACGGCGCAGGACGCTGCTTTTAGTGGGCTGAACCTTGTGGACGGCACGCATCAGGGCACGGAGCTGCCCGTTGTAACCGTGCTGGCGGATAAGCTTTCGCTGCGGCTGGCGGCGGCAGGCTTTGCGGCGCAGGTGCTAACGGCGCGCGAAACCCTGCTTTTTAACCAATATTAACGAATTGAGGTAAACATAAATGATTAGTGAATTTAAAGCGGGTGCAAAAATTTGCCAGTCCGTACTGATGAGGGTGCAGCGCATCGGCACCTCCTCCAACGGCGGCACCTTTGCGCGCGGGCTTTTGGAGGACAACAGCGGCAAAATCCCTTTCATCACCTTTGAAGCGGGCATTGTCGATAAAATGCGCGAGCTGGACGGCCCCACGCCGGTAATGGTCAGCGGCAGCGTGGATATTAACAAATTTTCCGGCGAAATGGCCTTGCAGGTTATTATAAAAAAATTAAGTGATATTGTGCCGGAGGACGATATTACCAATCTTTTGCCGCATGGCGATTTTGACCACGAGTCCTACAAGGCGCAGCTGGACAGGCTGATTAAAAGCGTATTAACCCCGGGGCTGAGGCTGGTTTTGGACAATGTTTTTGAAGGCGAAACCTACGAGCGCTTTTTGCGCAACCCGGCGGGCATGCGCCTGCACCACGCCTATATCGGCGGGCTTTTGCAGCACTCGGTTGATGTGGCGCATTTAGCCTCCGCCATGGCGGATAATATCGGCGGCGTGGATAAGGATTTGGTTATCGCGGGCGCGCTGCTGCACGATATTGGAAAGCTGAAGGAAATTTCCGCAGCGATGGGCTTCCCTTACACCACGGAAGGGCGGCTTTTGGGGCACATCAGCATGAGCGCGGTGATGGTGCAGGAGGCGGCCAATAAGGCGCGCGTTACCGGCCCTAAATTGCAGCAGCTTTTGCACATTGTGCTTTCGCATCACGGCGAACCGGAAAAGGGCTCGCCCGTTGCCTGCGCCACCAAAGAGGCATTTATTGTGCATTACGCCGACGAGCTTGATTCTGTAATGAACCAGTTTAAAAAGACGGACAGCAAAAACCCGTGGGAGTTTAATAAAATGCTGCAGCGTTATCTTTTAACCAACGTATAAAAGCAAGGTGACCGTTATGGAATGGTTCTTTCTGGGTGCGTTAGTAGCGCTGATTGGCGCTGTTGGGGAATGGCTGGAGAAAAAGGAACAGGAAGAACCTGATAATGCAAAAAACCTTCCGCCTGCCGCGCACGGCGATAATCCGCCCGGGGCGGAGCCTTATAACCACCCCTACACGCAGGACGACGTTATTTACAAGGACGGGCGCTACTACGAAAACGAAAACAGCGAAGACTGGGAAGAATTTGAGTACGAAATAAGCGAGGACGAGCGTTTTAAATAATTTTTAAGCTAACGCTTGACTATTTGCGCGCTTTGTGCTAAATTACAGTAGATATGAGTGTGAAAGGCAATCGCTGGCGGTTTATGCCGCAAGAGGAAAGTCCGGGCGTTTTTTCTTTTTCTGTAAACTTATAACGAGGAAAGTAAACTTTTCTGACGATAACACGATTAAATTTCATTGAACTATTGGAGGATTGTTCCTACTAAATTTAAATGAAAGGACGAATAAGTATGTTATTATCAGAAAGTAAAAAACGATTTTTAAGAAGGTGTATTGCACTCAATCTTGCAGAGGGAACATTGCAAAAATACGATAAAACACTAAACCGATTCTTTGTAACGTGCTTGGACAGGAACGTCCAAAATGTTGAAGAAATTACTTCTGACGACATAAGGGAACACCTTGCAAGGTTATCAAAAGCTGTTAGCCCTAATACGCTGAAGGTTTATTTTGATACGTTAAAATCGTACTTCCATTACTTGTACCGCGATAAAATTATTCCAGAAAATATTATAGATGTTGTTGAAGCACCGAAAATGGAGCGTAAAGAGATACCTGCTTTTAACAGGTTTGAAGTTGAAACTATATTGAATGCTTTTGATAAAGGTACATTTTTGGGGTTCAGAAATTATACGATTGCCTGTATATTTTTTGCTACAGGTATTAGAAGGGAAGAACTTTCTAAGTTATATATCAGCAGTATTAATTTGGACGTTAATATAATTAAAATAGTCGGTAAAGGACGTAAACACAGAGATATTCCATTAAGCCAGACCTTGCGTAAGGTTATATTAAAGTATTTAAAAAGGCGTACTGAATACGTTGCAGAAAATAAATTGTTTAAATCGCCATATCTGATTATTAACAAAGATGGTGAAAAGTTAAGTTTATCAACCATAAGCGGAATAATTAACAAAATTGGTAAGGACGAAAATATTACAGGTGTTAGGGTATCGCCTCATACATTTAGGCATACTTTTGCAAAATTCTTTTTGTTGAACGGCGGAGATTTGTTCAGCTTACAAAAAATGTTGGGGCATAGCGACATTGAAATGACGAAAAGGTATGTAGAATTAAACACCGTTGAATTAAAAGTTCAGAATGACAAATTTAATCCGTTTGATAATGTTAGCTGGAAGTATTATTGAGGTATGGTAATTATGACAGATAATATAAAAATACACTTGGTATACCGTAACGCCGATACTGACAAGCTTGGTTATTATGGTATGGCTACAGACGAAAATGCACCAATGAATCTGTTTGAATTTTTTGAGCTTATAAAAACAAATTGTGCTAAAGGTACACCGATAACTATACTTGAATTTAGGGCGGAGAAATAAAAAACGGGGCTACTTAAAATAGATTATTCTATCTTAGGTAGTCCCTTAATTGTTTTCATCTTTATTTTTCTGATATTGCTTTACATATTGTGTTAACGCATATTCTATTTCTTTGTTTGTAGAACGGCAATTTTCTTGTGCAATTTGCTTAATTTGCTCTAATAGTTCTTCAGGTATTCTCAAAGAAAATATAGGCAAAAGTGAAGGCATATATATCCCACGCTTCCTTTGTTTTATATTATATATACTATATTTCATTGAGATTTATGTATACGTTCATAGTGATAGCACTTTGAATTGACTTTGAAATATTTGAATATTATAATTATTGTTAAAGGAGAGTGGTTAAGGTGAAGAAATTATTAGGGTTATTATTAATTTTATTATTTTCATTGTCATTATTAGGGTGCAGTAGTGTGAAAGATACGGTATATACGACTGCTAATAAAGATAAAGTTGTTGCAGATATTAGTAAAAGTAATTTAACCAAAGAAGAAAAAGAGCTTTTTGCTAAAGCATTAGATGATACTACTGGAAAATATGAAGGTAAAACTGTTAATGATATTATTAATGACCAAAAAAAGATTATTGAAGAACGTAAAAGATTAGAAAAAGAAATGAAAAATATGCTTGTTGTGTCTTTTGGTAATAAAGGACAAATTTATAAAGATACGAGCAGATGGATTTTTAGTAATTATGTTACTTTTGATATGGTTGTAACTAATAATTCTCAAAAAGATATTTTAGCATTTAAAGGTTTTACTAATGTAGATGATATTTTTGGTGATAAATTGAAAAAAATTGGATATAGAGATGATGAAGGCATAAAAGCAGGTGAAACTAAAACAATACCTTTACAATATGAATGTAATGAATTTATGAAAGAAGATATGAAATTTTTTGATACTTCTTTTGATAAATTGAAAATAACGTGGGAAACAACGGCAATAGTTTTTGCTGATGGTACAAAAATTGGTGAGGTAAAATAGTCAGGAGTAATTTTATGATTAAGTTATTAATAACAACTTTTTTATTAATTGTTATAAATTGTTCGGTTGTTTTTGCTGAATCTAATTGGGAATGGATAGAATCTAATGATGATTATGGTAAATTTATAGACTCTAATAGTATTGAGATTCATAGAGAGCCAATTAGTAATAGGCTGGATTATATTGAGGTTTGGGCGAAAGTAGTTTATTCGTATGAAGGTGCTGTTAATGAATGCGAGTCTTATGATTTAGATTTTTCTCCAAATGATTTAGCGTATAGTTTAATGAAATTAAAACTAAAACCTGAATATAGCGAAGTAACGAGAGAACGAATAATATTTTATGACAAAAATAATAAAGCATTATATACAAATAATAATAATGCGAATACGTTTGAAGTATATTATTATAGCTTTTATGCACCTTATTTATATTATACAGTAGATAAAATAACAGATAACCATGAGTATCAGCGATATAAATCTGATGATAGATATAAATATTTTGTGTCAACAGAACTAAATGAAAAAGAAAATTATTTTGAATATTTAGATACTATGACAATGAGAAATCATAATGATTATTATTCAGGGTATTTTTGGCAAGTATTTCAAGATAAAAATACGAAAGAAAGAGTTGCTGTTTGGTTATCAGAATTGAAATTTGATAAGAATAAAAAAACAATAGAGTCGCAAAGAATTTACCTTCGAAACGGTGAAAATGAATATTGGAGATACGATATACCGTTTGAATTGAGACAAAAGGAAAAAGAGGAGTGCATACCAGATAGCTTTGGTGAACAATTACGAGATAATGTAGTGGCATATTTTGATAGTAATTTTTCATGGGCAAATAGGTATAATGAAGGTGTTTATGCAGGTAAGTTTTAAAAATGAAAGTTTTTGATTTATGTTTCTGTATAGTTTTAACGATAATACTTTCTATATCGTCCTTTGTTTATGCTAATGAAAGTGACGAGGTAATAATACCTAAAGATACTGAATTAACAGGTAAATTGATTACGCCAGTTAGCTCTAAATACAATAAGGAAGGTGATGTAATTTTATTTACGTTGGACGAGAGCTATTGGTATAAAGATATTGAAATTATTCCTGAAGGAACTACTGGAAAAGCTGTTGTTGTAAAAAGCCAAAAAGCAGGTTATTTTGGTGTCGGCGGAAGTATATTTTTTGAGCCTAAATCAATAATATTAAAAAACGGAGCAGAAATTCCGCTAACATTTATAACAGGCAAAAATAGTAGTTGGGAAAATGACGCAAATATGGCTGTTGGCGTTATTGGTATAGGAGTATTTTCTGGTTTTTTACATGGTAGTAATCAAAAATTTCCCGCTGGTACTAAATTTAAAATATTTGTAGCCGAAAGTATAAATTTAGGTACAGAGGAAGCAGTTAGAAAAGAATTTAATGGTTAAAGGAGTTTAGGAAAATGAAAAAATTCTTATCTTTATTATTTACGGTTATAATGCTTAGCTTTAGTGTTGTAGCATTTGCAGGACCTCAACCAGAAGTAGCACCAGACGAAACATTGCAAAATATAGATAAACGTCCTTTTAGTGAAAGATTAAAAGAAGCAATGAAAGAACATGAATCGGAAGAAGCAAGGGCTGCTAAACGAGCTGCCAATTTGGAAAATATGCCTAAAGTTGCAGTAATGTATATTAATAATTCTCAAACTACTTATAATGATGAGATAGACCAGTTAATGTTAAATAATCTGGCAAAAGCTGTAGATTATGATACTTATCAATATATTGACGGTAAACCTTATATTGAAAGATTAAACAAAATCGGTATTGTAGATATTACAACGGCTGAAAGAGCGGATATTATCGACGCTTTTGAAGGTGAGGATATTGACTATGCAATTTTTGTACAGGTTGACCCGTTTATCAGAAAAGATAAAGTAACCTTCTTCACTGTTGGTAAAGAAATGACTGCAACCGTACCGTTTAAAATTATTGATGTAAAAAATAATAGATATATCTACAACGGCAAGTTTACTGAAATCGCTAAAGATAGCTCTATGATTGGTGGTATTGGTAATAAATCTGTTTCTCTCGAAGCTATTGAAAAAGTAAACGAAAAAGTATTATCTATTATTGATGTTCGTTTGCCGAAAACAAAAGCTACGGTTAATCAATCCGCCACTCAACCAGTAAAATAATAAAAAATGAAACTATTTCATAAACTGGCTGTATTAGTTGCTCTATCAATAATTTTTACATTGGGCTGTAGTACTGTTTTTGCTAATGCTTCAGCTTCAAATACAAGGCAAAAAAGCCAAGTGTTATTGATAATAAATAACATTGCTAATAGTAAACATGATAAAGCACTTAATCAGCTAATGCACGAAAAATTGCAAGCAAAGCTTGATGTAATTTATCGGCAGGAAGATAGTACACCGTATTTAAAAAATTTTGTTGGACAGGAAATTTCTGTACTTCCTATAGATGAGCTTTTACAAAAAGTGTCTGATTCAAAATCTGATTATTTGGTATATGCGGAACTAAAGAAAATAGATAAAGATACTAATTTTAATCTGATTTATCATGGCAAAGAAGTAAATATAACTTTTTGTATAAGAATTATTGATATAAAAAATAAACAAGAGTTGTATTCTTCCGAATATTCTTTAGGTGCTAAGGACAGTACAGATTACTTTTTTGTAGGCAGTAGTTCTGTTGCTAAAAAAGCTTTGGAAAAGGTGTTATTTAGAGCTGGTGAAGCTATTTCTACATATTTGCCATTATAGTTTATTTAATTAGCCGTTCATTAGAGCGGCTTTTATTTTAATAAGCTAAGGAGATGATTTTATGAGAAAATTATTGTTAGCTGTTATACTGGTTTTATCTGTTTGCGGTACGGAGTTTGCCAACGAACAAGCGATTGTTGATAGCTTTAAGTCGTTAGTTGTTCCGAAAATTACTCCGATAGAACAAACCTATCAAGGCACAAAACCAGTAATTACAGAACATAAAAATAAGCAAGGATTACCTTCTTACTACACAAAGCAGGAAGAAGTTTTTGAGTATGAAATTGACGTTCAAAAAACTGATAGTTTAATGAAACCTTATCGGGGGATAGTTAAACTTGCCAGAATTGTATATAGCTATGGCAACCATTTTTCTTACGAAAGTGCGCAGTTTGCTTCTGGCGGGTTAGTAGATTATTCTTGGCGAACTACTATTTTTTATGATTATGAAAATGGTACGTGGAAGCCTGATTTTTACGAATACCAAGGGATTGGTGGGGTAAGGTTTAGTGAAAAAGGCGATAACATATACAATAGCTTTAAGTTTAATGAGAGTTATTTAGATTAAAAATAACAAACCACAACGGACGCTCGAAAGAGCGTCTTTTTTATTGGAAAGCGTTATTGATGAGCTAAAAAGTTTAACAAAAAACGGAAATATTACTTGTATAAAGTAGTAAAATTTACATAAATTTGCGTATGATTTAAATAGAAAACAGAAAAGCCGCATTACAGTAATAATCGGACATTTTCAAAAAAACGATAAAGTGTAAAATTTTGCAAAAAAAGTATTGACAAATCGAACTAAAAGTACTATAATATAAACAACAATATGGAGGAAAGGGGTGAGTTCCTATTATCCTGAGTGCTATTTTGATGGTTAGCAGTGAGAAATTGTTGTGAACGGGTTCGCTAATGTCTAATTGAAATAGTATGAAGGAACTGCTTTAAAGACAAAAAGCTTTTTAGTATTAGGAAAACTCTCCAATAAATAATGGAGGGTTATTTTATTATTTTAAATTTAAAGTGAGGTTGATTTTTATAGTTCAATTTAGCACATACGATGATATAAAAAATATTATCGATAAAGCATTGCCGAGGGTTATTTATTTACCCTTGTATATAGCAAGACGTGTAGGACATGAGGTTTATATTAATCTATTTCCGCATGAGCGCTTTCAGTGTCAGAGGCGCTTAATAAATGACGAACAAGTTAGCAGATTGCCGATTGATGAATATGATTTTTTATTATCATTAATCTCATTAGCAAAAGAAAAAGAAAGCTACATAAAACTCCGTGGCAAATATTTAGCCATGGACGATATTATAAAAGAGTACCGCTATATGGGTTATACAAAAACCAAGGTAACTCGCTATATGGAAAAGCTTATTAAAGATGGTTACATTGAAGAAGTTTTTGACGGAGAACAGATTAAATATAAATTCACGGATAAAGCTATTTTACCAGAACGTCCAGAGTTAAAATTTAAGGTATTTTCAACAAATTTAGAGGGTTTGCAATGTTGAAGTTTGCAACGGGGAATAAGTATACGTTAAAAGCGTTACTAAAACTTGTCGATGATGATGGTGAAAGAGTTTTAACTATTGCTGACTACCAAGAGAATTTTGGTGACTGTTCAAGACGGCAAGCATATAGAATTATAAACGGTGAAGCTACAATTTTCACTAATGAAATTTCACGACTTGCAAGATGGATTAGAGAACGAGGAATAGAAGATTTTACGGTTGATAATATAGACTGTACAGGGTTGAGAACGGTTTACCACTCATATACTTGACCGTACAGCTTATGTTGTTGTGTATCTGATTTACCACAGTTACTGCCCAAAAACGCCTATAAGCGAAATTAGAAAGAATTAATAAGCGAAAATTTGTGACATAAAAATACAGGTATATAAACATATAGACAGGTACATTATGTCACACTTTTTGCTCTTTTATCTTGCCATGCTTGTAGAGCCAGTTACAAAGCGGGTTTTCAGGCACGAAATTTAATGATGAAAATAAAATAAAGTAGTATTTATAGTTGTGTGGTTAGCAGTGAGAAATTATTGTAAACGGGTTCGCTAATGTCTAACGCAAATATAAATTTGCTTTATAGTACAGTTTTTTATGTTGATATTTACTTTGTTTATTAAAAATTTATATGAAGGGAGTTTTATTTATAGCTGTTTTTAAACTGGTGGATTCACCAATGGGGAGCGGGAAAACAACTGCTGCAATAAATTATATTAATTCTATGGAGAAATATTATAGTCAAGATAGCAATAATAGAGTAATAGTTTGTGTTCCGTACATAGAACAAATAGAAAGATGGTGCAAAAATACAAAACTTAAATCTCCAAAGAAAGGCATAAAACTTGACCAGTTAAAAAAGTTTATTGCAAACGGGGAAAACATCGTAATTAGTCACGCTTTGTTTAATATGTTTGACAAAGAAATAATCGAATTATTAACACACGGTAAATATAAATATGATTTATTTCACGATGAACAACCACAATTATTCCGAGGTGTAATTGGTGGTGATAGGAGCGGAGATTTTAATGACTCTATATTAGATAATCTCGGACAGTTTGATTTGTTAAATTTAATTAATTCTGGTATTTTAGTTAAGGAGCAAGATAAATTTATCTGGAATGAACAAAGTTTATATAATAGCGAAAAGAAAGGTGTATTTAATCCGTTAAAAAGCATGTGTTCTGTTGTAGATTTATATTATTATGGAACGAACAAATTTGATAAATCTTGTCCAGCATGTTTGATTTTATTCACAAAGCCAGAAATTTTTAACGCGTTTAATAATGTGTGGATTTTAAGTTATATGTTAAAAAATAGTATTGTTGATTGTTATTTCACATTATACAGCATATCTGATTTTGAATATTATCATATTGAAGATTATCAATTTAAAGAGGGATATAAGTTTGAATATCCGAAAGGGTTGAATAGAATATTATTACATCAGGGTAAATATAATTTGGACTATGGTTTTTCTAAAAATTGGTATTATCAAAATGGTAAAGATGAGGTGTTACATGATATAGGAAAATGTTGCTATAATTATTTACGGTTTGCTTTTGGTAAAAGCTCGTGGAAAAGTAGTGATTATATATGGACAACTTTTTCAGGTTATGAAGTTGGTATTGCTAAAGGAAATAAAAATTTTTCAAAAACCAGATTTGTTCCATGTAATACAAAGGCAACCAATGAATACAAAGGCGCAACTGCGGCAATTTATTTATGTAACCGTTATCCTAATGTAATGTTGCAAGGTTTCTTTAATGCAAAGGGCATAAATTTTGACGAGAAGTTATTTGCTTTATCAGAACTACTACAATTTATTTTTAGAACGAATATACGAGAAGTTGAAAGCGAGAAATTGATTAATGTATTAGTGCCTAATAAACGTATGCGTGAGTTGTTTGCTGACTGGCTTAAATCGGGCAAAGATGAACAATATTTAGCAGAAAAAAATGCTGCCTAATTCGTTCATTTTCGCAACTGTGTCTGAGGAATATCACTAACGCTTTTTCCTCAAAATTAAAGAAACGCTTAGTATTTATGCGGTATTTGAGGCTTATCCCTTAAAAGAATATATATAGTAGGAATATACGTTATCGTATTTACATAAATCCTAAGCCGATTATTATAACGTACTACCTTTGATATCATACTAACCTTACTATAAATTTAATACACTAACTTATGTGTATGTACTACTGGATTGTCTCGGTAGTACTTTTTCTTTTACAACCTAAAGCACATTATGTTCGAGAGATTTATCTGAAGAACATAGCGATTACCAGAGTGTCACGTCATTAATTATTTATGTTGATTTGAACGCAGACTTATTAACCTGAATTTTCTTGGTAATAAAACTACATGACACGAATGGTAAGCGCAATAATATAGTTCTCGTTTGGCTGTTCACTTAGTATGTCGGTGATTTAACCAGTGTTGTGTTACGCTAAACTTTCTCGGTTAATAATTCTGCGATTTACTTGGTGAAAATGCCGCTCCACTCTGGAAACTTCTACCAATAGCCTCGTCAGATATGCTTGCGGTTTCCCGTTATGCTTCCTCGGCTCTTGGAAAGTTTGTATTCTGCGTCTGGTTGCTACTCTGTGGGTGTATACGCTAATACTATTATACCGTGGTAATGGGATATCTTCTTGATGGTATATAGACGTTCAAGGTTTTCGCGTTTGTTATAACAAGGCTTCGAACGAGCATACGCTGGCTTGCATGTTCCCGTTCATATACATTTCGGCGGTTCAAGAATCTACCAATATCCCTCGATACAATTAAGCTCCGTGATTTATCCTCGGTATACTTGGTAGCTTACAGTTTGCGGTACTACAACAACCACGATACAGCTATTTACTTTCTTGGTATACAAAACTGAACGCGTTACACTTATAAGAGCTAACTTCTACGCCACTAAACCCATACATTCCCTCGGTCTACTATTCCTCGGTTATTATACTGCATTTCCGTTTTGCTCATTCATGATATTACATACATCGCGTTATTTTTCGTTCAACGATTTCACGAATTATAGCGTAAATTGCATAATGGTTTGAGTTATTACACGCCATGTTATCTTTGCGAACTTGGTAAAAATTTACAGAACGGTTTGGTCTATCAAGTTAATACATGCGTCTAATTTTCCTTGCCATATACTCGTTAAAAGGGTTGGTTGGTATATGTAGATTAGCATTTATATTGAATTGATTTGTTGTAGCTTTATACGATACCTTGTTTGTTACATATCGGCAATGCGTTTTTATGTTTAGTCGCAAGGTATATGAGTGTTCTGACACGTTAAGCAATATTGTTACGAAGTTAGTGTTTAATAACGATTTTGTGAAATAGATGTATAACTTTAACGATTTTTTAACGATAAATATATTTGCATAAGTTAATAGAGTGTGCGTATTGCTTAATATTCTTTGGTACATTACAGAAGCGAAAAGGCTGTAAACCTGCATAAATACTGGCTTCGTGGTATATTACACGGTAAATATTTAAAACAAAACGTGTTTCGCTCAATGCCAACGATTACCGAAAATAAGCACAAAACGCTCAAACCTCGCTTGTGGTCTACGTTTACGGGCTTAACTATGGTGTAACATTTGCGTTAAAATCACCTATTTCGTTTAAGAAGTGTAAAGGTTTAGAGGGAGTACAACGTGCTGAACGGTGAGAATGAATTCCGCTGATTGGTACACCTTGCCTTGTGGCGTACTATATGGCGGTGAGATATTGTTGCTTCGTGTATAGGTATTGACGTGTGCTTGTTTTGGTAGCTCTTACGGCGTACATATGACGGTGTATGGCGTGGTTAAACTTACCCCTGCTTTCGTGTATTGTGCTTGCGTCTGTGGCTCTTATGGCGTGTATGGCGGTTGTAATACTTACAGGCATAAAAAACACCACGTTAGAGCGTGTACAAGGCTTTGACTCGCCTGTTTCTCTATCGTGGTACTATTATGGTTATATTACACGGTACATTCTGCTGTTTGTTGTGCTTGCCTCTATATCGACACGAGATAATTTATAAGCGTCGTGGTGTATTTATGGAGTATACTGTGATTTATTATTTTACGTTGTATAATTATTATTTTACGAACATTGGTTTTGTGAAAAATTTTGAGTGTAGTTTGTCATATATTTTTTAGTTGAGTGTAGTATACAACAAGTATATTAGTCTGTTTGTGGTAGTCTTTGCGAATATACATACATAAAAGATGTATAATAAAACTCTTAATGCGAACACTACGTCCTATAACAAGGCTTATGTATAATCTTATTTTGTTACATTATAGGTTAATAGTTGTGATTCTTGCTGCCAATAGTGTAACATATATGCTGAACAGTGTCAATTTGTATTATTATTTCTATGGTATCGTATTATGTATAGTTAGTTACTTGCGTTTAACAAATGCGAGGAGAGGTGATACGAACTACACTTATTCGTGGTGAGGATTATACACTGGTGGCGGGGGTAAGTTTATTTTAACCAAAGGGCGTGTCAATTATGGCAAATACGGAGTTAGATTTTAGACACGTCTGTGTAAAAAATATAAAATAAATCGGTTACGTAAAATAAATTTTTCATCTTTATTTATAGACAAGAGGAAAGTCGGCGTGTTATACTATGTAAAGCAAGAGGAAAGTCGGAAAAAGTGTCGACGAAATTTAATAAATGGTTATCATATGTTGTACTTGTTAGTAGGAAGAATGTATAAATAATCATGCTCGAAATCCTTGGAAACGCCCATGGCAAGAGGGTTTCTAACGCTTGACTATTTGCGCGCTTTGTGCTAAATTACAGTAGATATGAGTGTGAAAGGCAATCGCTGGCGGTTTATGCCGCAAGAGGAAAGTCCGGGCTTGTGTCGCTTGAGCCTGCAAGTAATTGCCGGCCTAGATAAATGATTGCTGCCGCTTTGCGGAACAGAACCCGGCTTATTGAGCACTCGTATTACCGCAAATAAAAGCTGGTATTAATTTACCGGCTTTATTTTTTTGCAAAATTTAAGCGTGGTTTAATAATAGGCTGTTACAATTTTTTGCAGGATGTTATATAATATACAAGTAAGTAAAAATAAGGTTGGTTTAATGATGAAACAGGTTTCGTTTGTAGTACCGGTTTATAATGAAGAAGAAAATTTGCATGAATTTCATAAACGTCTGGGCAAAGTTATGGCAGCCCTGCCGTATGATTATGAGCTGATTTTTGTCGACGACGGCTCCAGCGACAGCAGCCATTTAATTTTGGCAGAGCTGGCAGAAAAGGACGAGCATGTGCAGGTGTATTTCCTTTCGCGCAATTACGGGCACCAGCTGGCGCTGACCTGCGGGCTGGACAACGCCGGCGGCGACGCTGTTATTACTATGGACGGCGATTTGCAGCACCCGCCCGAGCTTGTGCCGGAGCTTTTAAAGCTGTGGGAGGACGGCTACCAGATTGTGCAGACGGTGCGCACGGCGACGGAGGACGCTTCGTTTTTTAAAAACATTACCTCTAAGGCTTATTACAAGCTCATCAATTCCATGTCCAAGGTGGAAATTACACCGGGCGGCAGCGATTTTCGCCTGATGGACAAAGTTGCAGTGGAGGCGTTCAGACGCTACCGCGAGCGCGCGCGTTTTATCCGCGGTTTGGTTAACACGCTGGGCTTTAAGGTGGCAACTTTTGAGTTTACCGCGCCGCCGCGTTTTGCTGGGCACTCCAAATTTAATTTGCACAAAATGCTGCACTTTGCACTGGACGGAATTACTTCTTTTTCAAATTTACCGCTGCGCTGGGCGTTTTATATAGGCATTGTGTTCGGTTTAATCAGCTTTTTGCTGGTTTTACATGTGCTTTATGTAAAATATGTTGCAAATGACGCAGTGCCCGGCTGGGCTACCATGACGGCGAGCGTGCTGTTTTTAGGCGGTATCCAGTTAGTGGGCATCGGCATTCTGGGCGAATATATAGGGCGTATTTTTGAAGAAGTTAAGCAAAGACCACTGTATATAGTGGGCAGACACATCGGCAAACGGTAGTTCTGGTTTACAACCGGCTGAATTTGTGGTATAATTTAGTTGTTTATAAAAGGCGCAAGGAAGTGATGTGGGTGGTAAAAAGAGGACTCATTTGTTTGGTGTTTACTTGTGTGCTTTGTTTAGCCAATATGACGACGGCACTGGCTGCGTTTGAATATGGGGACAACGGCCCCGAAGTTCTGGCTATTCAAAAACGCCTGGTCGAATTAAAATACGAAATTAAACTGCTTGACGGTGATTTCGGTTCTGAAACGGAAGCCGCTGTCAAACGCTTCCAGGCAGATAAACAGTTGGAAGTAGACGGAATTATCGGCGACGCTACTTATACTGCGTTAATGAACAAACCGATGCCGCCTAACCGTTCCGGCAGAAGCGCAAAGGTAAGGGATATTATCCGCGCTGCTTACGGCGTAATCGGCACCCCTTATGTTTTTGGCGGTACCAGCGTTTACGGTTTCGACTGCTCCGGCTTTACCCAGTATGCGTTTGCCCGCGCAGGCATCAGCATTCCCCGCACGGCGGATGTGCAGATGTACAGCGGCAAGCAAATCAGCGCCAGCCAGCTGCGCCCGGGCGATTTGATTTTCTTCAGCACTTATGAACCCGGTCCGTCGCACTGCGGCATTTATCTTGGCAACGGCCAGTTTATCCATGCAGGCTCCAGCACCGGCGTAACGGTTTCTTCCGCATTTACCGGTTATTGGGGTGCGCGCTACTATGGCGCCTGCCGTATAATTTAACAGTATTAACAGGCTATCAACAGGGCATGCTTTGTTGATAGCTTATTTTTTTTGCGTATATCCCTGTTTTTGTAATTTTTTTGTGAAAGCATAGCTTAAAAATACCAAAAACGGTTATTTTATTGTATAATATTTTTAATAAGATTTAATGGCGGTGATTTCCATGGATAAACAAAAGGTTTTAATTGCTGACGACGAAGCACCGATTAGGGAAATATTAAAAATTTACTGCGAAAAGGAAGGCTTTGAGGTTATTGAGGCCGCCGACGGCGCAGAAGCTATTTTAAAGGTACAATCCGATAAGCCGGATATTATTATTCTGGATATTATGATGCCGGTGCTGGACGGGCTTGAGGTTTGCAAGCAGGTGCGCAAAATGAGCGACATCCCCATTATTATGCTGACGGCGAAGGACGACGACGACGACCGCATTTTGGGTTTGGAAATTGGCGCGGACGATTACATTACCAAGCCGTTTAACAACCGCGAGGTTATCGCAAGGGTAAAAGCCGTTCTGCGCAGAAGCACGATGGTTAAAAAGGAAGAAGCCGACGGGCGCTCGCATATCGAATACAAGGGCCTGAGCATTGATATGGAAAAATACCAGGTTATCGCTTTTGGCAGCAAAATGACTTTTACTGCTAAAGAAATGGAACTTTTGTGGTGCCTGGCCTCCAACCCAGGCAAGGCTTTTTCGCGCAATCAGCTTTTGGAAACGATTTGGGGCTATTCCTACTACGGCGATACGCGCACGGTTGATACGCACATTAAGCGCATCAGGCAAAAACTTAATATACCTGCCGATTCCGAGTGGGACATTACAACCATCTGGGGCGTAGGCTATAAATTTGAGGTTAAAGACAAAAAATGAACAAATCACTGAGCACGAGGCTGATGTACAGCTTTATGGCTCTGATTATGGTTATAGTAGTCGGCGTGACGACGGGTATTTCCTATCTTATCGCCGATTATTTTTTTAAAACCAACGAGCAGGAGCTGGCAGAAAAAGGCAACGAAATGGCTGCCACAGTTGAATATTTTATGGAGTTTAATAACAGCCGCGACACGCTGAACCGTTATGTGTTTGCCGTGGACCGACTGGTTGGCGCGCGCATCTGGCTGTTTAACGAAAAGTACGAGCTGTTGGCGGCGTCCAACATCAACACCAATTTTAACGAAAACGGCACCCGCCTTGGCATTAAGGATTTAACCATGGAGGAAGGCTCGGCGGCAGAAATTTCCAGGGAAATAAAAAGCGGCAAGCTGGATACCAAGGTTGTAAGCATTTTAAAGGATGTGTACAGCGGTAAATCCGTGCAGTCGCAAATTTACCATCCTTATTATAAGGAGCAGGTTATGCTGGTGGGCGTGCCTTACGGCAAGCCGGGGCAGGCGCGCGGCGCGATTTTGCTGGCGCAGCCTTTAAGCGGCTTCGACAGCTTTTTGCGTGATATTTACATTTATACTTCTATCGTTGCCATTTTGGCGCTGATTTTGAGTATGTTTATGGTGCGCAGCCTGGCTAAAACTATTATTAAGCCGCTGATTTCCATGAAGGACAGCGCCAGTGCCATTGCCGCAGGCGACTACACCCGCAAGGTAGAGGTGCACGGTGAGGATGAGGTGGCAGAGCTTGGCAAGGCGCTGAACGCTTTGGGCAACGATTTAAGCGCGTTTGTTGCCAAAACGGAACGTGCGGAAAAAATACGCCGCGACTTTGTTGCTAACGTATCGCACGAGCTGCGCACGCCACTGACGATTATCCGCGGCTATAACGAGGCCATCAGCGACGGTACCGTAACCGATAAGGACATGATTCAGCGTTACCGCCTGCTTATAAATGAAGAAACCCAGCGTTTGCAGCGCATGATTAGCGAGCTGTTGGACATCAGCCGTATGCAGGCTGCCGATGAGCTTCCGCCTGCCAAAATGCAGCCGCTGCCCCTGGGGGCGATTGTGCGCAACGTAGCAGAAAAGCTAATGGTAAACGCCGTGGAGCGCAATGTAAAGCTGTTGGTGCACGTCGATGAAAAAATACAAATTATGGGGCAGGGCGACCAGATGGTGCAGCTGGTGCTGATTATCGGCGATAACGCCTTAAAATACACGCCGGAAAACGGTACTGTAACCTTTTTAACGGAACTTTTGGACGACGGCAGCGTGAAACTGACGATTGCCGACCAGGGGCCGGGCATACCCGAAGAGGATTTGCCGTTCATCTGGGAGCGTTTTTACAAGGTTGATAAATCGCATTCGCGCAACGTGCCGGGCACCGGGCTGGGGCTGGCTATTGCCAGAGAGATAATACGTATGCACGGCGCTAAGGTGCAGGTGTTCAGCAAGGTTGGCGAAGGCACAAGGTTTGAAATTACCTTTCCGCAGGATAAAGTAGTGGCACAGTAATGAAGGTGAAAAAGTGAAAATAGCATTAGTGCAAATGGAAGTTTTGGAAAAAAATAAAGCCGGTAATGTAGAAAAAGCGTGCGCGCTGCTGCGGCAGGCCGCGCCGAACTGCGATGTTGCCGTGCTGCCCGAAATTTGGACAACGGGCTATTCGCTGGGGCATTTAAGCAAGGAAGCCGATTTTTTAAACGGCCCTGTTGTAGAAGAGCTGCGCAGTATTGCCAAAGAACATAGCTGCGCTATTGTGGCGGGTTCGATACCGCTGCGCAAGGGCGACGGGCAGGTTTACAACACAGCGGTGACGATTGACAAAAACGGAGAAATCGTTTTTTGTTACAGCAAGGTGCATTTGTTCAGTATGTTTAACGAGCAGCGTTTTTTTAAACCGGGCAACGATTTTGGCGTGTACGAACTGGAGGGCGTAACCTGCGGCTCAACTATCTGCTATGATTTGCGCTTTCCCGAATTATACCGCCACATGGCGATGCAGGGCGCAAAAATAATTTTTGTGCCGGCAGAATGGCCTAAGCTGCGCGGCGCGATTTGGGATTTGTTCATCCGCGCACGCGCGCTGGAAAATCACACCTTTATCGTCGGTGTAAACTGCGCGGGCAAGTTCCACGACCAGAAATTTTACGGGCATTCCGCCGTTATCAGCCCCTTTGGCGAGGTGCTTGCTGCAGGCGGCGAGGAGGAAGAAATTGTTTACTGTGATATTGACCTGTCGCAAGTGGAAAAAGCCAACGAATATATGAATGTTTTGAAGGATGTAAGGCCGGAGTTGATAAAATGATGCACAAAATTTTAAGCATGGCGCTGTGCCTGTGCCTGTGGGCAGGCAGCGTTTTAGCGGCGCCCGCCTTTGAGCCGAAGGACTGCCCGAAGGATTTAAAATATATTTTGGGTATGTATTACGGCAACGGCGAGCTGTTTTTGCTGCGCGAGAACAAGGGCGAGGTAGAACTGGTGTACCGCTTTGGGCAGAAGGATTTTACCTTTGCGGGCAGCAATATCTATCCTTTATATAAGGAACATTTTGATTCTTACACAATTAACGAAAGCGGGCCGCTGAACCATTTGGACGCCGCTGTGCGTATTGAACGCAGCCGCGAGGGTTACGGCGTTAGCGCCAGCGTGGGCGGCAACCGTTACAGCCGCCGCTTTTTTGCAGGTGAAAACGGTAAGCCTTTCCGCTTTGCGGTAAGCGGCAACTGGCAGGAGCTGAAGGCTGCGGCAGACAGCGCCGTTATGCCTGCGGCGCTTGGCGCTGGGCAGCAGGCACAGCTTGTGGATTTGGCGCAGGCAGTGCCCGGCATTAAGCTGGATTTGCGCTACGCCGGTGCGGATAACTGCTTTGGGCACCCGCTGACGGAAGATATGCGCGCTTTTTTGGATTACGAAGCCGCCGCAGCGTTAAACAGCGTACAGCAGCAGCTTGCGCCCTATGGCTATGGGCTGGTGGTGTGGGAGGCTTACCGTCCATGGTCGGTATCTAAACTTGCGTATGACGCGCTGCCGCTGAATAATAAAACCATGCTGCCCGCACCGGAAACCGGTTTTAGCCACAACACGGGCCGCAGCATCGACGTAAGCCTGTATGTTCTGGCAACCGGCGAAAATGCCGGAATGATTAGTGATTTTGACGAGCCTTCCATCCGCCAGTATGCATCTTTTACAGGCGGCACGGAACTTGAGCGCTACCGCCGAGATTTGCTGCGCAATGCCATGCAGCTGGCAGGCTTTACCGCCAGCGACGTGGAATGGTGGCATTTTGATTATGGCGACATCAAAGCCTTTGCGCATTTAAATGTAAAACCTTAAAAGGGCATTTACACAAAGCACAAATGTGCTATAATAGTTACGGTAATACATAATTAAACTATGAGGTGAAATATAATGAACGTATACGATTGCGCCAATGATTTGGCAAAAGCATTAAAAGAAAGCCACGAATTTAAAAAATTGCTGGAAGCACGCACCGTGCTGAAAAAAGACGCGCAGGCAGAAGAGCTTGCTAACGACTTTATTAAATTAAGCTCTGAAATTGAGCTTGCCAAATATCAGAAGCAGGAAGTTGACAAAGAAAAAGAAGAAAAGCTGCAAAAACTTTCTTCCCTGCTAAGCCTGAACCCGACCGCAATGGAATACCTGCACGCATTTATGCGTTTCCAAATGATGATGGCAGATATTACCAAAACCATTAACGATGTTGTAAAGGAAGCTGTCGGTGAATAATTCCGTTCAAGATTTAGCAGAAAATTTACAGCAAAAAATGCCCGGCAGGGTTTACTGTGCCGAGCCGATGAAAAAGCATACCTCGTTTAAAATTGGCGGCCCGGCCGATGTTTTGGTGCAGCCGCAGGACGAGGCAGAGCTGGCCTTGGCCCTTGCTGCCGCGCACGAATTTAACGTGCCGGTAACGGTTTTGGGCAACGGCTCAAACGTGCTGGTGCGCGATAAGGGCATCCGCGGGCTGGTGATTAAGCTGGGCAACGCGCTTAAAGCCTTCCGTCAGGATGGCTGCCGCCTGTATTTTGGTTCCGGCTATTCGCTGGCACTGGCATCACGCAAGGCGTGGGAATGCGGCCTGAGCGGCATGGAGTTTGCCGTGGGCATACCGGGCAGCATTGGCGGCGCTGTGTATATGAACGCCGGTGCTTACAACGGCGAAATGCAGGGCGTTGTGGAAAGCGTGCGCGTGATGGATATGGCCGGTAACGAAAAGCAGCTTTCGGCAGAAGAGCTGCAATTTGGCTACCGCAAAACCAGCCTGCAGCAAAGCGGCTACATTATTACCGAGGTGTGCCTTAAAATGCAGCCGGGCGATAAAGCCGCCATTAAGGCGATGATGGACGATTTTAGCAGCAGGCGCATTAGTAAGCAGCCGTTGGAACTGCCCAGTGCGGGCAGTATGTTTAAACGCCCGCCCGGATATTTTGCCGGTACGCTGATTGAACAGGCGGGGCTGAAGGGTTACACCGTCGGCGGCGCGCAGGTATCCGAAAAGCACGCCGGTTTTGTAGTAAACCGCGGCGGCGCAACGGCGGCAGATGTTTTGCAGCTTATCGGCGACGTACGCCGGATTATTATGGAAAAGGCCGGTGTGGAGCTGCACCCCGAGGTGCTCGTCATCGGCGAAGAATAAAACAAAAATTTTTAAAGAGCGGCTTTAGGGCCGTTCTTTTTTGTGGCGGGTGCGTTATTGCCGCTGCCTGCCGTGATATGATATAATAAGCTATCACAGAAAGAGGTATTTTACAGAGCATGGATAATGTTTACGATTTAGTGGAAGATTTTTACGGGCACGACCCGGGCTGGAATTTTCTGCTCCGTCGGGAATATGCGGAAGGATTTTTGCGCCTGGAGGCATGGCAGGGCAAAACGCCGGAAGAATTATACGATGTTTGGGACCAGCTGACGATGCTGTGCCTGTACCTTGGCAACACCGAGCTTTTGCTGGGCGACATGAGCGCCGACGACTTTGTGGACTGCGTTGCCTGGTGCAGCCGCAACGTGTCGGAATTTGAAGCTGATTACGAACACACCAAATATTTTTTGGAAACCTGCGGCAGGCTGTATGCCTACCTGCAAAAGAAAAAGGTCATTTCCTGGGCCGATGCGCCGCAGGAGGCTGCGGAAAAATTACTCGCGGGCGGTAAAATGAACATCATCAATCCGGACGGCAGCTTTGCCGAAGGGTATGGTACGCGCGGGCGCAACGCCGTGCCGGATGCTTCCAACAAAATCTTTTTAAACGTCAGCGAGCGCATGGGCGAAATTTATGCTGCTATGCACGAATTTTTTTCGGACAGCCAGTTCAGCATAGATTTGGAGCGCGCTTCAATGCTGTACCACGGCATTTTAGGCAACGCCGTTAATGAATCGGCGCAAAGCCGCAAAGAAGCGTTCCAGTCCTTTTGGGATTACTTTTTGCTGGATTACCGCCTGATGCTGCGCGACGTGCACCCGCTGGAATATTTTTACCGCACCGTGTGCGATAAGGAAAACCCGCGCTATGATGCGGAATTTGCCAAACGCAACAGCGATATTTTAGAGGAATTTTTATCCTCGCGTCTGGTGCTGTTTACAGTGGAAGGTTTTGGCGACGAGGGCGCGTATTATTGCCGTGACTTTTTAATCGGTGAAAGCTACCAGCTGAACCTGCCGCTGGACAGCGATTTTGACACGCGGGATATGCTGTTTATAGGCCACTTGTTTTACAACGGCAATATGCTGACGGACAACGTGCGCGGTTACAAAATTGAACGCGCCAACGCCCTGTGCCTGCGTGATATGCTGAAGCGCGCCTACAACTGGGTAAGCGTGCAGCAGGAAAAGCCGACGTGGCAGTGGTTCAGCGCCAACTACCCCATGGTGCTGCGCAATATGGCGTTTTTGTACGCCGCAGGCATTCAGCACCGCTACTTTAACAATTATACCGAGCATACCAAATTCAGTTCTGCGCCCTACCGTGACGACACGCTGGTAGCGGGGCTTTTAAAAAACATTATGCTGAAAAACTATTTTTCCGTGGCCGATGTACGGCGAGCCACGCAGCTGTGGTGCGATTTAGCGGCAGCCGGCAGCGGCAGCGCGGAATACAGCGAAACGGAATGGGCGGCAGGCGTTATTTATGCGTTTGTAAAACTAAACGCGGCCTATGTATTTTTTGACGAGCATATCGCCAAATTCTGCGGCGTAACGCAGGAGGTAATGCTGCAGGCGGCGCAAACCGTAGTCAGCGCCCTGCATATCGAAGAGCACGACCCGCGTTACAGCAACGAGGAAGGGCTGTTGGTAATGCTGATGAGCGCCCATAGATAAAGGAGTACCATTATGAAATGTAATTTTTGCGGCAGGGAAGTACCCCGGGGCACGGCAGAATGCCCGTACTGCCATTACCGCTTCGAGCAGGAGGCGACCGTACTTAATCCGCGCGAGCGCGATGAGTTTGAAGGCGTAACCATTGACGAAGCAGGTTATGAAGAGCAGCAGGGCACAAACAACCAGCGCACGCCGGAATACCGGCAGGGCTACGAATACCGCGAGGAAGAATACCGGCGCACGCAAACAGGCGGGCCGAAGATTTACGTTAAAAACTTTAACGGCTGCAGCGGCGGCCTGCTTGGCATATTGCTGGTTATAGCCGTTTTAATAGCGCTGTTCATCTTTTTTATGCCGCTGTTTTTAATAGTGGCAGGCGTTGCAGTAGTATATTATTTTATCAGCAGCTTTTTAGGCTGGTTTTAAAATAAAAAACTCCGCCTGAGCGGATATAGCAAAGACCTCTTTATTGCTTAATGTAATAAAGAGGTCTTTATAAGTTAATGTATTTAAAATAAAATTTTATATCTTTACACGTTTATATTTTTCTGTTATTATAAACAAGCGCGAATGTGCTGCCATAACGGTAGGCGGTTAGCCCTCCAGCGGAGGGACTGTGACCCTCCGATAAAATAGAAATCCGATTGTATTAGCAATCGGAAATACTATGCAGGAGGGGATAACGTGGATATGTTATCGTTACTTGCGATTGCAAGTTATACAATAGCAGTTTTTTCTCTGGGTTATACCCTCGGAAAAGATTTGTCCCGTAAAAGCAAGTAAGCCGCCACAGGACCTGCAAGTTTGTGACGGCTTACTTTAAGTTTTCACTATAATTTGCGGCTAACCGTCTATCGGCAGCCTTTTGCGTTTCTATAAATATTATAGCAAACGTGCGTAAAAAGTCAAATAAAGTAAAAATGTAAGCCGCCACAGCCTGAAAATGTGACGGCTTTTGTGATTTTAGGCTGAAAGTTTAACAGCAGTTTTTAGTATTACAAAATTTCATCTCTTACGAGCTGGTTAATCATTTTTTGCTTGCCGAGTACCCACAGCAGGTCGCCTTTTTCAAACACCAGTGAGATGTTGGGGTTAACTATGGTGTAGCTGCCGCGTTCCAGACCGATGACGAGGCAGTGCCATTTGTTGCGGATATCCGTCGATTTTATGGATTTGCCGAGCAGCGGCGAGTGCCTGTCGATGGTGATGGCGCAGGGCATAAAGGCAATTTCGTGCCTGTCTTCTGCTTCGTTCAGCAGCATAAACTGGCGCATGCTCACAGGCGTATCAAGCATCGTCAGCCCCAGCTTTTTGCTTTCAATGGCAGAATTCAGCAGCTTAAAATGGTCTTTGGTGCCGATAACGAGCAGTTTTGTACCGGCGCGGATAACGAAGCTGCCGCCCGGCATATCGTAAATCTGCTTGGGCGTGGCCGCCTGCAAAACATTGCAGCCGTATTGTTCGCGCAGGGCGAGGTTGAACAGGCTTTGCCCCACGGTAACGGAGCCTTCTTCCACCTTGTAGTGCGCAAGCTGCAAGTCCTCATCAAACCAGCCGTAGGGGTGGTGGTTGCCAGCTTCTATCAGCGCTTCGCGGTGCTTAAGCATGTGGCGTTCGTTAAGGTTCACCAAAAAGCGCGATTCCATGCGTAAATATTCGCCCATCAGCCAGTCAGAGGACGAGATAAAATACGCGGTAACCAGCGTCGCCGCAACGGCAAAGAAGGTTTCCAGCCCTAAAATGCTTTCAAACACAAAGAAGATAAAGCCTGCGGCAACAATAATTTTTAACAAAACCAGTACCGTCAGCGGAATATGGTTGCTGCGTTTTTGAAACCACAGCACGGAAAACAGCTCCGGATGGCTGGTGCGGTTAACCAGCACGGCACGCAAAAACGGCGCCATAATAACAAAGGTCAGCACGGCGGTAATAATATCCGCGTGCGGCAGTTTAAGCGCTTCGTTAAGGTACGGGCTTAAATAATATTCCGCAAATAACGCGGTGGCCGTTAAAATGGTGGTAAAAATCAGCATGCGCGTAAAATATTCTTTTAAAAAGCTGCTCCAGTCGTCGCT
Organism: uncultured Phascolarctobacterium sp.; assembly: GCA_949288065.1. GTDB lineage: Bacteria > Bacillota > Negativicutes > Acidaminococcales > Acidaminococcaceae > Fusicatenibacter_A. The sequence goes on from CASEIL010000020.1 coordinate 29,162, forward strand.
GGCGTTACCGCCGATATTTTTTTCGGTGTAGCGCTCCAGCCAGTCGTTAACTCGCTGCGGCAGCAGGCGGCGGATGACGCGGTAGGCAGGGTCGGCCGCCATAATGCAAAACGGCGTAGTAAACGTCGTCATAACCGAAACGGCAACAATAATTGGGTAAATAAAATCGCTGATAACGCCAAGGCTCATGCCGAGCGAGGCGATAATGAACGAAAATTCGCCAATCTGCGCCAGGCTGAAGCCGCACAAAATGGATGTTTGCAGGTTTTGTCCGCTAAGCAGCACGCCGCCGGCGGAAAAGACCAGCTTGCCCACAATGGTTACAATAATAAGGAAAACAATCGGCAGCCAGTATTCCAACAGCAGCGCCGGGTCAACCAGCATGCCGACGGATACGAAAAACACAGCGCCGAATATATCCTTAACCGGCGTAAATAAATGCTCAATCTTTTCGGAATTGGGTGCTTCGGCAATCAGCGAGCCCATAATAAACGCGCCCAGCGCGGACGAAAAGCCCAAGTGCGTTGCCAGCACTACCATGCCCAGGCACAAGCCGATGGAGGTGACGAGCATGGTTTCGTTGTTCATTAAATTAAGCGAGCGTTTGTAAAAGGTAGGCACAAGGTAAATGCCCAGCACAAACCACAGCACTAAAAAGAACAGCAGGCGCATAACGCTGGCCAGCAGCTCCGTGCCGGAAATGCCGACGGACGCCGCCATGGTAGAGAGAAGCACCATCATAATAATACCGGCGATGTCTTCAACAATTAAAATGCCAAACACCATTTCCGTAAAGCGCTTGCCTTTCATTTTTAAATCTTCAAACGCTTTAATAATAATGGTTGTGGACGACATTGATAGCATGCCACCCAAAAACAGGCTGTTCATGTGGCTCCAGCCCATCAGCATGCCTGCGCCGTAGCCGAGCGAGAGCAGCCCTGCAATTTCCACGATAGTGGCAATAAAGGCAGTGCTGCCAACCTGCTTAAGTTTGTTAAAGCTGAACTCCAAACCGAGGGAGAACATTAAAAAGATAATGCCGATTTCCGACCAGGTGTGGATGTTGTTGTAATCCGTAACCGTGGGGAAGAATGAAAAGTGCGGACCGGTGATGAAGCCTGCAACGATGTAACCGAGCACAAGCGGCTGATTAAGCTTTTTAAAAAGGATGGTAGTAATGCCTGCTACCAGCAAAATCATGGCAAGGTCGGAAACTATGGGTGGTAAATGCGCCATCTAAGTTCCTCCTTTTGATATAGCGACAAACAATAAGAAATGTTGTATAATAAAATAGGTTAATTGTTTTAACGGCACAAAGCCGCATAAATATTATACAATGCCGCTATGCTTTTTAACAAGAAGTTTATTTTAAAAATATGTATCAACAAACACGGAGGCAATAATGAACACAGATTTGATTTTGATTAACGGCGAAATTTTAAACAGCAGCGAAGCAGCGATAGATTATAACGACCGCGGGCATCAGTTTGGCGACGGTGTTTTTGAAATTGTGCCGGTGTACAACGGCAAGGTTTTTGGCATGCTGCCGCACATGGAAAACCTGTTTACTTCGGTAACACGTTTAAAAATACCGGCAGTTTATATGGTAGAAGAGCTGGTGGAGTTTCACGAAGCGCTTATTAAAGCTACCGGCATGGAAAACGGCGAAATTTACACGCAGATTACGCGCGGCAGCGCGCCTTTTGGCTTGGCGTTTCCGGAAATGAGCGTGCCGCAGCTGGTTATGCAGCCGCTGTTTACCGACAGGAACATGCTGGCAGACTACCAGACGAAGGGCGTAAAACTTTTAACCGAAAAGGATTTGCGCTGGCAGCACTGCGACGTTAACACCTTAAACCGCCTGCCGGAGGTTATGGCGCGCCAGAAGGCACACATCAGCGGCGCGTTTGACGCCCTTTTTGTGCGCGATGGCAAAATTACCGAAACGACAGAAAGCAGCTTTATGCTGGTGAAGGACGAGGTTTTGTGGACGGCGCCGGAAAACGAAAACATTCATAAAAATATTACCCGCCAGGTGATTAAAGAACGCCTGGCGCTGGATTTGGGTATGCCCGTTGTAGAAAAAGCCTTTGACGTTGACTTTGCCATGAAGGCGGAGGAAGCCTTTATTTGTGGGCCGCGCTGCGAAATTGTGCCGGTAACTAAAATTGACCGCAAGCTGATTAACGGCGGCGAGGTTGGCACGGTTGTGCCGCAGCTTTTGGCAGCTTACAAGACCTTTGTTGCCAAAGAATGCCCGGCAAGGTAATGCGCTATGGATAGAAACTTAGTGCGCGGGGCGATGCTGATTGCCCTGACGGTAGTGCTGCAATCGCTGCGGATGGTAATACCGCTGCCGCCGATGGCGAGCATGTTTATTATCGGCACGCTGGTGAATATGATGCTGGCGGTTACCGTGCGGCTGGCTGGGCTTAAACCGGCGCTGCTTGCAGTTGCGCTGCTGCCGTTTTTTGCCTACATTCAGGGGCAGCTGCCCATACCGCTTTTAATACCGGTTGTTATCGGCGGTAACGCCGTGTTTGTGCTTATCTGCCATTGGGCGTGGCGCCGTGGGCTGATGCTGGCGCCGCTTGTTAAAACCATTTGCATGTTTACCAGCAGTTTGCTGCTTTTAAAAATACTGGCGCTGCCCGAAAAAATGGTGTTTGCCATTGGCTTTATGATGGGCTGGCCGCAGATGGTTACCGGCATGGCCGGCATAATTTTGGCGCGTTTAATTGTAAAGCGCGCGGAGGCTTTGTAAAGGAGCAATATTATGGAAACAAGAGTTGTGCTGTTAGGGATTATCGTTGAAGATACCGCCTCGGTAGAAGAGCTGAACGCCGTACTGCACGAATACCGCGAATACATCATCGGCCGCATGGGGCTGCCCTACCGCGAAAAGAAACTGCATATAATAAGCATTGTTATGGATGCGCCGCAGGATATAATCAGTGCGCTGTCCGGCAAAATCGGCATGCTGCCCGGCATTACCGCCAAGGCGCTGTATGCCAAAACACAGGCTTAGTCCTTAACGCCTTTGGGCTTTTTATAGGAGAAATACTGACGGGGAAGGTTCGCCTGACCTTAAGGAGGAAAAACCAATGTATGATGTAAAATCAATGAAAGCAGAGGAATTTATCGACCATAACGAGATTATGGCAACGCTGGAATATGCTGCGGCCAACAAAAACAACGCTGCGCTGATTTCAGAAATTATTGAAAAGGCAAAGCTGCGCAAGGGCTTAAGCCATCGCGAGGCCGCTGTGCTGCTTGACTGCGAGCTGGAAGATAAAAACAAGGAAATTTACGCCCTTGCCGAGCAGATTAAAAAAGATTTTTACGGCAACCGCATTGTTATGTTTGCGCCGCTCTACCTTTCCAACTACTGCATTAACGGTTGCGTTTACTGCCCGTATCACAGCGTAAACAAGCACATTGCCCGCAAAAAGCTTACGCAGGATGAAATCCGCCAGGAAGTAATTGCCTTGCAGGATATGGGGCACAAACGCCTGGCGCTGGAAGCAGGCGAGGACCCTGTAAACAACCCGATTGAATATATTCTGGAATCTATCAAAACCATTTACAGCATTAAGCATAAAAACGGCGCTATCCGCCGCGTTAACGTAAATATTGCCGCCACCACGGTAGAAAATTACCGCAAGCTGAATGAAGCAGGCATCGGCACTTATATTCTGTTTCAGGAAACATATCACAAGGAAAGCTACGAAAAGCTGCACCCGTTTGGGCCTAAAAGCAATTATGCCTATCACACCGAGGCGATGGACCGCGCGATGGAAGGCGGCATCGACGATGTAGGCCTTGGCGTTTTGTTTGGTTTGGAACTGTACCGCTACGAATTTGCAGGCCTGTTAATGCACGCCGAACATCTGGAGGCAGTGCACGGCGTTGGCCCGCACACCATCAGCGTGCCGCGCATCTGCCCGGCGGACGATATTGACCCCAGCACCTTTGATAACGGCATCAGCGACGATATTTTTGAAAAACTCGTGGCCTGCATCCGCATTAGCGTGCCTTACACCGGCATGATTGTTTCGACGCGCGAAAGCCAGCGCGCCCGCGAAAGAGTGCTGCACCTCGGCATTTCGCAAATCAGCGGCGGCTCGCGCACCAGCGTTGGCGGCTATGCAGAACCGCAGAAGGAAAATGATTCTGCGCAGTTCGATATCAGCGACAACCGCACTTTGGACGAGGTTGTGGGCTGGCTGATGGAAATGGGCTATATCCCCAGCTTCTGCACCGCGTGCTACCGTGCAGGGCGCACCGGCGACCGTTTTATGAGCCTGTGCAAGAGCGGGCAGATTCAAAACTGCTGCCACCCCAATGCTTTGATGACCCTGAAGGAATACTTAGTCGATTACGCATCCCCGCATGTTAAGGAGCTGGGTGACGCGCTGATTGAAAAAGAGCTGGTAAACATTCCCAACGAAAAAGTTCGCGAGCTGGTTGCGCGCCACTTAAAGGATATTGAACAGGGCGAACGCGATTTTAGAATTTAAAAAGTTGACAATTTAAGCTATATACAATAAAATTATATGTGTTTTTCGTTTAGGCCGCTTCTTTAAGCGGCTGATATTTTTTGAAAGGCGTTGATATTTTTGCTGGAAAATCTGTTTAAACTGAAGGAAAACGGCACCAATGCCCGCACTGAGATGCTGGCAGGCCTCACCACGTTTATGACGATGGCGTACATTCTTGCCGTTAACCCTGCCATCCTTTCTGCAACAGGCATGGATGCGGGCGCAATTTTTACGGCGACGGCCATTTCAAGCTGCATCGGTACGCTCTTAATGGCGGCGTTTGCCAACTACCCGTTCGCGCTGGCGCCGGGCATGGGCTTAAACGCATTTTTTGCCTACACCGTTGTTGGGCAAATGGGCTACTCCTGGCAGGTGGCTTTGGCGGCCGTATTTATTGAAGGCATTATCTTTTTGCTGCTTTCGCTTACGCCTGTGCGCGAGGCAATTTTTAACTCCATTCCGGCGGCGCTTAAATTTGGCGTTACCGGCGGTATTGGCCTGTTTATTGCGTTTATCGGCCTGCAAAACGCGCACATTGTTGTGGACAGCGTAACGCTGGTAAAAATTTATCCGTTTAAAGCGGCTATTGAAAACGGCGAAATTTATTCCACCGGTATGGGCGCGCTTATTGCCCTGTTGGGCGTGCTGCTGACGGCTATTTTAATGGCTAAAAACGTGCGCGGCGGCATTTTAATTGGTATTTTGGGCACATGGATTATGGGCATGGCTGCCGAGGTTACCGGGCTTTATGTGCCGAACCCGGAACTTGGCATGTTCTCTACCTTCCCCGATTTTTCTAACGGCCTTTACATTCCGAGCATTATGCCGACTGTAATGCAGATGGATTTTACCGGCATTTTAACCTTTAACTTTGTTACCGTAATGCTCTCGTTTATGTTTGTTGATTTGTTCGACACGCTGGGCACCTTAATCGGCGTGGCATCCAAAGCAGATATGCTGGACAAGGAAGGCAAGCTGCCGCATATTAAAGGCGCGCTGCTGGCAGACAGCACTGCAACCATTGCCGGCGCAATGCTGGGCACATCTACCGTAACCACGTTTGTAGAAAGCTCTTCCGGCGTAATGGCAGGCGGCCGCACCGGCTTAACCGCTGTAACCGTTGCCGGTTTATTCCTGCTTTCGCTGTTGTTTGCGCCAATCTTTTTGGCAATACCGGCGTTTGCAACAGCGCCCGCGCTGATTATTGTTGGCTTTTTAATGCTGGGCACCGTGCTGAATATTGATTTTAACAATGTTTCCGAAGCTGTGCCTGCCTTTACGGCGATTATTGCCATGCCGTTTATGTATTCCATTTCCGAAGGCATTTCCCTCGGCGTTATTTCCTATGTGTTCATTAACATGGTGCTGGGTGGCGAAGCCCGCCGTAAAATCAGCGGCGTAATGTACATTCTGGCAATTCTGTTTATTTTAAAATACATTTATGTATAATTAAAAGTTTTGTTGTTTAGAGCCTGACCAATGGTTGGGCTCTTTTGTTTTTGCGCATAACTAAACCGGCTGCTAAATAAATAGCAGCCGGTTTGTAATTTAGTTTAAATTATTTAGTTTTTACACATGGCTGGCGCTGATTTTAACGCTGTAATCCATAACGTGGTCAAGCATTTCTACTGGCACCATTAAGGTGTTATCAATAAGCAAGGGTTTGTATTGCAGTTTAACGCGCATGCGCTGTTTGCCGTAATCGTCGCTGCCAACGGTGCACACTGCACTTTGTGCGCCTTTATAAACTACCGCGGTTTGCGCATCGTTGTTCCAGTTTACGGTGTAGCCAAGCGCTTCGGCAACCGGGCGCAGGGGCACATACAAAGTGCCAAAGCGGTTAAGCATTTTTACGTCTGCCAGTTCCTTGCCTTCCATGGCAATTACGCCCGCCACGGTGTTAATGTTAATATCTGCCAGACCCTTTTGCAAAAGCACGGCCTTGGTGGCAGTGGCCTGCCCAGGCAGGCTTAAAGTGCTGAAATCATACCACAAAAGCATTTTGTCGCCTGCTTTTAGTTCGGTTACATCCGGGTAAACAACGGGGGAGATAGTTACATACTGCGTTTCGTTTACGTTCAGCACGCGCACGCTGCCGTCGTCCTGCGGTTCTACCTTGCCGATGTTAAAATAGGTAAACACGGGGCGGCTTGTTTCTGCGCCGGCCACAATGGCGTCAGCCTTGCCCTGCGGCGGCAGGCTGCGGGTCAGCGCCGGGCCGTAATAGGCTTTAACGTGTTCGTTCAATGCAATATCGTTTGCGCCGATATAGTAACCGGTGCTGTTGTCAATTAAAAATGTGTCCTCAGTAATGTGCAGGGCTACCTTGTCAAACGGTTTGTTGGCATTCTGCACGGTAATGGTGCTACCGGTATTTTCTACGGCGTTGCCGTACATAATCAGTTCTTTGGGGGCTTCCTGCGCCAGCGCGCCGCTGCCAAAAATCATCATGCACATTGCTGCTGCCAGTATTTTTTTCATTTTATGCACTCCTTTATCTGGTAACTTGCAATTATTATAGCATGTATCCGCCGTTAGGCGCTACTATGTTGCAAAGAGTTTGCAAAGGTGTATAATTTGTGATACGCTGTGAAAAATATATTACCAAAAAGAGGATTTTTGAAATATATAGCGTATACTAATAATATATGTGTTATTTTGGAACGGCAGAAGGGGATGAGGACAATTTCTTTAAGTACAAGGCAAAAGCGTATAGCTGAGATTGTAAGACAGGACGGCCCTATTACCGGCGAGCACATTGCGGAACGCCTTAACGTTACGCGCGCTGCTTTGCGCAGTGATTTGGCAATACTTGTAATGGGCGGCATTTTGGACGCGAGGCCTAAGGTTGGTTACTTTTTTACCGGTAAAAACACTTTAGGCATGCTGATGGAAGAAATTTCCGGCATCTGCGTGCGCGATTTGCAGTCCGTGCCGGTGGCGGTGAGCCACGATAAAAGTGCTTACGAGGCAGTTATAACAATGTTTTTGGAGGATGTGGGCACGGTGTTTGTTATTGATGATGCCGGGCTGTTGGCAGGCGTTGTTTCGCGCAAGGATTTATTAAAGGCCGCCATTAACAATAACTACAACCTGCGCGAGGTGCCTGTGGTGATGGTGATGACGCCGCTTTCCAAGCTGATTGTTGTAACGCCGGAGGATTCCGTCGCCGCAGCTGCACGCAAAATTATCGACAACGAGATTGACTGCCTGCCGGTTGTGCGCTGTATTGAGGAAGGCAGCCGCAGCTACGAGGTTGTGGGCAGGATTACCAAAACTAATTTCACCCGTCTGCTGGTAGATTTGGCAGAGGGCAAAGGGGGCAATTATCATAGCTAAGACACCGGTTATTTACGCTGTGTCCGATTCCATCGGCGAAACCGCCGAATCGGTTGTAAAGGCAACTACAAGCCAGTTTGTACAGGAAAAATTTGACGTTATCCGCGTGCCGTACATTAAAGATGCACAGCAGGTGGAAAAAATACTTGAAGAGGCGAAGGAATGCGGCGGCATTGTGTGCTACACGATTGTATCGCCGGAGCTGCGCGAGCATATTATGCAAAAAGCGATGGAGCTGGACGTGGAGGTTATCGACGTTTTGGGGCCGATGCTGAAGGCGATTGAAAAAACGTCGGGCCTTTTGCCGAAAAATCAGGCGGGCCTTATCCACGCGCTGGACCACGAATATTTTAAACGCGTTGAGGCGATTGAGTTTGCCGTTAAGTACGACGACGGCAAGAACCCGCTGGGGCTGTTGAAGGCAGACGTTGTTCTTATCGGCGTAAGCCGCACCAGTAAAACGCCGCTTAGCATGTACCTGGCGCACAAGCAGCTGAAGGTTGCCAACGTGCCGCTGGTGCCGGAAATTACTCCGCCGGAGGAACTGTTTAAGGTGCCGCCGCATAAAATTGTAGGGCTGTTAATTGACCCGTTTAAGCTGAACGAAATCCGCAGCGAGCGCTTAAAAACCATGGGGCTCAGCGACGGTGCCAACTACGCCGATGTAAGGCGCATCAGCGAGGAGCTGGAATATGCCAAGGCGATTATGCGCCGCGTGCACTGCAAAATTATTAACGTATCAAATCGCGCTATTGAAGAAACGGCCGGTATTATTCTGGATTATATTCAAAAGAACCGCGACAGGCGCATATAAAAATAACCCCCGCATTGACGGGGGTTATTTAGGCTGTTACAAAAATTTTTTATCGCGCACGTTGTAGGTAACATCGCCCTGCTGCGGCGTGCCGTTAACGGCTACGTTGCCTTTAAACACGGCGTTTTTGGTTTTCCAGTTAAAACTGCCGCTGTCGGCGGTGATGTGCAAATCGTCCTGCGTAAACACCATGTTGCCGGTTACATAGGCGGTGCGCTCGTTGCCGATAACTTCGACGCGGTCGCAGTCAAAATGGATGCCGCTGGGCTTGTCCGTCAGGCTGATGTTGCCCTGCGCCGTTACGCGCAGCTGGTACAAATAAACCTGCGCTTCGTCGCCGTCGATAACGCGGTCGCCCAAATCGACGTGTACGTTGCCTTTTAAATCGTATACGCCGGTAAAGGGGTTAAAGGTCTGGCTGTCGCTGCTGATGGCAGGCTGTTCCGCAAAAGCGGATGGCACCAGCATAAAAATAAGCACAAATAAAATTGCCAAAATTTTTTTCATTGTAAAAACCTCTTTGTTTAATGAATATATTACTATTATAGACTTTGCCGCGGCGTGCGGCAAGGCGCATTTGGTGAAATTAAGGTGAAACAAATGGGCATTAGAGAGTTTATTGAAGAAAACGAACAGAAAAATTTAGCGCCGTGGGCGAAAAAAAGCGCTGCCGCCGTGCGCGGGGCTGACGAGGAGCCGGACGGGCTGCGCACCGCTTACCAGCGCGACAGGGACAGGATAATCCACAGTATGGCGTTCCGCAAGCTGAAGCACAAAACGCAGGTGTACTTAAACCCGGGCGACCATTACCGTACGCGCCTTACGCACAGCATGGAGGTATCGCAAATTGCCCGGACGATTGCCCGCGCCCTGCGCTTAAACGAGGATTTAACCGAAGCCGCCGCGCTGGGGCACGACATTGGGCACACGCCGTTTGGGCACGCAGGCGAGCGCGCCATTAACGCCTACACCGGGCATTTTAAGCATAACGAGCAGAGCCTGCGCGTGGTAAAATACTATGGGCGTGATGGCAGGGGGCTGAACCTGACGCTGGACGTGCAGGACGCCATTGTAAACCACACGGGCGACGTGCTGCCTAAAACGCTGGAAGGGCAGATTGTGCGCCGCTGCGACCGCATTGCCTATTTGTGCCACGATTTTGACGACGGTTGCAAGGTAGGTATCATCGGGCCGGAAAAGCTTCCGGGCATTGTTGCCATGCGACTTGGCACGCAGCCGAGCCAGATTTTGGATATTTTAGTGCGCAACGTGGTGGAAAATTCTATTGGCAAGCCCGTGATTGCCATGGATAAATATTACGAAGCGGCGATGGACGAGTTCCGCTGCTTTATGTTCGATTACGTTTACTGCTCGCCGGAACTTACGCAGGAGCACCGCAAGGCAGAGCACGTTGTAACGACGCTGCTCGATTTATACATGAAGCAGCCGGAGATGTTGCCGCGCGAATACGCCGAAGCCGCCAAAACCTTTGGCAAAGAGCAGGCGGTGGTGGATTTTGTTGCCAGCCTTACCGACGCGGCGGCGGTGCAGCTTTTCAGCCGCTATTTTTTGCCTGTTATTTAATGTAACAAAAGTTAAATAAAAAAGAGGATTTTGAGTTTAGATATTGAATATAAATAGAGCAGATGATATTTAAAGTGACGGGAGCAAGGCAAATGAGCAGTATGTTTGATGATTTTAAAGAGCAGGTCCGCTCACAGGCAAATATCGTCGAGATAGTTTCGGAATATGTACCGCTGAAAAAACGCGGCAGCAGCTATTGGGGCTGCTGTCCTTTTCATGGCGAAAAAACACCGTCGTTTTCCGTATCGCCGGATAAGAATTTTTTTTATTGCTTCGGCTGCCACGCCGGCGGCGACGTGTTTACCTTTATAATGAAGGAAGAAAACTGCACCTTTCAGGAGGCGCTGAAAATACTTGCCAACAAGCTTGGCATACCCGTGCCGGAGCGCGAAAAATCGAGGCAGGAAATTGAACGCGAAAAAGAAGCGAAAGAAATAATTGCCGCTAACGAACTGGCAACACGTTTTTACCAGGCGTGCCTTGCCAAAAGCGAATACGGCAAAATAGCGCAGAAATACCTTGCGGGCAGGGGCATTACGCCCGAGATTATCGAAAAATTTTCCATCGGCGTGTCGCTGCCGGTTTATACCTCGCTTGTAAAAGCGCTGGGCAAACGCGGCTGCCGCGAAGAGCTTTTAATAAAGTCCGGGCTTGCCATTAAAGGCAGAAATGGCGCATATGATAAGTTCCGCGGGCGCGTGATGATACCGATTGAGGATGCGCGCGGGCATGTGGTTGGCTTTGGCGGGCGCATTTTAGAGCAGAACGCCGACGCCGCCAAATACATGAACACTGCCGAAACGGAATGGTTTAATAAACGTACCTTACTTTTTGGCTTGCACGCCGCTTTTAAAGAGATAAAAAAACGGCGGCAGGCGATTATTGTAGAAGGCTATATGGATGCCATCAGCCTGCATGCCGCCGGTATCGACTGGGCGGTGGCCTCGATGGGCACAGCGTTTTCGGCGGAGCAGGCCAAACTTTTGGCGCGCGTGTGCGATGAGGTTGTGTTCTCGTACGATAGCGATGAGGCGGGGCTGCGGGCCGATATCAGGGCTGTAAGCATTGCCCGCGCGGCAGGTTTGCGCGTTAAGGTGCTGGCCGTGCCGGACGGCAAAGACCCTGATGAATTTGTGCGCAAGCACGGCACGGATGCTTACCTGGAACTGATAAAAAATGCGTCAGACGGCATTGATTTTCAAATGCGGCAGACGATTGCGCAAAATAATGTTTCAAATTTAGCAGGAAAAGTAGAAGCGGTGTCGAATATACTACCATTCCTGTTAGAATGTAAAAACGATATAGAGGTGGCAGGCCACATCCGCAAGCTGGCGCAGCTTTTAACGATTGACGAAAGCCTTATTATGAGCGAATACCGCAAACTGGCACGCAAATCGGGCAAAAGCACGCAGGCACCAGTTGCGCCGCAGGCGCCCGCGGTTAAATCCGCCGGGGCGGAGGAAGAGGCCGGACGCCAGCTTTTAAATATACTTGCCAAAAATTTACGGCTGCTTTTGCTTTACAGGGACAAGATAGAACAGGCCGGATTTCAACAGCCGGAACACGAGGAAATTTATAACGCCCTGAAAGAGCAGCTTAATATAGCGCCTGACGGCGACGCCGCGAGCACGCTATTTAGGGTTTTAAGCCCGCAGGCAGCGGCAGAATTTGCGGCAATAATGGCTAAAAACGTGCAGCCCGGCGATGAGGAAAAGCTCATTGGCGACTGCATCCGCACGATGAACAAAAGCAGGCTGGAGGCTTTATACGAAAAGCACCGGCTGCTTGCCGATGAATATGAACGTTTGGGGGACAGCCGCTTTTTGCAGGAGCTTGCAGAAAGCCAGAAGATAAAAGATGCGATTAAAAATTTGTATTAAAATGGTTAAAGCAGATTATCACGAAGGGAGGGAACACCATGGCTAATACAAAAATACCGTCCGAACAGGTTGAGGAATTATTATCAAAAGGAAAATCACATGGCGGTGTTCTCACTTATCGTGAAATTATGGATTCAATGCAGAACGCCGAGGATATGAGCGCCGACGACATGGATAACATGTACGAACTGATTGCGCAAAAGGGCATTGACGTTGTGGACGACGGCGGCGACGAGCTGGACCTTGAGCCGGAAGCTGTAAGCGAGGCTGACGAAATTAACGAGGCAGAGCTTGCCAACATGAGCGTGCCCGAGGGCGTAAGCATTGACGACCCAGTGCGCATGTACTTAAAAGAAATCGGCCGTGTGCCCCTGTTGGTGGGCGAGGACGAGGTTAAACTTGCCAAACGCATGGATAAGGGTAAACAGGCCTACCGCTTGCTGCACGGCATCCGCCACGGCATGGTTGCGCCCGTGTACAGCGGCAAGGACACAACCGCAGAGCTTATCGAAAAAGCGCGCAAGCTCATCGCTGATGAAAACACCATTTGCAGCCTGCGCAGCATCCATAAGGCTTTGCAATTTATTAAGGAAAGAAAATTAAGCGGGCACCCCTGCACGCTTGAAGAATATGCCGCACTGGTAGCGGATTTTACCCGCGACGAGTGCCTGCGCCTGCACAAGCTGCTGGTGGAAGAGCACGTTAATATCGAAGGCAGCGAAAAGGTTATGCCCGATATTCACACCAGCGATAAGGAAATACACGCGCTGTTTGATTTAAAAACCATTTTGGAAGAAATTAAACGCCGCCTGCCGGAAGAAACTGACAGCAAGGTGTTTGACGATTACCTAGCGCTGGAAGAGGATTACAAAAAGCTGCTGGAGGACGTTTACGAACAGGGAGAAGAAGCAAAACGCTGCCTTTCGGAAGCCAACCTGCGTCTTGTAGTAAGCATTGCTAAACGCTATGTTGGCCGCGGCATGCTCTTCCTCGATTTAATTCAGGAAGGCAATTTGGGCCTCATTAAAGCTGTGGAAAAATTTGACTATAACAAGGGCTTTAAATTCAGTACCTACGCAACGTGGTGGATTCGCCAGGCCATTACCCGCGCTATTGCCGACCAGGCGCGCACCATCCGCATACCGGTGCACATGGTAGAAACCATCAACAAGCTCATCCGCGTATCGCGCCAGCTGTTGCAGGAGCTTGGCCGCGAACCGACCCCGGAAGAAATTGCCAAAGAGATGGATACCACTGTTGACCGCGTGCGCGAGATTATGAAAATTGCGCAGGAGCCGGTATCGTTGGAAACTCCTATCGGCGAAGAAGAAGATTCGCATTTGGGCGATTTTATTGAAGACCACGACGCGCCCGCACCTGCCGACGCAGCATCGTTTACGCTTTTGCGCGAGCAGCTTGACGAAGTGCTGGAAACGCTTACCGTGCGCGAGAAGAAAGTGCTGGAGTTGCGCTTTGGTTTAGAAGATGGACGCAGCCGCACGCTGGAAGAGGTTGGACAGCATTTTGGCGTAACGCGTGAGCGTATCCGCCAGATTGAAGCCAAAGCCTTACGGAAGTTAAGGCACCCCAGCCGCAGCAAACGTCTGAAAGATTTTCTTGAATAGTTGACAACCTTAACTAACTTTAGTAAAATATTAATGTTGGTTTAAAACCAATGCCCGGGCCTATAGCTCAGTGGTAGAGCCATCGGCTCATAACCGATTGGTCGTAGGTTCGAACCCTACTGGGCCCACCAATAAAAAATAAGCCGCAGATTGCTCTGCGGCTTTATTTTTTTTATGTGGCTTTAGCTGGTAAAACATGATTAAAAATCATGTTTTACAGAGAACCACCCGCTATGCGGGTGCGCGTCGAATGTTATACAAAAACTCATC
>CASEIL010000021.1 GCA_949288065.1 uncultured Phascolarctobacterium sp.
TCGGTAATATGCACCGGCCCCAGGCAGGTTATACGCATTTTTTTATATTCAAAATTACTGATACTCATACCGGCAACCCCATATATAAAGCCTTGCCGCAGCGGTAAACCCCGTGCTGCGCGCCTTCGGCAGCAAATTTTAACAGCTGCCCTGCTACCCTTTTGGGGAAGCATGAGCCCGCCCGCAGCATATACACGCTGCTGCGCTTTTGCCAGCTTTGCTCCGCCGCATTATAAATAAAGCCGCTGCGTTTTACCAGCCCGTAAGCACCTGCCTTAACATCGGCAATCTGCCCCGGCGCCGGGCACAGTACGGAAAGCGCCATTTGCCACCTGCTTTGCTTGTCGTTCAGCATCGCGTGCAGCACACCGGCGTCGCCGCTGCTCGCCTCGCTTAAAAGCTGCGGCCCGCCAACAACGGCAAATTTGCCAAAGCCGCTGCTGCGCCTGCCGCCAATGCCGCCCAAACCCAAAAGCTCCACCGTTTTTACAAGGCTTTCCAAAAGCGCGTCATCCGCCAAAGCGGCGATAAAATACAGCCCCGCCCCCAGCGCAAAAGTGTAATTGTTTACATAATACGCCCTGCTGCCCACGCGGAAATCCATACGGCGCTGCACGCCGTTCCAGCCGAACTCGCGCTTAGGGCTGCCCTGCGCTCCGCCAAAAGGCGCTAAATAAGCCTTTACCCCGCCTGCGCGGATATAGGCTGCGCTTTCGTGCTCACGCACCGCCTCGTATTGCAGGCACAGCTCTTTAAAAGAAAGCTGCAAATCAAGCGGGTTAATTTTTTCCCGGCGGTTCAGCGGCACCGGAACGTACAGTTCTTCCTCCTCGCCGCTGTAATAGGGCAAAAGGTCGCTGAAAACAAGGCTGCCCTGTTCCACCGCGTTTATAAATTCGCCGCACAGCGCCTCATCCAGCCCGGCTGCTTCCGTTACCAGCGCGCTGAAAAAGGTATCCGCACAGCAGTTAAACGCCTGTAAACTGCCGCCCTTTTTATTTTCTGCCGTGCCAAAATGCACCGGCGTTAAAAATTTCATCCGCACAACATAGTATTTCATTCTATGCAGCTTCCTTCAAGCGTGGTTTTAAGTTTGCCTTCATAAGCCGCCAGTTCCTTGTTTAAGCCTGCGTAGCGCACGTTAAAATTGCTGAACGCCACCCTGCCGTAGCCGCGCGAACCGTGCCCGCCCAGATAATCCATTTGCACCATCATTAAAGCCGCTGCCAGCGTGGCAAAATCCTCTTCTATTTCCGCTTCGCTTTCAATGTTATACACCAGCTTAAACGCAAAATCCGTACCGGCAGGCACTCTTTCAATCTGGCGCGGTATCGCCGTCGCCGTAAGGCGGGTAATGGAGTTTTCAAACTTAACCTCGCCCATGTAGGTATCGGTATCAAGGCGGCTGATTTTTTCAATGCTTTCGGGCGTTACAAACACGTCGTAAAATTGCAGGCGCGCGCCAACCACGCCGTTTTTAGAGGTTGAACCGAACAAACGGCAAATAACGGCGTCATCGTCCTCAATTTTGTTAAGCACATAGCCGGGCGAGCGCATTTTGGCAAGCAGGGTGCGCAGCTTGCCCTTCAGCGAGCTGCCGGGAATAATGGGCACCTTGGTAAAATGGTCGCGCACAAAGGGGCTTTCAACAGCACCGATGGGGGTAAAATCGCTGGAGGTGCCGATGTGCAGCCCCGTTACCAGCGTAATTACCGCCTCTATTAAAAACTTTCCTTTTAAAACTGCCTGCTTCATTATTTATCCTTGCCTCCGTAGAATTTATGGAAGGCGCCCAGCGCCTGAATGTACCTGGCAAATTCGTCAAATTTTGCCGTGCTGTCGCCGATGCCGTCAATCATCTCCATCAGCCCCGCCTTTTCCACAAAGCCGCCGACGATGTTTTTTTCGCGCCCGGCTAAAAAGAGCAGCTTAACCTTTAAAAATTTAATTTCCGCCACCAACTCCGGCGAAAGCCTCTCCGGCCCGGCGCTGCTCATTTTGTAAACCTCAACTCTATCGCGCACTAAGTTTACCGAGGTTAAAAACTTGCGGATATGCCCGGTTTTCAGCATCAGCACATTATTATTAAATTTATCCTTCACCATAATGCTTTTAATAGCATTTTCGGCTTTAGCAATAATATCCATCAAAAATCCTCCTTGGGCACATTAGGCAGGCTGTAAATTAAAAGTTCCAGCGCCGTTAAAAGCTGCCTGCGCCCCTGCGGCTCCAGACACCAGTTGTATAAAACGCGGCTGAACTCTGCGTAAACAGCGTCGGCGCCAGCGTCCTCCTGCTTCGGCTTGAGCAGCGCCGCGGCATAAGCAAACGCCGCCAAATTAAACCTGCCGCCCGGCTCTGCCAGCACGCTGTGCAGCTTATAAAGCACCGTGCGGTCCGCCTTAAGCCTGCCCGGCACAGCGGCCGCGCCAAACGAAAGCTTTTCGGTTAAAAAGCGCAGCTTCTCGCCGCAAACGGCTTTTTCAAAAACCTCCCAGTCGTACACATGCGCCAGCCCTCCGCCCGGGCCTGTAACATAATCGGCTCCCTGGCCGAACAGGGCAATTTTGCCGGTGCCCGGCACATTTTTAGCAGCCTTTTTTAACAGCTCTGCCTGAATAAACATCTGCTCCATCGGATAATCGGGCGTAAACATGCCGATACCGGCGGAAAAAGCCAGCTTGTTATTGGTGTAAGCTGCAAAGGCGTGGTAAATATCCACCGCAGCCTCTACAACGTCGTCCCACGCGCCCAGCAAAAAGATGTTATCGCCGCCGCTGTAAATTACGTGCAGGTTGCGCCAGAACTGCTTGGGCCTGTTAAACAGGCGGAACAGCGGCTGCCCCTTGCCGGAGGCTGCCTGTACGTCGCCCCTGAAAATTTTATTTAAAATAACCTTAAAAAAGAACGCCAAACGTCCGGACATTGCCGCCTGCCGCGTAAACGTAAGGTATTGCAGCGGGTTGGGCAAATCCTTGCGGTAAAAGCCCGCCTTCAGCACCATACCGATAGCATCGATATCCGCCATTAAAACGCCCAGGCGCTTCACGCCGGTGTAGGTTTCGCCCATGCTGCGCGCCGCCAGCTGCTCCATATCCAGCACTTTGCCGGTTTTCGCGTCCTTAGCAAAATAATCGCAGCGGCTCAGGCGCAAAAACGGGCATTTTTCATCCGTTCCGCCCCTGGCACTGTACAGGCGCAAAACCTTGTTGTGCGCCTTAAACTTCTCCAAATCCTTCGCTGCCACCAGCTTTAAATATATCGGTCGCAGGTAACCAGGCATAGCCGCGCTGCCCGCCGCGTGGTTAGAGCATACCGCCAGCACCCTGTCATCTATAAAAGAAGCCCTGCCCAAATCCTGCAAGGAGCGGCAAAACTGGCACAAGCCGTCCTTTCGGCCCACATCGCCAGCAGTAATAGGCCTGTGGCACATACAGCATTCCACAGCGTCGCTGCTCTGGTTAATAAAGCTTTCCGGGTTGAACAAATCCTCCAGAACACCGGCAGAATAACGGTTCTTTTTATTGTTCTCAACCTGCAAATCCACGCGGGCAAAAATATCGCTGCCCAGGCGCCGCCCCACAAACTCGGCAGACGTACATTCCGTATAACCAAAGGCCACATAAAGCTGCGTGCCCAAATTTTTAAGCAGCCACTCGTTAACGTAAGCCTCAAACCCGGCAATGCGCTCCCGCACAAAGGCGGTGTTAGGCGCAATTACATAAAGGTGCCCGCCCCCCGCAAAAATTACATTGCAGCGGCTAAGGTTAAATAAATACGCCAGCTCCTCCGCCAAAATCTGCGAAAAATATTCTAAATACAGCGAACGCCCGTGCATACCGGCCAGCGGCGCCTGCGCCGCAGGAGTGGTTAAAAAGCCGTAAATGCCGGTAATATCGGCAGAAACCATTAAAAATACCGGCTCGTCCTGCATCTTTTCCAGCGATTCCACTGTGCAGACAGCGGCGTAATCCGTAATGCCTTCCGCCTCAAAATACTGGGCAATGCTCACCGCTAAGGCGGATGTAAGCTTTACGTGCTCGAACAAAGAAATATCCCTCGGCAAATCCTCGCGCACCGTCAGCGGCAGATAGTACAGCGTGTCCTCAAACAGCTGCATCAGCTCGTACGGGTACATTTGCATAAGGGATTTTTGTTTTAATTTATTTTCAATGATTTTTAAAATCTTTTTATAGTCATCCGCACAAGCTGTAATATCGTCGCGCACAGCGTAATTAATTTCCCGCGCAGCGCTCATGTCCTTCGGCAAAAAATAACGCTTATAGGTATCGTTATCCGAAAAATAATTAAATACCGATTCCAGGCACAGCGAAGCGTTAAATTTGCTGTTCTGGCATTCCATGCGCTCAGCGCCGAAGGCAACCGTATCTGCCAGGTAAATTATGTATGCCAAATCGTTTTTGGCAAGCCCTGCGCCGGTAAAATCCTGCCTTCTGTGGAAGGCAATGCAGCGCAGCAGCTGCTGCACGTTTTCGTCAGTTTCATCCGCAAACTGCGCCAGCCATTTAGCGCCAAACTGCGGATAATTAGCGGCGTCATCCGTCAGCCCCGCGCGGAAGCACAGCTTGCCAATATCATGCAATAATGCGGCTTTAGCAATCAAAGAGTAGTCCAACATACAAAAACCCCATTGAAATTATATTAAAACTATAAATTACAATATTATAATTCGACACAACTGTAATAAATCCTTTTCAATTTTCAGATTTTTATATTAATTTACGGGAAGAAAAGAAAAACCGCCCAAGCAATAAGCCCGGCGGCAAAAATTTTAATTGTTATGTTTTATATTTTAATTTTTATGCTTCCATTTGCAAATCAGCTGCGTCATGCTTCCCATGGGGCAATATACGCACCAGGCGCGCGGCTTATAAAGCAAAAGCGTTATAACGCCTAAAATGGTAGATGTGAGCATTATACTGTAAAAACCAAAAGCAAACTGTGCTGCCCATTCCGGCACTCCGCCGCTGTAAGCCCAATGCCACGGCAGCTGCAGCGTCCATAACAGCGTAACTGCCTGCGTTAAACCGGCGCTGCCGCTAAAAACAAGGTAAGTTGTAAATAACATATTTAAAAACATCAGCATAAAAAACGCCAAAAAGCCATAACGGAAGGCATGGCTGCGCAGGAAGTTTGGCACCGGCTTATCCGGTGATAATTTAAATTTTTTGCCTAAAATATCAAACAGCTGGCTGCGCCCGCAATAACGGTTGCAGTATAATTTATTGCCGCCAATAATTGCAAACAGCAGCGGAATAAAAAAGCACAGCAAGCCTATCCATGCGCATAAAATGTTCACAAAGCCCAATGCCAAATACAGCAGCGACACTATCCATAAATAATCATACCAGTGCTTTTGCTTATTCATCCATGTTCACCACCGTTATCACAGAAGCCGGGCAGGTGCGCGCGCATAAACCGCAGCCAATGCATTTTGCGGCATCAACTTTGGCGTACATACCTTTATAAACCCCTATCGCCCCGCGAGGGCATGCCTTAGCGCACGCCCCGCACGAAACACATAAATCAATATCGACAACAGCTAACCGCTTCATAAAATCACCTTTTCAATATCACCTTTCTGCTGTAAATTATACATTTTTGTTGTAAGAAGAGGCAAGTATGGAATGAAAAATAGTATGGCATAATGAGCAAAAAAGTATAAATTTTTAAATCATGCAGCCAGAATTGGCAGCGACGAAATATAACTAATAAGGTCAACCGCTTCACCGATATTTCAATCCACGCAGCCCGTGTGGGCTGCGACAGCGTACACATCATACTGGTTACGGATACGCAGATTTCAATCCACGCTGCCCGAGTGGGCAGCGACAGCGGCAGGCGGTTGGCTTTTTGCGTAAGATGATTATTTCAATCCACGCTGCCCGTGTGGGCTGCGACACCCGTAGCATACACACCAAATCGGAAAGCCGAAGATTTCAATCCACGCAGCCCGTGTGGGCTGCGACACTTGATAGCCTCCTCTCGGTTTTCGTCCTTCTATTTCAATCAACGCAGCCCGTGTGGGCAGCGACAGGGCGAGCAGCAGGCGCAGAACAACGCCGTTAACATTTCAATCAACGCAGCCCGTGTGGGCTGCGACCGGCGAAGGAATTAGGACGCAGCAGTTACGGATTTATTTCAATCCACGCAGCCCGTGTGGGCTGCGACGGCGAAATTAAAGCAATGTATGAAAGCAAAATTATTTCAATCCACGCAGCCCGTGTGGGCTGCGACGTCAGTGATATGAAACAGGACCTTGCCTATTATATATTTCAATCCACGCTGCCCAAGTGGGCAGCGACATCTCTTACACTTTCGTAGTCCGGCTGGGTACCATCCGGATTTCAATCCACGCTGCCCGAGTGGGCAGCGACCTTTTATTTATGGGACCCGGCAAAAATAAAACGCGACAATTTCAATCCACGCTGCCCGAGTGGGCAGGCAAAAATAAAACGCGACAATTTCAATCCACGCTGCCCGAGTGGGCAGCGACTGTTACCGAGGTTGTTGCAAATAGCGTGGAATTTTTGATTTCAATCCACGCTGCCCGAGTGGGCAGCGACCGAAATAATCTGCGCCACCTGTATAGCTGTTAATAGATTTCAATCCACGCTGCCCGAGTGGGCAGCGACAATATTAAGTTATACCGGTTGCTTACGCTGCGCCATTTCAATCCACGCTGCCCGAGTGGGCAGCGACAACAGATGTTACTAAAGCAGATAAGCCTGATACTCTTATTTCAATCCACGCTGCCCGAGTGGGCAGCGACATCCCGTTCTAAGGAGAAATGATAATGAAGTGGACAATTTCAATCCACGCTGCCCGAGTGGGCAGCGACTTTGAGGTAGACAAGCTGCAAAAGCAGTTTGAAGCAATTTCAATCCACGCTGCCCGAGTGGGCAGCGACAAAACCATAATCAACCATTCTATCCCACCATTTGATTTCAATCCACGCTGCCCGAGTGGGCAGCGACAATAATCTTCTGCACACTGTTAGCGTTTACCAAAATTTCAATCCACGCTGCCCGAGTGGGCAGCGACACAAGACGCACCACAAAAAAAGTTGACGCAGAAATTTCAATCCACGCTGCCCGAGTGGGCAGCGACCAGCTTTTTAACGCGGTTTAGCTGGCGTGTATTAATTTCAATCCACGCTGCCCGAGTGGGCAGCGACCACAAACAAGCTCTAAAACGCTTGATACAATCTATTTCAATCCACGCTGCCCGAGTGGGCAGCGACTAACGATGCCAATGATATCGTTATCGGCGTTACGCTGATTTCAATCCACGCTGCCCGAGTGGGCAGCGACGTAATTAACCGGCAGCAAGATACATATAGTTATGTATTTCAATCCACGCTGCCCGAGTGGGCAGCGACAGCATTTGTCTGATAACCTCTATTCGCACCACCATTTCAATCCACGCTGCCCGAGTGGGCAGCGACCGGGAGAGATTAACGGCAGGAAGGTATATCCTACACCATTTCAATCCACGCTGCCCGAGTGGGCAGCGACTAATGCGGCTTTGCTGGCTCTACTGTTTTAAGACATTTCAATCCACGCTGCCCGAGTGGGCAGCGACGTTCCGAAACTTACATTTTTAAGAAACATGTAAATTTCAATCCACGCTGCCCGAGTGGGCAGCGACAGCGGACTCCAAAAATATTGTCCGGACTGCGCAGAGATTTCAATCCACGCTGCCCGAGTGGGCAGCGACATATGCTTGGTGCGCCTGCTGTTATGCGCCGCAGTATTTCAATCCACGCTGCCCGAGTGGGCAGCGACGAATATGCTGAAAAAGCAGGTATAAAAGTACCAGATATTTCAATCCACGCTGCCCGAGTGGGCAGCGACCAATTTTTATAACGCTATATTCCAAGTGTATATGATTTCAATCCACGCTGCCCGAGTGGGCAGCGACCGCGACACGCAGCTGCCGTGGGTAGGCAATTTTATTTCAATCCACGCTGCCCGAGTGGGCAGCGACTGAAGATTGGTTCACTTACGTTTCCCGCGTTGACATTTCAATCCACGCTGCCCGAGTGGGCAGCGACAATAGCTCAAAATACACAGGTAGAGCGTCCGCCCTATTTCAATCCACGCTGCCCGAGTGGGCAGCGACGGCAAGCATGCCTACTTTTATAAACTCTATAAGCATTTCAATCCACGCTGCCCGAGTGGGCAGCGACCGTTCATCAACAACTTTGTTTAACAGCGTTGCCATTTCAATCCACGCTGCCCGAGTGGGCAGCGACTGCAACGATGTGCAAATGCGAGATGTGCGGCAAAATTTCAATCCACGCTGCCCGAGTGGGCAGCGACTAAACCAGTTATATACCATCTCCCCCCCATTACGATTTCAATCCACGCTGCCCGAGTGGGCAGCGACCCGATGCCGTAAAGTCGCAATATAACTCCTGCCATTTCAATCCACGCTGCCCGAGTGGGCAGCGACTGGAAAGCCTTTTTATCAGCACAAGCCGCAAAGGATTTCAATCCACGCTGCCCGAGTGGGCAGCGACCTTAGCAGCCATACCCGGCAATGGGGAAAGGAGATATTTCAATCCACGCTGCCCGAGTGGGCAGCGACGGCAAGCAGACAATGCTGACCATCGGGGGGGAGCAATTTCAATCCACGCTGCCCGAGTGGGCAGCGACTGAAGGTGCAGCCGGCATTGGCGAAAAATACGCAATTTCAATCCACGCTGCCCGAGTGGGCAGCGACCTGGAGCCGCGAGGCATTGGGCTATGTTGGCGATATATTTCAATCCACGCTGCCCGAGTGGGCAGCGACTGACAGCACTGTACACCTTGCGGCAATCGGCGTGATTTCAATCCACGCTGCCCGAGTGGGCAGCGACGACGGCATTGACCGCGGGCAGATGACTGCGCGTATTTCAATCCACGCTGCCCGAGTGGGCAGCGACAGCACCGGCGGCACAGGCGGCGAAGAACTTAACCATTTCAATCCACGCTGCCCGAGTGGGCAGCGACTTAGCGGCAGTATTCCGGACGGCGCAACGCTTGATATTTCAATCCACGCTGCCCGAGTGGGCAGCGACCACTAATCCGGATGGCAACATTGCAGAAATTATTATTTCAATCCACGCTGCCCGAGTGGGCAGCGACCTCCCATAACTGACTCCCATGTACCTTTTGCTTTTTATTTCAATCCACGCTGCCCGAGTGGGCAGCGACAGTATAAGAACAAACTATCATTTTGCATAGTTTTATTCTTATAAAAGTGCGAAGGTCAATTTT
Organism: uncultured Phascolarctobacterium sp.; assembly: GCA_949288065.1. GTDB lineage: Bacteria > Bacillota > Negativicutes > Acidaminococcales > Acidaminococcaceae > Fusicatenibacter_A. Next base: position 9,285 of record CASEIL010000021.1, read on the forward strand.
TTATCAGCGTAAGCGGCTAAAACAGCGATTTTAGCACTACACTATTTTATGTTTAACTCACCTTCGCACTACAATAGCAGAACGCCTTCGGCTTCATACGATGCCTTTGCGCCAAAATGCTCAGTTTTATTTTGGTACTTATTGCCCAAATTATAAAACCGAAGGCTATCCTTTTCGGCGTCAATAATTTCGCAAAGCTGGTGCTTCAGCAGCACATATTGAGCCTCATTTAAAATACATTCAAATACGGAGTTCTGCACGCGCTGCCCATGCCTGACGCACATTTTTGCTACCTTGCGCAGGCGCGCCCTGCCTGCTTCGTCCTCTGTATTAACATCATAAGTTACTAAAATCAGCATTTCATCACTTCCATAAAAACGCCGGGTATTCTTCCAAATCGCCGCGTATGCAGCGCGCCAAAAGCAGCGCCTGCACATATGGCAGCAAGCCCCACTGCATTTTTTCGTTTAAAAACGGATGCGTTATGCTATCCTGCTTGCGTTTTTGCCACTCGCTCAGCACTATTTTCCTGCCGTCGCCGTTTAAGTAAACGCTGCCGTTCTCGCGGTAATCGAAACAACTTTCCTTAATCATGCGGTTGTTAATTAAAAAGAGTACAAAACGGTCGGCATAAACCGCACGCAGCTCTTCCATTAAATCCAGCGCCAGTGATTGCCGCCCCGGCCTGTCGGCATGCAAAAAGCCAACGTAGGAGTCAAGCCCAACGCTTTCCAGTGCGCTGGCACAATCATGCGCAAGCAGCACATACACAAACGACAGCATTGCATTAACGGCATCTCCGGGCGGGCGTTTAACCCTGCCGCTAAAGCGGAAAACAGTTTTATCTGCTAAAATTAAATCTTCAAAAACACTGAAGTACAACTTGGCAGCGTTGCCTTCAATACCGCGCAGCTCATCTAAATCCGTGCAGACACGCGCCAGCCTTATGCTGTGCATCAGTTCACTGCTTATAAGTTCCAGCTTTTCTTTATCCACGCTTAGCGGATGGTCGCGCAAGGCGCGCCGCACAACACTGCGTGCGTTATAAATTTTGCCTGCAATAAAGTTTCTGGCAAAAAGACAGGAGGCTTCCGGATTATCGGAAATACGATACTGCTCCTTGCGCAAAAGCACATTGCCGTAAGAGGCTCCGCAAATGCGCGCTAAAAACCTGCCGCCCGGCTTTAAAAAGCACAGCCCGATATTGCGGCTGGCACAGGCACCCATTAATGCCGGGCTTGCGCCTTTATAACCAAAATATAAAATGTTCTCCAGCGTTAAAAGCGGAATGCGGCGCAGCACATCGTCACCCTGATAAATGACCACATTTTCGTTTTCCAGAGCAAGGTAGGTATCCGGCGAAATAACAAATAAGGTGTTCAGCAACTTTTTCATTATTCATCCGCTCCCAAATTTTTATTGTAGTATGCCGCAACAGAAATGTTTTTGCACAGCTTCGGCAGGCACAAATCCTTTAACGAGCAGCTTTTGCATTTAGGCGTTGTTTTTACCTTGGGCGTATAGCCGCGGCGGTAATATTCGTGCATTTCCTTCAGCATGGCTTTTACCTCACTGCGCAGCTCATCAGTAAAAATAACCTTGTGGCGTTTGCGCGGCTCGCCGTAATATAAATATCCGTATTCAATGCAGCAGCCAAACATTTCTTCAAGGCACAACGCCTGCCCGCATAGTTGGGAAATGTCCTCATCGCCGTATTTAGGCCGCCCGCGCTTATACTCTACCGGGCAAACATCCCAGGTTCCGGGCTTGCCATGCAAAACAGCGCCTTTATCATCACTGCGGCGGTAAAACTCCACAACATCGCATTGCCCGCTAACGCCTAAAGTGGTGGATGTAAACCTTAGCCCACGCATGATAAATAAATCGCCGCGCGATTCTGTTAAATCTTCATCGTGGCATTTTTCGTGCATAATCATGCCTTCGGTTGTTTTAAGGTTCTCCTGCCATTGGTTTTCTAAATGGATTAGCGCCCACTGCCGGCGGCAGAATGCAAAGTGCTGAATGCCGGACAGCATTAACAGTTCTTCAGGTTTGTATTCGTTCATATCATACGCTGCATTGTAACACCGGCAGGAATTTTACTTTCATCAATAGTAACAGAATAATCGCTATAAGCGCGCGCCGGTTTTTCCGGATTATTTTTACTGATTTTTACAGTATCAAAAAGTTTATATGCCGGAGCTTCGCCCAGTTCACTGTCATGTTTAAATACAATCAGTTCACGCACTGCCATATTACCGCGTGCTGCAGCACGGTCACATTCAAACATATTAATAATAGCTTTCCATAATAATTTTAAATCTTCTTCACTAAAACCCGTAACTTTGCGTGCTAAATTAGCCGATACATACCCTTCTACTTTATATAAAGCATACGGGATTATAAATTTGCGGCCAATTTCTGTTTTCTTTGTCAAAGCATCTTTTTCAGTAGTAATAGCTACCCTGGTAATAGTAATTTCTTGCGGCAATACAGGTTCAACACTGCGTGCAAAGCCAAACTGTACCGGTCCACGCACCTGACCGCAATTTAATGCAGCTTTTACAAAGGTTGTCATAACTGCACCAAAAGTACGAATATCAAAGAAGTTACGGCACATAAAATTGCGGATTTTTAAATCAGCTTCAGGATCATTTTTCTTTAATTCTTTAGCTTTACCTTCTTCTACTCCTAAATTTGTATAAGCTTCTTTATCACTGCGTTCCAGTGGAACATTATCTTTAATATAAATTCTATATCCCTCTTTATCATCACAGGCAGCTTCTACATAATTTCTTATTTTGCGTTTTAAGCAAACATCTGTAACTATTCCATAACCTGACTCAGCATCGACACGCGGCATGTTTCCTGCATCCGGGTCACCATTAGGATTACCATTTTCAACATCAAATAATACCATAAAATCATAACGGTTTTTAATTGCTTCACTCATTGCTGTTCAGCCTCCTTTTTTGTATAGCGCTTTTGTACCTGATGATAATAGCCTACATAAAAGCTCCCCTGTTCCTCTAAGCTCAATTGCTTCGGGAAAAACAACTTATCCTCTTCCTCTTTTAAATAACCAAGCAATTCAGTTATTTGTTTTTCTAAATAAATCCTTTCGCCTTCTTTTTCTATTTTTCCTAAATGAATTATGGACAGCTTCGCAAGCAAAGGAAATACTTTTGCCGGTGTAGCCATTGCAGCATTAAAGTATCTGTCTTTAATTGTAGCATTGATTGACTTCCCAGATGCAGCATCCTGCAAATGCTCATATAAGGCAAAAAGCCTGCCCAAAATGTAAGGCTTATTAACAGAATCTTCTTTTACGCTCACAGTAAGCTCCTCCTTTAAATATCTTGTTGAGCCGCTAAAACGCAGCTTTCTGTTTAAAAAAGCTTTTATAATAGCAGCTTTAATATAATTACCATCCTGTTCAAACGGCTTATCTGAATTTTTACCGCCCGGTTCTATTAACCGCCCTTGTTCTATATGCAAACGCCGCATTACATTTTGCAACAGAGCCGCCGGATACATATTTCCATTAAGTACGGCTTTAACTAAAGCGGAGGTTAAATTTTCCGGAGCTTTTTTATCTTTAGAATTTTTATTGATGGTTTCCAAAAGCAAAACCCATAATGGCAAATATTCAAATTTTGCAAATGATGATTTAATAATAGCCAAATCTTTATAATGCATTGCTAAATTTTTCAATACATTGCCAAAAGCATCAACCATAAAAAAGCTTACAGAAATACGTGCTGCATTAGGAGCAAGCCCTAAAATATAAAAACGGTTGTTATATTTCAGTTCGTTACCATTTACGGCAACAGTATTTCCTTCAGTAATATCTTTTACTATAACTCCAAGTTCCTGCTGGCTTATATTGCTGCTATCGTTCTCATCAAAAAAGGCCTGAAAAACATCATTATAATAATCTTCAACATTTTCAGCCCAATATACAATTGTTATATCGCCAATGTGGGCTGTATAATTTTTTTGCCGTAAAAGATAATTTAAAGCTGTTGTGTAGGCAAAAGCCGCATAATTACTAACCGGAGCATTCAATCCACTGCTTCCGCTTTGTCCATAAGATTCATAAGCAGGCGCATTAAAAGATACCAGTGAAGCTCCTGATGACTGGCTTCCCCAAACGCCTTTTATCATTGGATGAAGCCTTCTTAAATAAGTATATTCACCCGTAATAAGGCATTGCCCTTTTTTATCATATGCATTGCTGGCATAATATTCTTCCCAGGCGTTTTGTATAGCTGGATCGTCATGTACAAATTTACCATTATACCTGAAAACCATTGTACTTTTATTTATTAAATACTCATAAACAGCTTCCGGTACAGATTCTTTTAGTTTTTCCTGCTTCCAGTTAATAAAAAAATTTTTTACGGCTTTAGCCGCTTCCGTATTTACATCATTTAAAATTTTTAAATGTAAATCTTTGCAGGCAGTAAAGCAATCTGCTGTGCGCTGTGGTTTATCACCTTTATCAATTCCTAAAATATAACTGCTGTTATCACATAAAAATTGCGGCGCTATACCACTGGAACGTACTCCCTGTTCGGGAACTTCCAATAGCCTTGCCGGATATAACTTCTTTTTAGCATCAAATTCTTCAAATGGGTAAACTGTGTTTAAACTGCCATCAGCATTAATATCCAGCATAAAATTAACTTTAGCTTGACACCAGCCCTGCTTAGGAACAACGCCTTTTTTTAGTAAAGCCTCATAACATTTTGTAAGTGCTTGCAAAATCATCTGTGCACCTCACAATCTGTCAAATCAATTACACCATTTCTTAAAATCGCCCTAAAAAACATCGGTGTAATATTATTTTCATCGCTATAATCCATATCGTAAAGCATAAAGCCTAAATCCTTTTCTTCTCCATTATAAGCAAGATTTAGCTTATTTACATTCCCCTCAAAAAGACGAATCTGTGCTGGAAACTCTCTACAGCCCAAATAGGGCTGATGATAATTTTGGCCTTTACGCAAACGGCGCTTAAGCATTTCCTGAAATTTTCCGGAATTATCCGTCGCATTAGCATTTTCCGTCATATCAAAATGCGCTTCTATAATGTAATGTACATTCTTAAGCAGCATTGTTGCCCTTTGCTGAATATCAAGCGGGGTTGCTAAATACAGCGCTCCTTTGCCACTATTCATCACTTTCTGCACATTGCTGGCAGAGAGCTTAGATGCTACTTCATTACGCTTAATATTAGTGAAAGCAATTTCTGATAACAAATAAATTCTATCAATTACGTAACGCATACCAGGATGCCAAAAAATACTTTCTAACAAACCACGAGCGGCAGAAGGCGTTATAATATCATAGCTAACACGCTCAGCTTTAAATTCCGGTCTTGAAAAACAGGCAAAATCGCCTTTTACTTCAACTCTTATCATATAAATCCCCCTTTCTTAAAAATTAATATAAAATATTATTCTACAACAAGATGAAAAGCACCTTGTTGATAATTATTTTTATATAATTAAATTTTATATAAACTCTCCTATGCCGCCACTAAAGCTTTTTACTATTAATCCTGTTTTCTTATCATAAATTTTATCATCAACTAAAATATTTACTGTTTCATCTAAAACCTCTATTTTGTTATTATAAACAAGTTTTTCATAAGCAGATTCTCCTCCATTATTTTTATAATAAACATTTACTGAATATGCACTCATCTTTCTAAAAAGCTCTCTGCTTCTTATTCCGTCACGTAATTGTTTTTCAATTTTTTTAGCTTCAGCATCTTTAGGAATGAATATAGTTTTAGTTTCATCTTTAATTATTTTCAATTTGGTCGCCAAAGTTTTATAATAGAACCTTGCCTCTGAAAATTCATTTAAAAAACCTAAAATATCTGCTTCATCTAACCCTTCATTCACTATGCTGTGCAGCTCATCAAAATAAGCAGTTATCGCTTCAGGCGAAGAAATATCATCATACTTTTTAATAATTTGTTCAGTTACAGCTTTTTCTCTTATACGCAAAGTTCCATTATCTCCGGCAAAACTGAAAACATATACAATACTTTCTTCCGCACTGTATTTACCTTCCCTGTTGCATCGCCCTGCTGCCTGCACAATACTATCTAATGCATCCATTTGCCTGTACACGGCTGGAAAATCAACATCTACTCCAGCTTCAATTAAACTGGTTGAAATTACACGACAGTTTTCACCATTTTTAAGCCTTTTCCTAATCTCATCCAAAACTTCTCTTCTATGTGCAGGATACATGTTTGTAGATAAATGATAAGTTCCAACTTCATCATCCAATAAATTAAATAACTCTTGAGCTTTACGTTTTGTGCCAACTACACATAAAACCTGTTTATGTTCTTTTAACTTTGCTGCTAACTCACTTTCTGTCTGGCTGCCTAAAATTTTAATAGTAGTACGTTTAAGAGCATTATAATAATATTTAGGCTCATCAACAATTTCTAAAGGCGGATTTTTAAAAAATTTATTTAACGAAGGCTGTGTTGCCGTGCATAGTACTACACAGCAATTATAATGTTCAGTCAGTTCTTTTATAATCTCCGTACATGGCAGTAAATGTTCCGTTGGCAGCATTTGCGCTTCATCAAATATAATAATACTATTGGCAATATTATGCAGCTTACGGCATTTAGAAGGCTTGTTGGCAAATAACGATTCAAAAAATTGTACGTTAGTTGTTACTATAAGCGGCGCATCCCAGTTTTCCGTTGCCAGTTTTTTACGGTTGCCACCATCATCATCGTCATACTCTACATTCATATGATGCTCTACAACATTATTATCTCCCACTTTTTCCTTAAAAACTTTTGCATTCTGCTCAATAATTGAAGTATAAGGAATAACATAAATAATACGCTGGCGCCCCGTTATCACAGCCCTGTTAAGAGCAAAAGAAAGTGATGCCAAAGTTTTGCCGCCCCCGGTAGGAATTGTTAAAGTGTATAAATTTTCATTTTTTCGTTCTTCATCGCTTCCTAAATTTTGGCATTGCCTTAAAAGCTGGCAGCGTAATTCATTTAGCTTGCCTTTTGGGGGAAAGAATTTTTCTGTTTGGGTATCCAACTTCTCTTTCATTTCTTTTAAATCAGAAAATCTTTTTCTATTAATGCTTCCCTGAGAAATAAATTTTTCCGTATCAAGATAATCAGCATCAACAAGGCAGGAATATAACATTCTGCCATAAAACATTTGCGCAAATGCAGATGTAAAATTTCGCACAGTATCAGGCATTAAATCAAATTTTTCTTCCGGCGTAAACTGTTTAAAAGCACTGTAATCAGGTAATTGACTGTATTGCAGTCGATATGCCAAAGTACCTTTTTCTAAAACTTTTTGTTTCTTTCCCATATCTGGTAACCCACCATGATGACCGGCTATACACAAACTTAATAATAAAAGAGTAGCGTTTTTATTTTTTACTCCATATTTGAAAACTTCTGTACTGCCGGCACCTGTATGGTCTACACTGCCCCTAACGCCGCCATTAAGCAAATAATTCTGAAACTCCATACTATATTTTCCAATATCATGATACATTCCCAAAAGTTCGCCATATGCCGGTTCTGTAAATGCCGCTGCAAATTTTTTGGCATAGGCTGCTGTTCCTTCAGCATGTTCAGTAATAGTTTGTTCTAAATGCTTATCCTTATCACGATGCGCCAAATATTCCATAGTACACCTCCAACATAAATATATTACATCTATTCAACATAAATAATATTTTTACCTGCATGTTATTTATATAAAACTAAAAGCCAGATACGTTTTAAGTGTATCTGGCTTTTTCCTTACCCTACCTCAACCATACCATCGCCCAGCATTGGCAGTTTGTTGCCGCGGGCATCGTATTTATAAAGGTCGAGGCGTTCTATATCAGCTTTTTCGGTTGGCAGGTTAAGGTTGTACTGCTGGTTTAAGGTGTTTATCAGGTCTACGGCTTTCATGCTGCCGTTAGGGGTTATGCGGCAGCTAAAGGTAAGCACAAGCTCGCCGCCTGTTTGCTGCGCCTCAAGGTGCGGTATAAAAAACTTAACGTCAATTTCCTTCACCTTGGTTTTGGCCTTGGGCGCTGCCTTAGCGTACACAATGCTTTTAGCTGCGTTAAACGCCAGCACGGCTTCGTCAACAGGCTTATCATACGGCAGGGTTACGCGGTAATCTGCACCGCCCGCTTCCGCCATCAGCGCGGGCGCATTGGTTGCCGTTACGTCCGCCGCTAAAATGCGGATGCCGCGCGGCAATGCCTTTTGCATTTTGGCTACGGCTTCCTCCGCCGTCATTGGCTCCGCCAGCTCAATTTCGCAAAATTCGGCGTAACTTACCACACCGACGCCAAGCGCCGACGCCAACGAAAATTTTAAGTGCGGGTTAAAGCCTTCGCTATACGCAGCGGGCAATTTTGCCCTGCGGATAGCGCGTTCAATGGTGCGCACATATTCAAGGTGCGATATAAACCTAATGCTTTTATCTTTGGTTATTTTTAATCTCAGCTTCATCTTGTTAACCTTCCACTTTAACTTCTACGCCCAGCTTCTGGCAAACGCCGCAGCCGATGCAGCTGCCGCGGCGGCAATCGTGCGTCAACTCGCCGCGCTGTGCCTTTTTATATTCATTGCGCAAAAACGCACGCGATACCGCAGGCTTAATGTGTTCCCACGGGAACACTTCGCTTTCACCGCGCTCGCGGGCAATGTAAAAGTCCTTGTCCAGCCCGCTGTCCTCCAGCGCTTTAATCCAGCGTTCGTAATCAAACTGCTCGCTCCAGCCATCAAACTTGGCTCCGCGCTGCCATGCAAGGTACAGCGCCTTGCCCAAACGCCTGTCGCCGCGCGCAAACACAGCTTCCATAATGCTGGTTTCCGGGTCGTGATACTGGAAGGTAATATTTTTAACCTTCAGCGCATCCTTCAACAAATACTGTTTGCGGCGCAGTTCGTCCATGCTGTTCTGCGCGCTCCACTGAAACGGCGTATACGGCTTGGGCACAAAGCTGCTGGCGCTTACGGTTACTTTACAGCCGCCCTTGCCGGTAATTTCGCGGTATTTCCACTGCACTTTTTTCGCCAAATCGGCAATAGCCAGCACATCCTCGTCGGTTTCGCCGGGCAGGCCAATCATAAAGTACAGCTTCACGCTGCTCCAGCCCGATTTAAAGGCCGCGCTAACAGCGTTCATCAAATCTTCTTCCGTTACTCCCTTGTTAATAACGTCGCGCATACGCTGGCTGCCTGCTTCCGGCGCAAAGGTCAGCCCGCTTTTGCGGACAGCCTGCACCTCTTTGGCAAGGTCAACGGAGAAACTATCGATGCGCAGCGACGGCAGCGATACGCTCACGCGCTCGTCCTTAAACTCGGCAATCATATCGTGAATCATCGGCGCCAGGCAGGTATAATCCGCCGTGCTCAGCGATACGAGGGAAATTTCGTTGTAGCCGGTATTATCAACCAGCTGGCGTGCCAGCGCCTTCAGCACTTCCGGGTGGCGTTCACGCACGGGGCGGTATACCATACCGGCGTGGCAAAAACGGCAGCCGCGCGTACAGCCGCGGAACACTTCCAGCATAATACGGTCGTGCACAATTTCGCCAAAGGGCACTACCGGCGCTGTGGGGAAATCCACATCGTTCAAATCGGCAATTACACGCTTCTCAATCGTTTTCGGCACGCCCTCAAACACCGGCACAACCTCTTTCACGGTGTTATCGGCGTTATATTCCACGTTATAAAAGCTCGGCACATAAATGCCCTTAATGGCAACGGCGCGCTCTAAAAAGCCTCTGCGCCCGCCGGGGCGGCATGCTTTTTTCCAGTCGCGGTAAGCGTTTAAAAGCTCTACCAAAACTTCTTCGCCCTCGCCGATAATGGCCAGGTCAAACACATCTGCCAGCGGCTCGGGGTTATATACGCACGGCCCGCCCACAACCACAAACGGGTCGGCTTCGCCGCGTTCTGCCGCCAGCACAGGCACTTTGCCCAAATCGAGCATATTCAAAATATTGCTGTACGATAATTCGTACTGCAAAGTAAAGCCAACAAAATCAAAATCGCGCAGCACCTTGTCGGTTTCCAAACTGCGCAGCGGAATATTATGCTCACGCATTTTGGCCTCCATATCGGTCCACGGCGCACACACACGCTCGGCCGCAAGACCCTGCTGCTTATTTACAATATGGTACAAAATTTTAAAACCCAAATAGCTCATGCCAATTTCGTACACGTCGGGGAAGGCCAGCGCAATGCTCACCTCGCTTTCCTCCGGCGTTTTAACAATGCTGCCAAATTCGCCGCCGGTATAGCGCGCAGGCTTGGCCACACTGCTTAAAATATCTATCGTCAGTTCCTTATCCACGTTCTTCCTCCTCAAAATTGCAGCTGCTGCTTGCGCAGACGTATGTTAAGCAAAAGCCCCACCAAAAACATATTCGTCGTCAGCGAGCTTACGCCGTAGCTTAAAAACGGCAGCGGAATGCCCGTTACCGGCATAATGCCCGCCGTCATGCCGATGTTGACAAACATGTGGAAGGTAAACATAAAGGTTATGCCCACCGCCAGAAGCGTGCCAAAATCGTCCTCCGCGTTCAGCGCGATTGTCAGCCCGCGCCAGATAATAATGCCATACAGCAAAAGTATTATGCACACGCCGATAAAGCCAAATTCTTCGCCCGCCACGGCAAACACAAAGTCCGTATGGTTCTCCGGCAAAAAGTTCAGCTGGCTCTGCGTGCCGGCATACCAGCCCTTGCCTGTTAACAGCCCGCTGCCGATGGCGATTTTGGACTGTATTACATGGTAGCCCGCACCGAAGGGGTCAAGCTCCGGGTCTAAAAACACGCGGATGCGGTTCTTCTGGTATTCCTTTAGTATCATCCAGAACGCAGGCAGCAGCACCACAAATGCGCCGCTCATAATGCCCAGCCACCGCATTTTAAAGCCGCTCATAATCAGCATGCCCAGCGCAATAACGGCAAACACCAGCGCCGTGCCAAGGTCAGGCTGGCGCATAACCAGCACAAACGGCACAAACACATACGCAATCGCCGGCAAATAATCCGTAAAATTAGTATAAAGTTCTGCCCTTTTAGCTAAAAACGCCGCCAGGCACACAATAATTATCGCCTTGGCAAATTCCGAAGGCTGAATTGTTACAGGGCCAATCTGTATCCACCTTTGCGCGCCCAGCTGCGAATGCCCCACAAACATTACCGCGAGCAACAGCAATAGGTTAAAAATGTACAGGGGCTTGGCAATCTGCTGCAAAAGCCGGTAATCAAACCGCAGGCATACAATTACCAAAAGCACGTTTATCGCCACAAAAATGCTCTGGCGCTGCACATGCCACGCCTTGCCCGTTGCTACGGCATAGGAATGCGTCGCGCTGGAAATCAGCATCAGCCCAATGCCAATCAGGGCAAAAACCGCCCCCACCAGCCACCAGTCTATGTTGCGCAAATATCTCTGCATACTGCCTCCGTTAATGTGCGGCAGCGGGCTGCGGTGTAAAGCCCTTCTGCCTGAACCACTCTTCAAAAACCTTATATACAATCGGGCCCGAGGCCGATGTGCCGAAGCCGCCCTGCTCTACAATGCAGGCCACCACAAGCTCCGGGCTTTCTGCCGGGCCGTAGGCTACAAACAGGCCGTGGTCACGCCCGTGCGGGTTTTCGGCCGTGCCGGTTTTAGCCGCTATCTGCCTGGGCAGATTAGCAAAGTACGACGCTGTGCCGCCCTCTTCGGCTACGCCCTCCAGCGCCTTTTGTATCAGCCGCAGCGTATGCTGCGATACGCCTATTTCCCTCGACGGCTTATGCTCCACCTTCTGATACACGGTTCCGTCGTTGTTCAACAAATTTTCCACTAAATACGGCGGATGGTACACACCATCTGCCGCCACGCAGCTCATAATCATCGCCAGCTGCAATGGGGTAACAAGGTTAATGCCCTGCCCGATAGCGGCGTTAAAGGTATCGCCCAGCATCCAGCTTTCGCCGGGGAAGATTTTTTTCTTGTTCTCCGGCGTCGGCAAAAGCCCGCTTAATTCGCCCTCCAGCTCAATGCCAGTCGGCGAGCCGACGCCGAACTTTTTAGCGAACTCTACAATATTGCTAATGCCAAGGCGGTTGCCCATTTCATAAAAATATACGTTATCCGATTTACGCAGCGCTTCGTGGAAGTTCAGCCAGCCCAGCGCCTCGCCGCCGGCGTTGCCCATCGGCACCAGCCAGTGCTTGCCGCTGTCAAAAATCAGCTCGTCCGGCGTTACCTTGCCCAGCTCCAGCGCCGCCGCGCCCGTTACAATTTTAAACGGCGAGCCGGGCGGGTATTCGCCGCCGATAACCTTATTACCCATCGGGTAATTGGGGTCATTATTAATTATATTCCAGTCCTTTTCGCTGATGCCCTGCACAAACAGGTTCGGGTCAAAGCCCGGGCGGCTTACCATAGCACGCACCGCGCCCGTTTTAGCGTCCAGCGCCACAATCGCCGCTGCACGCGCCTCCGGCGCAATGCCGGATGAACGCAGGTAGGCCAGATGCTCATCCACAGCCTTTTCCATTACCAGCTGCAAGTCCTTATCAATCGTTAATTGCAGGCTTTTGCCGGGCACCGGGTCGATAACGCCCAGCGTTTTAACCACGTTGCCGCCAACGTCAACCTCTTCGTCGTAGCTGCCGTCCTGGCCGCGCACTACGCTGTCAAAGGTTTTTTCAAGCCCAAACTTGCCCACCACGCTGCCGAGCGGCATATTTTTATAATCGCCCTCGGTAATATCGTAGTTGCTCACTTCGCCCACATAGCCAAGTGCATGCACGGCCAGCTCTTTATAAATATAGTTGCGCACCGGCTGAATTTCCAGCATTACGCCGGGCAGCTCGTTTTTCTTTTCCTCCAGCTTCGTCAGCATTTCGGGAGTAATATTTGTTTTTAAACGCGTCGGCTCGTAGCTGTCGCGGTTTTCGTCCAGTCTGCGGCGCATTTCCGCCACCGGCATGTCAATTATCTCCGATAGTGCGCGCAAAATTTCTTCGTCATAGGGGTTGTTCTGGCGGCGCAGCGCCACCACATAGCCCGGCAGGTTGTTAACCAGCTCTTCGCCGTCACGGTCGTAAAAAATGCCGCGCGGAGCCGTTACCTTGGTGCGGCGCAGGCGGTTGCCGTCGGCCTGTTCGCCGTAAAAATCGCCCTTAAACAGCTGCAAATACGCCATGCGGCCCATCAGCACCAGCAAAATGCAAACGGCAGCCACCAGCATGGCCTGCAGCCTGTTGGCATATTTTTTGTTCAGCATTGCCCAAACTCCTTTACAACCTACTCATCCTTAAAGCGTTTGTTAATAAACAGGCACAGGCGGTAAACCGGCACCACCAAAAGCATATTTCCCAGGCAATAGGCCAGGCTCTGCTTCAGGTACGCGCCAAAAAAAGCTGCATCCGCCACCGGCGTTAAATACAGCGCCACAAACAAAAACAGTACGCGCACGCCTGCTGTTATAACAAGTGCCGCCGTTAAATGGTAGGCAAAATGCTCCTTAAACACCTGCTCCTTAATATAACCTGCCACAAAGCCCACGGCGCAGCGCGTAAGAGTGTGAAAGCCAAACACAGCGCCGCTTAAAAGGTCATACACAAGGCCTGCCGCCGCGCCCACACCGGCGCCCGTCTGCTGCCCGTACAGCATCGCCATGGCATATACAAAAAGCAGCACCAGGTCAAATTTCAGCCAGGCGGGCTGATTAAATGTTACCTGAATGCCAAAAAATACCAAAAATACTAAAAAGTACACCAGCCTTTTCATTGTGCTTTACCGTCCTGCTGATGCCATACCACTACAAAAACCTCTTCCAGCCCGTCCTTAACAGCGGCAGGCACAACCGTTGCAGTGCGCAAAAGCCCGGCTGCATCAAGGCTGCTGTCCTTAACGGTGCCGATAACAATGCCCGCCGGGTGGTTTTCGCTGTAACCGCTGGTTACCACCACGTCTCCCGGCAGTACCTCCGCCTCACGCGGCAAATGCTCCATCAACAGCGGCATGTTGTCGCCACCGCGGCCGGTTACAATGCCCACCGCACGCGAATTGGCGCGCAAAATACGCCCGCCCACGTTGCAGCGCGCACTGGTTACCAGCGTAACCCGGGCAGATGTCGAGCTCGCCTCTTCAACAAGGCCCACTAAGCCCTCCACCGTCGTTACGGCCATGTCCTGCCGCACGCCGTCATCGGTGCCCTTGTCGATAATCATCGTGTCGCGCAGCTCGCCCGGCGCACGCCCCAGCACTCTGGCAACTACCAGCTGCGCCTCGGGGTGCGTGTTTTTATAGTTCAGCATCGCGCGCAGGCGCTGGTTTTCGGCGTAAATCTCCGCCATCGCCAAATTGGCGTAGCGCAGTTCGTTTATTTCAGTTTTTAGGGTTTCGTTCTCCTGCTGAAGGGTTTGCGCACTCGTCATGGCGCTTTCCGTATCGTCAATCCAGCCGCTGGCCGCACTGCCTGCCGCCGCAAAAGGCGAAACAACCGCTGCCACTACCCTGTTCACCACTGGGAAATGCAGCGGGTCGTGCAAAGCCATGCCAAACAGCGCCAAAAGCACCGCCGCCGCAAGCCCAACGCTTAAATACTTCTTGTTCACCCGTCATTCCTTCAGTTCGTAGTATTCGAGGCCATAAAGCCTTTTTTGTAAACGTCAACATTTTCTACCGCAAGGCCCGTGCCTAAAGCCACGCAGCTTAGCGCGTCGTCCGAAACATACACCGGCATGCCTGTATCGCGGCTCATAATGCGGTCCAAATTGCGCAAAAGCGAGCTGCCGCCCGTCATTACAACTCCCCTGTCCATAATGTCGGCTGCCAGTTCAGGCGGGGTGCGCTCCAGCGTGTTTCTTACAGCGTCCAAAATGTTGGTTACAGGCTCGTCCAAAGCCTCGCACACCTGGTTGCTGTTAATGGTAATATTTTTCGGCAGGCCGCTTAACAAATCGCGTCCGCGGATGTCCATTTCCTCCGGAGTTTCCAGCGGCATAGCGGTGCCGATGTTAATTTTAACCTCTTCCGCCGTGCGCTCGCCAATTAAAAGGTTAAAGGTTTTGCGGATATAGCGCACAATAGCGTCGTCCATAGCATCGCCGCCCGTGCGGATAGACTTGCTGACAACAATGCCGCCCAGCGAAATTACAGCCACCTCGCAGGTGCCGCCGCCGATATCTACAACCATGCTGCCCGTTGCCTCCTGCACCGGCAGGCCTGCGCCGATAGCGGCCGCCATCGGTTCTTCAATCAAATAAGCCTCGCGCGCGCCAGCCTGAATGGTAGCGTCGATAACCGCGCGTTTTTCAACCTCCGTAACACCAGATGGAACGCCAACAACAATGCGCGGGCGCACGATGGAATTTTTGCCGATAGCCTTTTTGATAAAAAATTTCAGCATCGACTGCGTAATGTCAAAATCGGCAATAACGCCGTCCTTCATCGGGCGGATGGCGATAATATGCCCCGGCGTGCGGCCAATCATCTGCTTGGCTTCCGCGCCGATAGCCAGCACCTCGTTATTTGCCTTATCCACCGCCACAACCGAAGGCTCGCGGATAATAATGCCCTTGCCCTTTACATGCACCAGCGTGTTTGCGGTGCCAAGGTCGATACCCATATCGTGAGAAAATTTATTAAAGAAACCAAACATTACTTACACCTCATTCATCCAAATAACCGTTTTCTCTAAAACTAAAATACCTGCCATCGCCGATAATAATATGGTCTAACAGCGGTATGCCCATCACTGCGCCCGATTGTTTCAGCGCGCTTGTAAGGCGCCTGTCCTCAAGGCTCGGCGCCGGGTCTCCCGAAGGATGGTTATGCGCCGCCAGCACGCAGGCTGCCTTCGCCAGCATCGCCGGCGCAAACACATCGCGCGGATGCACAACCGCCGTATTCAGCGAGCCTTCTGCCACCTTCTGGCATTTTAAAAGCTGGTTTTTGCTGTCCAAAAGCAGCACCAAAAACTTCTCCTTCTGCTCGTAACGCATACGCGGCATTAAAAACTCCGCGCACACCTCCGGTGAGGCCAGCTTTAATTTTTTCAGCGGCTGCGCCGCAGCCACCCGCCTGCCCAGCTCCACAGCGGCAAGTATCGTCGCTGCCTTTGCCGGGCCAAGCCCTTTTATTTTAGCCAGGTCGGCCACATTGCGCGCCCGCGCGATATTGCTGTATAAGCCGTCGTTGTCCGCCAGCTCCCTTGCAATATCCAGCGCTGAACGCTCGGTAGTGCCCGTCCTTATTAAAATCGCCAATAATTCCGAATTACTTAAAACATCAGGGCCATGCTCAATCAGTTTTTCCCTGGGCCTGTCATCAGCCGGTAACAGCTTCATCTGCTGGCTCAAACAAAAATCATCCTTCCAAACAATCATCAAACAGCTGCCCAGGCCCGCACGCAGGCTAAGGCAAATATTCCAGTTTATTATATCAAATTTTGCGCCTTATGTGTATACATAAGCAGGCAACAATAAAAAATTTCACAAATAAAAAACTGCCCATGCAGCGCACAGGCAGCTAAAAAATCAATCGTCGTCCCTGTCTTTTATTTTTCTTTCAAAGTCCAGCTCAAACCAGCGGCGGCGGAAGCCGGGCTTTTTCTTCCAGCCGTTAACGGCAAGCGTCAAAACTGCTTTTTCTACCAAATCGCGGTATTTTTTGCTTACCTCTTCCGGCCCGTCGTAGCTAAAACCGCTAACCTTAAATTTATCGCTTTCGTAAATAACGGTGCCGTCATCCAAAACAGCCTGAAACCTGTTGCGCGTACTGCCAAACAGCGACCACGGGCTGTCAATTTCCACCAGCTCTAAGCGGCAGTGTTCAACCTTAGGTTCCGGCGGCGTTGCGGGTTTTGCAGGCTCTGCCTTCACCTCTGCCGGCGCTTCGACTCCCTCATGCTGCACCTTTTTGCCGCACTTGCTGCAAAAAACGGAATCATCGGGCAATTCCTGCCCGCAATATCTGCAAAACATCAGTCACACCTCTTATTTCTTCTGCGCAGCAGCGTCCTCTTTGGCTTCCTGCTCAGCAACTATTTCCTTGGCAAGTTTTTCATCAGCGTCAAGTTTTTCAACGGTTGTATCCAAAATCTCAGCCTCAGCTTCCCTCAGCTTTCTTTCGTTATTAACAATAACGCCTTCTTTAATCAGCATGTTAAAGTCAGCCAGTTCTTCCGGCACGTTAACGCGGTTCGGCATTTTTTCTGCCAAAGCGTCCATAACTTCTTTAGATGCCTTAAAGTAAATGCGCACATTCGCCTCGGTGCCGTTTTCAAAACTTCTGCGCCATGCCAAAGTCCACAGTGTGCGTGCGTCCAGCGCAGAGTTCAATCTGTAAGAATAACGGAACTTTACAGTGCGCATCAGCTTGGGCTGATAACTGAAAATAGCGGCAATTTCACGGTAAGGAATTTCAAAAACTTTGGTTTTGCCCCAAACATCGTGCTTAACAATTTTTAAATATTTGCGCTCCACGCTGATGTCATAGGTCGGTTTGCAGCGCAAAATCAAAATCCATACCAGCATGGCATAGAAAAAGATAGGCACCGGCTCAAGAATGTTTAAATATACATAACGTAAAATAGAAACAATAAACATTACAAAGCAGGCAATGCCTACCACAGAATAAGTTATAACATATTTTTTATTGCGTTTGGTTGTATCAACAGCTAAGCTCATCAAACAGCCTCCTAAAAATAAATATACTCAACGCTACTATTATACAGCAAAAAAGGATGGGAAACAAGTTCCCATCCTGTATATCAATAAAATTTTAAGTTGGATTGTTTTGAGATTTGAGTTACAAATTAAACTGCTGCGTTTTCATGCAGTTCAGCAATTTTTTCATCGCTGAAGCCGAATTCTTTCAGCACTTCGTCGGTGTGCTGGCCAAGAATCGGAGCCGGTTTCTCTACACCGCAAGGCATTGCAGAGAATTTAATGGGCACACCGGGAATTTTCATCTTGCCGGCAGTCGGATGTTCAACCTCAACAATCATATCGCGGAAGTTAACCTGCGGGTCGTTTACAACCTTATCAATGGTGTTGATAGGTGCGCACGGAATTGCAGCTGCTTCCAGTTTTTCCAGCCAATGGTCGATAGTATCGGTTACGAAAATGCTGTCCAAAATTTCTTTCAGAGCAGGTTCGTTGTTGGTTCTGTCAGCATTGGTAATGAAGCGCGGGTCTTCAAGGAGGTCCGGTCTATTAATTAAATCACAGAGCTTCTTCCAAAGTCTGTCGTTGCCTGCACCAACAATCAACAAGCCGTCGCTTGCGGTGAAGGATTCAAACGGGGTGATGGAAGGATGACGGTTTCCAAGCGGAACCGGGTTTACACCGTTTACAAAGTAACGACTTACAGCGTTTTCAAGAATTGCTACCTGGCAGTCAAGCATGGATACGTCAATTTCCTGGCCCACGCCGCTAACTTCGCGTTTGTAAAGAGCAGTGGTGATACCGGTTGCAAGGAAGATACCTGCAATAATATCGCCAACGGAAGCGCCTACGCGGCAGAAGGTATCTTTGTCAGGTCCGGTGATGCTCATGATACCGCCCATAGCTTGTACAACAACGTCATAAGCGGGTTTCATGGTGTAAGGGCCGGTCTGGCCGAAGCCGGAGCAGGATGCATAAATAATTTTCGGGTTGATTTCCTTCAGTACGGAATAATCAAGGCCGAATTTTTTCATCGTACCGGGTTTGAAGTTTTCAACAACAACGTCAGCTTTTTTAACCATTTCTTTAAAAACGGCTTTAGCTTCTTCAGACTTAAAGTTCATGGTCATGGAACGTTTGTTACGGTTCAGGCTCATGAAGTACGCGCTTTCTTTCCCGATAAAAGGTCCATAAGCACGGCTGTCGTCGCCAATTTTCGGCTGCTCGATGTGGATTACATTTGCACCCATGTCAGCAAGCATCATAGCAGCATAAGGGCCGGACAATACACGAGTGAGGTCCAGAACAACTACATTTTCCAACGGTTTCATTATCATTTTCCTCCTGTTTGTAAAAAACTCTCTGATTCAAGCAATAAATCCGGGTTGCCCCTTAGTTATTGCCCATCAGCCAAACAATATTTATTCTGTGAGAGCCGCACAGACAAAATATTAACAAAGTTATATTACCAAATAATTGTAAAAAAAGCAAATTTTTTTGGCAAAATTGCCATTAAAATATAATGCAGGTACGGTCAAGCCGTACCTGCATAAATCCGAAACTTAATTTCTATTTATTAGAAACCAAGGATGCCGAAGAATACATAGCATACGATACCGGAAACGATGGACATGGAAAGACCCCAAATCAAAAGTTTACGGAACAGAACGCCTTTGTCTTCTTCTTCACCGGCAGATGCAATGCACAGTGCGCCCAAAGTGGACAGCGGAGAAGTATCTACCAGGTGAGAGCCAACGTCGATAGCAGAAATAATGCTTACGGGGTCGCCGCCGGTCAATTCTACCAGACCAGGGGTCATCGGCAGGAACATCGGCATTACTACACCAGAGCTGGAGGAGTAAGCAGAAATTACAGCCGGTACAAATGCAGTCCAGAAGCAAATGGTGGTCGGGCCAGCTACGGAAGCCATAACTTCAACGAGGAAGTTCAGGCCGCCGGCTTTATCCATAACGTCGATCAATACGGATACGCCGCAAACCATCATGATAACGGACCAAGGCATTACTTTAACAGCAGCTTTGGAATCGCCATAGCCGGTAAGCATAAGTACGATAGAAAGAACGAAGGAGATAGAACCTACGTTGGAAAGCATGTTGAGAATAGGTTTCGGGAAAACGCCTTTCATACCAGGCAGGCCAGGAACAACAACGAGGATAATCAAAATTGCTACCATGAGCAAAGTGGTTTTCTGCGCAGCGTTGAACGGTTCCGGTTTCGGAGCCAGTTCGTCGATGTCGAGAGCTGCACCACGCTGTTCGCGCAACCATTTCAAACCGCCCATTACAAAGAAGCCGCCGATGTTAACGAAGCCTTGTGCAAGTTCGGAGTTGAAATGAATTTTCCATGCCAAAGTGTTCAGATAATCCGGAGAAAGACCAAGTTCGCCTGCCATTTTAGCAATTAAGCCGTTGGAGATGATGCCGGTAGGAGCAAACGGAGAGAATGCTGCACCGTTGCAGGCACCTACAACTAACAGGGTCATCAGGAATGCCGGCATCCTAACTTTGGATGCGATAGCCATGGATACAGGAGCCATCAATGCGCAGCCTGCGATGTTGCCAGGGCCGATGGTGGTAACGAAAGTGCAAAGCACATAAATAATCAAAGGAACAAGTGCGGTGTTACCTTTGCAGGCACGAACGGAATAAGCGGTAAGCTTTTCCATGGTGCCGTTGGTCTGCGCCATACCAAAAAGGAAGGTTACGCCGACCAGAATCATGAACAGGCTCAGCGGGAATGCGTTCATAATTTTGGTAGCAGCAGTATTAGAGAATACGCCGCCTACGATAATACCGAAAGCAATGCCGAGGAAGCCTACGTTCAAATCTTCATTTACGCAGGAAATACCAACGAGGATTACCAGCGCGAGAATGGACACTAATGCAGGAAGTGAAATATCCATAATTGTTTCCTCCTATTGTAGTAATAGACGGAATGTGAAACCGGACATTTGCACATAACGCAATTCCATTCTTAAATTGTTTCAGTTATTCGGGATAACTTATACTGATTCTTACAGGCCGAGAACACCGAAGAATACGAAGCATACGATACCGGAAACGATGGACATGGAAAGGCCCCAAATCAAAAGTTTACGGAACAGAACGCCTTTATCTTCATAGTCAGGAGCAGATGCAATGCAGAGCGCGCCCAGAGTGGACAGCGGGGAAGTATCTACCAAGTGGGAACCAACGTTGATAGAAGAAATGATACCGATTGCATCGCCGCCGGTCAATTCTACCAGACCAGGGGTCATCGGGAGGAACATCGGCATTACTACGCCAGAGCTGGAGGAGTAAGCAGAAATTACAGCCGGTACAAATGCAGCCCAGAAGCAAATGGTGGTCGGGCCAGCTACGGAAGACATGATCTGAACGAGGAAGTTCAGGCCGCCGGATTTATCCATTACGTCAATCAATACGGATACGCCGCAAACCATCATGATAACGGACCAAGGCATTACTTTAACAGCAGCTTTGGAGTCGCCATAACCGGTGAGCATAAGAACGATAGAAAGAACGAAAGAGATAGAACCTACGTTAGAAAGCATGTTCAGAAGCGGTTTCGGGAACATGGATTTCATGCCAGGCAGGCCAGGAACAACTACTAAGAGGATGAGGATAGTAACCATCAACAGAGTAGTTTTCTGAGCAGCGTTGAACGGTTCCGGTTTCGGAGCCAGTTCGTCGATGTCGAGGTCGGCACCGCGCTGTTCACTCAACCATTTCATGCCGCCCATTACCAGGAAGCCAACTACGGTTACGAAGCCTTGAGCAAGGGTGGATTTGAAGTATACCATCCATGCGATGGAGCTGAGGTCGTCGTTAGCGATACCAAGTTCCGGAGCGATTTTAGCGATGATGCCGTTGGAAATGATGCCGGTCGGTGCAAACGGAGAGAATGCAGCCGCGTTGCAGGCACCTACAACGAGCAGGGTCATCAGGAATGCTAACTTTACCAGCGATAGCCATAGCAACAGGAGCCATCAATGCGCAGCCTGCGATGTTGCCAGGTCCGATAGTGGTCAAGAAGTCAGACAGCAAGAAAATAATGATAGGAATTAAAGCAGTGTTGCCTTTGCAAACACGGATGGAATAAGCGGTGAGCTTTTCCATAGTGCCGTTGGTTTGTGCCATACCGAAGAGGAAGGTTACACCAACAAGAATCATGAACAAGCTAAGCGGGAAAGCATTCATAATTTTGGTAGCAGCGGTATCAGAGAATACGCCGCCTACGATAATACCGAATGCAATACCGAGGAAACCTACGTTGAGATCTTCGTTAACGCAGGAAATACCTACCAGAATAACCAATGCGAGAATAGACATTAATGCAGGAAGTGAAATATCCATTATTTGGTCCCTCCTATTTTTCAAGATAAAATAGCTGGGGCTTGAAATCGGAATCTTTCACTTGTGCGAAAATACCACTCAGGATAAAGGACTATTTAGAGATTGTTTGAGTAAATAGCCAATAGTTAGTCTTGTACTTCTTACAGTCCAAGCACACCGAAGAATACGAAGCATACGATACCGGAAACGATGGACATGGAAAGGCCCCAAATCAAAAGTTTACGGAACAGAATGCCTTTATCTTCATAGTCAGGAGCAGCTGCAATGCAGAGTGCGCCGAGGGTGGAAAGCGGAGAAGTATCTACCAAGTGGGAACCTACGTTGATAGCAGAGATGATGGAGATAGCGTCGCCACCAGTCAGTTCTACCAAACCAGGAGTCATCGGCAGGAACATCGGCATAATTACGCCAGAGGAGCTGGAGTATGCAGAGAGAACTGCCGGTACGAAAGCTGCCCAGAAGCAGATAGTGGTCGGGCCTGCAACAGAAGACATAATCTGTACAAGGAAGTTGAGGCCGCCGGATTTATCCATAACGTCGATCAATACGGATACACCGCAAACCATCATGATTACGGACCAGGGCATTACTTTTACAGCAGCCTTGGAATCGCCGTAACCGGTGAGCATAAGGATGATAGAAAGTACGAAGGAAATAGATCCTACGTTAGAAAGCATGTTGGTAAGCATTTTCGGCAGGGTACCTTTAATACCAGGCAGGCCAGGAACAACTACCAAAAGAACCAGAATAGCTACGATAGCCAGAGTGGTGGTCTGTGCAGCGTTGAACGGTTCCGGTTTCGGAGCCAGTTCGTCGATGTCGAGAGAAGCACCTTTCTGTTCTTTCAGCCATTTAGCACCGCCCATTACCATAAAGCCTACTACAGTTACGAAACCTTGAGCAATGGTGGATTTGAAGTATACCATCCATGCAATATAGTCAAGGTCGGTAGCCGGGATTCCGAGGTCCGGAGCAACTTTAGCGATGATGCCGTTGGAAATGATGCCGGTCGGTGCAAACGGAGAGAATGCAGCCGCGTTGCAGGCACCTACAACGAGCAGGGTCATCAGGAATGCGCCAGCAATTGCCATAGCAACAGGGGCCATCAAAGCGCAGCCTGCGATGTTGCCAGGTCCGATAGTGGTCAGGAAGTCGGAAAGTAAGAAAATAATGATAGGAATTAAAGCAGTGTTACCTTTGCAGACACGAATGGAATAAGCAGTGAGTTTTTCCATGGTGCCGTTGGTTTGCGCCATACCAAAAAGGAAGGTTACGCCAACCAGAATCATAAACAGGCTCAGCGGGAAGGCATTCATAATTTTAGCTGCCGTCGTATCGCCGAAGATGCCGCCTACGATAATGCCGAAAGCAATACCTAAGAAGCCTACGTTAAGATCCTCATTCACGCAGGAAATACCTACAAGAATAACTAAAGCGAGGATGGACATTAATGCAGGAAGTGAAATATCCAATTTCGTCACTCCAATCTTCATAAGTTAGCCCAATAGAGCTAAACACAAAATGCCGTTAAGTCAACTGGCTTGACGGCTTTCAGCGGTAATACCGGGCGGATTGCTCCGCCCTGTATCAACGCTTAAAAACTTAATAAAAGTTTAAAATTAATCTTCTTCTGCCGGGAAAGATTTGTGGAGCAGTTTCGTTAAACCAACGAAAAGTCCAATTACGATAAACATGGTCGGCAGAGATACGCACATCATAATGACGGCTTTTTCAGTTGCACCCATTTTTACACCTCCAAAAAAATTCCAGTGGAATGCACGCTAATAAGTAAACTCACAAGTTACAGATTACATTTTTTCGAGAGCAGGAATCATTGCAAGTACAAGACCACCTGCTACTACGGATGCAACCTGACCAGCAACGTTTACGCCGATAGCATGTTGGATGATGAAGTTGGTCGGGTCTTCTTTCAATGCCATTTTAGC
>CASEIL010000022.1 GCA_949288065.1 uncultured Phascolarctobacterium sp.
TATTAAAACGTATCAGAAATTTTCGCTGATATTATATCATAACATCTCCCCCCCGCAAGCAAAAGTCCGCACGCTAGCGCAGGCGGACTTTCCTATGGGGGGGAGATGTTCCGGCGCCACAGTGCCGCTCCAGCCGCACCAGGAGCGGCTTGCGGCTTTTTATGCCCCGTTACTCACAAATAAAAAAGCCGAAGTGCAAAGAAAAAATTTGCACTTCGGCAAGGCGTTTCGTCAAATATTATGTTACTTTTTATAACTAAAAAGTAACCAAAAAGTTCCGCGGCTAGGCGGATTTTTTGCTGCGTCACTATCGTGACTTGCTGCGCAACTATTAGTATCGCAACTGCAAAAATTCGAGAGTCGCTGCGCTCGCCACGATTTTTGCAGTTCCTTTTTAGTAAATGTTGCTAAAATCCGATGCCGCGTATTAACATGTGTCGTACATTCCAATTTTATTTGATAGATAAGCGCACAATTTACAAAGTAGTAAACAAAACTGACAACAACACTTCCATATAAATTTAGAAAGCTGCCAAAGTACGAATTTGAGCGGAGCCGCGACTTTCAAAAAATCAGCGGAGGCTTTACATCAAAAGGCACTTGCAGCAGTGACAAGGACTGTCTGAGCTTGCAAAGCAAGCGAGTTCCGCAGGCGCTGCAAGTGGCAAACTTATTTGATACGGAGCTGTTAAATTTTTTGCAGGAGCGAAGGCTTTTTGGTTACTTTTTAGCCTATAAAAAGTAACATGAATGAGATAGTATAAGTTAAAAGTATTAATGTACTTGCAAAGACACAATGTAAAAATTAATTTGAGTATTTAACTAAAAAGGCCCAACCCTAAGGTTGAGCCTTTTTAATGAATTATTTCCTTTTTATTTCACCGCAATTACTTCAATTTCACACAGCACGCCTTTGGGGATAGCTTTTACTGCTACGCAGCTGCGGGCGGGTTTGCCGGTAAAGTATTTGGCGTATACTTCGTTAAAAGCGGCAAAGTCTGCCATATCTGCCAAAAAGCAGGTGGTTTTTACAACATTGGTGTAGTCAAGCCCGGCTGCTGCTAAAATTGCGCCCACGTTGTTACAGCTTTGTTCCGCCTGAGCGGTAATGCCTTCCGGCACTTCGCCGGTAGCCGGGTCAACAGGAATTTGCCCGGACGCAAAAATAAAATTGCCAACTTCCATAGCCTGGGAATACGGCCCGATGGCAGCCGGTGCTTTTTCGGTATTGATAACTTTCATTTTAAACCCTCCTAAAAAGTTCTCTGGTTTCAGTATATCAGCAAATTGCCTTTTGCTCAATCCTTTGGCGCAAAATAAAACACCGCCGTTTATAGCGGCGGCATTTTGCAGGCACCGGCACCCCTCCGGTGCTTTTAGGGAGGAGGAGAAAAGAAAATTTGAAAATATCAAACGGTTAAAACCAATATCTCAACCTGCAAAAGTATGGTAAGCTAAAAACCCGTCTTTCCAAAAACGGAAAGACGGGTTTAAATGTTATCAATCAAAGGGCCCTGCCACTCTCACATAACAAAGCCGGTTGGTTAGTAAACATCTCCTTCCTGTCTCCCGCAGGTCAAGCAGTGATGCTTATACAGGCTGTATGCGCGGCTTCGGCTTTTATTGCCGTTACGGCGACGGGATCGCATCGGATTTGCACCGATAAACATTTAAACTAAGTACCTGTACGAAATATTGATTTGTTGCCTTAATTATAATTATTACTAATAGCTTTGTCAAGCCTTTTGGTAAAAAATTACCGTTTTTATTTTTGCGTTATCAATTCCTATTTAGCTTTACTTATCCTTAAAATACCAGTTCAGCCCCATCGGCACGGTAATGTTTAAAATTAAAAGCCGCACCAGCTGATAGGTTAAAATGATGGATACATTTTCGCCCATGCTCATGCCCGCAAGGCACATTTCGGCGATGCCGCCGGGCGCCATTGCCAGAAAGGCTGTGATGAGCGAAAAGCCGTAAATGCCGGAAAGGTAGTACGCCATGCCGACGCTGACGGCGATAATGAGCAAAATGCCGGTAATGATAAACGGCATCAGTTTGCCGGTTTCCTTAATGCGCGCCGGGTCGAGCAGCATGCCCATGTAAAGCCCGATGCTGATTTGTGCTACCATCATTAAAGCATCCGGCACGGGCTGAAAGGTGCCAAAAAAGTATGAGCACGCCGATGCACAAAGTATCGGCCCCAAAAGGCGCGGCGTGGGTATGTGCAGCTTTTGCAGGGTAAACGCGCCAACAAAGGCAATCGGCACCAGCCACAGCCAGCTGTGCCCGTTAACTGCGGCGGGCGGCACTACAACGCCTTTCAGTTCTGCACCAAGCCCGTGCACTACCAAAAACGGCACAATAATTATCGCGCCCATTAAGCGCAGGGTTTGCATTACCATTACCACGCTGAAATCAACCTTGGGGTTGTTTTCGCTCATCAGCAGCATTTGCGTCATGCCGCCGGGCAGGCAGCCCATTACGCAGCTTTGCAGATTAGCGTAGCTGTGGCGCGAGGTCCACCACGCTATGACGATGGAAGCGCCGACGGCGACAAGGCTCGATTCCAGCACGCCTACCGTTTGCGAGGCCAGCTCGTGCATGGTTTCGGCAGTAAAGTTGCGCCCAATGCCATAGCCAGCCACGCACAGGCCCAACTCGCGCCATTCGCGCGGCCAGTACACCTGCGCGCCGATAACCTTCCAGAACATGGACGATACAATGCCGCCCAACAAAAAGGGAATCGGCACCGCCATAAACTGAAACAACGCCCCGATAAGCATGGCCAGCCCAAACATCATCAGCTGCCTAACCCGCAGCATTATATCAAATTTGCCCATAGCAAACACTTCCTAACACCGTGGTTAACTGTGGTTTTCCAGCGTCGTCATAATACGGTTAATCAGCTCGCTGCGCATTGTGTTCTGCTGCACAGAATAGGTAATAATGCGGCTGTCGTCCAGCCCCAGCTCGCGCTTAAACAGCGCCTTTTGCGCCATGGCGGCGTTTTTGGAGAGCTTATCCGCCTTAGTCAGCACAATCTGCACATTCAGCCCGCAGCCCAAAAGCCAGTGGTAGCATTCCAAATCGCTTTCCAGCGGCTTATGGCGAATATCAATCAGCTGGCACACCAGCGCTAAATTATCCGAGCCGGACAGGTACTTGCTGATGAAGCCGGACCATAAATCCTTATTGCTTTTGCCGGTTTTGGCAAAGCCGTAGCCGGGCAAATCCACCAGGTAAAACTGCGCCGTTTCGGCAGCGCCCTCTACCGTGCGTTTGGCGTCCAGCAGGTAGTAGTTAATGGTTTGCGTTTTACCCGGGGTCGCGCTAACGCGCGCCAGATTGTTGCGGCGGCACAGCGAGTTAATCAGCGACGATTTGCCGACGTTGGAGCGCCCGATAAAGGCCGCTTCAATTAAGGGCGGCGCAGGGTATTGCTCTGCCTTAACGGCAGAGGTAACAAACTGGGCGCGGATGATATCCCAAACTCCTTTGTTCATCGCGTTCAATCCTCCAATGCTATTTTTAACACCTCGTCCATGTGTTTTACAGGTATAAAGTGCATTTTTTCGCGCACGTTTTTGGGCAGCTCGTCCAAATCCTGCTGGTTTTTGGCAGGCATAATAATGGTTTTAACGCCGTAGCGGTGCGCGGCCAAAAACTTTTCTTTAATGCCGCCCACGGGCAGAACCCTGCCAGAGAGCGTAATTTCGCCGGTCATGGCAATATCCTTTTTAACCTTACGCCCCGTTAAGGCAGATACCATTGCCGTAACCATGGTAATGCCAGCCGAAGGGCCGTCCTTGGGTATTGCGCCTTCCGGCAGATGAATGTGAATATCCGTGGTTTCGTAAAAATCCTTGTCCAGCCCCAGCTCTTCTGCGCGGCTGCGAATATAAGTATAGCCCGCCTGCGCGGATTCCTTCATAACGTCGCCCAGCTGGCCGGTAAGCACCAAATGCCCCTTGCCCTTGCAGGCGACAACTTCTACTTTGAGCAGTTCGCCGCCGACGCGCGTCCACGCAAGGCCGGTGCAGATGCCGGTAGCAGACTCAAGGCTCACGTCGTCCTCAAGGTAAATAACCTTACCCAAATATTTATGCAGGTTTTTAGCCGTTACCTTCGCCGTTTTGGCGTCGCCGTTAACAATGCGGTGCGCGGTTTTGCGGCACACGGCGGCAATTTTGCGTTCTAAATTACGCACGCCTGCCTCACGCGTATAACCGCGGATGATGAGGCGCAGCGCGTCCTCCGTAATGGTAAGCGTTTTAGCGCTTAAGCCGTTGTTCTGGCGTTCCTTCGGCAAAAGGTGCAGCTCGGCAATTTTAACCTTTTCATCTTCTGTATAGCTGGAAAGCTGCACTACCTCCATACGGTCGAGCAGCGCAGGCGGAATGGTTTCCACCGTATTGGCGGTTACAATCCAGAACACCTGCGAAAGGTCAAACGGAATTTCCACATAGTGGTCGCTAAAGCTGTTGTTCTGTTCCGGGTCAAGCACTTCCAACAGTGCGGAAGCAGGGTCGCCGCGGAAATCGGACGACATTTTATCAACCTCGTCCAGCAAAAATACCGGGTTCATAACGCCGCAGGTTTGCATACCGTGAATAATACGCCCCGGCATGGAACCGATATAGGTGCGGCGGTGCCCGCGGATTTCCGCCTCATCGTGCACGCCGCCCAGCGACATACGCGTAAACTTGCGGTCGATAGCGCGCGCCACGGACTGCGCCAGCGAGGTTTTGCCCACGCCCGGCGGCCCGACAAGGCACAAAATAGGCCCTTTGCCGCTTTTGGTCAGCGCACGCACGGCAAGGTATTCCAAAATGCGCTCCTTAACCTTTTCAAGGCCGTAATGGTCCTTGTTCAAAACCTTTTCGGCGTGTTTTAAATCAAAATTATCCTTGCCGTAAATGCCCCACGGCAAAGCCAAAAGCGTTTCCACATAGTTGCGGATAACGCCGCTTTCCGCCATCATCGGCGGCATTTTGGCAAGGCGGTCCAGCTCCTTGTTCAGCTTTTCCGTTACCTCGGGCGGCAGGTCGCGCCCTTCCATCTGTTTTTTGTATTCGTCAATTTCAGCCTGGCGCTCGTCGCCGTCGCCAAGCTCCTTATTAATAACCTTAATCTGCTCGCGCAGATAGTATTCGCGCTGGTTTTTCTCTATCTGCTTGCGCACCTCCTGCGCAATGCTTTTTTCAAGCTCGGCAATTTCCAGCTCCTTGCACAAAAAGGCATACAGCTTGTGCATGCGCGCCTTAACGTCCAGCTCCTCCAAAAGGCCTTCCTTTTCTTCGATGCTGATAGTTAAGTAGCCCGCGATAATATCGGCAATTTCACCGGCGGTGGTAATGTTTTTAAAGTTCAGCATTACCTCAGTGGTTACTTTTTTGCCGGTAATCAGCCATTTTTCAAAGCTTTGCAGCAGCACGCGGCGCATAGCTTCGGTTTCGGCATTTTCTTCCGGCTCGGCCGATTCTGCCGGCAACACATAGCCTTCTAAATAAGTATCGGCAAAAGGCGCGTCAATAACAGATGTAACCTCCACCCGGCTTAAGCCCTGAATTAAAATGCGCAGCGCACCGCTCGGCAGCTTTAACAGCTGCTTAATTTCAGCAACAACGCCAAAGCCGTACAAATCGTCGCGCTTCGGGTCGGCGGTTTCCGCATCCTTCTGCGTAACCAGCAAAATCTTTTTATCCTGCTGCATGACGGCGTTAACCGCATTTATTGATTTATCCCTGCCAACATCAAGGTTTACCGTCATCCCCGGGAAAACGATTATGCCCCTTAACGCCAGCAGTGGCATTAATTTACCTGATGCTTCCATTAGTATTAGCATCCCCCTATTCCATATCGTCAAACCATCCGGCTTTATAGTAATTATTGTATCACAAAAGCCGTATAAAACCAAAAGGGGGAAGGATAAAACCCCTCCCCCAATTTTTTAATTTCAGCCTGCCGCTACAATCATTTTCGGTTCCGCATGGTTGCGGATGCAGTCGGCAGTTACAATACATTTTACAACGTCGCTGCGCGAAGGCACATCGTACATTACATTGCGCATTACCGTTTCGATAATGGCACGCAGCCCGCGTGCGCCCGCACTGCGCTTCAGCGCTTCCTCGGCGATAGCGTCGAGCGCTTCGTCCTCAAACTCCAGCTCTACGTTATCCATAGCCAAAAAGTGCTGATACTGTTTTACCAGTGCGTTTTTAGGCTCGCGCAAAATTTTAATCAGCGCTGCCTTGTCAAGCGCTTCCAGCGTTACAACAACAGGCAGGCGGCCTGCAAATTCCGGTATTAAACCAAACTTCATCAAATCCTCCGGCAGTACCTTTTTAAAGGTGTCGGTTAAATTGATTTCCTCTTTGGTTTTAATATCGGCGCCAAAGCCCAAATTCTTTTTGCCGGTGCGCTGGCGGATAATGCTTTCCAGCCCGTCAAACGCGCCACCGCAGATGAACAGAATGTTGGTTGTGTCAATCTGCAAAAATTCCTGATGCGGATGCTTGCGCCCGCCCTGCGGCGGAACATTGGCAACCGTGCCTTCAAGGATTTTTAACAGCGCCTGCTGTACGCCTTCGCCCGAAACGTCCCTTGTAATAGAGGGGTTTTCGGACTTGCGCGAAATTTTATCAATCTCGTCGATGTAGATAATGCCGCGCTGCGCGCGTTCAATATCGTAATCTGCATTCTGGATTAAACGCAGAAGGATGTTTTCCACGTCCTCGCCAACATAACCGGCTTCAGTAAGCGCGGTAGCATCGGCAATGGCAAAGGGCACCTGCAAAATCTTGGCAAGGGTCTGCGCCAGCAGGGTTTTGCCGCTGCCGGTAGGACCAAGCATTAAAATGTTGGATTTTTGCAGCTCCACATCCCTGTCGCCTGCGTGGTTCAGTTCGTAATCAATGCGTTTATAGTGGTTGTAAACGGCAACGGCAAGGGTTTTTTTAGCTTCCTCCTGCCCAATTACGTACTCGTCCAGAATTGCTTTTATCTCGCGCGGTTTGGGCAGTTCGGCAATTTCCGTATGGCTTACCGCCCTTGCGCGCATTTCTTCTTCAAGCATTTCATTGCAGAGCTTTATACACTCATCGCAAATAAACAAATCGCCTTCGCCCAGCACCTTGCTGAACATTTTGCTGACCTGCGCCTCGCGCTTGCCGCAAAAAGAGCACACCGGGGCATCGTGGTGATTGTCCCCACCGAATTTCATTCTTATTTTCTCCTTAAAGCCTTTATTTTTCATTTGCAGGCTTACGCGATACAACCTCGTCAATCAGGCCGTATTCCTTGGCTTGCTGGCTTGTCATATAGTTATCGCGGTCGGTATCCTGCGCAATCTTTTCTTTGCTCTGTCCGGTATGGCGGGCCAGGATGCCGTTCATCTCGTCACGCACGCGCAAAATCTCACGCGCCGTAATTTCAATTTCGGAGGCCTGCCCCTGCACGCCGCCCAGCGGCTGATGAATCATCACTCTGGAGTACGGCAGGGCAAAACGCTTGCCCGGAGTACCGGCAGCAAGAAGCACGGAAGCCATGCTGGCAGCCATGCCCATGCAGATTGTGGAAACATCAGGCTTTATGTACTGCATTGTGTCATAAATCGCCAGGCCGGCGCTTACGCTGCCGCCCGGGCTGTTGATATAGAGATGGATATCCTTATCGGGGTCTTCCGACTCTAAAAAGAGCAGCTGGGCGATAACGAGATTGGCCATAGTATCATCTATCTCGCCGGTAACAAAAACTATCCTGTCCTTTAAAAGGCGGGAATAAATATCGTAAGAGCGTTCGCCGCGGTTGGATTGTTCTACAACTATTGGCACATAATTCATTATTGTCACACCCCTTTTATGGTTTGGCTGGCGCCGAATTATTTAGCGCTGTCAATAATTACATGGGCTGCTTTGCGGCGCAGAATGTTTGCAAGCAGGAGGCCCATAGTGCCGTTTGCTTTAATAATTTTCTTAACGTCTTCCAAAGTAGCGCCATGCTGGGAAGCGATAGCGGAAAGTTCGCTGTCAACGTCTTCCATGGAAACCTGAATGTTTTCTGCTTTGGCAACAGCGTCAAGAACAAGGTCGGTTTTTACGTTTTCTACGGCAGCGTCGTGCTGGCGTTCGCGCAGCTGTTTCATGTCGATGCCGCTGTACTGCATGTACTGTTCCAGGGTAAGTTTGCGTGCTTCAAGGCTCATGCGCATTTCGTCAACCATCTGGGTAATGCGGTCCTCAATCATAATTTCGGGCACTTCAAATTTAGCATTGGCAACAGCAAGGTCAATCAAAGCTTTTTCATAAGCAATTTTAGCGTTGTTTTCTGCTGCTTTCTGCATACGTTCTTTGTAGCTTGCGCGCAGTTCTTCAACAGTTTTGCAGTCGCTGTTAGCTGCTACATATTCATCGGTAAGTTCCGGCAGTTCTTTACGTTTAACGTCCTGAATGTTTACTTTGAAGATTGCCTGTTTGCCGGCAAGCTCTTTAACAAAGTACTCTTCCGGGAAGGTTACGTCCACATCGGTGGAATCGCCTTTTTTAAGGCCTACCAGCTGGTCCTCGAAGCCGGGGATGAAGGAGTTGGAGCCAACTTCCAGAGGATAACCCTTGCCTTCGCCGCCGCTGAACGGTTCGCCGTCAACGGTGCCTGCAAAGTCGATAATGGCAAAATCGCCTTTTTCAATTACAGCGCCTTCTTCAGCCTCTACCATTTTTGCATGGCGGCTGCGCAGGCCCTGAACCTGTTCTTCAACAGCTTCGTCGGTAACTTCAACTGCTTCTTTTTCAACGTGCAGTTCTTTGTAATCGCCAAGCTCAACTTCCGGTTTAAGGGTTACTTTAATGGTAAGTTCCATATCTTTGTTTTCTTCAAATACGGATTCTTCAACCTTCGGGTCGGAAACAGGGATTAATTTCTGTTCTTCCAGAGCCTGGGTATAGCACTGGTTGGCAACCAGTTCAAAAGCTTCCTGTTTTACAGCTTCTTTGCCGTAGTGCATTTCGATGACGTTGCGGGGGGCTTTACCTTTGCGGAAGCCGGGGATGTTAACCTGACCGGCAATTTTTGCAACGGCTTTTTTAAAGCCTTTGTTTACTTCCTCTGCGGGTAAAGTGATTTTAAGAGTTGCGTCGTTGCCGACTCTTTCTACTGTTACGTTCATTAAAAAATCCTCCCTTAATTATATGTGCTGCTTCTTACTTTTAGGTTTTTACTGTGGTTACAGGTAAAAATACAGCTTTTTTACACACATTGCTCATAATATAATATCACAACAAGCGTTGCTTGACAAGAATTTACCGCAGAAATAAATTAAAAACCCGGCAGTAAACTGCCGGGCTGAATTTCAATGGAGCGGAAAACGAGATTCGAACTCGCGACCCCCTCCTTGGCAAGGAGGTGCTCTACCACTGAGCTATTTCCGCATCTCTCAACAACACAGCCTATTATACAGCAAGCAAATCTGCTTGTCAACACTTTTTTAGAATTTATTTTAAAAAATTCCCAAAACAATCTGGCTGATGTTTTTAGAGTGGTCGGAAACGCGCTTCATGTTAATTAAAATTTCCATCATCATAAAGCCAGCCACAGGGTCGCAGCGTTTTTCGTTCAAACGCACAATATGGTTTTTGCGTATTTCCTTCTGCTGCTTTTTAACCTGGCGGCAAATGTCCCACGCCTCCTGCGCCAAAACCTTATCGTTGTTGGCCAGCGCTTCAATCGCCTTGCCGCTGGCTTCCAGCACCAGCTTGCCCAGGTTGCGCAGCTCTTCCTGCGCTTCGGCGCTGAACTTAATATCGTCCTCAAACATACGGCGCGCATCCTTCGCCAGCGTTTCGCCGTGGTCGCCAATACGTTCAATATCCGTGCAGGCGTGCAGCAGCCGCGTATGCATTGCCGAAAGCTCGCCGCCCATTTCCTTCTCGCTCATTTTGGTAAGGTAGCGGGTAATGTCCTCCTCCAAAGCGTCGATAACAGGCTCGTGTTCCAGCACATATTTAATTTTTTCGCTGTCCTTATCTTCCAAAGCCTGTAAGCCAACCTCAACATTGTGGCGCGCCATATTGCCCATGCGCACAATTTCCTTAACGGCCAGCCCCATGGCAATGGTAGGCGTAACCAAAACTTTGTCATCCAAATACGCCGGCTTGCGGGAGATAACCTCGCTTTTGCCCGGCAGCAGCTTTTCGATAAATTTAATGTAAATTCCGGTAAACGGCATAAATATCAGCGTGTTTACCACGTTAAATGCCGTGTGGGCATTGGCAATCTGGCGGGCAATATCGTTTGCCGGAGAAATTGCCAGCACCAGCTTAATAAACAGCCCCATAAAGGTAATAAAAATAATGGTGCCAATAAAGTTAAACATAACGTGCGCCAGCGCCACGCGTTTAGCGGTAATGTTGGCGCGCAGGGATGCCAGCACAGCCGTAATGCAGGTGCCGATGTTATCGCCCAAAAGCACGGGGATAGCGCCCTCCAGCGGGATAAGCCCCTGATTGGCAATGGCAATTAATACGCCGATAGTAGCGCTGCTCGACTGAATAATCATCGTCATAAACAGGCCCACGCATACGCCCAAAAGCGGATTATCCGAAAAACGGTGGATAAAATCAATAAAACCCTGATATTCACGCAGCGGCATTACCGAGCTGCTCATCATCTCCATGCCCAGCATTAAAATGCCGAAGCCGAGCACAACCTGCCCCAGATATTTGCCGCGCTGGCGTTTGGCCAGAAGCTGCACGGCAAAGCCGATAGCTAAAAACAGCGTAATATAATCGGTAAGCTTAAAGGCAATCAGCTGCGCCGTCATGGTGGTGCCGATGTTGGCGCCCATTACCACGCCGAAAGCCTGCTTAAGGTTCATCAGCCCGGCGTTTACAAAGCCAACCGTCATAACCGTCGTTGCGCTGCTACTTTGCAAAATGCCAGTTACCACAGCGCCCAGCGCCACGGCAACCACCAGCACGCCGGTAAGCTTTTCCAAAATCTTTTGCAGCTTTTCGCCCGCGGCACGCTCAAGGCCTTCGCCCATCAGCTGCATGCCGTAAAGGAATAATGCCAGTCCTCCTAAAAATCCAAAAAAGTAAACCATAGGTCCTCCCCGCCTTTGCTGTTTTACTTGGTTTTTACTTATATTTTACATTTATTATACAGGATTTTAGAGGGGCGGCACAAGCAAATTTTTCGCATTTTGTAAACAAATAAACAAAAAGGCCCTGCACTGGGCAGAGCCGTAAAAAATTTTAAGTTTAAATCAGGCCTTCGCCTCTCCGGCAGGCTTATAGTGTTTAGCCTTCCACGCTTCAAACTCCATGTACACAACCGGCACAACCAAAAGCGTCAACAGCGTCGATGTTACCAGGCCGCCTACCAGCACCACGCCCATCGACTGGCGCAGCTCCGCGCCTTCGCCGATGCCCATTGCTATCGGCAGCATACCAAGGATGGTGGAAAGCGTCGTCATCAAAATCGGGCGTAAACGCAGCGAGCAGGCTTCCAGCGTCGCGCTTCTAATATCCATACCCTTTTCGCGCTGCTGGTTGGCGTAGTCTATCAGTAAAATTGCATTTTTGGTTACCAATCCCAGCAGCATGGTAAAGCCAATCATACTCATCATGTTGGCCGTCTGCCCCGCCATCAACAGGCCCAAAACCGCGCCCACAATGGCAAACGGCAGCGATGCCATAATTATTACCGGCTGGCTGAAGCTTTCAAATTGCGCCGCCAGCACCATATAAACTACAACCACCGCCAGCACAATCGCCTTAACAATTTCGTTAAACGAGCGCGCCATCGTATCGGCCTCGCCAATCAGCTTGTAGTTGTAGCCCTGCGGCAGGTTCATGCCGGGTATCAGCTCGTTTTGTATTTTGGCAAGCAGCTCGCCCGGCGAAGTGCCTACCGTGTTGGCATACACCACAATCTGGCGCTGCTTGTCCTCGCGGTCAATACGCGTCGGGCCGCTGCCCAAACTAATATCAGCAATATCGCCCAGGCGGATAAACTGACCGTCCGGCGACGATACGCGCAGGTTTTTAACGTCGTTAATATCGGTGCGCTTGCTTTGCGGCAGCTGCAAAATGATATCGTAGTCGTTATCGCCGATAGTAAAGCTGTTGCCGGTGCTTTTGCCCATAAACGCCATTTCCACAACCTCGCCGACGGAGTAGGAATCAAGCCCTAAAAGGCTCGCGCGCGCCTGGTCCAGCTTAATTAAAATTTCCGGCTGCTCGTCGCTGTCAGAAATATCGACGTCAGTCGCGCCCGGCACCTGCCGCACCAAATCGGCAAGCTCGAGTGCGTATTCCTTCAGCAGTTTAATATCGCTGCCGCGCAGGCCAACCTGCACCGGTCGGCTGTCGCCGCGTCCGCGCCCCTGGTTGCTCACAACCGTTACGCTCAGGCCCTCTACATTGCGCACCTCGGCACGCAAATCGTCCATAATCTGCTGCATGGTGCGCTCGCGCTCATTGCTCGGCACAAGGCGGATATCAATCGAACCCTGGTTAACCGGGTTGCGCCCGTTGCCGATGTTCAGCGCCGCTATTTTTACCTCCGGCATGGCGGTAATTTCCTGCTGCAAGGGCGTTGCCAGCTGCACCGTTTTTTCCATGCTGGTGCCAATCGGCGCCTTAAAATTAACGCTGAACTCGCCGCTGTCATAGGTCGGCTGGTATTCCGTGCCCACAAACGGCAACAGCACAATGTTTAACGCCAGCGAAACAAGCCCCGCCGCAATAACCTTTTTCGGGTTGTTCAGAGCCGCTTCCATAATACCGGCATACAGCCCGCGGAAAATCTGAAACCCGTTTTCAAATTTATCCAGCGCCAGCTGCACATATTTGTTGCGGTGGCTTTCGCCCGGCTTTTCTTCTTTAATCCAGTAGGCGGAAACCATCGGCGTCAGCGAAAAGGCTACCAAGGTGGAAAACGCAATGGAAAAAGCAACCGTTAAGCCGAACTGCTTAAAATACTGGCCAATAATTTCGCCCATACTGCCCACCGGCACAAACACTGCCATCAGCGAAAGCGAGGTTGCCAGTATTGCCAGGGAAATTTCTTCCGTTGCTTCCTTGGCCGCCACAAACGGCGTTTTACCCATCTCGATATGGCGGAAGATGTTTTCGATAACAACAATCGCGTCGTCTATCAAAATGCCAACTGCCAGGCTCAGCGCCATCAGCGACATATTATTTAAGGTAAAATCCATCGCCTTCATCATAAAAAACGTGGCGATAATTGATGTAGGTATGCACAAACCGCCGATAATCGTCGCGCGGAAGTTGCCCAGAAACATATAGGTTATAAACAGCGCCAGCGCGCCGCCGAAGAAAATCGTATTCCACACGTCGGCAATGTTCTCGCGCACATAGGTAGACTGGTCGCGCACTATGTCAACCTTAACATCCGGCGGAATAAGGCGCTCCTTCAGCTCTTCCATTTTGGCGTTCACGCGGTCGGTAACGTCCACCGTGTTGGTTTTGCTCTGCTTGCGCACAAAGGTCATAACGCAGGGCACGCCGTTGGCGCTGGCAAAGGTGTCCTCATCCTCCCAGCCGTCAATAACATCCGCCACGTCGCCAATGTACACAGCCTTACCGTCGTGGTTGGCAATTACAACCTTTTTCACGTCGTCGATGCTATTGTACTTGCCAATCGTGCGCACGGTAATTTCCATGTCGTTGTTTTTGGCCTTGCCGCCCGGCGTGTTGTAGTTCTCGTCGTCAACCTTGTTCAGCAAATCCTGAAAGCTAATGCCGTATTCCATTAATTTATCCGGCTTCGCCACAAGGCGGA
This sequence comes from uncultured Phascolarctobacterium sp., assembly GCA_949288065.1. Lineage (GTDB taxonomy): Bacteria > Bacillota > Negativicutes > Acidaminococcales > Acidaminococcaceae > Fusicatenibacter_A. The sequence goes on from CASEIL010000022.1 coordinate 13,807, forward strand.
TAACGCGCTGGCTGGCGCCGACTGCCGTTACCTCGGCCACGCCTTCTACCATCTGCATCTCATCTAAAATGCTGTCCTCAATTAAACGGCGTATTTCGCCGCGGCTGCGCGATTCGGACGAAAAGGTATAAGCCACAATGGACTGCGAGGTTAAATCTACCGTTTGTACAACCGGCTCGTCGATATCGTCCGGCAGGCGGTTGCGCACGCTGGCAACCTTCTCGCGCACTTCGCTCGCCATGTCCTGCGGGTCTACGCCCATGTTAAATTCCAGCGTGGTTTCGCTGTAACCCTCGCGGATGGTACTGGAAATTGTTTTGTAGCCCGCCACCTGGCTGACGCGGTTTTCAATGGGCTTTGTAATAAGCGTTTCCATTTCCTCCGGCGAAGCGCCGTCGTAGGTAACACGCACGCTGACGATAGGCATATCAACGTCAGGGTTTAAGTCAACGCCGATTTCCGGATAGCAGCGGATGCCGAATACCACCAAAAGCAAAATAAACATAGTGGTAAAAACCGGGCGGCGGATAAATGTTCCTATCATAATCAGTTACCTGCCTTGTCCGTTACTACCTTGCTGCCTTCACGCAGCTTGTTGTGCCCTTCGGTTACAATTTCCTCATCGCCGTTTAAGCCGCTTAAAACCTCGGCAATTTTATCGTCGGTATAGCCAATGTCCAGCACCTGGCGGCGCACGGTGCCGTCTTCAGTAACCACAAACACGGTTTTCTGGTCGTCGCGCATTACAATGGCGTAAACCGGTATCGTCAGCACGTTTTCCTTCGGCAGCGCGGTTAAACGCACCGTTGCAAAAACGCCTGCCAGCAGGCCTTCGTTGTTGTTAACGCTCACTTCCGCCGCAAATGTATGCGCCGGCAAATCTGCCACCGGGGCAATGCGGGTTATTTTGCCCGTAATTTTGCGCCCCTCGTAAGCAGGCAGGGTAATTTCCGCCTCGTTGCCCACGCTAACGCCGCTGATATTCCCTTCCGGAATGTTAATAACCGTTTTTAAAACGCTGATGTCCGCCACGGCAAACAGCGGCGTACCGGCATCAGCATAGTAGCCCTCCTGATGGTAGCGTTTGGCAATAATGCCGTCCGCCGGTGCGGTTACCACCGTGCCCTCATACTGCGATTCCATGCCCTGCAAGGTGCCGCGCGCCGCATTCAGCTTCGCCTCGGCGTTGTCGCGCGCAAAGGCGTAGTCATCGGCAACCTGCTGCGATACCGCGCCCTGCTCGTACAATTTGCTGTAACGCGCCAAATCGCGCTCCGCCTTGCGCAAATTAGTCTGCGCGTCCATATAGTTGCCGCGCGCTTCCTGCAAAGCTGCGCCGGTGTCGCGCTGTTCCAGCTCTGCCAGCACCTGGCCTTTGGTTACACGGTCGCCTTCGTTAACATACACGCGTTCCACGCGCCCCTCAACTTTGGCGGCAACGTCAGCCTGCCACTCCGGGTCAAGGCTGCCGCTAAACTCCAGCTCCGGCGTAATCGTCATCCGCTGCGGGCGCGCCGTAACAACGGCCACCGCCTGCACGCGGCTCATCCTTTCCGCACGCTCGCGCTCTGTCTGGATATTATCAAAAATGCGGTAGCACACAATTAAAACCACGGCAATGCAAATGCCAAGCAAAATCTTCATATTGCGGTTACGCCAGTCCATTTTATCTCCGCCCTTAACATTAATATAGTTATTATAATTATATAACCTCGGGCCCGCTCTGCGCAAACCAATCTGCCGAGATTTCACAAAAATTCTGTAAAATCAATTTAACAAAAGGCTTGCGCTTGTGCCGCCCGCCGAATTATAATGGCTGTGGGAGGCGAAATAATGGAAACCATGTCACTGTTTGAAAACAACCTTTCACAGCCGCTCGCCGCAAGGCTGCGCCCGCAAACGCTGGCCGATTACGTTGGGCAGACGCACCTTTTGGGCAAGGGCAAAGTGCTGCGCCGCTTAATTGAAAGCGACCAGATTTCCTCCATGATTTTCTGGGGGCCTCCCGGCGTTGGCAAAACCACGCTGGCGCGGATTATTGCCAATACCACCAAGGCGGCTTTTATAGATTTCAGCGCCGTTACCAGCGGCATTAAGGAAATACGCGCCGTTATGCAAAAGGCGGAGGCCAACCGCCAGTGCGGCGAAAAAACCATTGTTTTTGTAGACGAAATTCACCGTTTTAACAAAGCCCAGCAGGATGCGTTTTTGCCGTTTGTCGAAAAGGGCAGCATTATCTTAATCGGCGCCACGACGGAGAACCCCTCGTTTGAGGTTAACAGCGCGCTACTCAGCCGCTGTAAGGTGTTCGTGTTGCAGGAGCTTAAAACGGAAGAACTGGTGCAGCTTTTAAAACGCGCCCTGGCGGATGAAAAAGGCTTCGGCACGCAAACCGTGCATATTGCCGACGAGCTTTTGGAAATGATAGCTGTGTTTGCTAACGGCGATGCGCGCACGGCGCTATCCACTTTGGAGATGGCTGTTTTAAACGGCGACGAGGATAGCAGCGGAGCCGTAACCGTAACGCGCGAAACGCTTGAGCAGTGCACGTCCAAAAAATCGCTGCTATATGATAAAACCGGCGAAGAGCATTACAATTTAATTTCCGCGCTGCATAAATCCATGCGCAACAGCGACCCCGACGCCGCCGTGTACTGGCTGGCGCGTATGCTGGAAGCTGGCGAGGACCCGCTGTACATAGCCCGGCGCGTAACCCGTTTTGCCAGCGAGGACGTTGGCCTTGCCGACCCCAAAGCGCTGGAAATTGCCGTTGCCGCCTATCAGGCGTGCCATTTTATCGGTATGCCGGAATGCAGCGTGCATTTAACGCAGGCAGTGGTTTATATGTCCGTCGCGCCCAAATCCAACGCGCTTTACATGGCGTATGAGCACGCCAAACGCGACGCTGCCAAAATGCTGGCCGAGCCCGTACCGCTCGTCATCCGCAACGCACCCACCAAACTAATGCAGGAGCTGAACTATGGCAAAGGCTACCAGTACGCGCACAACACCGCCGAAAAATTAACCAATATGCAATGCCTGCCCGATTCACTTGTTGGCACAACCTACTACAACCCTACCACGCAAGGCTTAGAGGCACGCGTAAAAGCACGCTTAGACGAAATAAAGCGCTGGAAAAAACAGCATAGTGAAAAATAAAAAGCCAAGGCATTAGCTTTGGCTTTTTATTTTATTTTTTACGTTGCGTCTTTGTATAAAGTTTTGTATTTCTTTATTTACTTTTATTACTCATTGTTCATTCTTTGTAACCAAAGAACGAACCAAGAAAGTTCCGCGGCTAAGCGGATTTTTTGCTACGTCACTATCGTGACTTGCTGCGCAACTATTAGTATCGCAACTGCAAAAATTCGAGATTCACTTCGTTCAGACACGATTTTTGCAGTTGCTTTTTAGCAAATGTTGCTAAAATCCGATGCCGCGTGATGCCCTGCGTCGTACTGTACAACTTCTACTTTTTAGTTAAGCTCATATCGTTCTTTAGAAATTGCTTTTTAAAAGTACGATAACAATTCTATCAAAATAAAATGCTGCCAAAGTACGAATTTGAGCGGAGCGCGACTTTCAAAAAATCAGCGTAGGCTTAAAATAAAAAGGCACTTGCAGCATTTGCCGAGGATGTTTGAGCTTGCATAGCAAGCGAGTTTCGCAGGCGCTGCAAGTGGCATACTTATTTGATACGGAGCGGTTAAATTTTTTGCAGGAGCGGGAGTTTTCTTGTTTCGTTCTTTTGCTCCGTCAAAAGAATGAAAATGAATGAAAAAGTACGGATTAAAAAGCAATAACCTTCATACAAAGGTGTAAACAAAAATAGTTACTGCTTTATTCGCATTTTGCTTGATGTTGCCATAGTGCAACCTTTTGCAAAAACAAACATATAACCTTAATATTTGTAAAAAACAAAAAGGAGCATTACTGCTCCTTTTTGTTTTAATTAACAACTAAATTAAAAGAACACTTCTTTTTGCACCGGCGCTGTCGACGCAATCAGCTTCCCTTTGCGGTAGTTGCGCAATACAGGCACGTCAAAGTTCAGCGCGTCGTACCAGTTTTTAGCATCCAGCACTACAAAATTGGCATCCTTGCCTTCGGCAATGCCGTAAGCGTCGCCAAGATGCAGCGTGCGCGCCGCGTTTTCCGTTACAAACTTGTAGGAATTGCAAATCTCCTCGTAGCCCAGCATGTGCCCGGTGTACAGCCCCATAAATACCTGGTCGCGCATTTTGCCGTTGCCCAGCGGGTTCCATGGGTCAAAAATATCGTCCGAGCCAAAGGATACATTCAAACCTTCAGCGGTCAGCTCCTTAACGCGCGTCATGCTGCGGCGTTTGGGGTAAGTATCCACACGCCCGCCCAAATGCACGTTAACGCACGGGTTAGCCACAAAGTTAATGCCCGAAAGTTTCAGCAAACGCATCAGCCTTATCATATACGCGTTGTTGTAGCTGTGCATAGCCGTAGTGTGCGAAGCCGTTACCATATCGCCCATGCCGGTTTCGTAAGCACGCGCCGCCACCGTTTCCAAACCGCGCGATGCCTCATCGTCAATCTCATCGCAGTGTACGTCAATCAGCCTGCCGTATTTCTGCGCCAGCTCAAAGCAAATGTTCAGCGATTCCACCGAATATTCGCGCGTAAACTCAAAATGCGGAATCGCGCCCGCAGCGTCCGCGCCCATTTTCAGCGCCTCCTCCAGCAGCTCACGCCCATGCGGATAGCTTAAAATGCCGTACTGCGGAAAGGCAACAATCTGAATATCAATACAATCCTTCACTTCCTCGCGCAGCTCTAAAATCGCCTGCAAGGCCGTTAATTTGGGGTCGTTAATATCCACGTGAGTGCGCACATACTGAATACCGTTGCCCGCCTGTAAGCGGATAGCCTGGTTAACGCGCTCCTTAACCTCGGCCTTGGTTAAAAACGGCTTGTATTCCTCCCAGCGCTGAATGCCCTCAAACAGCGTGCCCGAAAGGTTCCAGTGCGGGCGGCCTGCGGTAAGGCAGGTATCAAGGTGCACGTGCGATTCTACAAACGGCGGCAGCACCATTTTGCCTGCGCAGTCCGCAACCACTTCCTCGCCGGGCAGCGGCTGTAAATTGGGGGCAATAGCGGCAAATTTGCCGTCCGCCACGCGGATATCGACAGGCTCTGTGGCATTGGCCAGATAAATTTTTTGCAGCAGCATAGCATTACGTCCTTTCGTTATTTATTTTTGTTTCCAAGCATTTCGCCGATAAAGAAGAATACGGCAGCCACCACCATGGCGTTAATGGCGGCGATGCCCCATTGTAGCATGTTCGCGGCAACCGCACCCACTACAATGCCGGCAATGTTATAAATGTTAACGCTGTATTCCGTAAAATCGCCCGTAAACTTCTGGCGGTTAAAAAAGTAATCTAAAATTACGATAATGCCGATAGGCGGCAGCGCGCAGTTAAGAATGCTGAGCCAGCTTACAAAATTGTAATACAGCCAGATGGCCAGTGCCGTGCCGACGATGCCGGAAATCCACGTCGTCCATTTCATGCGCACCTTGGTAATGTTAGAAATTGCCAGGCCGCCGGTGTACAGCGCGTTGTTGTTAGTCGTCCAAATATTAGCGCCCAAAACAATCAGCGCGGGGATGGCAAGCCCCTGGGCAATCATAACGTAAAAAATATCGTCCTTGCCGGTGTAAGCACCGCCCACAGCGCCAAAGCAGAACATCAGCGTATTGCCGAGGAAAAAGGCAATAACCGTAGTCCACACCGCAATGCTGCTGTTTTTGGCAAAGCGGATAAAGTTAGGCGTTGCCGTACCGCCGGAGATAAACGAGCCGATAACGTAGCCAATGCCGGTAAACAGCGTAATCTGCCCCGCAGACTGCGCAAAAATGTAAGCCAGCCCGCCGCCGTCAGCAGCAGCCGTAACCATGGAATACACGCCCAAAACAACAATCAGCGGCACGGAAATATAGCTGACAATTTCCAGCGCCTTCATGCCGGTGGCAGCGGTTGCCGTCATTAAAATACCGGCAATAATCGTCAGCGTCCACTCGCCCATGCCCATCAGCTCCGCCGCCGGGATAGAAAACATTGCCACGCCGACGCCGAACCAGCCAATTTGCGTAAAGCCCAAAATGGCAGAAGAAAGATACGAGCCGTGGCTGCCGAAAGTACGGCGGCACAGCAAATCCATGCTCAAGCCGGTTTTAGAACCAATAAAAGCCAGCGCGCCGCAGTAAGCGGAAAGGATAACGCCGCCGATAAGGCACGCCCACGCAAAGCCAGATAAATCAAGCCCGTTGCCAAGTTTAGCACCGACGCTCATGCTGGCAGAGAAAAACGTAAAGCCCAGCATTACAAAAAACATTTGCCAAAAGCCCTTGCGCGCAGAATCGGGCACAGCCTCCAGCGAAAAATCCGCATCCACAGGCGCGGATGTGTTTTGCTTAACAGAATCACTCATTACTTTTACCACCTTCTCTTAAAAATAACCTATAATAATATACCATTGCACAAAGGGTTTGTCCATAAAACCGCAGTAATAGTTTAAAATTTTATATAAAAAAGGGGGTTGCACCGCCTAAGCACAATCCCCTGCTTTCATTATAATATAGTTTTTTGCCTGCACAGCCTTTGGCTGGAACCTTTTACCCCTGCCCTTTTTGGTTAACAATCAGCGATACCGAAGGTTGGCTGATGTTAAACAAATTTGCCAAAAATATCTGGCTTAAACCCTGCTCGTGGTACAATCTATAAATTTCAGTGTTGCGCTCCGCGCGTGTTTTAAATCGGTTAATGGCAATTTCTTCCACATTCTGCTCAAAGCCGTAATCGCGCACCACGGCAATTTTGCGTTTGCCGTTTGGCATTTTTATTTTAAGCTCCCACGTTTGTATGCCTGTTTTGCTGCGCGGGTTATGCAGGCACAGCTCTATTTTGCCGTCACCAGCGATGTGTTGTAAGGTTTCTTCGTCTAAAGATTGGGTGTTTAGCATTTTATTCACCTCTTTAATATCATTTATTTTTTAGTTTACGTCTTTGTATGAAGATACTGCTTTTTAATTCGTAGTTTTTCATTCATGCCGATTCTTTTGACTGACCAAAAGAATCGGCGAAGAAAAGTCACGCGGCGAGTCGGATTTTTTAACGCAACACCACTTGTATAAAATCACAAAAATCGAGATTCACTTCGTTCAAACACGATTTTTGCGATTTTAATTTAGCAAATATTGCTAAAATCCGATGCCGCGGCTCCGCTCAAATTCATACTTTGGGTACTTCTTCTTTAAGTTTAGTTTGTTTTCTTACATTAATAAAAAACAGTGAACTTTATATCGCCAAAGTGTTGTGCTATAAAACAGCAAG
>CASEIL010000023.1 GCA_949288065.1 uncultured Phascolarctobacterium sp.
TATTCAGTTTTTAACACATTCCCTGTCTATCCGCTGTCCGCAAAACCATTGATTTTATTAGCTTTTTGCCGCTATCGCTATCACACCTCATTATTTTTTACGCCGCTGTAAGTGTTCATCGCCACGGGGAAGAATACGCCCAGCGCGATAATGGTTACCTTGCTCAGCTCGCCAATGCCGAGCCATAAAATAAACAGCGGCAAAAGAGCAATTTTAGGTATGGGGTACAGCGCGTTAACAATGGGCGTGCCAATGCGGTCAATCAGCGCCGAGGTGCCGGTAAAAAGCCCCACGGCAAGGCCAATGACGCTGCCCAGCACAAAGCCCAGCACAATGCGGTACAAACTGGCGGCAAGGCTGGTGGCAATTTCCCCGCCTGCCAGCATATCAACCAGCGCGCTTAAAATGCCTGTCGGCGATGGCAAAAACAGTGCGGAAACCACGCCGCTGCGGCAGATAACCTCCCAGATAACCAGCAGCACGGCGACGGAAACGCCCGAAACCCACACCGGGTACGTTTTTTGCCAGCTGCGCATTTTGTCCGTAACCTTAAATTCATTCATTGCCGTCCACCTCCATCAGTGCGGCGCGCGCATCCTTGCTGATGTGCTCCCAGATAATATTAATGTAACCGGCAATTTCTTCGGCGTTCTGCGTCAGCTCGCGCTCGGCGCGGGGTATGCCAATGGTTAAAATACGGTTAATTTTGCCCGGACGGCGAGAAAGCAGTACCACGCGGTCGGCCAGCATAACCGCTTCCTGAATGTTATGCGTAACGTACAGGGTGCTGAGCCGCGTTTTTTCCCACAGCGTAACCAGCTCCTCCTGCATAATGGTGCGCGTCTGCGCGTCGAGTGCGGAAAACGGCTCGTCCATCAAAAGTAAATCGGGGTTAATTACAAGGGCGCGGGCAATGCCAACGCGCTGGCGCATGCCGCCGCTAAGGTGGTGCGGCAGGGCCTTTTCAAACCCTGCCAGCCCTACCAGGCTGATGTAGTGGGCAATGCGGTCGTCCTGTTCGGCTTTGGGCACACAGGCGGCCTCCAGCCCAAAGGCGATGTTGTCGCGCACGCTGCGCCACGGAAACAGCCCCGTTTCCTGAAAAACAATGCCGGTTTTGGGCACATGCCCCTCCGGCAGGTGCGTAAAGCTCGCGCTGCCTTCCGTCGGCGGCAAAAGCCCCGCCACAATATTCAGCAGGGTTGATTTGCCGCAGCCCGAAGGGCCTACCAGCGCCACAAATTCTTCTTCGTTCACCGTCAGGTTAATATCCTGCAAAACAGGCAGTGTTTGCCCATTGCGGTTTACAAAGCTTTTGCTTACGTTGTTAATAGCAAGTTTCATAAATAGCCTCCAAATAAAAAGGGCGGAAGCGCTCCGCCCTTATGCGTTATTTTGCCAGTGCCTTTTCCAGCAGGGTGGTGTTGGCAACTTTGGCAGGGTCAAGGCTGCCCTGTAACATGCCGTGGCTGCTGTACCAGTCAATCTGCGTTTTAATATCGTCAGCCATCAGTTTGCCGTCGCGGTCAATGTAAGGCAGGCCCAGCTTAATGTCTTCGGCCGGTGCTTTAACATATTTGGCAATAATGCCCACAACCTCGTCCAGCTTCTGCGGGTTTTTTTTAGCAATAGCGGCGTCGTAGTAATACTGGCAGGCCTTGTTGTACGCTTTTAAAAAGCGGATGCCTGCGTCCTCGTTTTTCATAAATTCGGGCGAGAAGAACAGCGCCGAGGTCTGGTAGGGGATAACGTCGCCTACCTGCACGATGAGTTTGGCGGTGCCTGCGGTTTGCATTTTGGTAATGTTAGGCTCGTTTAAAATAGCGCCGTCAATCTGTTTGCCTTCCAGCGCTGCCATAACGGCGCTAACCTTGCCAAGGGGAACGAGTTCCACGTCGTCCAGCGTCATGCCGCGCTGCTCAAGCATTCTGCCCAGCATATAATGGAAGGTAGAACCTTTTTGCGTAATGCCGATGCGGCGTCCCTTAATGCTTTCCAGCGTGGTAAAGCCGCTTTCGTAGCTATCGGCAGAGGCAACCAGCGCCGAAGAGGGGAAGCCCTTTTCCTCACGCCCTTTATCGGCCACAATGGCCAGCTGCTGCCCGCCTGCCGCCATGTTAAACAGGCTTGCGGTAATGCCAGTTGCGCCAACATCAACCTTGCTGGAGGCGGTGGCAACGGCAATGGGGTGCGCGGCGTCAAACCATTCCGGCGTAACCTCTATGTTCTGCTCGGCAAAATAGCCCTTTTCCATAGCAATAAACAGCGGTGCGGTGCTGGTAAGGCGCAGCATGCCCAGCTTAACGGCAGTTTTTTCGGCAGGCGCCTGTTTTTCGCTGCCGCCGCAGCCCGCTATGGCAACGGCTAAGCAAAGCAGGGTTAAAAACAGCAGAAGTTTTTTCATTGTCATCATCCTTTGCATCTTTATTGAGGCTTATAAAGCACGGTGTAAGCATCTTAATGGTTATTTTACAACATACGGGCAAAAAATGCACTCTTTTTCTTAAAAAATCCACTGTAAAACTTATTTGTGTTTACAATTTTACAATTTAGCTGCTTTTGTTATTTGCGCAGTGCTGGTATAATAAATAATATGCTTTAAATATGTGCGGCTTGTAAAGCAGGCTGCCAGTTATAGTGGAGGCTTAACATGAAGTGCAATAAATTTGTAGCGGCGCTTTTTGCGGCGGCGCTGATGGGCGCGGGCAGCACAGCCCTTGCGGCAGAGCCGGTGTGCCTGGCCAGCATTAAGGCCGATACCGACGGCAACGGCACGGAGGAAACGGCGGAGCTGTGGGGCACGCAGCTTACCGGCGGCAGCAGCTATTACGGCGATTTGCTGCTGATGGTGAAGGACGCGGGCGGCAAGCTGATAACTGCCTACAACCCCAGCCTTGAAGGCGGCTATGCTAACCTTTTAGAGAAGGGGCATTTTACCGGCAAGGGCGAGCAGCTGGTGGTGCGCAGCCTTAGCGGCGCAGACGCTGTGATGCAGGTGCGCATTATCGACGCGGCGCTGCCTGACGCGGTGCAGGAAATTTACACCGGCAGCGACAACAACGGCGTAAAACTGGAGGCTCATTTGCGTCCGGATTTTAAAGCCGTGTTTGACTTTCCTTATTATAAAGAAGGCATTTTGGAATGGGAAATTGAACACATAACCCTGCCGGAAGAAAAAACTTACTATATTAATAACGGGCTTTATGACGAAAACGGCAAAATATTAAAGCCGTGGCTGCGCCCTGAAAGCAAAATGAGCGGCGTAACCGTTGTGGAAGGCGCTGACGGCGCTATGGACAGCCTTGTAACCTTGCAGCAGGTGGGCGTTACTGGCAATGGCACGCTGGCCAAAGTTGCTGGCAGCTGGGAATACGACAACGGCTGGCAGATGAAGGGGCGCGAATTCTACACGCAAATTGTGCAGAATGAGGACTTCCGCCGCAACCTCGTCTTTGGCAACGGCATGCTATATAAGCAGCAGGTGGTTAAGGACGGCAGCAGCGTAACCTATCCGCTGATGGCGGTGGAGGCGAAGCCCGGGCTGCAAAACACCATTAACGGCGAATTAGAAAAGGTGTGGCAGCCCTACGCCAACGCCCTTGGCAGCGTAAGCTGCGAGCTGGATTACACCGTGCCCTTTGCGGGCAGCAAAATGCTTTCGCTGGTGTTTTTTGGCGTGATGGGTGAGGGCGAAGCCGAAATGTTTGAGCGCCTGCCGCTGAATATTGCGCTGGATACCGGCAAGGTGCTGGAAATAAGCGACGTTTTGGACACCAAAAACCCCGATTTGCTGCCGGTGCTGTCGCTTTTAGGCGCGGAGGACAAGGTTGATTTTACCAAAGAAGTGCCGCCGGGCTGGTATTATAATGGTAAAAATATTGTGTTTTGCCAGAAGATGAAAGACGGTGCAGGCTGGAATGAAGCGGCGATACCTGCCAGCGAGCTGGACAAGTTTTTGCTTAACAAGGATTTGCTGAAAAAATAACAAAAATTACACAAAAGAAACTGACTGGTTAGTCCGAGGCTAAAAACAAAAGCAAAACAGCGTAATAAAAAGCAAAGTGGACAAAATTTGCTTAAATTAACATTTGCGTTTACGCTATTGGTGGAATATAATTATATTACTTTAGTTTAAGTATGCCCTTTTGGCTTTTGATGCTTGAAACTTAAGTTGGAGGAGGAATAGATTTATGTTGAATTTTTTGCGTAAAAGCAGGAGCGGCAAGGCGGCTGTTGCAGCGCTGGCTGCCGTAACTGTGTTTTCGCTTGCCGGCTGCGGGCAGGAAAAGGCCGCAGCGCCGCAGGCTACGCTGGTAAAATCCATGCAGGTAATAAAACGCGATACGCCGCTGGTGTATGACTACACCGGTTTTGTGCAGGCTCAGCAGGAAATGGAGCTTAAAGCACAGGTAAGCGGGCAGATTACCGGCAAGTATTTTAACGGCGGCGATACCGTACAGCAGGGGCAGGTTTTGTACACCATCGACCCGCGTACCTACCGCGCTAACCTTTTGCAGGCCGAAGCTAACCTTGCTAACGCCCGTGCGGCACTGGCAACCGCTGCCGTAGACGCCGAGCGCTATACCAAGCTGTATGAGCAGAGCGCAGTATCCAAACAGACTCTGGATAACGCCATTATGGCGCGCGACCAGGCACAGGCATCTGTAAACGCCCAGCAGGCGCTGTTGGAAAATGCCCAGATTGATATGAGCGAAACCAATGTTACCGCTCCGTTTACCGGCCGCATTGATACCACTGCTTTGGAAGTAGGCAACTATGTTGCCGAAGGGCAGACCACGATGGCTACCATCAGCAACACCGACCCGGTATTTGTTGAATTCAGCATCGCCGAGCCGGAATACTTAAAACTGGCTAATTCCGCTGTTGAGCGCGGCGAAGCAGCACCGCTGGAAAACCTGAGCATTGTTTTGAGCGACGGCAGCACCTACGACCTGCCGGGCCGCATTGCCGAGGTTAACCGCGCGCTGACCAACAACACCGGTACCTTAACCGTTAAAGCATTGTTTGACAACCCGAACCGCGTGCTTTTGCCGGGCATGTTTGCGCATGTGCAGGCTACCGCGGGCACCCGCCAGAACGCACTTCTCATTCCGCAGCGCGCTGTTACGGAACTGATGTATAAAAAATTTGTTTACGTTATCGGCGCCGATAACAAGGTTGAAATGCGCGAGGTTACCCTTGGGCCGCGCGTAGGGCGCATGTGGATGGTTGAAAGCGGCCTTAACGGCGATGAGAACATTGTTGTTGAAGGCACGGGCAAAATTACCGCCGGCGCGCTTGTAAACCCAGAACCGATGACGGAAGCCGAGCTTGATACCACTGCCGACAGAACGCAGAGCGGTGAAGCTGACGGCGCAGCAAAATAAGGAGGTAAGCTGAATGGCACGTTTTTTTATTGACCGCCCGGTCTTTGCCATGGTGCTGGCCATACTGATTACGCTGCTGGGCTTAATCGCCGGCTTCAGCCTGCCTATTGCCCAGTATCCTAATATTACCAAGCCGCGTATTTCTGTAACCACCAACTATACCGGCGCCAGCGCCGAAACGGTTGAAGAATCCGTTGCGCAGGCTATCGAGCAGAAGGTAAACGGCGTTGAAAACATGCTGGATATGAGCTCCACCAGTACCGCTACCGGCGAGTACAGCTTAAACGTTCAGTTTAACCTTGAAAAGAACGCCGATATTGCCGCGGTAGAGGTACAGAATCGTGTATCGCAGGCAACCAGCTCCATGCCGCAGGAAGTAACCGCTTACGGCATTACCACAACGAAGGAATCTGCGGAAACAATTATGTATTTCGCGCTTTCTTCCCCTAACAACACTTACGACAGTATGTTCTTAAGAACCTACGCCGACGTTAACTTTATCGACGCTGTTAAGCGCGTTAAGGGCGTTTCCACGGTAGACGAATACGGCCCGGAATATGCTATCCGCATCTGGCTGAACCCGGAAAAGCTGGCGCAGCTTAACTTAACAACGGACGATATTTCAACCGCTGTTAAAGCGCAGAACATTCAGGCGCCGGTAGGTACCGTAGGCGCCCGCCCGACCGTTGACGAGCAGGAAAAACAGTATTCTGCCAACGCGCAGGGCCGTTTAAAAACGCCGGAGGAATTCGGCAACATCATCGTCCGTTCCATTAACGGCGAAAACCTGTACTTAAAAGACATTGCCCGTATTGAAGAAGCGCCGCGCAGCGACTTAATCCTCAGCCGCTTAAACGGCGGTGAATCTGTTGTATTCCCGGTTTCGCTGACGAGTGATGCTAACTCCATCGAGTCTGTTGCCCAAATCCGTGAGGTGCTGGCTGACGCAGAAAAACGCTTCCCTGCGGATATGAAGCTGACTATCATTCAGGATAACACCCAGTTTATTACCGAATCCCTTGAGAAAGTAGCACATACCTTCTTCGAGGCTCTGGTACTGGTTATATTTGTAATCTTTATCTTCCTTGGCAGCTGGCGTGCAACGCTTATCCCGCTGCTGGCGGTGCCGGTTTCCCTTGTCGGCACTTTTGCCTCCTTCGTACTTTTGGGCTTTACCATTAACACGTTAACCGCGTTTGCCCTTATCCTTGCTATCGGCCTCGTAGTCGATGACGCTATCGTCGTTGTAGAAGCGGTAGAGCATCATATTCAGGATACCGGCCTTACGCCGAAGGAAGCTACCTACCGCGCCATGAGCGAGGTTTCCGGCCCTGTTGTGGCCATTGCCTTCGTACTGGCAGCAGTATTTATCCCGACGGCGTTTACCGGCGGTACGGTCGGCGAGCTGTACAAACAGTTTGCTATTACCATTTCCGTTTCCATGATGCTTTCGGCAATTATCGCGCTGTCGCTGACGCCGGCGCTGTGCTCGCTGCTGTTGAAGCCGAAAAAGGATGAAGCGGAAATTAAGGGCCCCATTGGCAAGGTGGTACACGCCTTTAACCAGTGGTTTGCCAGAACCCTTGAAAAATATGTTACCAACGTAGAAAAATGCATCCGCCATTCCAAAGTTGTTATGGCCTGCCTTGTAGTTGGCGTAATTTTAATCGGTTTCCTGTTTAAAATTACCCCGTCCGGCTATGTGCCGAATGAAGATATGGGCATGAGCGCTGTATCTTTCAGCCTGCCGGAAGGCTCTTCCAGCAACCGTTCCATTCAGATTATGGGCGAGCTGAGTAATGTTGTGCAAAAATTCCCAGGCGTCGATTATGTAATGGAAGTTTCCGGCGTTGATATTCTGAGCCATGCGCAAAAAGCTTCCGCAGGCCTTGTAGTTGTTGCCATGAAGCCTTACGACCAGCGCGACAACTCCATTCAGGATATTATCCCGATGATTCAGGCTTTAGGGCCTAAATTCCCGGACGCGAACGTAATGGCGTTCCAGCCGCCGGCACTGCCGGGTGCGTCCAGCACGGGCTCCTTAAGCATGTACATTATGAACCTTGCCGGTGAAGATGTAAGCACCATGAACGAACGCGCGCAGGAATTTTTGGCTAAAGCCCGCCAGCGCCCGGAAGTAGGCATGATTTACACCACATTAAACACCAGCACCCCGATGTATAAATTCAACGTAGACCGCGACAAGGCGCAGAGCCTGAACGTACCGGTTTCCAGCGTGTTCGGCGCGCTGCAAACCTTCCTCGGCGGCTACGAAATTAACGATTTGAACAACTTTGGCCGTACCTGGAAAGTTGTAATGCAGGCGGACGATAAATACCGCGCCAGCGTTGACGATATGCGTTACTTCTTTGTACGCAGCAACGACGGCAACATGATTCCGCTGAATACCCTTGTAACCTACGAAAACGAAAACAGCTCCGTTGTTATGACGCGCTTTAATGGCGCGCGTGCCATTAAGATTGCAGGCGACCCGGCTGAGGGCTATTCCACCGGCCAGGCAATGGATGCTTTAGAAGAGGTTGCAGCAGAAACGCTGCCTGTAACTTACAGCTATGAATGGACCGATCAGAGCCGCGACCAGATTGAAGCAGGCAACCGCTCTACGCAAATCTTTATCATTTCTTTGATTTTCGTATTCCTGTGCCTGGCAGCTTTGTATGAAAGCTGGACCATTCCTCTGGCAGTATTGATGTCCGTACCGACGGCGGTATTGGGCTGCATTTTGGGCCAGTACCTGCGCGGGCAGCAGAACGACGTTTATATGCAGATTGGCCTTATTATGCTTATCGGCCTTGCCGCTAAAAACGCCATTTTGATTGTGGAATACGCCAAGATGAATATGGAACGCGGCATGGGCGTTGTGGAGGCCGCTGTGGAAGCATCCCGCATCCGTCTCCGCCCGATTTTGATGACCTCGTTTGCATTCATCCTCGGCTGCGTCCCGCTGGCCATTGCCACCGGTGCAGGTGCAGGCGCGCGTGTATCCATGGGTAACGCCGTAGTTGCCGGCATGACGTTCAACACGTTGTTTGGTATCTTTTTAATTCCTGTCTGCTTTGTAGTTGTCGAAAAATTCTTCGGCAAAAAGCATAAGGAAGAATAAAACTTAAACTAAAATGCTCCGCTTTTTAAGCGGGGCATTTTTTATGCCGCGGCAGGATTTTGAAAGAATGGTAATGCAAGAAGGAATAGCGCAAAACTGTTTTGCATTAAGTATTTTGTTACAGATTCACTTTATTCGTTGCAAAAAACGTGATTATATCGACAAAGTTCGTTGTATTTTTTGTAATTAGATGCTATAATGTGTTTGTATTATAATGACGGGGGTGCGCCTATGTACCGGATTGCGATGGAAAAACTTTTAAAATGGAAAGACAGCAAGCGACGCAAACCGCTTATTATTGAAGGTGCAAGGCAGGTTGGCAAAACCTGGCTGATGAAGGAATTTGGCAAACAGGCTTATAAAGATACCGTTTATATTAACTTCGATTCTAATTCCAGAATGATGGAGTTATTTACGTCCGATTTAGATACTGACCGCCTGATTATGGGGCTGGAACTGTACGCAGGGCATAAAATTGAGCCAGAGAACACTTTGCTGATTTTTGATGAAGTGCAGGAAGTGCCGCGGGCGTTATCGTCGCTGAAATATTTTTATGAAAATGCACCGCAGTACCATATTGTTTGCGCCGGGTCGCTGCTCGGCATTGCTTTGCACGAAGGTACTTCTTTCCCGGTAGGCAAGGTTGATTTTTTTAAACTTTATCCGCTTTCCTTTAAGGAGTTTTTGATGGCAACCGGCAAGGAGCGTTTTGCTGAACTGCTTGACAAACTGGATTTTGAAATGATAACCAGTTTTAAGCAGACATACATTGACGCTTTGAAGCAGTATTATTTTGTCGGCGGTATGCCGGAAGCAGTGCAGAGCTTTGCTGAGGACAAGGATTTTAACGAAGTCCGTAATATTCAAAAACGTATTTTGGCAGCTTATGAGCAGGATTTTTCCAAGCATGCGCCGAATGAAATAGTTCCTAAAATCCGTATGTTGTGGAACAGTATTCCTTCGCAGCTTGCAAAAGAAAATAAGAAGTTTATTTACGGCCTTGTCCGCGAGGGCGCGCGTGCCAAAGAATATGAAACAGCGATTATGTGGCTTACCGACTGCGGGCTTGTCCACAAAGTAAGCCGTGTTAATGCGGCAGGTATTCCGCTGAAAGCTTATGAGGATTTAAAAGCTTTTAAGTTGTTTGTGGTGGATGTTGGGCTGCTTGGGTGCATGACGGGTTTGCGTCAGCGCACATTGCTTGACGGCAACAGCCTTTTTGTAGAGTTTAAAGGCGCTTTGACGGAGCAATATGTGTGTCAGCAGCTAAAAACCATTGAAGATTTAGGCATTTATTATTATACTAATGACAGGGGTTCCTGCGAGGTTGACTTTATTGCCGATACCGGCGAACAAATCGTGCCGGTGGAAGTAAAGGCGGAAGTAAACCTGCGGGCTAAGAGCCTGAAAACATATCAGGAAAAGTTTTCGCCCGATGTGGCTGTCCGTACTTCGATGGCTGATTTTAAAAGGGAAAACTGGTTGATAAATTTGCCGCTTTATGCTGTGGAAGAGCTTGTAAAAACGGTGGAAGGAAATTAAATATACTAACTTGAAATAGAGGGGAATTTGTTTGAACAGATTAAAGGAACAGGGGCGCTTTTTACGCAACGTGTGGCTTTTAACCAAAAGCTACTGGCAGTCGGAAGAGCGCGTTAAGGCTTTTGCCCTGCTTGCCGTCATTATTGCGCTGACGCTGGCGGTGGTATATGTTATTGTTTTAATAAACGACTGGTTTAATGTTTTTTACGAGGCGCTGCAAAATTACGATACCGAAAAAATTTTTGACGAGCTGATTCATTTTTCGTGGCTGGCGGCGCTGTACATTATTTTAATGGTGTATTCGTTTTATTTGCAGCAGGTGCTGATTATTAACTGGCGCCGCTGGCTGACGGACAGGTACATCGACGAATGGCTGCGTAATAAAACCTACTACCGCTTGCAGGTTTTCGGCGCGGACACCGATAACCCTGACCAGCGTATCAGTGAGGACGTGCGCCTGTTTGTGGAGATGACGCTGACCTTCAGCATCGGCGTGTTAAAGGCAGTTTGCACCTTTGTATCGTTTGTGGTGGTGCTGTACAAAATTTCCGGCCCGCTGGATTTTACGCTGCTGGGCCACAGCTTCCACATTGAGGGTTACATGGTGTGGGTGGCGCTGGTGTATTCGGCGCTGGGCACCTGGGTTACGCACGTTGTTGGCAAAAAGCTGGTTGGCTTAAACTTTGTGCAGCAGCGTTACGAGGCGGATTTCCGCTTTAGCATGATGCGCATGCGCGAAAATGCTGAAAGCATTGCTTTTTACAGCGGCGAGGGCCGCGAGGGCAGCGTGTTTAAAAAACGCTTTACGCTGCTTTTGGATAACTTCTGGAAAATCATTCAGAAGCGCAAACAGCTGATTTGGATTAACTCCGGTTATTCGCAGATTGCAATTATTTTTCCGCTGGTGGTTGCCATGCCTCGTTATTTAGCGCACCAGATTACGCTGGGCGGACTTATGCAGGTTAGCAACTCCTTTCAGCAGGTGCAAACCTCGCTTTCGTACTTTGTGGATATGTACGCCTCCATTGCAGAATGGCAGTCGGTTGTAAACCGCTTAACAGGTTTTGGGCTGCACATGCGTGAGGTTAAGCAGAAAAAATTGCAGCCGGATTTGCAGCGCACAGCGGCACAGGGCGCCATTACTGCCGAAGGGCTGGACATTACCCTGCCGGATGGGCGCGTGCTGGTGGAAAACGCGTCGTTTACCCTGCCGGGCGGCAAAAACATTTTAGTCAAGGGGCCCTCGGGCAGCGGCAAAAGCACTTTGCTGCGCGTACTGGCGGGCATCTGGCCCTATGTTAAGGGGCGGCTTGCCATGCCGGAAGCAGGCGAGACGATGTTTATTCCGCAAAAGCCGTATCTGCCGTTAGGCACGCTGCGCGAAGCGCTTTTATACCCCGGCAGCAAAAGCTGTACGGATGAGGAGCTTATTAGCGTGCTGAAGGAGTGCAGCATTGGCTATTTGGCCGGCAGCTTATACGTTGAGGCGGACTGGAGCCATGTTTTAAGCGGCGGCGAACAGCAGCGCGTGGCGTTTGCGCGCGCCCTGCTTTATAAGCCTGCGTGGCTGTTTCTGGACGAGGCAACCTCGGCGCTGGACGAAGCCACGGAGCGGGCGATGTACACGCTGCTGGCTGAAAAAATGCCGCAGACGACGGTTATCAGCATTGGGCACAGAAGCACTTTAAACAGCTTCCACAGTGCGGGGCTGTTTTTGGATAAAGACCGCAGGGAGCTTACCTGCGGGCAGTTGTAATTTTAAGGAGGTACCGACGATGATGCCAATGGAAATAGCGCCTAAAATTTATGATGTGGGCGTTACAGACTGGACTGTAAGGGATTTTCACGGTTATAAAACGGAGCGCGGCGCAAGCTACAACAGCTATTTGATTGTGGATGAAAAAATCTGCCTTATCGACACCGTTAAGGCGTGCTATGCCGACGAGCTTTTGGAGAAAATCAGCCGCGTGGTGGACCCTGCCAAAATAGATTACGTTGTGGTGAACCATGTGGAGCCGGACCATGCCGGTGCGCTGCCCGCAGTTTTAAAGGCTGCGCCAAACGCCAAATTTGTTATTACCATGCAGGGCAAAAACGAGGCGCTTGTGCATTACGGCGAGGGCTTTGACTTTATGGTAGTTAAAGAGGGCGACAAAATAAGCCTTGGCAGCCGCGAGCTGGCCTTTGTGCCGATGCCGATGCTGCACTGGCCTGATAACATGGTAACTTACTGCCCGCAGGACGGCATTTTGTTCAGCAACGACGCTTTTGGGCAGCATTACGCCAATAGCAAACGCTTCGACGACGAAGTGGACGAATACGTTTTGTTTTACGAGGCGAAAAAATATTTTGCGAACATTTTGTGGCCTTACGCACGCTTAATTGGCGGCGCGCTTAAAAAGGCAGCCGCGCTGGATGTAAAAATGATTGCACCGGCGCACGGCATTATCTGGCGCAGCATGGTGGATAAGATTTTGGAGCGCTATGCGGTGTGGGGCGCAGGTATGCAGGACGGCAGCCTGGTTATTGCCTACGACACGATGTGGGGCAGCACCGAAACGCTGGCGCGCGCGATGGTGGAAGGCGCAGCGGCGGCAGGCGTGCATACCAAACTTTTGCGTATGGATAGAACGCCTTGCAGTACGGTAGCAGTGGATTTGTTTGAGGCAAGCGGCCTTTTGGTTGGTTCGCCAACCTTAAACAGCGGCATGATGCAGACCATTGGCGGCATGCTGGTATACCTTAAGGGTTTGCAGCCCAAGGGCAAAAAGGCGGCGGCGTTCGGTACCTTTGGTTGGGCAGGCGGCGCGCAGAAGGACATGGAAGCAATGCTGACGGCGGCAGGCTGCGATTTGCAGCAGGGATTTACCTGTAAGTGGCGCGCCAGCGCGGACGACGTGGCGGCGGCACGCCAGTTTGCTTACGATTTTGCTAAAAGCCTGTAACAAAAATTAAACGGCGGCGGTGGAATTTACAAAAATTTCATCGCTGCTTTTTTATTTATGCCTTGCCAAAAGTCGAAAAGTCAAATATAATAAATGTAAAACTATAATCATCAAATTTTTTATGGGGTAATCAGATATGAGAAATCTTGCTGATGCAATAGAAAACTTTATTATCCGCCAGCTTTTGGAGGACAGCGAGGAAACCGTGCTGGTGCAGCGCAACGAGCTTGCCGATAAGCTTTCGTGCGCGCCCTCGCAGATAAGCTATGTTTTAAGCACGCGCTTTACGCCGGAAAAAGGGTATTTGGTAGAATCGCGCCGTGGCAGCGGCGGCTTTGTACGCATTGTGCGCGTTGCCCCGCCCAAAAAGGCGGAAAAGCACAAGGAAACCGCACAGGAGCTTTTGGAACACTGGGCACAGCGCGGCCTTGTAACCGGGCGCGAATACACGCTTTTAAAATATATGCTGGAGATTATTAACGCAGACGAAAAGAAGAAAATTACCGTACTGCAAAACGCCATAACAAAGATGATGCAGGTGAGGTGAAGAACATGTTATGCCAAAAATGCGGCAAAAAAGAAGCCGTGGTGCACGTTGTGTGCATGATAAACAACAAACAGATAGATAAATGGCTGTGCGCGGACTGCGCCGAAAAGCTGATGCCTTACGCTATCGGTGCGGGCAGCGGGCGTGCTGTGGACCCGCGCAGCTTACTGGAAAGTTTATTTTTTAATAACGAACAGCAGCAGCCGCAGCCGCGGGAGCGCCGTTTTACCAAAAGGATGCACTCTATTTTAGAGAACGCCATGCGCAGCGCGCTGGATCGCGGGCACGACCATCTCGGCACGGAGCATTTGCTTTTGGCGCTTTTAAACGAAAAGGACTGCTATGGCATGCGCGTGCTGGAAAAGCTGGGCGTAAACACCATCGCCGTGGCGGAAGAGCTGGAAAAAACCATGGACCCGGCGGGTAATTTGCAAATCATCATCGGCTATACGCCGCGTGCCAAACGCGCGCTGGAAATTGCTGCCGAAACCGCACTGTCGCTGAAATCGCCGCAGGTAGGCTCAGAGCATTTGCTGATGGGCATTCTGCGCGAGGCAGAGGGCATGGGCGGTAACGTGCTGCGCAAGTTTAACATTTCTGCCGAGCAGGTGTGGAACATTATCCGCTCCATCCGCGAGCACCAGCCTGCCGTGCCCGGCTTTGAGGAGCAGGAGCTGCCGGATTACGGCGAAATGCCGGAGGAAGCCTCGCTGGAGGTATTGAACGATTTTGGGCGCAACCTGAACGAGCTGGCTGCCGAGGGCAAAATTGACCCTGTTATCGGCAGGGAAACCGAGATTGAAAGGGTTATCCAGATTTTATGCCGCCGCACCAAAAACAATCCGGTGTTGATTGGCGAGGCGGGCGTTGGCAAAACCTCCGTTGCCGAAGGGCTGGCGCAGCGCATTGTGGAAGGCAAGGTGCCGGAGCTTTTGCGCAACAAAACAGTTTTTTCGCTGGAGATTGGCTATTTAGTGGCCGGTGCCAAATACCGGGGCGATTTTGAAGAGCGCCTGCGCGATATTTTGGAAACGATTAAGGAAAACAAGGATATAATTTTATTTATCGACGAGCTGCACACTATTATCGGCGCGGGCGCTGGCGAAGGCGGCACGGACGCTGCCAACATTATTAAACCGGCGCTGGCAAGGGGCGAACTGCAGGTTGTGGGCGCAACCACGCTTGCCGAATACCGCAAGCACATTGAAAAGGATGCTGCGCTGGAACGACGCTTTCAGCCTGTGATGGTAAGCGCGCCGGACAGCGAGGCGGCGCTGGCTATTTTGCAGGGCCTGCGCAAAAAGTATGAGGAGTTCCATAATCTGCACGTTACGGACGAGGCGCTGGCGGCGGCGGTAAGGCTCAGCAACCGCTACATTACCGACCGCAACCTGCCGGATAAGGCCATCGACCTGATGGACGAGGCCTGCGCCAAGGTTAAGCTGCAAAACTACAAGCTCTCCATCCCAATAGTGGAAAAAGAAAAGGAACTGGCCAGGGTGCGCCGCGAAAAAGCGGAGGCTATTGCTAACCAGCAGTACGAGCGTGCCGCACAGCTGCGCGACCATGAAGCCATTTTAGAAATGGCGCTGGAATTTGAAAAAGGCACCTACGATAACGCCGTAAGCAAGGCAGCAAGCGTTACGGAAGAGGATATTGCCTCCGTCATCTCGCAGTGGCTCAACATTCCGCTGCAAAAGCTTACGCAGAGCGAAAGCGAGCGCCTGCTGCACATGGAGGACGATTTGCATAAGCGCGTCATCGGGCAGAACGAAGCGGTGGAAGCCGTTGCCAAAGCCATCCGCCGTGCGCGTGCAGGCTTTAAGGATAAAAACCGCCCGGTAGGTTCGTTTCTGTTCCTCGGCCCGACGGGCGTGGGCAAAACGGAACTTGCCAAGGCGCTGGCAGAAAATATGTTCGGCGACGAGCGCGCGCTGATACGCTTTGATATGTCCGAATACATGGAAAAACACACCGCCTCGCGCCTTGTTGGCGCACCCCCGGGCTATGTGGGCTACGAGGAGGGCGGCCAGCTTACCGACGCTGTGCGCAGAAGGCCGTATTCCATTGTACTGCTGGACGAAATTGAAAAGGCGCACCCGGACGTATTTAACCTGCTTTTGCAGATTATGGAGGACGGCCGCCTTACCGACGGGCACGGGCGCACCACGGACTTCCGCAACTGCGTGATAATTATGACGAGCAACGCCGGTGCGCGCCTGCTGGCGGATAGCAAGCCTTTAGGCTTCAGCCTTGGCGAGAGCGAGGAAAGCGCCAGCCGCAAGGATAAGGTGCTGGCGGAGATTAAGCACGTTTTCCGCCCTGAATTTTTGAACAGGATTGATGAAATTTTAGTGTTTGACCAGCTGCATTACGACGAGCTGGTGCAGATTATAAAAAATATGCTGCGCGAGCTGCGCGCCAAACTTGCCGAAAACGGGCTGACTTTAGAAATTACGCAGGAAGCGCGCGAGCTTCTGGTTAAGGAAGGCCGCGACACGCGCTACGGTGCAAGGCCTTTGCGCCGCGCCGTGCGGAAAATGCTGGAGGACCCCGTAAGCGATTTGTACCTTGCCGGCAGGTTTAAGGCAGGCGATACCATTTGCGCCAGCGTGGGCGAGGGCGGCAGGATAGTTTTTACGCCCAAAAAGGTAGAGGTTGTGGTAACGCATGAAGAAATACACCCGGCGGAGGTAAACAATGGCCAGAACCAAAACTAAATTTGTGTGCCAGAACTGCGGCTACACGGCTGCCAAATGGCTGGGGCGCTGCCCGGAATGCGGCAGCTGGGACAGCCTTGTGGAGGAACTGGAAACACCGGCCAAGCCCCAGCAGAGCTATTTAATGCCGCAGGAGGCGCCGAAGCCGAAAACACTGGACAAGGTAATGCTTACCGAGGTAAAGCGCCTTACAACCGGCATTAACGAGTTTGACCGTGTGCTGGGCGGAGGGCTGGTGCCGGGCAGCCTGGTGCTTTTGGGCGGCGACCCGGGCATTGGCAAATCAACCATGCTTTTGGACGCAGGTATGCGCTTTGCCGCCAACAACATTAAGGTTTTATATGTGTCGGGCGAGGAAAGCGAAGCACAGACGGCGATGCGTGCGCGCAGGCTGGGCAAGCCCGGCGCAGCGCTTCTGGTAATGACGGCGACGGACCTTGACGCCGTGCTGTTGCAGGCCAAAGAAGTGCAGCCGCAGATACTTGTTATAGATTCCATTCAGACCATGTACAACGCCGAGCTGCAAACGGCGGCGGGCAGCGTGGGGCAGGTGCGCGAATGTACCGCCAAACTGCTGCGTTTTGCCAAAGCAACGGGCATTGCGGTTATCATCATCGGGCACGTTACTAAGGACGGCAACATCGCCGGGCCGCGCCTTTTGGAGCACATGGTGGACGTGGTATTGCAGTTTGAAGGCGAACGCTCCTATTCCTTCCGCGTTTTGCGTGCGTTGAAAAACCGCTTTGGCTCCACCAGCGAAAGCGGAATTTTCTCGATGGAAACAGGCGGGCTGAAGGAGGTTGCCAACCCTGCCGGGCTGTTTTTGGAGAACCGCGCCGAAAACGCGCCGGGCAGCGTGGTGTGCGCCTGCATGGAGGGCAACCGCCCGATAATGGTAGAGGTGCAGGCGCTGGTTGCCAAAACGCCTTACGGTATGCCGCGGCGCACAGCAGTTGGCTTTGATTACAACCGCGTAAATATGTTGCTGGCGATTTTAGAGCGCCGTTTGGGCATGGACTTTGGCAATTTTGACGCTTATTTAAACGTGGTAGGCGGCATGAAAATTACAGAGCCCTCGGCAGATTTGGCTGCTGCTGCGGCGCTGGTATCGAGCTACCGCAACAAGCCCGTGCCGCACGGAGTGCTGGCAGTGGGCGAGGTAGGCTTGACGGGCGAAATACGCCGCGTGGCGGGAACGGAGCGGCGCATACGCGACGCCGCCAACCTTGGCTTTACCAAATTTGTGGTGCCTAAGGGCAAACTGAATATGGAACAAAAAACGCCGGGCATCTTTCAGGCAGCAACGCTGGAAGAAGCACTGGACGCAATTTTTAACTAAAACGGGCCCTGCGCCCGTTTTGTTTTTGTGTTTAGGGCAGGATAGGGGAGAAGATGGGCAAATATGCCTGTATATGCGGCAAAATGCGGCGCAAAACTGATTGACACATATAACTTACTGTGATAAAATAAATAAATTTTGACATTTTTGCCCCTTGGTGTTACAATAAAAGAGTATTAGAGCAAAGACAGGTATTTTGTTCAAGGAGGGGCGCCAATGTTTGCTGTGGGAGATAAAATTGTATATCCGATGCATGGTGCCGGTATTGTACAGGCGATAGAACAGCATGACCTTGCCGGTGAAACGGTTGATTATTTAATTATGATGATGCTGCTTACCGATATGCGTGTTATGGTGCCGATGAAAAATGTGGAGCGCGTTGGTTTGCGCCACATTATTGATAAGGGGCAAATCCCCGCTATCGAAGAAACGCTGCGCCATCCGGTGGAGTTTAACGTGCGCGGCATTACCTGGAACAGGCGCTTTAATATGTATCTTGATAAAATGAAAAGCGGCAGCGTGCTGGAAGTTGCCGAAGTTATCCATATCCTGCAAACGCAGGAAAACGAAAAGAAGCTTTCTACCGGCGAGCGCAGGCTGCTTGCCACGGCGCGGCAGATACTTGTAAGCGAGATGATGCTGGTGTGCGACGAAAGCCAGCAGGACGCCGAAAAATGGCTTGATAAATTTTTTAATTAAAAAACACCGCCCAAAACGGTGTTTTTCTTTTTTTTGTACTGTTTTTGCGTGGCAATTTGTAGTACAATAAACATAATCCGCAACTGTACCCCGAAGGAGGTGAGAATATGTTAAACAGAGTGCTGAGGATTACAATAGTCGTTGTTTTTGCTGTAACCGGACTTATACTAACAGAATATTTACTGCCCTATATTTCGGATTATTTTAATTATAATATTTATGGCAACGGCTTTTTTGGTATTGCTTTAACCACTATCGTTTCCAGTACCGTGGGCATTTTTGTGTTCGGCACCATGGGCATGGCCCTGGCGCCGGTTATTATCCGCACCATGACGAGCTGGACCGAAAAAACTGCTATTTTGCTTTCGCGCGTGCCGACGAGCGATATTATGGTTATCACGTTCGGCATTGCCGTTGGTTTGGTGCTGGCCAACCTTTTGGGCGGCCCGTTTTCGCACCTTCCTATTATCGGCCCGTACATTCCGCTGATTTTCAGCATTGTGCTTTCTATGGTTGGCGCTAAGGTTGCCCTGCGCAAGCATCAGGACATTGTCGGCTTTTTTGACCGCAGCCTGCCTTCGCTGAAGGGCGCTGTTAAGCCTGCCGCCGTTAAGGCTGCCGCCGAAAGCGACCGCCTGTACAGCGATAATAAAATTCTGGATACCAGCGTTATTATCGACGGGCGCGTGGCTGATATTTTAAAAACAGGCTTTTTGGAAGGGCGCATTGTAGTGCCTAAATTTGTTATCCGCGAATTGCAGACGCTGGCAGACAGCGCCGACAGCTTAAAGCGCGGCAAGGGCCGCCGCGGGCTTGATTTGCTGCACGATATGCAGCAGCAGGATGAGGAGCGCCTTATTATTGACGCTACCGATTACCCGGATTTGGACGGCGTGGACGCCAAGCTGGTAAGGCTGGCGCAGGATAAGCAATGGATTATTGTTACCAACGATTTTAACTTGAACAAGGTGGCAGAAATTCAGGGTATTGACGTTTTAAACATTAACGACCTTGCCAACGCCGTTAAGCAGGTGGTTGTGCCGGGCGAAAGCATTAATGTATTTTTGCTGCGCGAGGGCAAGGAGCAGGGTCAGGCTATTGCCTACCTGGAGGACGGCACGATGATTGTCGTAGATAACGGCAGGCGCTATATCGGCTCTGCCGTAACGGCGGAGGTAACCTCCGTTTTGCAAACCTCTGCCGGCAGAATGATTTTTGCCAGAATGAACAACAGGTGATGACGATGGATAAACTGACGGTAATAATACCCGCCGCCGGTGCAGGCAAACGCCTGGGGCTGGGCAAAAACAAAGCCTTTGCCGGTTTATGCGGGCTGCCGTTGCTGGTGCAGTGCCTGCGCATGGTGGCGCAAACAGGCATGGCCCACAAAGTAATAATTGCCGTGGCTGCCGCCGAGGTGGCCGAAGCAGAAAGCCTTTTGGCTGAATACAAAAGCTATTTTGCCGGTTTGGAGCTTGCCGTTGTGGCAGGCGGCGCAGAACGCACAGACAGCGTAAAAAACGCCCTGCGGCTTGCGCCGGATAAAGGCTACATTGCCGTGCACGACGGCGCGCGACCCTTTGCGGGGGCGGAGGTTTTTGCGCGCACTCTGCAAGCGGCAAAAGCAACCGGCGCGGCGATAGCGGCGGTGCCCGTTAAAAACACCATTAAGGTTATTGATACAGACGGCGTTGTGGTAAGCACGCCGCAGCGCAGCAGCTTAGTGGCGGTGCAAACGCCGCAGATTTTTGAGGCAGGCCTTTTAAAACGCGCTTACAGCGAGGAAAACTTGCAGGGTGCGGCCGTTACCGACGATGCTTCCTTAGTGGAGCGTTTGGACGTAAAAGTTGCCACTGCCTTAGGCAGTTATGAAAACATAAAAATTACCACGCCGGAGGATTTGCTGCTGGCGGAAAAAATTTGTGCAGACAGGGGGATGGCTATGCAGCAGGAAAGGCAAATGCCGCAGTTCAGGGTTGGCAGCGGCTACGATGTACACCGTCTTACCCAAAACCGCAAGCTGATTTTGTGCGGGGTTGAAGTGCCTTATGAGCTTGGCCTTGACGGGCACAGCGACGCCGACGTTGCCGTACACGCTTTAATGGACGCGCTTTTAGGTGCGGCTGCGCTGGGCGATATTGGCAAACACTTTCCCGACACCGACGAGCGCTTTAAGGGCGCGGACAGCATGAAGCTTCTGGCGCATGTTATGTCGCTTTTGAAGGAGCGATGTTGGTGCG
This sequence comes from uncultured Phascolarctobacterium sp., assembly GCA_949288065.1. Lineage (GTDB taxonomy): Bacteria > Bacillota > Negativicutes > Acidaminococcales > Acidaminococcaceae > Fusicatenibacter_A. The sequence goes on from CASEIL010000023.1 coordinate 20,544, forward strand.
TGAACAACGCCGATGTAACCATCATCGCGCAAAAGCCGAAGCTGGCAAATTACATCCCGCAGATGCGGGACAATTTGGCGCAGGCGCTGGGGCTGGAAGCCGACGCCGTTAACGTAAAGGCAACCACCACGGAAAAGCTGGGCTTTACCGGGCGCGGCGAGGGCATTGCCGCCGAAGCTGTAATAAGCCTGATTAAAATATGACGCCTGGCTGTGAGTTATGCTATAATATATAAGATTTGAATTTTTGGAGGAATGAGTTTAATGTCTAATGAAGTTAGAGTAAGATTTGCGCCCAGTCCTACCGGGCCTTTCCATATCGGCGGCGCACGCAGCGCACTGTTTAACTGGCTGTTTGCCCGCAAAAAGCGAAGAAAATATTAAAGCCGCTTTAAAATGGCTGGGCATGAACTGGGACGAAGGCATTGACGTAGGCGGCGAAAACGGCCCCTACCGCCAGACCGAGCGCCTTGACATTTACAAAAAATATACCGAAAAACTGCTGGCAGAAGGCAAGGCTTATTACTGCTACTGCACCGACGAAGAGCTGGAAGCTGAACGCCAGGCGCTGGTTGCCGAAGGCAAAATGCCGCGCTATATGGGCAAATGCCGCCACTTAACGCCGGAGCAGATTGAAGCCTACAAGGCAGAGGGCAGAAAGCCGACCGTGCGCTTTAAGGTGCCTGCCGATAAGCAGATTTTGGTGCGCGATATGGTGCGCGGCGACGTTGTGTTCGATTCCAACGGCATCGGCGATTTTGTTATCGTTAAATCCGACGGCATCCCGACTTACAACTACGCTGTTGTTATCGACGACGCTTTAATGCACATCACCCACGTTATCCGCGCCGAGGAGCATCTTTCCAACACTCCGCGCCAGTGCCTTATTTACGACGCGCTGGGCTTTGAGCAGCCGACCTTCGGCCACATTTCCCTCATTCTTGGCAAGGACCACACCAAAATGAGTAAACGCCACGGCGCAACCAGTGTTGACCAGTACCGTCAGCTGGGTTATCTGCCGGAGGCTATTGATAACTTCCTCGCCCTTTTGGGCTGGGCACCAAACAGTGAGCAGGAAATTTTCAGCATGGATGAGCTGATTAAAGAGTTCAGCATGGACCATGTGGCCAAGAACCCTGCCGTGTTTGACATTGACAAATTAAACTGGATTAACCAGCATTATATGCGCAAGCTGAGCCGCGACGAGTTTTACGAAGCAGCTAAGCCGCACATGATTAAAAAAGGTTTTATTAACGGTGAAGAATACGGCGACAAGCTGGAATGGCTGAAGGACGTTGTGGCTACCGCGCAGCAGCATGTATCCTATGCAGCGCAGGTGCCGGACGAAGTTGCCATGTACTTTACCGATAATTTTGATTTTGAAAACGAAGACGCTAAAAACGTGCTGCTGGAAGAAACCGTGCCGCAGGTTATCCGCCTGCTGTTTGACAAGCTGCCGAAGCTGGAAGTGCTGGACGGGCCTTCCGTTAAGGCAACCTTTAAAGCCATTCAGAAGGAAACCAAACTGGGCGGCAAAAACGTGTTTATGCCTATCCGCGTGGCGCTGACGGGCAACCAGCACGGGCCGGAGCTTGCCGAAATGGTGCCGCTTTTGGGCCTGGCACGCACTGTAAGCCGCATTAAAAACAGCCTTGATAAGGTTGGCGTTCAGTTGTATTAAGAGGAGCAATAACTATGGCTATTAAAGTTTATAATACGCTCACCAAAAAGAAAGAAGAATTTGTGCCGCTGCACCCGGGCAAAGCCTATATGTATGTGTGCGGCGTAACACCTTACAATAACCCGCATATCGGCAACGCGCGCCCCTTTGTAACCTGGGACGTTATCCGCCGCTTTTTGGAGCACGAGGGCTATGACGTTTTGCACGTGCAGAACTTTACCGACGTGGACGATAAAATCATTAATGCCGCCAATAAAGAGGGCGTGGCGTGGAGCGACATCTGCAACCGCTATATCGACGTTTACTTTAAAGAAATGGATATGCTTAATATCCGCCGCGCGCACGTTTACCCGCGCGTATCCGAGCACATGCCGGAAATTATCAAAGTAGTGCAAACCCTTATCGACAAGGGTTATGCCTACGAGATGGACGGCGATGTTTATTACAGCGTGGAAAAATTCGCGCGCTACGGCGAGCTTTCCGGCCGCAAGCTGGAAGATATGATGGCGGGCGCACGCGTTGACGTTAATGACAAAAAGCACAACCCGTTTGACTTTGCGCTGTGGAAAGCAGCCAAACCCGGCGAGCCGTACTGGGAAAGCCCCTGGGGCAAAGGCCGCCCGGGCTGGCACATTGAATGCTCGGCCATGAGCATGAAGTACCTTGGCGAAAGTTTCGACTTCCACGGCGGCGGCAGCGATTTGATTTTCCCGCATCACGAAAACGAAATTGCCCAGTCCGAAGGCTGCACCGGCGTGCACCCGTTTGTACGCTACTGGCTGCACAACGGCTTTATTACGGTTAATGAAGAAAAAATGTCCAAATCGCTGGGCAACTTCTTTACCGTCAGCGATATTTTAAAACACTTCGATGCGGAAACACTGCGTTTCTTCATCGTTTCCACGCATTACCGCAGCCCACTTGATTTTAGCGACGAGCGCCTGACGGAAGCGCAGCGCAGCTTAACGCGCCTTAAAAATGCGCAGGACAACTTAAAAGAGCTGGCGCAGATGATTAGCGGCGGCCCGACCGAAGCCAGCACAGCTTTAATGGCTAAGGCCGAAGAGCTGCGCACCGGCTTTATGGAAGCCATGCGCGACGACTTTAACACCGCGCTTGCCATCAGCTATATGTTTGAATTGGGCAAGGAAATTAACATTTACCACCAGCAGGTTGTAAGCGGCGGCGAAAAGCCGGACGGCAAACTGGTTGACGTTTTGTGCAAGGTATTTGCCGAGTTCTGCGGCATTATCGGTGTTTTGGAAAACAACGCCAAACCCGCGGCTGAGGCCGATGCTTCGCTGGAGGACAAACTGATTGAAACTATTGTAGGCCTGCGCCAGGAAGCGCGCGCCGCCAAAAATTACGCACAGGCGGACGCACTGCGCAACGCCCTTACCAACTTGGGCATTGTGCTGGAAGACACCCCGCAGGGCGTTCGGTGGAAAAAACAGTGAAGTTTGAACAGTATAAATTAGTTAAAGAACACGCTCTGGCGGCCGCAGCGGCTGCCGGAGCTGCTTTGCCTGATGCCGGCAGGCTGAACCCCGTGCTGCTTGCTTACGTTGGCGACGTGGTATATTCGCTGTATGTAAGGCTGCGCTTTTTAACGGCGTCCAGCCAGATTCGCGTTATCCACGATTTAAGCTCTAAAACCGTATCGGCGGTGTGCCAGGCTGCGGCGCTGGAAGCGCTTACCACAGAGCTGACGGAAGAAGAGCTTACCGTTGTTAAGCGCGGGCGCAACACTAAATCCACCGTGCCCAAAAGCGCCAGCATGCACGAATACCGCATGAGCACCGCCTTTGAAGCGCTGGTGGGCTGGCTGTTTTTGCGCGGCGAGGATGAGCGCCTGGAGGCATTTTTAGACAAGGCTTTTAATATTACACTTGATAGTTTGAAAAAATGAGGTATAAAATGCAGGTTAAATTAGTACGCTATACGCCGGAGCCGGAAAAAACCGTCGCTATGAGCGCACGCCTTTGCTATTCGCCCATCGGCGCGGCGCAGCTGGAAGAGAAAATCTCTGACGAACAGGCAGCGGCGCTGGTGCGCAAACTGGTTGCCATGGGGCATTTTTCCACTCTGGAGCATGTTACCTTTACCTTCGCCATTGAAGGTGTATCGCGCGTATTGACGCATCAGCTGGTGCGCCACCGCATTGCTTCGTATTCGCAGCAATCGCAGCGCTATGTAAAGGAGCATAATTTTGAAACCATTATGCCGCCCTCTATCGCCGCAAGGCCGGAAGCCAAGGCGGAGTTTGAGGCGCTGATGCAGAAATTGCAGGACGCTTACAACAAATTTACGGAAATGGGCATTCCGGCGGAGGACGCGCGCTATGTGCTGCCTAACGCTGCGGAAACCAAAATTGTTTGCACGTTTAACGCCCGCTCGCTGCTGAACTTTTTCAGCCTGCGCTGCTGCATGCGTGCCCAGTGGGAAATCCGCGCTCTGGCGGAAGCAATGCTGGCAGAGTGCAAACGCGTTGCCCCCGTTATTTTTGAAAACGCAGGGCCGACCTGCGTGAGCGAGGGCATCTGCCGCGAGGGCGCAATGAGCTGCGGACGCCTTGCTGCCATTTTAAAGGCGAAGGAAGCAGCCAAAAATAAATAAAGGTGAAGCTATGAAAGAAGAATTTATTGCCGGAAGGAACCCCGTTGCCGAGGCTTTGCGCAGCGGGCGCGCACTTAACAAAATAATGGTGCAGGACGGGGCGCGCGGCGTTACGGAAATTATTGCCGCCGCCAAGGCGAAGAATGTGGCGGTGGAGTTTGTAAAAAGCGATAAGCTGGACAAGCTGGCGCAGGGCGTGCGCCATCAGGGCGTGGTGGCCTATGCCGCGCCGGTGGCGTTTAAAACGCTGGAGGACGCTTTGAAAAAAGCTGCCGCCAAAAACGAAGCGCCGTTTTTGCTGCTGCTGGATGAACTTCAGGACCCGCAGAATCTGGGCGCTATCATCCGCACGGCAGACGCTGCCGGTGTGCACGGCATTTTGCTGCCAAAGCGCCGCAGCTGCCCGTTGAACGCCGTGGTTGCCAAAATATCCGCCGGGGCGGTGGAATATGTGCCCGTGGTGCAGATTGGCAATATTGTGCAGCAGCTTGAGGATTTAAAAAAGCAGGGCTTTTGGGTGGCAGGCGCCGATATGGACGGCGAGCCTTACACCAAAGCCAACCTTACCGGGCCGCTGGTGCTGGTTATCGGCGCCGAAGGCAGGGGGCTGGGCAGGCTGGTTAAGGAGCACTGTGATATTATTGTAAGCCTGCCGATGCACGGCGGCGTAAATTCGCTGAACGCTGCGGCGGCAGGAGCCGTGTTGATGTACGAGGTTGTGCGCCAGCGCGGCATTGAGGCAGGAAAAAATGCGTGAATGGCTGATTGTTGACGGATACAACGTAATAAATTACTGGCCGGATTTCCGCAAAATGCGCAGCGAAAATTTGGAGCATGCGCGCGATTTGCTGCGCGAAAAAATGCAGGAGTACGCTGTGTTTAAGGGTTACAGCGGGCTTTTGGTATTTGACGCGCAGGAGGTGCAGGGCAGCGCCGAGGAAGAACACTACGGCGCTGTAACCGTTGTTTACACGGATGAGGGCGAAACGGCCGATTCGTGGATTGAAAGAAAGGTTTACGAGCTGAACAAAAACGGCGACAAGGTTTTTGTCGTTACCAGCGACTATGCCGAGCAGATGAACATTCTCGGCAGCGGCGCTTACCGCATTTCGGCACGCGAGTTTAAAGAAGAATACACGCGCGCCAAAAAACAGATTGAAGAAAAGGTGCACGCCGCGGCTAAAGGCTTAGGCCGCAACGAAATCGGCGGCAGGCTGCACGAGCATGTGCGTGCGCATTTTGAAAAACTGCGCCGCCGGTAAATTGACGCGCGGCCGGTTTTTGTTTATAATTACAATACATCGCCTTAACGGCGGATAAAAAGTTTGAAATAGAAATAAACGGAGGGCGTTCAGATGAGCGCAGAAACACCGAATAATCCATACAGCGCTTTTGAGAACATGACCGATGAGGAAGTTGTTGCAAAAGCGAAAGAGGACAATGTGCTGGCGCAGGAGTATTTGCTGCACAAATACCGCAAATTTGTGCGCGCCAAAGCCAGAAGTTATTTTTTAATAGGGGCCGAACGCGAGGACATTATTCAGGAAGGCATGATTGGGCTTTACAAGGCCATCCGCGATTTTAAGGGCGATAAGCTGTCAAGCTTCCGCGCCTTTGCGGAGCTGTGCGTAACGCGCCAGATTATTACCGCCATTAAAACGGCGACGCGCCAGAAGCATATCCCGCTTAATTCGTATGTATCGCTGAACAAGCCGATTTATGAGGAGGATTCCGACCGCACGCTGATGGATGTGGTGAGCGGCGTTAAGGTTGCCAACCCCGAGGATATGATTATCAGCCGCGAGGAATTTGTTGATATCGAAAACAAAATGAACAACATTTTGAGCGATCTGGAGTGGCGAGTGCTGATAAGCTATCTTGACGGCAAATCGTACCAGGAAATTGCGGCGGAGCTGGACAGGCATATTAAATCCATCGACAACGCGCTGCAAAGGGTTAAGCGCAAGCTGGAAAAATACATCATCGGCAGCGAGGGCGCAGGCACCGATTTAAACAGCGTGTATAGCGGGCTGCTCGCCATGGACCCGAGCGAGCGTTTTGCCAGCCGCGACCTGAAAAACAAGCGCTGACGGAAAGATAAGCGTTAATATTGAAACAGAAAATAACATCATTAAGAAATTTGCTTGTGATGTTATTTTTTTTAGAGGATTTTACGCGCTTACAGCGAATATATTTTTTACAAAGTAAAAAGTCCGTAAAATTTAAGGGAGGTAATACAGATGAATCAGGTAGAGGAATTTGAAAAAGTTGTTGAAGAGGCAAAAAATAAACCCGTAAAGGTTGTTGTTGTTACCGGCAAGCCGGGCAGCGGTAAAAGTAAAGTTTTAAGGGAAGCTGCGGCGGACAAAAAATGGGATTACATTGATTGCCGCCTGCTGATTACCGAACAGTTTTTAGAAATTCCTCCTGCGGAACGCAAGGATAAGGCAGCAGAAATGATGGGCGAGATTTTGGATACCTACAACACCGACGTTGTACTGCTCGACCGTCTGCAAACCTTGTTTGTACCCGTGTTCCATATAGATATTGCCGAACTTCTGGCAAAATTAAGCGAAAAATACGTTATTGTTACGGCATGGCCGGGATACATGGAAGACGGCAAGCTTTGCTATGACAAGTTTGACGGCACCGAGTCCATCCGTATCAGCGCCGAAGGCTTTACCCTTTGGAATGTTGACTGATTAAGTAAATTAAGGGGGTTATCATGGCGCAGGTAAATGGCAGATTAGCAGTGCTTACGGGCGGCGGCGACTGCCCGGGCCTGAACGCGGTTATCAGAGCGGTTGTAAAGACAGCGCTTAAGAACGGTTACGAGATTTATGGTATTGAGAACGGTTTTAATGGTTTGATTACCGGAACGATGAAACTGATGGATTACCAGTCTGTATCAGGTATCCTCCCGCGCGGGGGTACAATCCTGGGAACTACGAACCGTGATAACCCCTTCCACTTTGCCGTGGAAGAAAACGGCAAATATGTTTTTTACGACAAACGCGACGAAGTAGTTAAAAATCTGCGCGACAGGCAGATTGAAGCGCTTGTGGTTATTGGCGGGGACGGCAGCCTGAACATTGCGGCAAAACTGGCCGCAGAATGCAATGTCAATGTGGTGGGAGTGCCCAAGACGATTGATAACGATTTGCAGTGCACGGAGCGCACATTCGGCTTCGACACGGCAATGGCAATGGCGACAGAAGCATTAGACAGGCTGCATACAACGGCAGAATCGCATCACCGCGTAATGGCGCTGGAGGTTATGGGCCGTTACGCCGGCTGGATTGCCCTGCATTCAGGAATTGCAGGCGGCGCCGATGTAATTTTGCTTCCGGAAATCCCGTACGATATAAATTCTGTAATCCGTAAAATTGAGGAACGCAGAAAAGCAGGCAAAAAGTTTAGTATTATTGTTGTGGCTGAAGGTGCGAAACCGATTGGAGGTGAGCTGTCCGTAGCCAGAGTAGTAGAAGGAAGCTTTGAACCGCTCCGCCTTGGCGGCGCTGGCGAAAAGCTCGTACGTGAAATTGAAAATCGGACAGGCATTGAATCGCGGTGTACAGTATTAGGTTATTTACAGCGCGGCGGGTCGCCTACGGCGTTCGACAGGGTGCTTTCCACCCGTTACGGCGTAGCAGCAGCCGAGGCTTGCATACGCAAGGAATACAACGTAATGGTGTCACTGCAAAACGACAGAATTGTAACGGAACCTATTGCTAAGGTTGCCTCAAAACCACGGTTAGTCCCGGTAGACAGTGAGATTATTCGCACAGGCAGACAGATGGGTTTATGTTTTGGTGACTGAAGCTTCGTGAAACGGATTTTTCAGCGGCAACAATATACAGAAGGCAGCGGTTATGGACGCCGCTGCCTTTACTTTTGCCATTTTTAAGCTTATTTTAATTTTGCCGCGGTATATTTTAGTTGGCGGAAAGCCAAAAGCATAGTATAATAAAACATTATATGCAATTAACGCCCGCAGGGCAGAAAGCAGATGGATATGGATAATAATTTAATCGCGGTAATTATCGGTATTGTAGAAGGCGTAACGGAGTTTTTGCCGGTGTCGTCCACCGGCCACATGATTATCGTCGGCAATATGCTGGGCTTCGACGGGCCCGTTGCCGATTTGTTCGACGTATTTATTCAGCTTGGTGCCATTTTGTCGGTAGTGTTTATTTACAAGGAGCGTTTTGCCCGCTTTTTCACCAAAGAAGGCTGGCAGCCGGACAAGGGGCTCAGCGTATGGCATGTCGCCGCCGGAATTGTGCCTGTAATGGGCGTAGCGTATCTGGGGTATAGTTATATCAAGGCCTACCTCTTTTCGCCGTTTACGGTGGCCATAGGGCTTGTGCTGGGCGCGTTCTGGATGATGTTTGCCGAATACAAAACCAAAAACAAACAGGCAGAGCTTGAGCACGACATTGATAAATTAACCTTAAAGCAGGCGGCAATTGTCGGCGCGTTCCAGCTGCTTTCGCTGTGGCCGGGCTTCTCGCGCAGCGGCAGCACCATTGCCGGGGCGCTTTTAGTCGGCTTAAGCCGTGAAGCGGCGGCGGCGTTTGCCTTTTTAATTGCGGTGCCGCTGATGTTTGCGGCGTGCCTGTACGATTTGTTAAAGCACATTAATTACTTAAACGCCGGTGATTTTCAAATGCTGGCAATAGGTTTTATCACTGCTTTTATCGTTTCATACTTCTCTGTTTTATGGTTTTTGAAATTTTTGAATAAATATAGCTTGACAAGTTTCGCATATTATCGTATTATATTAGCCGTAGCTGCTCTTTGGTATTTTTACTTTTAAGATTAATTAAAAAAATCTTAAAAAATTAGTAAAAATACTGTTGACAAAAGCAAAAACGTGCTGTATAATAGCTTTTGTCACTAGCGAGTGCTGGCATAGCTCAACAGGTAGAGCAGCTGACTTGTAATCAGCAGGTTGTGGGTTCAAGTCCTATTGCCAGCTCCAAAATTATGGAGAGGTTCCCGAGTGGCTAAAGGGAGCAGACTGTAAATCTGCCGCGTTTCGCTTCGTTGGTTCGAATCCAACCCTCTCCACCAACCTTTCATCGCGGGGTGGAGCAGTTGGTAGCTCGTCGGGCTCATAACCCGAAGGTCGTTGGTTCAAGTCCAGCCCCCGCAACCAATTCAGTTAGGACGCTGATGTAGCTCAGTCGGCAGAGCGTATCCTTGGTAAGGATAAGGTCACCAGTTCAATCCTGGTCATCAGCTCCAAATATATGGCGGCGTAGCTCAGTTGGCTAGAGCATGCGGTTCATACCCGCAGTGTCCGCGGTTCGAATCCGTGCGCCGCCACCAAAAAACTTACCTCAATTTTATATTGAGGTTTTTTTATTATATTTACATATCTTTTGGTTTACAGCAGGCATACAATGTGGTAAAATTGCCGTAAAGGCCAAAAATAAAACAAAAATCAATTATGATTTGGAGGAAAAATGAATGGCAAAGCAAAAATATGAAAGAACAAAACCCCATGTTAACATTGGCACCATCGGTCACGTTGACCATGGCAAGACCACTCTTACCGCAGCTATCACCAAAGTTCTTGCTGAACACGGCGGCGCAGAATTCATGGACTACTCCATGATCGATAAAGCTCCTGAAGAAAGAGAACGCGGTATCACCATCAACACTGCACACGTTGAATATGAAACCGCAAAACGCCACTATGCACATGTTGACTGCCCGGGCCATGCCGACTATGTTAAAAACATGATTACCGGCGCAGCTCAGATGGACGGCGCTATCCTCGTAGTATCCGCTGCTGACGGCCCGATGCCTCAAACCCGTGAGCACATCCTGCTCGCCCGTCAGGTAGGCGTACCGGCTATCGTAGTATTCCTGAACAAAGCTGATATGGTTGACGATCCGGAACTCATCGAACTCGTTGAAATGGAAGTTCGTGAACTCCTTTCCAGCTATGGTTTCCCCGGCGACGATATTCCTATCGTAGTAGGTTCCGCACTGAAAGCTCTTGAAGGCGACCCCGAATACGAAAAGAAAATTATGGAACTGATGGACGCTGTTGACGAATACATCCCGACTCCGGAACGCGCAACCGACAAACCGTTCCTGATGCCTGTCGAAGACGTATTCACCATCACCGGCCGCGGCACTGTTGCAACCGGCCGTGTTGAACGTGGCAGCGTAAAAGTTGGCGACACTGTTGAAATCGTTGGCCTTAAAGAAGAAAAGAAGAGCACCGTAGTAACCGGCGTTGAAATGTTCCGCAAACTGCTGGACGAAGCAGTTGCCGGCGACAACATCGGCTGCCTGCTCCGCGGTGTAGACCGTAAAGAGATTGAACGTGGCCAGGTACTTTCCAAACCGGGCAGCATTCATCCGCACACCAAATTCAAAGCAGAAGTATATGTACTGACCAAAGAAGAAGGCGGCCGTCATACCCCGTTCTTCAACGGCTACCGTCCGCAGTTCTATTTCAGAACCAATCCGCGAAGGCGGCCGTACCGTTGGCGCAGGTGTTGTAACCCAGATTGAAGAAAAATAATTAACGCTGTTTACAAGCTGACAAGCGGTACATATCTAAGACCGGACTTTTGCAGCCCAGTCTTAGATTTATTTTTTAAAGGCAGTTGACATAACACGTTAACTGTGGTACTCTATATTAGTGAAATTTTCAGACCAGTAATTTTTGATAGTAAGCGAGGTGTAAAGAATGCGTACTTTGATTACTTTGGCCTGCACCGAATGCAAGCAGCGCAATTATCAGACCAACAAGAACAAAAAGAATGATCCGGACCGCATCGAGATCAACAAGTACTGCAAATTTTGCAAAAAACACACTTTACATAAAGAAACCAAATAATCTTTGTGTTTGAGTTATTTAGTTAGGTATTTTAGCAAGGATGTGAAGAAATGGCCGTTCCAGAATTACCGAGTGTGAAAGACACCAACGGCGTTATGCGCTTTCTGCGCGAAGCAAAATCTGAACTAAAAAAAGTGACCTGGCCTACCAGACGAGAACTTATTGCTCATACAATCGTTGTATTTATTGCGGTTGTCCTGTCAGCAATTCTGATTTGGGTAATCGACAGTATCTTTGCTGGCCTGTTCCAGCTGATTTTACAATAAGCTTGAGTAAGGAGGAAAGGGATTAACACCCCCGGCACCGATATGGAATCAGAAAAACGTTGGTATGTCATACATACTTATTCCGGTTACGAAAATAAAGTAAGCGCTAATCTGGAACGCAAGGTCCATTCCCTGGGTATGGAAAACGAAATTTTCCGTATTGTAATACCCATGGAAAATGAGATAGAAGTAAAAGATGGCAAAAAACGCAGCGTGCAGCGCAAGGTTTTTCCGGGCTATGTACTGGTAGAAATGATTGTTAATGACCGCAGCTGGTATGCCGTCCGCAACACTCCAGGCGTAACCGGTTTTGTAGGCTCCGGCACAAAACCCATCCCTCTTACCGATGAGGAAGTTAAGCAGATTATGCGCTCGATGGGTGTTGAAGAGAGCCGTCCTAAAATTGATTTACAATTACAGCAGATTGTACGCCTTAAAAGCGGTCCGTTCGCCGGATGCCTCGGCAGCGTTTCCGAGATTAACGAGGAGCGCGGCAAGCTGAAGGTGCTTGTGGACATGTTTGGGCGCGAAACACCTGTTGAAGTTGATTTTACCCAAGTTGAAGAAGCTGAATAAGGAGGTGTAATAAATGCCGAAAAAAGTCGTTAAAATGGTAAAATTACAGGTACCGGCTGGTAAAGCTACTCCGGCTCCTCCTGTAGGCCCTGCACTCGGCCAGGCCGGTGTAAACATCATGGCTTTTGTTAAGGAGTTCAACGAACGCACTGCTCAGCAGGCTGGTCTTATTATCCCGGTTGAAATTACCGTATTCGAAGACCGCTCCTTTACTTTCATTACCAAAACCCCTCCGGCTCCGGTTCTGCTGAAAAAAGCTGCCGGTCTGGAAAAAGCATCCGGCGAACCGAACAAGAAGAAAGTAGCAACTCTTGGCCGCGATAAAATCCGCGAAATCGCCGAAACCAAAATGGCTGACCTCAACGCAGCTGACATTGAAGCTGCTATGAGAATGGTTGAAGGTACTGCCCGCAGCATGGGTATTACCGTAGTTGACTGATAATCAGTCAACCTAATTTAGTGGAAGGCATAAGCCGCTAATACCACACAGGAGGAATTGCACTAATGGCAAAAAGAGGTAAAAAATACCAGGAAGCTTTGAAACTTATCGAAGCTGACAAATTCTATTCTCCGAAAGAAGCAATAGAATTAGTAAAGAAAACTAACGTAACTAAATTTGACAGCACCGTTGAAGTATCTTTCAAACTCGGTGTTAACCCTAAATACGCTGACCAGCAGGTTCGCGGCGCTATGGTTCTTCCGCACGGCACCGGCAAAAGCAAAACCGTTTTGGTATTTGCTAAAGGCCCCAAAGTTGCTGAAGCTGAAGCAGCTGGCGCAGATTATGTTGGCGGTGAAGAATATGTCGCTAAAATTCAGGGCGGCTGGACTGACTTTGATGTCTGCGTAGCAACCCCTGATATGATGGGCATGGTTGGCCGTCTCGGTAAAATCCTCGGTCCTAAAGGTTTAATGCCTAACCCGAAGGTTGGCACCGTAACCATGGACGTAACCCGTGCCGTTAACGAAATTAAAGCTGGTAAAATTGAGTACCGCACCGACAAAGCCGGTAACGTACAGGCTCCTATCGGCAAAGTTTCCTTCAGTGACGAACAGCTTTTGGCTAACTACATTGCACTTGCTGATACTCTGGTAAAAGTTAAACCTTCCGGAGCTAAAGGCCAGTACATGAAAACCATTACTGTTTCTACCACCATGGGCCCTGGCGTTAAAATTGACGTTTTAAAGGCCAACAGCGACAAATAATTTTATAAATCAGAAGATAATCGGGCCATAGACAGCAGGTGCGGCACAGCCGCGTAAGCATAGCGCCAGCCGAGGTTGGAGACGCCGGCTGCGGCCGAGAGGTCTTTTTGATTTAATAAAAAATATCAAAATAAGAAGGGGGTGCAGATGTATGGCAATTAGACCTGAAAAAGCAGCTAAAGTTGCAGAGATTAAAGAGCTTCTTACCGGTGCAAAATGCACTGTACTCGTAGATTTCTGCGGTTTAACTGTTGCACAGGATACTGCATTGCGCCGCAAAATGCGCGAGGCCGGTGTTACCTACGTTGTAGTTAAAAACACTCTGCTCCGCATTGCAGCACAGGAAGCAGGCATTGAAGGTCTCGAGCCGGTTCTCGAAAAGAACACTGCTATCGCAGTAGCTCCGGAAGACCCTGTTGCCGCAGCAAAAATCATTTGCGATTTTGCTAAAGAAAATAAAGCTCTTGTTGTTAAAGCAGGTGTGCTTGACGGCAAAGTTATCGACGAAGCAGCTATCAAAGCTCTGGCAGAACTGCCGCCGAAAGAAGTGCTCATCGCCAAAATGCTTGGCAGCATGAACGCTCCTATTTCCGGTTTCGTCAATGTACTGCAAGGTACCATCCGCAACGTGGTATATGCGCTTAACGCTATCCGCGAACAAAAAGAATCCGCATAATAAAGTGCGTAAAGCATCATAATAATTTAAAATCAAAATTTCTAAAATAATGGAGGAATTTATAATGAATAAAGAACAAATCATTGAAGCTATTGAATCTATGACCGTCCTTGAACTCTCCGAACTCGTAAAAGCTCTGGAAGAAAAATTCGGCGTATCCGCTGCTGCTCCGGTAGCTGTTGCTGCTGCTCCGGTAGCTGGTGGCGCTGCTGCTGAAGAAAAAACTGAATTTGACGTAGTTCTTACCTCTGCTGGCGCTGGCAAAATCAACGTAATCAAAGTTGTTCGCGAAGTAACCGGCCTGGGCCTGAAAGAAGCTAAAGCTATCGTTGACGAAGCTCCGAAAG
>CASEIL010000024.1 GCA_949288065.1 uncultured Phascolarctobacterium sp.
ATTGTGACCGATACCCGGAATATATGCGGTAACTTCGATGCCGTTGGTTAAACGGACACGAGCAACCTTACGCAGAGCAGAGTTAGGTTTTTTAGGGGTAGTAGTGTAAACCCTGGTGCAAACACCGCGTTTTTGCGGGCATTCTTTCAATGCCGGAGCGGTAGATTTTTCAACTGCAACCTGTCTGCCTTTGCGGATTAACTGGTTTATTGTAGGCATATCGGCACCTCCTTCCCGAATAATTAGATTTGAATGATTATAAAAACTCAAGCTAAGCAAGAGTCCCTATCAGTCTTTAAGCACCGCGGCGGCAGCTGCCCCAACGTGAATGCCGCAGGCTTTGCCAAGTTCCTGCATTGTTTCCGCCGTTATTACTTCAACACCGGCGGCTTCACAGCGTTCCAAAAGCGGGCGGCTTACGCGGATATCGGCGTCGGCTGCTACAAAAACCAGCGCTGCCGTTCCTTTTTCTACCGCTTTGGCCGTTTGTTTAACACCAACGACGCGTTTTGCTGCTTCTGTCAACTGCTTCAGCATCAGGCAAACCTCCTTAAAAAGGGCATAACTGTTCCGTGATACTGATATATTGTAACATTACAAAGCTGGCTTGTCAATATTTTTTGCAACTTTTTTTGCAGCTGTAAACGCCCATTTTACGGGCTTCTTTTATTCCACGGATCCTTGTGTTGCATTTTGCCGTTTTGTAATATAGTTAACACAAAAAAACGGCGTTTTTACGCCGTTTTCCAAAACCACTGCCTTAAAATTACTGTTGCCCGCCGCTAAAATTAACGCCAAAAGCTTTAAATTTTCTTAAATTTCAGGTCAATTTAACAAAGCATCCGCCCAAATTTCTTTTAATTTTTTCAAACTCCACCTGGCGTTAGCCGGGCTGGTGGAAGGCATTGCCAAAATTTCCACGCCTGCAAGCGGATGCCTGCGGCAATATTTAGTTAAACTGGCATGCGCCTTGCCACCGTTGCAGCAAATACGCTTAATCTGCGGGTGCGCCGCCAAAAAGCCTGCCAAATCATTGTACTCCTCTTCGCGGATGGCAGAATCAAGGCTGCCCTCGCGCCTGCAATAAGCAATTACATCCCACAGCGCAATATTATTATCTAAAAGCAGCTTTTGGCGCTCCTCGTAAGCCTCCGGCAGTTCGCCGTTATTAAACAGCTCTGCCATCAGCCGCCAGAAGCGGTTATTTTTGTGCCCGTAATACTGCTGCAGCTCCAAACTGCGCTCGCCTGGCATGGAGCCTAAAATTAAAATGCGGCAATTTTCATCCGCCAGCGGCGCAAAGCACCTGCATTCGTCACTCATCGTCTGCCTCCAACTTAATTTCCGCTCCGTCCGTTTTTACAACCGTAAGCTCCGCACCCGGCGCCTGCCAGTATTTAATGTTAGCATTCTGCTGCCCGCGCAGCTTGCTTTCCATATTCTTAGGCACCAAAATTTTTATTTTACGCCTGCCGCTGCTTAACAGCGCCTTAATTTGCGGCGTTAAACGCCTGCGCAGCACAAGGCTTTTTACAAGCTCGCCAAAGGCGGGATGAAACGGCCCTGCCACAATGTTTCCGGGCGTGCACAGCTCCTCATCCGGCTGCAAGCCCATGCGGATAACTGTAATACCGGCAGCCGTAAACTGCTCCCACGCCTCTGCGCACAGCTCTGCCGCTGCCTCAACGCTGAGCGGCATAAATCCGCCATTGCGGTAGCTCGCCTCCAAAGGCGTATCATTAATAACGAGCAGCGGATACAGCCGCACCATATCCGGCTTTAGCGCGACGCTCTGCGCCACCGTCTGCAAAAAACTTGCCCTGCTCTGCTCCGGCATGCCGCACATTAATTGCAAGCCCACTTTAAAGCCGTACTCGCGCAAAAGCTGCACCGCCTGCGTAACACTTGCCGCATCGTGCCCGCGCTCTGCCCTTTGCAGCACTTCATCATCTAAAGATTGTACGCCCAGCTCCACCGTGCTTACGTTGTGCCGTTTTAAAAGTTCCAGCCTTGCCGAGCTGATGTAATCCGGGCGAGTTGAGCAGCGCACGCTGCCGATAACGCCTTTGCGCAGCAATTCATCCACCGGCGCAAAAAGTTCCTCCTGCAACTCCGGTTCCAACCCCGTAAACGAACCGCCGTAAAATGCCGCTTCGTTATTAGATCCCGGCTTAATCCACTGTAAATATTTTTCTATCTGCTGCCGCACCGCCTGCGCAGACGCTGTTTTTTGCCCGCTGATTTTTTTCTGGTTGCAAAAAACGCACTGGTGCGGGCACCCCGCGTGTGGAATAAAAATTGGAATAATGCTCATTTTCAATCTTTCCTTATAAATCTTACCTGCATTATATTCTGCAAACAATCCGCCGTCAATAGCTGCGTTTGTAACGGCTTTTTTAATATGCTAAAATAAATAATAAAACAAATTGTAAGAGGTGAATTTTGTGGGCTATGTATATCTTGCCTGCGCTATCGGGTTAGAGCTTATCGGCACAACCAGCCTAAAATATTCTGCCGGCTTTACCAAACTGCTGCCGTCAGCGGCTACACTTATAAGCTATGGCCTGTGCTTTTATTGTTTTTCCAAATCGCTGCTTTACATACATTTAAGCATTGCCTACGCAATATGGTCTGCAATAGGCATTGTAGCCGCCTCGCTGATTTCCGTCTTTATTTTTCACGAAGCGCTTTCAACGGCAGGCTGCTTTGGCATTGCCTTAATTATAGCAGGCGTTGTTATTTTAAATCTTTTCGGCGCAGCACACTGATACTAAAAAACGGTTCCCGGTTATTTTTAAAACCGGAAACCGTTATTTTTATTTTTTCAGTTTTTCCAAAGCGCTTTTGGCTGCGTGCTGCTCGGCCTCTTTTTTGCTGTGCCCTGCACCCTTGCCAACTACCTTGCCGCCTATGGAAACCGCCGTGGTAAACACCTTATTGTGTTCCGGCCCGCTGGCATCAACCAGCTCGTACACAATATCGACGTCGCCGTCCTTCTGTACAATTTCCTGCAAACGGGTTTTGTAGTCGGAATAAATGCCGTGCTCGCAGATAAAATCAAGCTCGGTTTTCATCAGCCCCAGCAAAAATTTCTGCGCCGCGGGCAAGCCCTGGTCGATGTAATATGCGCCCAAAACGGATTCAAACGCATCTGCCAGAATGGAAGCCCTTTCGCGCCCGCCGGAAAAATCTTCGCCTTTGCCAAGGCGCAAATATTTGCCCAACGAAATTTTACGCGCATACTGCGCTAAAGAAGTTTCGCACACAATGTGGGCGCGCAGCTTGGTAAGCTCGCCCTCGTTTAAACGCGGAAAATTTTTGTACATATAAGTGCTGACGATAATGCTCAGCACCGAATCACCCAAAAACTCAATGCGCTCGTTGTGCACAGGGCGCGGCTGCTCCTTCGATTCATGCGCGTAGGAGGTGTGCGTCAGCGCCGTGTTCAAAAGCTCTAAATTATTCATGGTAATTCCAAGCTGCCCGCAAAAGGCAAGCAGCTCTTCCTTACGCTTACTTTGCATAGCAATCACCGTTTCTGCTTATGCCTTATATTTTTTAAGAAGAATGCACGCGTTGTGGCCGCCGAAACCGAAGTTGTTGGAAAGCGCAGCCCTTACTTCAGCCTTGCGCGCTACATTCGGCACATAGTCAAGGTCGAGGCCTTCTTCAAGGTCGGGGTCCTCGTAGTTAATGGTCGGCGGAACTACGCCGGTATCAATGGTAAGTGCCGTTGCGATAGCTTCAACGCCGCCGGCAGCGCCCAAAAGGTGGCCGGTCATGGATTTGTTGGAGCTAATCATCATTTTATAAGCATGGTCGCCAAAAATTTTCTTGGCGGCAATGGTTTCGTTAAGGTCGTTTCTGTGGGTGGAAGTACCGTGAGCGTTGATGTAATCAACCTCGTCCGGGCTGATGCCTGCGTCTTTAATAGCCAGAGCCATGCATTCAGCCGGCATTTCGCCGCTCGGGTCCGGAGCGGTAATGTGGTAAGCATCGGCAGTCATGCCATAGCCAGCAATTTCGGCATAGATATGTGCGCCGCGTTTCAGTGCATGTTCAAGCTCTTCCAGAACCAGCACGCCAGCGCCTTCGCCCATAACAAAGCCGTCGCGTTTTTTATCAAACGGGCAGGATGCCTTTTCCGGGTGTTCGTTATTGGTAGAAAGAGCCTTCATGTTGCCGAAGCCTGCAACTGCCAGCGGATTAATAGCCGCTTCGCTGCCGCCTGCAATCATAATATCGGCGTCGCCGTATTGAATAATTCTGAATGCATCGCCAACGCAGTTAGTGCCGGTTGCGCATGCGGTTACAATAGCCATGTTAGGGCCTTTAAAGCCTAAGGTAATGGAAATCTGGCCTGCCGGCATGTTGGGAATTTCCATCGGGATAAAGAACGGGCTGATTTTGGAAGGCCCTTTAGCTGCAAACTTCAGGGTCTGTTCCAGGTAAGTGTGCATGCCGCCGATGCCGCTGCCTACGCAAACGCCTGCTCTTACAGGGTCGATGCTCTCAAGGTCAAGTTTGGCGTCTTCCACAGCCATTTTAGCTGCGGCAACAGCAAACTGGGTAACGCGGTCCATGCGTTTGCCTTCTTTTTTATCACCGTATTTGGAAAAATCAAAATCTTTTACTTCGCCGGCAATTCTGGTGCCATATTCGGTGGCGTCAAACTGGGTTATCGGCCCAACGCCGGATTTACCTGCAACCAGATTGTTCCAAAATTCCTCTTTGCCGATGCCGATAGGGGTAATTGCGCCTAAACCGGTTATAACTACTCTTCTCTTCAAAACAAATCACCTCAAACTTATATTTTTTCTATATCTTCTTTCAGCCTTCTGAAAATTTCCTTAACAGGAAGGATTTCCTTAATCTTCCACATATTCGCGCCGGTAAATACAAGGCCGGTTTCCACATCGCCCTGCTGCGCGCGGGTTAACGCCCTGATAATGCAGAAGCTGCGCGAGCAATGCTTTAAGCAGGCGTCGCAGGTAGTAGGCCTCGGCTGCGTGCCGTCCAGAACCTTCTGTGCAAACGGGTTCAAAATGGCGCGGCCCTTATAGCCAACCGGGCTGTCAATCTGTACAACGTCCTCTTTCGTCATTTTAAGGTAGAACTCTTTCAGCGCAGGAGCGCCGTTGGATTCTTCGCTGGCTGCAAAACGGCTGCCCATCTGCACGCCGCTGGCGCCCATTTTTAACAGCTCTGCCACGTCTGCGCCGCAAACAGCGCCGCCGGCTGCGATAACAGGAATGTTAACCGCCTTTAAAATGCCCGGCAGAATGGTTTTAATGGAATCCTGCGTGCCCAGATGCCCGCCTGCCTCCGTGCCTTCCACAACAATGGCAGCAGCTCCGAGTTTTTCGGATATTTTAGCCAGCTTCACAGAAGAAACGATAGGCACAACAGCTACGTTGTAGGCGCGGCCAATGGCGAAAATATCTCTTGAAAAACCGGCGCCGGCAACAAGCAAATCCACCTTTTCTTCCGCCGCCGTCGTAATCAGGTCGGCAAAAGCACGTGCTGCCACCATAGCGTTAATGCCAATCAGGCCCCTGCCTTCGCTAAGCTTTCTGGCAAGGCGTATTTCCTGGCGCAGTTCATCAAGCTCCAAACCGGAAGCCGCCACAAGGCCAACGCCGCCTTCACGCGCAACAGCACCGGCAAGGCGCGCAGTAGAAAGCCTGATAGCCATACCGCCCTGAAATATCGGCATTTCCGCTACTTTATCACCTATTTTAAGCACTGGTAATTTCAACAAATATCCCCCATTTCTGGTTAAGATGTTCAAATCTTAAAAATTGGCAGGGAGGCAAAACGCCTCCCGCCCAATGCGGATAAATTATTATTTCTCTTCATCCAACATTTTAACTGCGTCCGCAACAGTGCGGATTTTTTCTGCTTTTTCGTCAGGAATTTCAACACCGAATTCCTCTTCAAAAGCCATGATGAGTTCAACGATATCAAGAGAGTCTGCGCCCAAATCGTCGATGAAGGAAGATTCCATCTTTACTTCTTCGGGGTCAACGCTCAGCTGTTCAACGGTGATGTCTTTAACTTTGTCGAAAGTGCTCATTAAGATTCACCTCCTTCCAAGGTAATTTGATAATACATTATTACATTACCATACCGCCGTCGACATGTAAAGTCTGGCCGGTTATATAAGCGGAATTTTCGCTCACAAGGAACAATACCGCTTTGGCAATATCCTCAGGCTCACCCAGGCGGGCAAGCGGAATGGAAGCTTCCATAGCCGCAACAACTTTTTCCGGCAGAACGCTGGTCATATCGGTTTTAATAAAGCCCGGAGTAACAGCGTTTACGCGGATGCCGCGTGCAGCCACTTCCTTGGCAACGGTGCGGGTAAAGCCGATAATGCCTGCTTTGGCAGCGGCATAGTTTGCCTGCCCTGCATTGCCCATTAAAGCTACAACGGAGCTGATGTTTACAATCGCGCCGCTGCGCTGCTTGGCCATATATTTTACCGCTGCTTTGGTGCAGTTAAATACGCCCTTAAGGTTAGTATTCAATACTGCGTCCCAATCTTCCTCCTTCATGCGGAGCAGCAGGGTATCGCGGGTAATGCCGGCATTGTTAACTAAAATATCAATGCGGCCCAGCTCTTTAACAACCTTGTCAACCATTTCTGCGCAAATGTCGGTTTTAGAAACATCGCCCTGCACCAAAATGGCTTTACGGCCGAGTTTTTCTATTTCGGCAGCCACAGCCTCAGCTGCTGCGGTGCTGCCTGCAAAGTTAACGGCAATATCTGCGCCGTTTTCGGCAAGCAAAAGCGCAATGGCTTTGCCGATGCCGCGGGATGCGCCGGTAACTAAAGCTACTTTGCCTTCTAACTGCATTTTAACGGACCTCCTGAAAATAAGCAAGTGTTTTTGCAAGGCTTGCTTCGTCTTCTACGTTTAAAGAAGTTACGGATTTGTCGATTTTTTTGTTAAAGCCGCACAGAACTTTGCCTGGGCCAACTTCAACAAAGGTATCAACGCCGCCTGCAATCATTTTTCTTACGCCGGTTTCCCAAAGTACGGGCATTGCTGCCTGACGGATTAAGGATTCCTTAATTACTTCGCCTTTGGTAACTTCTTCGGCATTAACATTCGCCATAACGGGGATTTTGGCATCGTGGAAGGTAATGGTTTTAAATACTTCTGCCAGACGCTCGGAAGCGGGCTGGAGCAGCGTGCTGTGGAACGGTGCGCTTACCGGCAGCAGCACTGCGCGTTTAGCGCCTGCTTCTTTTAAAGCAACCAGCGCTTTATCAACTGCGCCAACGGCACCGGCAATTACAACCTGGCCGGGGCAGTTAAAGTTTACTGCCTGTACAGCCTCGCCGCATTCGGCTTCCACGCCGCGGCAGATTTCAACAATTTTATCGCTGTCCATGCCAAGCACTGCTGCCATGCTGCCTTCGCCGACAGGAACAGCCTCCTGCATGAACTGGCCTCTTTTGCGTACAATGCGTACAGCATCGGCAAAATCAAGCGCCTCTGCCTGTACCAGTGCGGAATATTCGCCCAGGCTGTGGCCTGCTGCAATTTCGCAGGTTACGCCGTTTTCGGCAAGCACTCTTGCGCAGGCAACGCTGGCGGTTAAAATAGCCGGCTGAGTATTAAAGGTTAAACGCAGCTGGTCTTCAGGGCCTTCAAAGCACAGTTTGCTGATAGAAAAGCCCAGAGCCTCGTCGGCCTCTTCAAAAGTCCTGCGCGCGCAGGCATAGTTGTCATACAAATCTTTGCACATGCCAACGCTCTGAGAGCCCTGGCCCGGGAAAATAAATGCTACCTTGCTCATTAACATAGCCTCTCTTTCGCCTATTATTTGCACCATTTAAGAACAATACTGCCCCAGGTAAGGCCAGCGCCGAAGGCTACAAGCAAAAGATTGTCGCCTTTTTTCATCGCGTGCTCGTCCTGCATTTCCGTTAAAGCAATAGGGATGCAGGCTGCGGAAGTATTGCTGTATTTATCAATGTTTACCCAAACCTTGTCCATCGGCATTTTAAAATGCTTGGCAGCCGACTGGATAATGCGGATGTTGGCCTGATGCGGCACCAGCATATCAATATCCTCGTTGGTCAGGCCTGCCTGGTCAAGGGATTTTTTAGCGGTTTTACCCATAATCTTAACGGCGAACTTAAATACCTCGTTGCCGTTCATGTGTACGGTGTGTTCTTTGTTGTCAACCGTTTCGTGGCTGGCCGGTCTGCGGCTGCCGCCTGCCGGCTGGTACAAATGCACGCTGCCGGAGCCGTCGCTGCCGAGGTCCATGCCCAAAATGCCGTAGCCCTCTTCAACTTCGCCTAAAACTGCTGCGCCCGCGCCGTCGCCAAACAGTACGCAGGTGTTGCGGTCCTCCCAGTTCAAAATGCGGGAGAGCGTTTCTGCGCCGATAACAAGGGCTTTTTTGTAAATGCCGCTGGCAATCATCTGCGAAGCTACGCTTACGCCGTAAACAAAGCCCGTGCAGCCTGCGGAAATATCAAACGCAGCTGCGTGCTTAGCCCACAGTCTGTCCTGCACCAGACAGGCGGTGGAAGGATATACGCCGTAATCAGGCGTAGCCGTTGCCACAACAATAAGGTCAATATCGTCCGGCGTCAGGCCCGCGTCTTCAAGAGCGCGCCTTGCGGCGATAAGCGCCATATCGCTGGTTGCCTGTTCGGGAGCGGCAATGTGGCGGGTTCTGATGCCCGTGCGCTGCACAATCCACTCGTCGCTGGTATCAACCATTTTTTCCAGGTCGCGGTTGGTCAGAATCTTGCTGGGAAGATAGCTGCCCACACCCAAAATACCTACTTGTTTTACAGCTTTAGTCATATATCTATCCTCGTTTCTTTATTTTTCTTCATCCTTGATGACGATTTCGGCAATATGGTTTACTACGTTGCGCTCTGCAAAGCTGATGGCAACCCTGATGGCGCTGGTAATGGATTTGGCTTTGCTGTTGCCGTGGCAGATGATGAACGGTGCCTTAACGCCGAGCAGCAGTGCGCCGCCGTATTCCGTAACATCGGCGCGCTTTTTAAGCGATTGCAGCGCCGGCATTAAAAGCAGCCCGCCAAGTTTGGCCATCCAGCCGCCTTTTAAGATAGCGTCTTTTATTAATACCATTATAGCACTTGCAAGGCCTTCTGCAAACTTTAAAACGACATTACCTACAAAACCGTCGCAAACAACAACGTCAACGGTGCCTTTATTAATATCGCGGCCTTCTACGTTGCCGATAAAGTTAATGTGTTTTTCCTGCTTTAAAAGCGGGTAGGTTGCAAGCGCCTGCTCGTTGCCCTTGGTTTCCTCTTCGCCGATATTTAAAAGGCCAACGCGCGGTTTATCAATGCCAAACATCAATTCCGCATAAACGCTGCCCATCAGCGCGCTCTGCACCATGTGCTCCGGCTTGGCATCAACCTTGGCGCCGCTGTCTAACAGCACCGTCGTGCCGGTAAGATTCGGTATCGGCGTAGCAATGGCCGGGCGTTCAATACCCTTAATGCGCCCCAGGTAAAACAGCGCTGCCGCAACTGCCGCGCCGGTGCTGCCGGAAGATACCAGCGCATCGCATTTATGCTCGCGCAAAAGGCGCGTTGCCACAACAATAGATGAGTTCTTTTTGGTTTTAACGGCAATGGAAGGATGCTCGTCCATCCTTACAACCTCGGTTGCCTCGCAAATGCTCAGCTTCGGGTTGTTTTCTGCCTTATATTCGTGCAACAGGCCTTTAATAACCTCCGGGTCGCCTACCAGCACAATTTCACAATCAAATTCTTTTACAGCCTGTACCGCTCCAAGCACAAGTTCTTTCGGGCCATAGTCCGTTCCCATTACATCAAGCGCGATTTTCATATACTTGTGTCCTTTCGTCCGGGCAGGGTACGATAATAAATTTTGCCCGGAAAACTTCCTCGTTGTTATTTCTTATTTTAACCCAAATTATATATTTATTAAACTCCCTGCGGATAACTTCGGCCTTGGCCACCAGCGTTGCCCCCGCATGCACGGGCACCTTGTATTTTACGTTGCCCACGCCCGTCAGCGCCGCCTCGGCGTCAACCACAGCCAAAGCAAGGGTATTAGCCATGGCAAACATATAATAGCCTCTTGCCACGCCGGTTTTTTCAAGCACCATATCAGGAGTGATTTTCATCATAGAAATGCCAGAACTGTTCAGCTCTAAATCAATCAGCTCGCCGACAATATCCTTTTTGTCAATCGCTTTTAATTTAACCTGCGCGTTTTCTGCCATCTGGCGGGTACGCTCGCGCAGCTCCGGTATGTTAAGGCTCATTCTGTCCAGCCGGATTGTCTGTATGCTTACCGCCAGATTTTTAGCCAGCTGCTCATCCGTTAAAAAAGGGTTTTTCTGCAGCATTTTCATCAAGCGCTCATGCCGTATTACTTTTTTAGCAGAATTCATAACATCACCTTATTTTAATACCTGCTCCTAATATCTGGATTTATTATAATAGCCAAAACTTAAAAAAGCAAGCAAAATTTATTAATAAAAATTTTTCTACAAAAAGTTCACATAAAAATAAGAGGCCATAAGGCCTCTTTGTAAAGTTCCATATAAAGCAAAAACCCCTAAGCCAGAGGCTTAAGGGGTAATTTTTACTCAGCGTCTTTTGCGATAACCTGTTTACCGTTGTAATAGCCACATTCGGGGCAAACACGGTGCGGCATCTTCATTTCGTGACATTGCGGGCATTCAACTAAACCGGGAGCGGTAAGTTTCCAGTTTGCACGGCGGGAATCACGGCGCGCTTTAGACATTTTTCTCTTTGGTACTGCCATTGTTGCTACACCTCCTCAAGCATAAGGCAAAATTTAATTTTTGATGAATTGCTTTAATGCCGCCAGTCTGGGATCAACCGTAGTTGTATCACAGCCGCAGTCGCCTTCATTTCTGTCAGCCCCGCAGACCGGACACAGCCCACGGCAATCTTCCCTGCAAAGTGACTGCAAGGGAACTGCCAAAAGGAGGCTCTCTCGAACAGGCTCTGTTATATCAAGCAGATCTGATTCATAGATAAAAGCATCATTTTCAATGTTTTCTGCGCCTGCCGGGTAAAATTTTTCAAGCACTTCTGCGTTCAGCTGCTCGGTAAAAACCTTTAAGCAGCGCCCGCAGGTCCGCTCAATTTCCGTTCTGGCATTGGCCTTCAGCAAAATTACGTCGCCGGCGTTTTCCAGCACGCCCGTTAAAACAATGGGCGCTGTAATCTTCAGCTCGGCTTCGGTAATTTCCAAATCCTCTGGCGTCAGCTCGTACGAAAGCTCTTTACTGCCGACAAGTCTTTTTTTGATTTCTGCGACATTTATTCTTATCATATTTCACCAATCGTATCAATTATAGCGATGAGAAGCGCCTTTGTCAAGTAATTGTTATCGCCGTAAGGCTTACAATTTTATAATGCGGCGGCAGATATTAGCCGTATCGCGCGCTATTACAAGCTCTTCGTTGGTTGGGATAACAAAAATTTTTACTTTAGAATCTTCGGTGCTAATCTCCTGCGCCTTACCGCGGATGTGGTTTTTAACATCGTCAACGGCGGTGCCGAGGTATTCCAGCCCCTCGCAGATTTTGGCACGCATCGAAGCGGAATTTTCGCCGAGGCCGGCCGTAAAAATAATTGCGTCCACGCCGCCCATTGCCGCCGTATAAGCGCCGATGTATTTTTTAACGCGATAAGCAAACATGTCAATCGCCAGCTGGCTGCGCTCATCGCCGCGCCCAGCTGCGCTTTCCAAGTCGCGGAAGTCGCTGGAAAGGCCCGAAATGCCCAAAACGCCGCTGCGGCGGTTTAAATAATCGTCAATCTGCTGGATGTTCATATTTTCTTTTTCCATCAAAAACGGTATAATTGCAGGGTCAACCGAGCCGGAACGCGTGCCCATTACAAGCCCGTCCAGCGGCGTGTAGCCCATGCTGGTGTCGATGGATTTGCCGTGCTTAACGGCCGCAATGCTGGCGCCATTTCCCAAATGGCAGGTAATTAAGCACAAATCGTTAACGCTGCGCCCCAGCATCTCGGCGGCCACACCTGCCACATATTTGTGCGAGCTGCCGTGGAACCCGTAGCGGCGCACGCCATATTTTACATACAGCTCATACGGCAGGCCGTACATATAGGCCTCCGGCGGCATCGACTGATGAAAGGCCGTATCAAAAACAACCACCTGCGGCACGTCCGGCATCAGCTTCATGCAGGCCTGTATGCCGTGCAGGTTGGGCGGGTTATGCAGCGGCGCCAGCTCGGCGCAAGCCTCAATGCCCTTTAAAACGTCCGGCGTAACCAAAACGGAATCGCTGAAAAGTTCGCCGCCGTGCACAACGCGGTGCCCAACAGCGTCAATTTCGCGCATATCCTTAATAACGCCGTAATCTTTATTCGTCAGCGCCTGCACCACCAGCTTAATGCCAACGGCGTGGCTCGGCACGTCGGTGTTAATGTCAACCGTGTATTTGCCTTCCGGCGTGTGCTTCAAAACGGAGCCCTCCATGCCGATACGCTCAATCAGGCCCTTGGCCAGCACCCTTTCGCCGTCCATATTTATCAGCTGATATTTAATTGAAGAACTGCCGCAGTTCACTACTAAAACTTTCACGCTATGCCCTCCTCAAATTAGTTTTGCACTTCCGGGCAAAATTTAATATACTATTAGTATACACTATTTGGCATTTAAGTGCCACTAAATTTTTTAAGGAGAAACTATGAAGAACGCTATCGGCATTGTAGCCGAATACAATCCCTTTCACAACGGGCATGCTTTGCACCTTGCCGAAGCACGCCGCCTGGCGGGGCAAGACCTGCCCGCCATTGCCGTAATGAGCGGCAGCCTGGTGCAGCGCGGCGAGCCTGCCTTTGCCAATAAATGGCTGCGCGCACAAATGGCAGCCGCCAGCGGCGTAGACCTTGTTTTAGAGCTGCCCACCGGTTTTAGCTGCCGCAGCGCAGAATTTTTTGCCAAAGGCGCAGTGCAGCTTCTGGCAGCCACCGGCACGGTAAAATACCTCGCCTTTGGGGCGGAAACCGCTGACGCGCAAACCTTAAAACAGGCAGCGGCCTATATTAACGCCCACCAAAACGAGCTGCGCGAAATTATTAAAAGCGGCAGCTCCTACGCCGCCGCCCAAACGCAGCTGCTGACCGCTGCGGGTATCAACTTCGACGCGAACCAGAGCAACGACATTTTAGCGCTGGAATACTGCCGCGCCCTGCAAAAATACGCGCCAGCTATTGAGCCGCTCGTCATCCGCCGCAGCGGGGCAGCCTACAACGACGCCGATATTAAAAGCGCTTATGCCAGCGCCACCGCCCTGCGCGCCAGCTACGCCGCTTACGGGCTTACGCAAAACTTTTTGGCGCAGGTGCCGCAGGCAGGCGTGCCGCTGCTGCAAAACGCCGCTGCAAACAGCCAGCTTGGCTATGATGCAGAAAAACTTGCTACCCTTATGCTGTACAGGCTGCGCAGCTTAACCGAAGCGCAGATTGCCTCCGCCTGCGAATGCAGCGAAGGCTTGGAAAACCGCCTTAAAGAAGCAGCTTCCTGCGAAAACCTTGAGCAGATACTTGCAAGCGCCAGCAACAAACGCTACACCAAATCGCGCATCCGCCGCCTTTTAATGCAGCTGCTGCTTGATGTACCAAAAGAGCTTTTTGCCGAAGCACAGCCCAATTATTTGCGTGTGCTGGCCTTTAACAACCGCGGCAGGCAGCTGCTTGCGCAAATGCGCACCGCAGCCACACTGCCCGTTATAACCAAATTAGGGCGCAGCTTTGCCAGCTGCCTTACCGGCGATGCTGCCAAAGACGCTGCCATAACAGCGCAGCTGGCGCTGGATATTAAAGCTGCCAACCTGCTTGCGCTTTTGCAAAACAGCAAAACAAACGCCTACAACAGCGATTATTTGCAGCAGCCCATTTACTTGCAAAGCTAAAAAATTAAGCCGTTTGCACCAGGCAAACGGCTTTTGTTATTTGTATTATTTTTCTTCCTCTTCGGGCTCTTCCTCGGCGTAATATTCCTGCGGTGCGGCAATTTTGCGGCGCTCCTCGTTAACGGAATTGCGGTTATCATTAAGCCCCTGCAAGGCAGATTGCAGGCTGCCGCTTAAATAGCCCAGCATATCGTCAGCATACTGCAAAACGTCCATTTTTACGCGCTCGGCATAAGCATCGGCTTCTTCCTTAATTTCCTGCGCGTTGCGCTCGGCCGTGCTTTTAACATCATCGGCGAAAGCCTGTGCCTGCTGCACAATTTCTTCCTGGCGCAAAAGGCGTTCTGCCTCGGCCCTGGCAATTTCCACAATGCGGTCGGCTTCGGTTTTGGCCTGCACTACGATATTATCGGCATCCTCGTGCGCCTTGTTAATAATAGCTTTTTGCTCTTCCAAAAGTTTGGCAGCACTTTTAACCTCGCGGGGAATGGCCTCCTTAAGGTCGTCAAGGATTTCCGCCAGGTCGCTTTCTTCTACAATAATTTTATCGGTCAGCGGAATGCGGCTGGCTGCCGAAATAAGATTATACATCTCATCAAAAATTCTGTCTAAAGTAGCACTGGTACTCTTGTCAATCATTGTAACATCCTCTTTCTATACCAATAACTGTTTTTCCGCCAGCAGCTCTTTAATGCGCTTTTCCACATTTTCGGGCACCAGGCCGTGAATATTGCCGCCGAAGGTAGCAAGCTCGCGCACGCCGGAAGAGCTTAAAAACGAATAGTTGGCGTTTGTCATAATAAAAACTGTTTCCAGGTTGTTATCAATTTTTTTAATCAGCAGCGCACGCTGAAATTCATACTCAAAATCGGTAAACGCACGCAGGCCCCTTACAATAAACGGCGCCTTTTCCTGCCTGCAAAAATCGTTAAGCAGGCCGGAGAAGCAGGTTACCCTTATGTTGGGTATATGCTGCGTCGCCATACGCAAAAGCTCAACGCGCTCTTCCATGCTGAACATGGCTTTTTCCTTTCCCGGATTATGAAAAACACTAACCACGATTTCATCAAACATTTGGCTCGCCCGTTCAAAAATGTCCAAATGGCCATTGGTTACCGGGTCGAAGCTGCCCGGGCAAATTGCTCTGCGCACAATGTTACCTCCTAAAATCTGCTGTGCAGACGCTTATTTTTATAAATATTCTATAAAACTTTTAAATTTCCTTTAATTAACGCACCTATTGTAAATTGTAACATATTTTTATATTTTTGCAAAACGTATAAAGCTAATTTTTGTTTCGCCGTAGGTTTCGCAGCGCACCAGCTCAAAACAGGGCGGCAGCGTTCCCAAATCATCGTGCGCACTGTGCTCGGCAATTAAATAGCCGCCGTCGTTTAAAAGGCCATGCTCCGCCAAAGCGGATATTACGCGCTGCACCAGCCCCTTGTTATAAGGCGGGTCGGCAAAAACAAAATCAAAACGCGCGCCTTTTTTGTATAAACGCTCTATCAGCTGGCAGGCGTCGCCCAGAAGGGTTTCCGTTGCGTCCTCCGCGCGGCATTTGGCAATGTTGCTGCTAACAAGCCGCAGCGATTCGCGGCTCATATCCGTAAACACAACGTACTCCGCGCCACGGCTCCAGCTTTCAAGCCCCAGGTTGCCCGTGCCCGCAAACAAATCAAGCACCTGCGCCCCAATAATTTTGCTGCCGATAATATTAAAAAGCGATTCCTTTACGCGGTCCGCCGTTGGGCGCACATCCCAGTTTTTCGGCGTTGTCAGCTTTAAGCCCCTCGCTTTGCCTGTAATAATCCTCATTTAAAAAACTCCGTACTTGTAATATAATAATTATAACCACGCTGCAAAGGAGGACGCTTATGAAAAAATGCCTTTGGCTTATTGCCCTTGCCCTTTGCAGCTATATTTTTTACTACTTCTGGCTGCCTGGCAGCGTGCCGTTTAAACCGCAGCCCCTGCCTTGCGGCGATAACGTAATTTTGGTGCCGCTTGACAGCCGCCCGCCCTGCACAACACTGGCGCAGGATTTGGGGCAGCTTGGCTCCATAAATGTAATTGTACCGCCAAATGGGCTTCTTGACAACTACCACACGCCCGCAAACCGCACAAAATTAGCGGCGTGGCTTATGGATGAAACAAAAACACACAGCGCCGCCATCATCTCCGGCGATATTTTAACGCATGGCAGCCTGCTTGCCTCGCGCCTGCCCCTTGGCACGCAGCAGGACGAAAATAACTTTTTTTCACTGCTAAACCAGCTTCCCGCCGGGGCGGATATAACTGTGTTTTCCATTATTCCCCGCCTTTTGGTTAGCGACAGCCTGCTGCCGGATGCGTGGTATCAGTGGCATTTAATGCGTTACAGCACCCTGCGCGACGTTACCGAGCAGTTTGGCGATTACGCCGCCACCGCCAAGCTGGAAGAAATTAAAGCCCAAATACCGGCAGAAATACTTAATAAATACAACAGCCTGTACCAGAACAACGATGTTTTTAACAACCGGCTGGCGTTTTTATGCGGCGGCAGGGGCTATACGCTCATCATCGGGCAGGACGACGCCCAGCCCTTTGGGCTGCCAAACCGCAACCGCACGCACGCCGAAGCCTATATGCGCCGCGCCGGGCTTGGCGCAAACAGCACCACCACCTGCGGCGCGGACGAAATTGCCCAAATGCTGGTAGCGCGCCGTTATTTGCAAAACGCTTCTTATAAGCCAAAATTTTATATAGAATACACCGCGCCGGAAGCCGCCACCGCCCTGATGCCTTACATGGCAGTAACGGCAGAAGCAGCGCTGCTTGATAAAATTAAATTTTGCGGCGGCAACCTGGCGGCAGATATTGCCAGCGCCGACGTTGTGCTTTTTGTGCACTGCGGCAGCTCCCAACGCCCCGCTACAAGCGCAATGGCCGAGCGGCTGCAGCAGCTTATTGCCAGCGGCAAAACCGTTGCCGTTGTGGATAGCAGCGAGGACTACAAAAGCAGCCAGATGCTGCTGCCCGTGCTGCTTGATAACGGCGTAACCATTAATAAACTTGCCGCCTACGCCGCCTGGAACACCTTTGGCAACGCGGCAGGCACCGCCGTGGCGCAAAGCGCCATTTTCAGCGGGCAGCTAAAAACACTGCCGCCGGAGGCTTTGCCAGCGCTGTACGCGCAAAACCTTAACTTTACCGTGGCGCGCCTTTTAGACGACTACTGCTACCAAAAACTTTTGCACCACCGTTTAAGCACGGAGCTTATCCTGCGCGGCGCCAACCCCACCGAACTTACGCCCGGCTATAAGATTTTTGCCGAGCGCCTTATAGAAGGCTTTATCTATAACGAAAAACGCAATTTGCTTTATACCAACCTTGGCCGCACGCCTTTTTATACTGACGGCACCAACGAATACTACCTCACCGGCATCAACGCCAGCGTAACCCTCCCCTGGAACCGCATTTTTGAAATTAATTTACGGACGGAGTGCGAGTATGGGGTAAAAAATCTATAAAATCTTGAAATACAGCTTATTTTGATATATACTATATATATCAAATATACAAAGGATGTGATGATATGCAGCAAACAGCAACCTTATCAAAATGGGGTTCTAGCCAGGGCATCCGTCTTTCTAAAGAAATTGTTGATTTAACTAATTTAAAAATCGGTGATGAAGTTTCTATAACTGCCGATGAAAATCAAATCATTATCAAAAAGACAATTAAGCGTGTTTCACTCCAAGAATTATTTGAAGGCTATAACGACAAATATCAGCCTGAAGAAATTGCGTGGGGCACCAGCGGAAAGGAATTTTAAATGCTCTATACAAAAAATCAGGTACCCCAACAACGCGATATTATACTTTTAAATTTTGACCCGCAAGCCGGTACAGAAATAAAAAAACGGCGCCCTGCAATAGTTATCAGCCCAACATACTTTCAACAGCTTACAGGTTTTGCAGTAGTTGCTCCTATAACATCAACAGAACGTCACTTTCCATTACATGTAAAATTAGAAAATTGCCAAACTCACGGTGATATTTTATGTGAACAATTTCGTTCTGTTGATTTTAACAGCAGAGAATGGCAAAAAATAGAAACTTTACCATTAGAGCTTTTTTTGAAAGTTCAACAACGTATTGCTGCTATACTTGATATTTAAAATCAAAATTTAATAACTGTAGATATGTATCCTCTTTACTTAATAACAGTAAAGAGGATATTTTTATGCCTTTTTACGCCTGCACGGTAAATAAAACTTACCAAAAAGCCGTTTTATGGTTAGAAGATATTTACAGGAGGAATTTATGAGCACAAACTACGGCTATATCCGCGTCAGCAGCTATGACCAGAACGAAGG
This sequence comes from uncultured Phascolarctobacterium sp., assembly GCA_949288065.1. Classification (GTDB taxonomy): domain Bacteria; phylum Bacillota; class Negativicutes; order Acidaminococcales; family Acidaminococcaceae; genus Fusicatenibacter_A. Next base: position 18,317 of record CASEIL010000024.1, read on the forward strand.
CAGGCAGCTTATTGCCATGCAGCAAATGGGCATAAGCGCCAAAAATTTATATGCTGATAAGCAATCGGGCAAGGATTTTAAGCGCCCGCAGTACCAAAAACTGCTGCGCAAACTAAAAACAGGCGACGTGCTTTTTATTAAAAGCATCGACCGCCTGGGCAGAAATTATACGGAAATTTTAGAACAATGGCGTTATTTAACTAAAATTAAAAAGGTTGATATTGCCGTTTTAGATACCCGCATTGGCAAGGATTTAATGGGCACCTTTTTAAGCGACATTGTTTTGCAGGTGCTGAGCTTTGTGGCAGAAAATGAGCGCAACAACATACGCCAGCGGCAGGCAGAAGGCATTGCCGCCGCTAAAGCCAAAGGCATACGCTTTGGCAGGCCGCCCAAACCGCTGCCCGATGCGTTCCACGCCGCCTACCAAAAATGGAAAGCAGGCAAAATTAGCGGGCTTGCCGCCGCAAAAGAATGCAACATGCCGCTGACAACCTTCCGCTACCGCGCCCAGCATTACGAAAACGCCAATATTTTGTAAGCGGCGTTATTTTCCATAAAGTGTACTTTATTGTAAGCCGATTTTTGCATAGTTTTCGTTATGCCAAAGCCTTGAAAATGCTGGGTTTATATGAATAACAATATTGGGCAAATTAGAATATCTGTTGAAGAAAATAATAACTGTATAATAAGCTTTAGTATCGATAAAACTTACAGACAAAAAGGTTTTGGAAAAATTATATTACATTTAGCCGAACAAAAATTAAAAGAAGTATTTAAAAACTTTAAATTAGTGGCATTTCTAAAATTAAACAATATTGCATCACAAAAAGCATTTATTGCAAACGGCTACACCGAAGAAAATCTTAATCCAAACAGTATAGAATACAACAAAATCATAAATTAAATAATACTGTCCTTTATGTAATGTACATGTATTGAGAAAGCTTGAAATATAAGAAATCCGTTGTAATACTTTTATATAATTACAACGGATTTCTTATGTTTATAATTAGTCAATTTCTTAAGTTCTATCAAACACTATTCAAAACAAACATTATTCCTCTACTGCGCAGCAAAAACGTCATATAGGATGGCAAGGTTATGATTTTATCATTGCGGCCAATGTTATAATCTCCCAATTTAATGGCACTGTTGACATGATATTTATCTTGGTTGTTAAGGATTGTTTTGGCACTTTTAATATTACCGCTAGTTGCTTTTACTTCAACAAGCGTACATTCACCTTTATAGCGTATTACAAAATCAATTTCACATCCTGAATACCAAGGAGCAAAATATTTTTCAAGGAACTTTTGGGTAAAATCAAATATTTTCCCAACGAGTTTTTAGCAAAACTTGATATTTTTCAAGGGAGTTTTAGGAGAAATTTGATATTTTCATAGCGAGTTTGCAAATCATCAACTAAAATTTGCTTTTTTGCTTGTGTTATTAACATGGCATTATTAGCGCATTAATCTTCAAAATTCTCTAAACTGCCGCAAAGTGTTAAGGCGTATACGCTTTTAGCTCCGGCGTGTTTTAAAGTTTTAGCGGCTTCTTCCAGCGTGGCGCCGGTGGTTAAAATGTCGTCCACCAGCAAAATGTTTTTGCCGCTTACGCTGCGCGCCGCTTTAAAACAGCCGCTTACGTTGGTGCGTCGCTCGCCTGGCGTTAAGCCGTACTGAGGCGCTGTTGGCTTTACGCGCTCCAGCACATTGGGCTGCCACATGCCGCGCACCGCCAGCGCGTTTTTAAAGATTGCTTCAGGTATATCAAAGCCGCGCTGCTTACGCCGCTGTGCGTCAGTAGGCACAGATACCACCATATCAAAATCCACCGCGCTGAAGGCGCCCGCCAAATAGCCTGCTTCCTGAGCCAGCGGCTCCAAGTATTTGCTTTCGGCTTCAAACTTAAGCTTGTGCAGCATATCTTTCAACGCGCCGTCGTATTTGTAGCCCATCAATGCCCCGTTCAGCTGTTTTAGCCCTAACATCGGCGTAAGCCGCAGGTTTTTGCTGCGGCATTTTGGGCAAAATACACCGCTGTCCGTTTCTGTACCGCACACAGCGCAGTTTTGCGTAAAAAACACGCTGACGAGCGTTTGCCACCAGTTTTGTAAAAGGTTCAATTATATCACCAGTAAGTTAAAATACGTCCGCTTCTTCCTGCAAACGCTCTGCCAAAAGCGAGTAGCGCTTGCGGGTTTTGGCCGACGATGACTACTTTTTGCCGCGCCCTTGTTACGGCGGTGTAAAACAGGTTGCGCTGTAACATTATATAGTGCCCCGGCACCATTAACAAAATAACCACGGGGTATTCGCTGCCCTGCGATTTATGCACGCTCATGGCGTAGGCCAGTTGCAGCTCGTCGGTTTCGGCGGCGGTGTACACCACCTTGTTGCCGCTTATGCCGGCGTATTCGTATTCCTGCTCAAACGATGTAAACACGGGCTTGCCGCCATCGTCGTATGCAACCGTTACCGTGGTGCCGTCGATGCGCACAATGCGGCCAATATCGCCGTTAAACACTTCTTTTTCGTAGTTGTTGCGTATTTGCATTACCTTGTCGCCCTCGCGCAGCACTGCGCCGCCGGGCAAGGTTACTTCGCCCTTTTCCGGCGCTGGCGGGTTTAAATGCTGCTGCAAAACTTTATTAAGGTTCTGCACTCCGCAGGGGTTTTTGTGCATTGGCGAAAGCACCTGCACATATTGCAGCCCTTTTTCCGCCGCTATGCGCCCGTACAAATCCGCCACAAATTCTGCCGCTTCGTATTCGTTGTCAAACGGTACAAATTCAAAATCGCTGTGCGGCAAAAATTCCGGCATTTGCCCGTGGTTTATGCGGTGGGCGTTGCGCACAATGGGGCTTACTTCCGCCTGGCGGAAAACACTTTCCAGCCTTACAACGGGCATTTTTTTGCTGCGGATAATGTCCTTCAGCACCGAACCCGGCCCTACGGAGGGCAGCTGGTCCACGTCGCCGACGAAGATTAAGCGGCAGCCGCCCGGCACTGCCTTTAAAAGGTGGTGCATTAAGGTAATATCCAGCATCGAGGCTTCGTCGATAATAATGGCTTCGGCGTCCAGCGGGTCACTGTCGTTTTTGCCAAAGTTAAAGCCGCTGCCGTCGGGCTGATATTCCAGCAAGCGGTGCACTGTCTGCGCCGGGTGCCCGCTCGATTCGGCAAGGCGTTTGGCTGCCCTGCCCGTGGGCGCCGCCAGCAAAATGCGGCAGCCTGCCTTTTCCAGTACCGCCAAAATGCCTTTAACAACCGTAGTTTTACCTGTGCCCGGGCCGCCTGTCAGCACAAACACGCCGTATTTAAGCGAGGCATGAATAGCATCCTTCTGCGCCTGCGCTAAGGTTATACCTGCCTCGCGTTCCCAATCGCTGATAATTTTTTCCACATCCACGCTGCGGATTTTGCCGGGCGCATCCTTCAGCGCCAGCAGCCGCCGCGCTGTCTGCGTTTCCGCCTGGTATAAATATTCCGGGTAAATTAAACGCAGCCCGCCCACTTCTTCCGTGCGCAGGCGGTCGCCGTCAATCAGTTCCTTAAAAAGCTCCTTCACCGGCTCGGAGTCGGTTTGCAAAAGCTTCACTGTTTCCTGCGCCAAAAGTTCTTCCGGCACGCAGGTATGCCCCGCCGCCGAAGCCATGTTCAGCGCATACACCAGCCCCGCCGCAATGCGCCGTTTATCGCTGCGGCTGCACCCCAAAGCCATGGCAATTTTGTCCGCCGTTCTAAAGCCGATGCCGGTTACTTCGCCTGCAAGGGCATAAGGGTTTTCCTGCACGCGCACAAGTGCCGTGCTGCCGTAGCGTGCCGCCAGTTTGGGCGCGTAATTGGCGCTAACGCCGTGCTGCTCCAAAAACAGCATCAGCTCGCGCATTTCGCTCAGCTCCGCGTAAGATGCCGCAATGCTTTCCGCCTTCTTTTTGCCGATGCCCGCCACCTCGGTCAGCCGCTCCGGCTCGCTTTCCATAATGCTCAGCGTGCGGCTGCCAAAACGCTCCACAATGCGCGCCGCCATCGTGCGCCCAATGCCCTTCACCGCACCGCTTGCCAAAAAACGCTCAATGCCGTCCGTCGTACTGGGTTTAACAACACGCAAAGCCTCAGCCTTAAACTGCCGCCCAAAGCGCGCGTGCTCGCACCAGTCGCCTTCAAAAACAATGTTTTCGCCCATGTAAGGCGCCATGCCCTTGTAGGTAACGGTTATCAGCCCCGCGGGCGTTTTAACGCGCAAAACGCAAAAGCCAGCGTCGCCGCTCTGGTATATTACATTTTCCAGTGTTCCACGTAATTCTTCCACATGCTCACCGCCGTGCAAAACAAATGTTCAGCTTATTATAGCATGTTTTGGTAAATTTATAAACCTTGCGCCGCGCGCGATAATTTTTTGACAATACTTTTAAAATTAGCTATAATTAATTAAATATGTTTTGTTTGTTAAGATAAAAACGCAGGAGGGCTTGGCGTGAAATCCATCGGCACACAAATTGCCATTGATATGTATAATTGCAGCGATATACTTTTAGACGACGTTATCGGCATTGAGCACATGCTCAGCAGCGCCGCCGCACGCTTTGGCATGGAGCCGAGCGGCGTGTATGTTAACGACGAGGACGGCATCGACGAATATTCCGTGTTTGCGCACTGCAAGCAGGGGCATATTACCATGCACGTTTACCCGGATATGGGCTTTGCCACGATTGATATTTTTACCTGCTTTAAAGAGGCCGACCCCGACGGGCTGGCACGCTTTATGCGCAAGTATTTTAACCCCGATAAATCCAAAATCACTTATCTGGAACGCGGCGACTTCGGCAACGAAAGCGATATGAAGCCACGCCGCAAATCGCACACCAAAATCATACGCAAGGCCAAAACCCTTGGCAAAAAATTATCCAAACTGATGCTGCGCCCTAAATCCATTTAAAACGCTGCCCAACGGCAGCTTTTTCTTTTATTTTTTACGGAGGCTTACTATGAAATACATTTTTTGGGATATTGACGGCACGCTTTTAGTTACCGGCCTTGCCGGGGCAGATGCTTTGCGTCAGGCGGTAAAAATGCAGTTCGGCGTGGAAAACTTTCAGTTTTCGCATCCGCTGGCAGGAGCGACCGATTCGCAGATTATCCGCCAGATTTGCATTGATATAAAAGGCCGCTGCCACACCTTTGACGCCGCCAACCTGTTAATTAACTACCACCGCCTTTTGCCGCAGTTTTTGGCAGAGCGTCAGGGGCATTTAATGCCGAACGTGGCCAAAACGCTGGCCTATTTTGACGGGCTGGAAGGCTTTAAAACCTGCCTGTTAACCGGAAACACCACCACCGGCGCGTATTTAAAATTAAAACGCTACGGCATAGATAAATACTTCGACGGACATTACGCCGTTTGCGGCGAGCTGAGCGAAAAACGCAGCGAGCTTGCCAAAATCGCCCTGCGCCGCTTGCAGGTAATGCACCAGGATGAAGAAATTACGGGCAAAGATATGTTCTTTATCCCTTGAAGCCTACGCCCCGTGGCGGATTATTGACAAGCTGCCGGACGACCCGGCCGAGCTTGCCCAAATGTTTAACGAATGAGGTTAACCATGAAAAAGTTTCTATTAACACTTATGTGCTGCCTGGCACTGCCTGCGGCGGCGCTTGCCTATAACGATTACGACGTGGCGCAGGTTAAAAGCGGCGCAAGCTGCCCCGGCGGCGATTTAAGCGGCGCTGATTTAAGCGGCTTAACGCTGAGCGGCATTGATTTAAGCGGTGCCAACCTTAACGGCGCACGTTTTACCAATGTTGATTTTACCGGCGCACAGCTGCAAAAGGCAGATTTGCACCGCGCTGTGTTTACCAACTGCAATTTAAGCAAGGCCGATTTAAGCGGCGCTGATTTTAGCTATGCCAACCTTAACGGCAGCAGCTTAAAACAGGCTGTGCTTAACGGCGCAGCCATGTACCGCACGGGGCTGCGCGGCTGCAATTTAGAGCAGGCCTCCTTTGCCTATGCCAATTTGCAGGAGGCGACCTTAGATAACGCCAACGCCCAAAAGGCAGATTTTAGTTATGCTAACCTTAGCTACGGCTGGCTGTATAAAACAGATTTAACGGACGCCGTTTTAACGCACGCCAATTTGTACAACGCCAAAATGACAAGCGCCGTGCTTACCAACGCCGATATGACAGCAGCAAGCCTTTCGCGCGCTAACTTGCAGCACGCCAAACTCAACGGCGCCCGCCTCGACCGCGCCGTGCTCGACGACGCCGACTTCACCTTCGCCGACTTAACCCTCACCGACTTCGGCCGGGCGTTTAAAGATAGTGCGAAGTTTTGAAAAGTAAATAGCTGAAACACACAAACCCTCCGCAGCATTTGCTGCGGAGGGTTGTTTTAATTATGCCTTATTTAATTTTGCCAATACCCATCACGGTTTTATAACAATTTTTACCATGGGGTCGTTGGGGTCTATCTGGCGCTCAAGTACGTGCTGCAAAGCGTCCAGCGGCAGCACATCAGTTACATATTTTTCGGGGTCGATAAAGCCGCTGGCAATAAGGTCAATCGTTTCTTCAAATTCCACGCGCGTGCAGGACACGCTGCCGATAAGCTGAATTTCGTTCAGCACCAGCCGGTTAAGCGCAAACGGAATTTCCGCCTCAATAGAATTGCCGATAGCCACAATTTTGCCGCCGGGTCGCACTGCGTCGATGCACGCCGCCAGCGAAGCAGGCGCGCCCACTGCCTCAAACACAATGTCAAAGCCGCCGCCAGAAGCCTCGCGGTATTTTTGCGCACGTTCCGGGTCGTTGCCGTCAAAATATTCGTCAAAAATGCCCAGCTCTTTCGCTTTCTGTATTTTTATATCGTTCACCTTGGACATTGCCACATACGCTGCGCCGCATTTTTTAGCAAGCTCGCCCAAAAACTGGCCGATAATGCCGCTGCCAACCACCAAAACCTTATCGTGCAGTTTAATGCCGCTGCGGCGGATGGCGTGGTATGCCACCATCAGCGGGTCAATGCAGCCAGCCGCCACATCGCTCACACTGTCCGGCAACAGGTAAGCGTTAGATGCTTTGCCCACAAATTTTTCCGCGTAAGCGCCGTTTGTAACAAAGCCCATGTAATTGGTTCCGTTAACCTCGCGGCACAGCTGTTCCTGCCCCGCTCGGCACATATCGCACTTACCGCAGTACAGGTTAGCCCAAAAAGTTACGCGGTCGCCAACCTTAAAATTGCTGCTGCCGGGGTTGGTCACCACGCCGCAAAACTCGTGCCCCATCCAAAAATCGCCGCCCTGGCTGCCCCAGCCCTTGCCGCTTTTCCACATGTGTATATCGCTGCCGCAAACGCCGCAGGCCGAAACCTTAATTTCCATCTGCCCCGGCAAAACCGGCGGCACCGGCACGTTTTTAATTTTAATTTGCTGAGGGCCTGTTAAAACCGCCGCCTTCATCATTTCCTGTGTCATGTTCTTCCTCCTTAAAGGTTTGTTAACCTTATTATAAGGCAATCTGGCTTGACGGCAAATTACCAAAAATGCTACAATCTATTTACCAAAAGTAAACAGAAAGGATGATTGCCTTGCTCAGCCAGCAGTTACAGGTATTTTTAACAGCGGCAGAATGTACCAGCTTCAACAAAGCAGCCCGACAGCTTTTAATAACGCCCGCTTCCGTAATGAAGCACATTAACACGCTGGAAGCCCGCCTTGGCGTAACACTGTTTAAACGCAGCAAAACCGGGCTTACGCTGACGCCTGCCGGGCAGGCACTGTTTAAGGACGGCAAAAAACTGCGCAGTGCGGCGGCAACCGCCTTAAGCCACGCCAAAAACGCCGCTTACGCGGAAGGCATTACCATCCGCGTCGGCAGCTCGCTTTTAAACCCCAGCAAAGTGTTAACCGATTTATGGGCGCCGCTGCGCGAAACATATCCGCAGTACAAGTTCCGTATTGTGCCGTTTGAAGATACCAAAGAGCAAATCATTCCGCTAATGGCGTCGCTGGGCGGGCGCATTGATGTTTTGGTGGGCGCGTTTAACAGCAACACCATGTACGGGCACGCCAGCTACTTAATTTTGGGCTATTACAATTTGTGCGTCGCCGTGCCGAAGGAGCACCCGCTGGCGCAGAAGCAAAAACTGAATTTGCAGGATTTATACGGCGAGCACCTGTTAACCGTTACCGGCGGCGATTCGGAAGTCATCACCAGCTTTAACGATATGGTACAGCGCGAGCACCCGCAAATACAATTAGAAGGCTGCGGCTATTACTACGATATGGAAAACTTTAACACCTGCGAGCAAACCGGGCACCCTCTGCTGACGTTGGACGCGTGGGCGGACGTACATCCCTCACTCGTCACACTGCCACTTGATTGCGGCTACAAAGTTTCCTACGGCATTATGTACGACAAAAAGCCCTCGCCCGAAATTGCAGGCTTTGTAAAAATAATTGAAGAAAACTTTGCGCAGAAAATTTAACCATACCTGCCCGGCACGAAAGTTTTAAGGCAACACTGAAGCGTTATGAATAGGGCAGGTTATTTAATTCAAAAAATATAAAATTTTAAAATCAAAGAACTAAGAATAAAATTAAAATTTATTTCCATCTGTCAATTTTAATAATCATCATATACAAATGATAAATCAATTATGTTTTTATACAATCTTACTTCACAAGAATATTCTTTTTTAATAAATCTTATAACAACAGTATCACTAACTTTTGGTCTTTCATTTATGTAAGACCATTTGTTTTTATTAAATTTAGGAAAAAGTAATTTTTTTATACTTTCTTTATTTTCCACTGCATTTGGATATTCATAACTGACAACATAATAAGTTTTTTTAAAAAATTTTCGTTTTAACTCTTTTATTTCATGAATATCTAATTTTTTTATTTCTTCCGCAAATAAATTTTCTTGTTCGCTTACGCTTGGTTTACCACCAATGAAATTTATTATATCTTTTTGGTAATTTGGGAAAAAGAAACAGAATAATAATAAAACAGCAATGATAATCTTATTATTGTTAGTCATATTTACCTACCTTGTGAGCATATCTTTGTGAATGAGAAATTCCAGCAGATGTTTCAACACCCATTTCAACAATATATACTATATTATTCTTACCTTAAAGCTGTTATACGTTATTCGCTTTATCAATCCCAATATCCTCTTTACCAAAGTTAGAAATAAACTCGCTGTAATTGACAAAAAGGACAGAACCATTTAGGCTCTGTCCTTTTATTATTGTAGTATTAATTTTTACGCCCTCACAATGTTCAGCAGCACTTCGGTGCATTTAACAAGGGAAGGCACGGGCAGGTATTCAAAGCGCCCGTGGAAGTTATGCCCGCCGGTAAAAATGTTGGGGCAGGGCAAGCCCATTTCAGATAAGCGCGAGCCGTCTGTGCCGCCGCGCACGGGCACCAGCTGCGGCTCAATGCCAGCCGCGCGCATGGCATTTTCGGCACGCTCCACAATTTCAAACACCGGTGTAATGTATTCCTTCATGTTGCAGTACATATCCTGCAAGCTGCATTCCACACTGCCAGCGCCGTATTTGGCGTTCATAAACGCAGCCAGGTCAAGCAAAAGCTGTTTGCGCTTTTCTAAAATAGCTTTATCGTGGTCGCGCAAAATCATCTCCAGCTCCACGCGGTCGGTGCCGCCTTCAATGCGCAGGCAGTGGTAAAAGCCCTCGTAGTTTTCAGTGTATTCCGGCTTTTCGCCCTGCGGCAGTGCCATTTGCCATTCTGCCTCCATGGTTACGGCATTGCGCATTTTGTTTTTGGCGCTGCCCGTGTGTACGGAAACACCGTTAAAAATTATTTTGGCGTTGCAGGCGTTAAATGTTTCGTAGTTCAGCTCGCCCAGCGCGCCGCCATCGACGGTGTAGGCAAAATCCGCCTTAAATTCGTCCAGCGGAAAGCCGTCCACGCCGCGCCCAATTTCTTCATCCGGCGTAAACGCCAGCAAAATTTTGCCGTGCTTAATTTCCGGATGTGCCAAAAGGTATTCGCACGCGCTGACGATAGCAGCAATGCCCGCCTTGTCATCTGCGCCAAGCAGGGTGCTGCCGCCGGCGGTTAAAATGTCCTGCCCGCGGTAAGCCAAAATTTCGGGGAAGTCCTTACTACTGATAATGCAGTTTTCCGCCAGCTTAATGTCGCTGCCGCCCCACGCTTTGTGCATGGTTACCTGCACGCTTTCGCCGCTTGCCTCGCTGCTGGTGTCCATGTGGGCAATCAGCCCAATAACAGGCAACGCCTCGTCCGTGTTGGCGGGCAGTTCTGCCAGCACATAGCATTTATCAGTTACTTTTACATTTGCAAGGCCAAGCTCCGTCAGCTCGTTTTTTAAGTATTCTGCCAGCTGCCACTGGCCTTCCGTGCTGGGCAGCTGCGTACCGCGCTCGCTGGAGGCGGTGTTTATTTCTGCGTAAGCGGTAAACCTTTTTACAAGGGCTTCCGCGTTAAGTTCATAGCTCATGGTTGTCCCTTCTTTTGCAAATCCTGCCACAACTCCGCAATGGTTTTATGCAGCACCGGGTGTATTTTGCCAGGGGCAATTTCTGCCAGCGGGCGCAGCACAAAATCGCGGTTCTGCATATCCGGGTGCGGCACAACAAGGTCCGGCTCGTTAATAACGTCGTCGCCGTAAAAAATTAAATCCAAATCAATAATGCGCTCGCCCCAATGGCGCAGGCGCACGCGCCCCATTTCCAGCTCCGTCGCCAAAAGCATTTTTAAAAGCGCTTGCGCGGATAGCTCTGTGCGCACCTCGCAGACGGCGTTTAAAAAGCGCGGCTGGTCGGTTACTCCGTAAGGGTCGGTATCAATATAGCTTGATACTTTGGTGATGTTTAAGCCCTGCGCGGCGAGGCGTTTTAAGGCTTCGTCAAGGTTCTCCCTTAAATTGCCAAGATTTGTGCCCAGCGCCACATACGCCGTTATTTGCATAGCACCGCCTCCAGCATACGGATGGCGCGCACGTTTTCTTTAACGTCGTGCACGCGCACCATTTGTGCACCGGCATACACTGCTTGCAAACTCAGGGCAATAGTGCCCTCCAGACGCTCCTGCGGCGGCAGGCCGCCCAGCACGTCGCCGATAACTGTTTTGCGCGAGGCGGCCAGCAGCACCGGGTAGCCGAAGCTCGTTAAAGCGTCTAAACCACGCAAAAGCTCAAGGTTCTGCGCTGTATTTTTGGCAAAGCCAATGCCTGTGTCCAAAATAATTTTATCCGCGCCAATGCCAGGCCCAGCCAGTTCTTCGGCGCGCTGCTCTAAATAAGCGGCAACTTCTGTTACCACATTAGTATATTCGCAGTTTTGCTGCATGGTTTTGGGCGTGCCGCGCATGTGCATTAAAACAACCGGCACTTTGGCGGCGGTGGCAACCTGCGCCATAGCTTCGTCGCCGGTTAAAGCGGTAACGTCGTTAATAATATCGGCACCGGCGTTAACGGCTGCCTGCGCCGTTGCTGCGTGGTAAGTATCAACTGAAATTACACTTTGCGGCATCGCTTTTTTGATAGCTTCAATGGCAGGCACCACGCGGCGTATTTCTTCTTCCACGCTTACGGCGTCGCTGCCCGGGCGCGTGCTTTCGCCGCCAATGTCCAAAATATCAGCGCCGTCCGCCAGCATCTGCTCCGCCCTTGCCACAACATCCGCGCCGACGCGCGAGCCGCTGTAAAACGAATCCGGCGTTACGTTTAAAATGCCCATTACGCGCATTTTTTCGTATGTCAGCTGCCTGCCGTCCGCCAAAAGCGTTACCGGCTGCTGCTGCGCCAAAAGCTTTTCTAAATCCTCGCGGATTTTTACCAGCCCGAAAAACGGCATCTGCGCCAGCTTGCGCGCTAAAATGCGGTAATGCTTAACCGTGCCCAAAAGCACTGCGTCCACATATTTGGTGTCGTTTAAAATGCAGTTGCCCGGTACAGCGCAATCGCCGCCTGCCGCCAGCATCTCCTGTTTTATAATGTTGGCAGCCGGTGTGCGCACCTGCGTTAGCTTCAGCGGCACAATCCGGCTTTTAGCGGCAAAAATGCCGCAGCTTGCGGGGTGTACCCCAAGCCGGGCAATTTCTGTTTGCAGGTTCTGCCTGTTTAATTTGATAATCATGCCTGCCAGCCCTTCTCCACGCAGGCAAAAGCGTTGTGGTTGTGGATGCTTTCAATGCTTTCCACCGTTACCTCGTACCACTTTATGCGCTTATCCGCTTCCAGGCGCAGAGCAATTTCGCGCACAGCGTCCTCCACAAAGCGCGGGTTTTCGTAAGCCTTTTCGGTAACAAATTTTTCGTCGGGGCGTTTCAGCAGGCTGTACACGGGCGCGCTGGCACCGGCGTCAGCCATTTCTGCCAGCTCCTCAATCCAAACAAGCCCGTCGGCTTCAATTTCAATCCGCGCCAGCGCACGCTGGTTATGTGCGCCGTAGTCGCTAATCTCCTTGCTGCACGGGCACAGCGTCTGCACCGGCACCTCTGCCATAATGCGCAGCTTAAACTCGTCCTTTTTTTCTGCCGTCAGCACGCAGTTTAAATCCATCGGCGCGCGCTGCCCCGTTACGGGCGAATTTTTATAAATAAAATACGGAAACTCCATACGGATAAACGCTTTTTCCGCCTGCAAGTGCTCTTTTAATTTATCCAGCACCTCTTCCAGCCCGGCAGGGCTGATAGCACCGACCGTCTGCATGCATTCTACAAAGCGGCTCATGTGCGTGCCGCGGATTTCGTGCGGCAAATCGACTGCGAGGCTGATAGTAGCGACACTGTGCTGCGCGCTGTGTTCTTTATCTTTTAAAATTACCGGCCAGCGCAGGTTTTTAATGCCGACGTGCTTCAGCGGTATGCGGCGCATATCGGTCTGGGCCTGTACGTCCTTCACTGTAAATCCCCCCTGTAAATGCAGCCGCTGGTTTTGGTTTCCCACACTTCAACCTCGTATAAATCGTAGTTATCGCCGTGCAGCAGGTCTTTTAATTTATCCCACACCCACATGCTGATATATTCTGCCGAAGGGTTGGGCAGCACGTCGTTCAGGCAGGCGTGGTCCAGATGCACCAGCACATTTTCCTTAACAATGTTTTTTAAACGGATAAAGTCGATAACCATGCCCTCGTGGTCGGGCGTGCCCTGCACCTTAACCACCAGCTTGTAGGTGTGCCCGTGCAGGCGCTCGCACTTGCCGTTGTACTGCGGCAGGTAGTGGGCGGCGTCAAATTCAAATTCCTTTAAAACAATCATAAATCCTCCGTTATACAGTTAAACCGGCAAAATCCGGCTGCTGGCGCAAAGCCTCGTAGGCCACAATGGCTACAGAATTGGAAAGGTTCAGGCTTCTTGCCTCGGCAATCATCGGTATACGCACGCAGCAATCGGCGTATTCGTTGCGCAGTTTTTCCGGCAGCCCGGCAGTTTCCTTGCCGAAAATGAGCAAACTGTCCGGTCCGTACTGTACGTCGCTGTAACGCTTGTGCGCCTTAGTTGTCAGCAAAAACTTGGGGTTGTCCTTATATTTTTCCAGCACTTCGTAAACACTGTCGTAATAATGAATATCAACTAAATGCCAGTAATCAAGCCCGGCGCGTTTTAAATATTTATCCTCAACCGAAAAACCCAGCGGGCGCACTAAGTGCAGGTGGCAGCCCGTAGCTGCGCACAGGCGTGCAATGTTGCCTGTGTTGCCCGGTATTTCCGGCTCTACCAGTACGATATGCATTAAAATCACTTTCCTTCTCTCAAAATCTTTTCTACGCGCTCGCGCATCGTCAGCTTGCGCTCCGGCTTAGCCTCTTTATCCTTATCTTTGTCTTTCTTATCGTCCTTAGTTTTGCCGATGTAGTTTTTAAGGTATTCGGCCTTCGCCTTTTCAGCTTCTTTTAAATCGTGCTTGTCCAAATCAAGCATATTCTGGTAAATGCGCATAATTTTTTCGCAATACTGGCTGCCCATGGCCCAGGTGCCGTTTAAGCCAGCCCAGGTATCTACAATGCCGCGCTCCATGCGGATGGAGTGTGCCAGCTCATAGCGCGGGTCCACAATATCGGTGGAAGGATGCTTTTTGGTGGTATAGGCCAACAGGTGCTGAATATGCGCGCGCACGCCGGTTTCCGGCTCGTCAAAATACGCGCCCTCTACACCGCCGCCGGTAGTACCCAGCCCGCAAAAATTATTCTGCTCCGGCTTAACATCGCCGCTGAAGCGGAAAAAGCCCGTTTCAATAATCGCCTGCGCTAAAGCCAAATCCTCACGCACGCCCTCGCGGCCCGCTTCTTCCCAGTACATGCCCACCAGCTCGTCAACGGAACAGTTCAGCTGCGGGTTGGTGTTGTTTAAATAAATCAGCGCCGCCGCCTGCTCCTGCGTAGCTTTAGCCTCGCCGAAGATGCCTATTTTTTTATAGTTCTTCGGCAAACCGGCAGTGTTTATTTTGGCCGTTGTTTTAGGCGCAGAAGTTTTTATATTTACCTTTGGTTTAGTTACGGTTGCTTTGGGCCTAGTTACGGTTTTGGCGGAAACAACTTTTTTATCGGCCTTAGCCTCCTTGCCCTGTTTAATTTTGGCCTTTATCAATTTGGCAGCTGCCGTTGCCACGGTTGCCTTGGCGTCCTTCGGCGCCGTTACCGCGCGCGGCGAGGCCTGTGCCGTAGTGGCAAACGCCGTAAGGCAAACTACGGCGGCTGCAATCATAGTACGTTTTCTAAAATTCACTTTCATTCTCCTTGTTGATATTTCAATTAACATAATTGCTAAGATATACATAAATTTTACATCATAAGCAGGCAAACTGTAAAGGCGTTTTACTATTGTTGCAAACTATTCACAATTACCGGCGCGGTTATGTTATAATAAAAGCAGTTACATAAAAAGGAGATGATTTTAATGTCCACCACCTTTAAGTATATTAACCACGCCTGCTTTATGTTAAGCCACGAAGGGCACAACATTATTTTTGACCCGTATCTGGAAGGCTGCCCCCAATTTAAGGAAGGCGACACCGAAGCCTTAAAAGGGCTGAACGTAGAATACATTCTGGTAAGCCACGCGCATTTTGACCATATCGGCAGCGCGTTTGACCTTGCCAAAGCCTGCGGCGCCACCATCATCAGCACCGCCGAAGTTGCAGGGCTTGCCGGAGAAAACGGCTGCCAGGCACACGGCATGCATTTAGGCGGCACCCACAAATTCGATTTTGGCCATGTGCGCCTTGTGCCCGCCTTCCACGGCAGCGGCGTAGCCGGAGGGCACGCCTGCGGCTTTATTGTAGATTTTTACGGCACTAAATTATACTTTGCCGGCGATACCGCCCTGTTTGGCGATATGCAGCTTTTGCAGCGCCTTGACCCGTTTGATTACGCCGTATTGCCTATCGGCGACAACTTTACCATGGGCCCGGCTGACGCCGCGATTGCCGCAGAATTTTTAAAAGCCAAATACGTTATCCCCGTGCACTACAACACCTGGCCGCTGATTGCACAGGACCCCGAAGCCTACAAAGCCAAAGTAGAAGCGGACGGCAGCGCCAAAGTGCTGGTTGTGCCCGTTGGCGAAAGCATTGAGCTGGAATAATTAAATCACTAAAAATAAAACAGGGAGTTATAACTCCCTGTTTTATTTTTGTACACCATACAAAATAACAACATTTTCACTTTTGTGCTTCTATTACCTTCTTTGTATATACGTTACTGCTTTTTAATATTTACTTTATCATTCATGTTACTTTTTATAGGCTAAAAAGTAACCAAAAAGCCTTCGCTCCTGCAAAAAATTTAACCGCTCCGTATCAAATAAGTATGCCACTTGCAGCGCCTGCGGCGGAACTCGCTTGCTGTGCAAGCTCAAACATCCTCGCCAATGCTGCAAGTGCCTTTTTATTTTAAGCCTACGCTGATTTTTTGAAAGTCGCGGCTCCGCTCAAATTCCTACTTTAGCTACTTTTTTATTTTGATTACACTGTTTCCGAACTTTTCAGCAGCTTGTTATAGTACGATGTGCGCTTATCTTTTAGTAAAAAGTAATAAAGTACGACGCAAGACAGCACGCGGCATCGGATTTTAGCAACATTTACTAAAAAGCAACTGCAAGAATCGTGTCGAGCGAAGCGACTCTAGAATTTTTGCAGTTGCAATACTAATAGTTGCGTTAAAAAATCCGCTTAGCCGCGGAACTTTCTTGCTTCTTCTTTAGTTATAAAGAAGAAGAGATGAACAAAAATAAATTTAAAAGTAATAAAGTGATTACAAAGAGCCATCGCAAATGCTTTCGCAAAGAAAACAAAAAAGCAGCTTCCTTACGAAAGCTGCTGAATTTCGGTGGTGGGCGCTAACGGGATCGAACCGCTGACATTCTGCTTGTAAGGCAGACGCTCTCCCAGCTGAGCTAAGCGCCCGAATGGTGACCGGTGGGGGAATCCTCGAACCTACGACGCCCTGATTAACAGTCAGGTGTTCTACCGGCTGAACTATCGGGGAATTTCTCTGTGGTGCTGACCACATATGCTATTATACGGTTTCTTTAGGTTTTTGTCAACACTTTTTTTAAAAATTTTTAAAAATTATTTTACGGCGATTTTTACAACTATTTTCTGCACATCAGAAGACTCACCGGCAGCATTGCAGCCGGGGCGGTGCAGCTCCCACGGAAACAGCACGGCAAAGCTGCCAGCGCTTAAAACAACTGCATCTTTTTCTTCGATATTTTCAAAAAATAACAGGTCGCGCTCTGTGGCGTAGTCCTCTACAACTTTTACATCTGCCGTGCGCGGCGCATAATAAATTTTTTCCGTGCCCTTGCCAAGGTACTGCACGTCGATGTATTTATTATGTGCTTCCGGTTTCTTTTTGCTGCGGTCCTCGGTGTTGTAGGTATCCACATTAGCATACATGGCGTCGCCGTCCAGCTCGTATCTGCCGTTAGGCACATTGCTGAAATCTGTTGCCGCTATGTATTGCAGCGCTTTTTGTAAATCTTCGCTAACGTAATGCAGCAGTTTTTCAATTTCGTTTTTATGTCCAAAAATCATGTTATCAGCCCTCTCCTGTTAAATATTTGTTATATTCTGCGCCGCCGTTAAAAATCCTTTGCAAAAAGCCGCCGTTTACGATAAAATTGTGCATATCGCTATTTAAAGAGAGGACTACAACGTGAGCTATTTAAATGTTACCAACGTGTCGCATTCCTTTGGCGGCCGCCAGATTTTGGAGAATGTTTCGTTTAAACTGATGCGCGGCGAGCATGTAGGGCTTGTGGGCGCTAACGGCGAGGGCAAATCGACCTTTTTAAACATTGTTACCGGCCATACGCTGCCGGATGAGGGCAAGGTGGAGTGGCCCGGCAAGGTTACCGTGGGCTACCTTGACCAGCAGAGCACCTTGCAGAAGGGCATGACCATCCGCGAAGTTTTGCGCACCGCTTTTGACGAGATGTACAAAATGGAAGCGGAGATGCTGGAGCTGTACGAAAAAATGGGCGACGCTACGCCCGAAGAGATGGATAAAATGATGGAAACCGTCGGCGAAATACAGACAGAATTAGAACACGGCGGCTTTTATTCGCTGGACAGCAAAATTGAAGAAACCGCTAACGGTTTGGGGCTGGGCAGCATTGGGCTGGACCGCGACGTATCGGAATTAAGCGGCGGACAGCGCAGCAAGGTTCTTTTAACTAAGCTGCTGCTCCAAAACTCCTCCATTTTGCTTTTGGACGAGCCTACCAACTACCTTGATGTGGAGCACATTGAATGGCTGACGAAGTTTTTGCAGAACTACGAAAACGCTTTTATTTTAATCAGCCACGACATCAGCTTTTTAAACAAGGTTGTTAACGTAATTTACCATTTAGAGAACTGCGAACTAACGCGCTACACCGGCAACTACGACAAATTCCAAGAAATGTACGCCATTTACAAGGCGCAGAAGGAAGCCGCCTACGAGCGCCAGCAGCAGGAAGTTGCCAAGCTGGAGGACTTTATTGCCCGCAACAAGGCGCGCGTTGCCACCACCAACATGGCCAAGAGCCGCCAGAAAAAGCTGGACAAAATGGAAATGATTGAAAAGCCGCGCGAAAAACCGAAGGCGCATTTTCAGTTTAAAGAGGCGCGAACGCCGAGCCGTTACCTTGCCGTTGCCGAAAATCTGGTTTTGGGTTATGATACGCCGCTCACCCGCCCCGTCAGCTTTAAAATTGAATGCGGGCAAAAAATCGCCATCCGCGGCGTAAACGGGTTGGGCAAAACCACGCTGCTAAAAACCATTTTGGGCCTCATCCCGCCCATCAGCGGCAGCATTGAGCTGGGGCAGTTTTTGGAGCCCGGCTATTTTGAGCAGGAAGAGCGCGACAAAAACGAAAACACCGCGCTGGAGGATGTTTGGAACGCCTACCCCGGCATGACGAACTACGAGGTGCGTGCGGCGCTGGCAGCCTGCGGGCTGACTAACGAGCATATTACCAGCAAAGTGTTTGTGCTTAGCGGCGGCGAAGCTGCCAAAGTGCGCCTGTGCAAGCTGATGCTGAAAAACGTCAACTGGCTGGTGCTGGACGAACCAACCAACCATTTGGATGTGGACGCTAAGGCAGAATTAAAACGCGCGCTGATTGATTTTAAAGGCAGCGTGCTTTTAGTATCGCACGAGCCGGAGTTTTACGAGGACTGGGTAACCGCCGTTTGGAACATTGAGGACTGGACGACGAAGGTAATTTAAAACTGCATTAAAAAAGCACTTCAGCCGTAATGGTGAAGTGCTTTTTGTTTTGGGCTCAGCGCATGTTTTCGATGAAGTCCTCGAAGGCGTTAATTAAAATGGGGTGGCCTGTAACCTTTAAATCGCGCAGGTAGGTGCCGTAGGATTCATACCAGGTTTCAGCCATTTCCATGGTGAGGCCTTCTTTTTTGTATTCTTCAATCATTTTTAAAATAAAGCGGTTGGCTTCGCCGGTTTCCTTATTTACGTTCAGCGGGATGATGCGGGTTTCGGCATCATAAGTTTCCACCGTTACATCCCAGCCGCCGGGGATAGGCGGACGGCGCACAGCCTTAATCATATAGCCGGGCGCAAAGCCTACATAAGCCCCGCCAAGGGAATTGTAAAGTTTGGCTTTCGTCAGCGGGTAACCGTTGGCGTTGCCCCATTTAACGATTTCGTCGCAAACTTCGTTATTATGAATGACGCTGGAAAATTCAGCAGTTGCCAGTACTTCGGACATAACATTTACCTCCACAATAAATTCTATACCTTATTGTACTTTAAAGCCGCGCTAAATTCAATATGCAGCGCAGCATTTATACGCCGTTTTAAATATTTTTTGCCTTTATATTGTAAAGTAGTTTGCACTTTGCCGCTATATTATGCTAAAATAAATTAGCAGTAATTGTAAAAACGCACAATAATTATAAAAAGCCATAATACGAGGTGAAGATTAATGAGCAGGCGCATGACCACTTCCGAAGCAATCAACGAAGCAAGGCGCTGTTTAAACTGTGCCCGTCCGCTTTGCCGCACGGGCTGCCCGATAGAAA
>CASEIL010000025.1 GCA_949288065.1 uncultured Phascolarctobacterium sp.
GAAAGTCGTGTTCATCAACCGTGTTGCAAAGGTTGTTAAAGGCGGACGCCGTTTCTCCTTCTCTGCACTTGTTGTGGTAGGTGACGAAAACGGCCATGTAGGCATGGGCCTTGGCAAAGCGGCAGAAGTTCCCGAAGCTATTCGCAAGGGTGTAGAAGACGCTAAAAAGAATATGATTAACGTTGCTATGGTTGGCACAACCATTCCGCATGAATGCATCGGTGTGTTCGGCGCAGGCCGCGTGTTCTTAAAACCGGCTGCAGAAGGTACCGGCGTAATTGCCGGCGGCCCTGTTCGTGCCGTACTTGAACTGGCTGGCGTTCGTGATATTCTTACCAAATGCCAGGGTTCCAACAACCCGAATAACGTAGTTCGTGCAACGATTGAAGGTCTTCGTTCCTTAAAGAGTGCTGAAACGGTTGCAGCTCTTCGCGGCAAAACCGTACAAGAAATTTTTGGCTAAGGAGGAAGCTCGATGCAACAACTTAAAGTTACGCTGACCCGCAGCCTTATCGGTTATCCGCAAGACCAGCGCATGACCGTAAAAGCTCTGGGCTTAGGAAAAATTAATTCTACTGCAATAAAAGACGATACCCCGGCAATCCGCGGTATGCTTCACAAAGTAAGGCACCTTGTGAAGGTTGAAATCGTTGAAGCTTAATGCGAGGAGGTGCAACAGATGAATTTGCATGAATTATCACCTGCACCGGGTTCCAAAACCAAGCATGTACGCGTTGGCCGTGGTTTGGGTTCCGGTCTTGGTAAAACATCCGGCAAAGGCCAGAAGGGCCAGAAATCCCGCTCCGGCGGTGTAAAACGCCCTGGCTTTGAAGGTGGTCAAAGACCTTTGTATCTGCGTTTCCCGAAACGTGGTTTCTACAATAGATTCGGCTCTGACTATGTTGAAATCAACGTAGGCAGCCTTAATTGCTTTGAAGACGGCACAGTAGTTGAACCTGTAATGCTGATTGAGTCCGGCCTTGTTAAAAACATCCGCGACGGTATCCGCATTCTCGGCAACGGTGAGCTGACCAAAAAGCTTACTGTACAGGCTATGGGCTTCAGCAAATCTGCTGAAGAGAAAATCATTGCTGCCGGCGGCAAAGTAGAGGTGATTTAAAGTGTTGTCAGCCCTCGCAAATCTTTCGCAAGTATCAGAACTCAGGCGGAAAATTCTTTTTACTCTCGCCATGTTCGTCGTTTTTAGGGCTGGAACACACATCCCTGTTCCTGGCGTTAACGCAAGCATGATCGAGCAGCTGTTTAACAGCGGCAATCTGCTGGGGTTGCTTGATATGTTTTCCGGCGGTGCCTTGAGCAAATTTTCTGTTTTTGCGATGAGCATTACCCCGTACATCAATGCTTCCATTATTCTCCAGCTGCTTAAAGTAGTAGTTCCTACTTTAGAGCAGTGGGGCAAGGAAGGCGTTGAAGGCCAGAAGAAATTAACCAAGGTTACCAGATATGGTACGGTTGTGCTGGGCTTCATCCAGGCATTGGGTATGGCTTACGGTTTAAGGATGGCAATTAACGATCCGAGCATCTTCTCGATTTTACTGATTGCTATTACCTTAACTGCCGGTACTGTTTTATTGATGTGGATTGGTGAGCAAATTACGGCTAAAGGCGTCGGCAACGGCATCTCGCTGATAATCTTCGCAGGTATCGTTTCGAGGATTCCTGACGGACTCAATGTTATCTACCAGTATTTGCAGGCCGGAACAATTAATGTTTTAAATGTACTTTTATTCGCTGTTATTGCAGTTGCCATGATCGTCTTCGTAATTGCAATTACCCAGGGAATCCGTAAAGTACCGGTACAGTACGCTAAACGCGTGGTTGGCCGTAAAATGTACGGCGGCCATTCCAGCTACATTCCGCTGAAAGTTAACCAGGCCGGCGTTATTCCTATCATCTTCGCATCCTCTATTCTGATGTTCCCGGTAACTATCGGCCAGTTTGTGGATGTTGCATGGGTTAAAACCGTTGCAGGCTGGTTTGCGTGGGGTTCCCCGCTGCAAACTACTTTGTATGTATTAATGATTTTGTTCTTCACTTATTTCTATACTGCTGTAAGCATCAATATTAATGACGTGGCGGACAACCTCAAAAAATACGGCGGCTTTATTCCCGGTCTGCGCCCCGGCAAACCTACCAGCGATTATCTGGACAAAATTATGACCAGAATCACTCTTGCCGGTGCAATTTTCCTTTCGCTGATTGCGCTGATGCCTAATGTTATCGGTTGGATGACCGGTATTGAGGGCGTATACTTTGGCGGTACCGCACTGTTAATCGTTGTTGGTGTTGCGCTCGATACGATGAAGCAAATTGAATCTCTCGTACTGATGCGCCACTATCAAGGTTTTATGAAGTAGGAGGAATCAGGAAATGCATATTATTTTAATGGGACCTCCGGGTGCCGGCAAAGGCACTCAAGCAGAAAGATTAATTGCCGAATTCAAAATCCCCCATATTTCTACGGGCGATATGTTCCGCGCAGCTGTTAAACAGGGCACGGAACTTGGTAAAGAGGCAAAAAGATACATGGATGCCGGACAGCTTGTTCCTGACATTGTAACCATTGGCATTGTCCGCGAAGGGCTTTCCAAACCGGAATGTGCCAACGGCTTCATCCTCGACGGTTTTCCGAGGACGGAAGAACAGGCAGTTGCTTTGGACGGCATTATGAAAGACCTGGGCATAAAGATGACAGGCGTAATCAATATCGTAGTTCCCGATGCTGAGCTTGTTGGCAGGGTTACCGGCAGACGCATCTGCAAATCCTGCGGCGCTACCTACCATGTAGCGTTTAACCCCAGCAAAGTGGAAGGTATGTGTGATAAATGCGGCGGGACGCTTTATCAACGTGACGACGACAAAGAAGAAACAATAAAGAACCGTCTGGAGGCATATCATTCCCAGACCGAGCCTTTAATAGAGTACTACAAAAAACAGGGATTATACCACGAAATCAACGGCCTGCAGCCGATTGACAAGGTATATGCCGATGTTAAAGCTAGTCTCTGTGGCAACTGAGCAAGGAGGTACAAACTGTGTCCAAACAAGACGTAATTGAGGTTGAAGGCACAATCTTAGAATCTTTGCCAAATGCCATGTTCCAGGTAAAATTGGAAAACGGCCATGTTATTCTGGCACACATATCCGGTAAGATACGTATGAACTTCATCAAAATTGGTTACAGTGGAGCTTACTCCGTATGATCTGAACCGTGGAAGAATTACTTACCGTTTTAAATAAGCAAGACAGGCAAGAGGAGGTTAAAAAATGAAAGTCAGACCGTCTGTAAAGCCAATATGTGAAAAATGCAAAGTCATCAAACGTAAAGGCCATGTTATGGTAATCTGTGAAAACCCGAAACATAAACAAAAACAAGGATAAGAAGGAGGTGCGCTTTAATGGCACGTATTGCAGGTGTCGATTTACCGAGAGATAAACGTATTGAATACGCTTTACCTTATATTTATGGCATCGGACTTACTTTGTCGAGAGAAATCCTCGCAAAAACCGGTATCAACCCTGATACCCGCGTTCGCGATCTCACCGAAGAGGAAGTTGCTAAAATCCGTGAAACTCTTGACGCTGATTATAAAGTAGAAGGTGACCTCCGCCGTGAGGAATCCCTTAATATTAAACGTTTAATTGAAATTGGCAGCTACCGTGGCCGCAGACATCGTATGGGTCTGCCGGTTCGTGGACAGAACACCAAAAACAATGCACGTACCCGCAAAGGTCCTAAACGTACTATTGCCGGCAAGAAGAAATAATCAGTGAAGGAGGGATAAACGAGTGGCTGGTAAAAAAGTTGTTCGCAACAAGAAAAAAGTTAGCAAAAATATCATTAACGGTGTAGCTCATATCCGTTCGACTTTCAATAATACTATCGTTACTATCGCTGATACCGAAGGTAATGTTCTGAGCTGGGCATCCGCAGGCGGCCTCGTGAAGCTGCTATCCGCGCACTTCAGGCTGCTGGCTTAGAGGTTAACTCCATCCGTGACGTAACCCCTATCCCGCACAATGGCTGCCGTCCGCCGAAACGCAGAAGAGTATAATTGGAGGTGTAGCATAGATGGCAATTGATAGAACGCCTGTCCTCAAAAGATGCAGATCTTTGGGCTTAACTCCGGCATTTCTGGGCATTAGCAAGGAATCTCACCGTCAGGCTAAACGCACTAACAGAAAAAAGAGTGAATATGGCATTCAGTTAACTGAAAAACAAAAAGCAAAATTTATTTATGGCTTGCTGGAAAAACAGTTCCGCAGCTATTATGACAGAGCTAAAAAAATGGAAGGCATCACCGGTGAAAACCTGCTTATCCTTCTGGAAAGAAGAATTGACAACGTGGTATTCCGCCTTGGTCTGGCTAATACCCGCCGTCAGGCTCGCCAGATTGTAAGACATGGCCATATCGCCGTTAACGGCAAACGCCTTGATATTCCTTCCGCTCTGGTAAAAGCAGGCGACGTTGTTTCCGTAATGGAAGGCAGCCGTTCCAAAGAATATTTCAAAGGCATGGCTGAAACTCTTGCCGGCAAAACCGTTCCGGCCTGGCTCGTTCAGGATGCTGAGAACCTCGGCGGTAAAGTTGACCGTTACCCGACTCGTGAGGAAATTGATGTTCCTATCGAAGAACATCTCATCGTTGAGTTGTACTCCAAATAATAGTTTGAACATCTATATGCCACTTTATATTGGGCGTATTGTGGTAATACGCAAAAGAAGGAGGCTTTCCACATGATCGAATTAGAGAAACCAAAAATGGTCACAGCTGATATCAGCGATGACGGGCGTTATGGTAAATTTGTTTGGGAGCCGCTTGAAAGGGGCTACGGCATTACTCTGGGCAACAGCTTACGCAGAGTATTGCTGTCCTCACTGCCGGGCGCAGCAGTAACCAGCGTTAAAATTGATGGTGTACTGCATGAATTCTCTACAATTCCTGGCGTCAGGGAAGACGTTGCAGACATTATCCTCAACATCAAGGGCCTCTGCCTGAGAATGCACGGCGACGAACCGAAGGTTCTGCGCATTGAATGCAGCGGCGAGCAGGAGGTTACCGCAGCAAACATTATTGCTGACGCCGATGTTGAAATTTTAAACCCTGAACTGCACATTGCCACGCTGGATACCGATGCGGTGTTCAACATGGAAATTTATGTAGATAAGGGCTTGGGATATGTTCCGGCAGATAAGAATAAACGTGCGGATCAGCCGATAGGAGTTATTCCCGTTGATTCCATATATTCTCCTATTACCAGAGTGAAGTTCACCAACTATGACAAACTGACTTTGGAGGTTTGGACAGATGGCAGCGTAGAGCCTGATACCGCTGTAAGCATGGCATCCGGCATTATGATTGACTATCTGAAGATGTTCCAGCCGGCAGCTGAAACTGCATCCGGCATCGTAACGATTTCCGGCGGTACGGAAGAAGCACCCGCAGAAGAGCAGGGCGCACAGGCAAGCAAGGGTTCGATTTCCATCGACGACCTTGATTTGTCCGTACGTTCCAACAACTGCCTGCGCCGTGCCGGCATCAACACTGTTGATGAACTTATCCAGAGAACAGAAGAAGATATGATGAAAGTGCGCAACCTTGGCCGCAAATCGCTTGAGGAAGTTAAAAAGAAACTCAGCGAAATGGGCCTTAGCCTGCGCAAAAGTGAAGAAGAATAAGAAGGGGGTCGGAAACAGATGGCATACAGAAAACTGGGCCGCAATTCCAGCAACCGTAAAGCTTTGTTCCGCAGCATTTTATGTTCCTTCTTCAAACACGAGAGAATCGAAACTACCGTAACTAAAGCTAAGGAAGTAAGCAAACATGCTGCTAAATTAATTACTTTGGCTAAACGCGGCGACCTGCATGCACGCCGCCTGGTAATGGCTGAGCTCGTGGACGAAGAAGCAACCAGAAAACTGTTTAGCGAGATCGCTCCTAAATACGCTGACCGCCAGGGCGGTTTTACCCGTATTTACAAAGTTGGTCCTCGCCGCGGCGACGCTGCTGAAATGGCTATTATCGAGCTCATCTGATTGGTATAAACCAGCTAACATAAACAAAAAGACAGCGGTAACCCGCTGTTTTTTTGTTGCCCAAATTAAAACATAAAACTATTGCCGTAAGCGGCAGAAATTGTGTAAAATAATAATACAATAAAATTAACGGAGGCATAGCGATGAGCGAAAACAGCAAAGTAAAATTTACAACCAATAAAGGCGTTTTTGTTGCCGAAATTTTTGAGGACAAAGCGCCGAACACCGCTAAAAACTTTTTGGATTTGGTAAACAAGGGCTTTTATGACGGCATTATCTTCCACCGTGTTATCGACGGTTTTATGATTCAGGGCGGCGACCCGACCGGCACCGGCATGGGCGGCCCGGGCTACAAAATTAAAGACGAGTTTGGCGAAGGCTTAAGGCACGACGATGAGGGCGTGCTTTCCATGGCCAACGCAGGCCCCAACACCGGCGGCAGCCAGTTCTTTATTACGCTGGCGCCTACTCCGTGGCTGGACGGACACCATGCAATCTTCGGCAAAATTGTAGAAGGCATGGACAGAGTACGTTTAATCGGCGTGGTGCCGACTGATTTTAGAGACCGCCCGATTGAACCGGTGGTTATGGAAAAAGTTGAAGTTGTAAAATAATGCCTGCCTATGTATATATGCTGCGCTGCGCCGACGGCACGCTTTACACCGGCTGGACGAGCGACCTGGCGCGGCGGGTTAAGGCGCATAACAGCGGGCATGGCGCCAAATATACGCGCAGCCGCACGCCAGTAGAGCTTGTGTACAGCGAAGAGCTGGAGGATAAGCCGCAGGCCTTAAAACGCGAATACGCTATTAAGCAGCTAAGCCGTGAAGAGAAGCAAAAACTGATAGAGCGTAACAAATTAAACACTTTTTGCTGAAAATATTGCTAATTTTGCCTAAAACACCTTGCTTTATTTATAGCGGTAGGGTATAATAGGCGGAGTGAGTGCGCGAAAGCGCAAGTAATATTTTTAGGAGGCCCAGAAGAGATGACTGGCAAAGTAAAATGGTTTAATGCAGAAAAAGGTTATGGTTTCATTGAGCGCGAAGAAGGCGGCGACGTATTTGTACATTTCTCCGCTATCCAGTGCGATGGATTCAAAACCCTTGAAGAAGGCCAAGCTGTGGAATTTGACGTAGTTGCAGGTCCCCGCGGTGAGCAGGCTGCAAACGTAGTTCGTCTGTAATATATAGTTATTAACCCTATTAATTATATAGAATCGGCTTTGAACAACGAAGGACGCATTTTCTTAGGAAGATGCGTTCTTTTTATTTGTGTTTAATAGTGTTATAATAAAGTTATAAACTTATTAAGCAGGTATATTTTATGAAAGCATTAAAAATTTTAACATTAAGCATCCTGTTAGTGGTTAGCCTTTGCGCGCAGGTTTTTGCCGCTGCGCTGACGGCGGAGGAAAAGCAGGAAATAATTAAAGAATATTATTTTACTGAGGCGGTTAACATCGCCGCTGGGCTGTGCATTGGCATTTATGACCCGCAGCAGGCGCCGGAGATTGCTTACCTGCGCGATTACGGCTGGGAGATTGTGCCGTTTACCTTAAAGGACGGCAAGGTGGACAGCAGCATCGTCGTTGCTAAAAACTACATTAAAGAGCAGGATTTGGATTTTTACATCGTCGGTTTCCGCGGTAGCGCCAACAAAAGCGACTGGAAAATAAACCTTGAAACGGAGCAGGTGCCCTACGGCGGCACTAATTTGCAGGAGTTTATTGATTTTGCCGCTAATACTAAAGCAGATGAAAAGGTGCCGATGGTGCACAAGGGCTTTAACGAATACGTAAACACTGTTTTAAACGCCACAATGCAGGATGGCACGAGCAGCAAAAAGTTTATTGAAGAGATTAAAACCAACCCCAAAGTAAGGGTGCTGTTAACCGGGCACAGCCTTGGCGGCGCAGTAGCGACGGTGACGGCGGAACGCCTTGTGAGCATGGGCATTGAAAAATGGCGCGTGCCGGTAATAACCTTTGGCGCGCCTGCTATTGGCAACAAGGCTTTTGCCGAAGCCTACGGCGATAAGATTTTGCTGTGGCGCATTACCAACACGGCAGACCCCGTGCCGGGCAGCCTGCAAACCTTCTTTGGCGGCTACAAGCAGTTTGGCAAGCAGTATAAATACAGCGTATCGCCGCGGCTGGAGGTTAAGCAGCACGATATGGCGATGTATTTTGACGTATCCGTGCATAACTATTACAATGCCTTGCAAAAAGCGCAGGAGGCGGGGCTGATATCCGGCCTGCCGATGCAGCAGACAAAAGGCACGGAACCACTGGTGGCAGTGTGGGTCGGCGCCAGCCGCGCTTTGGAAAAACGCCCGTATTTGCCCGATATTCAGACTTTTTTGCTGACGGAGTACCAAAACACGCTGCCGCGCTATATTATTATGGATGACGGCATTAAGCTGTACCGAGACGAGTTTTACCCCGTGCAGCATTTTGTACGCGAGGCGCAGGCGCTGGGCGCGGATTATATTTTGATTGCCGAAATTGACGGGCACCAGCCGCAAAACAGCGAAAACTGGTATATTAACATGAACCAGAGCGTATTTGACGCGCAGGGCAGCCTGGTGAACGTCATCAGCGTGTCGAAGCTGGTATCGCCGATGTCGGGCACTATGCACGCTTCTGTGTACGCCGTTAAAGAAGGGCGCGAGCAGCTGAAGGCGTGCCTGCCGTTTGTAAAAACCGTTTATAACAAAACACCGCAGTGGATTAGATTGGGAGAGATGGCAAATTGAAGGAAGAAGCGTTAAAACAACTGAGCGAGCAGCTGGCCAAATGCCGCGAATGCAAGTTGTGCGAGTTTGCCAAGGGCACGGTGGGCTGGTTTGGCTGCGCCGATACGCCGATTGTGTTTGTAGGCGAGGGCCCCGGCGGCGTGGAGGATGATTACGGCTGCCCGCTGATTGGGCCATCCGGACAGCTTTTGGATAAGGCCTTGTGGGCAACCAAAATGACGAGGGACAGGGTAATTACCACCAACGTGGTTAAGTGTCGCCCCAAGGGCAACCGCACGCCGAATATTGCCGAAGCGGAGTTTTGCGCTCAGCGCTGGCTGGACAAAGAGCTGGAGATTTTGCAGCCCAAGGTTGTGGTGGCGCTGGGCAGCGTGGCGCTGCATTATTTGGGTAACCCCGATATGCGCATTACGCGCGACCGCGGCAAATGGTTTAAAACAAAACAGGGCTTTGACTGTATTGCCACCTACCACCCGGCGTATTTGCTGCGCCTGGCCGACCCGCACGTTTTAAACCACGCCAAGTGGGAGGTATTTTATGATTTGGAAGCCGCCCGCAAAAAAGCGGAGGAAGCAGCGCCGGATTATAAATTTATGAGCGAAGAAAAAACGAATTTGTTTAAGCTGTTCAGCAAAAGATAAAAAATTTTGAAGAAAAGCGTTAGTTAGCACTTGCTTACTAACGCTTTTTGTGTTATACTTAATCCGTAAGTTAGATGACGCTAACCAAGTATTCTAAAGAACCTTCTTCTTTTGATTACTGCTTAAATAACTGCGCTTTACCAATGCCCCTCCTGAGGAATATTTGGTTAGCAATCTTGCTTTTAGGTGATGTTATGGCACAGTCAATTTTAGGCTTTAATAATTTAGATGAATTTTTTGCGTTTCATGCAGCTCCGGCACTTGCCGGCATAAAACCAGCCAGTTTGTTTAGCTGTCCGGCCCATTTAATGCCGCAGGCAGATGAAGTGCTGGCGGCATACAACAGCCAGTTTAAAGCGCGCGGCACAAATTTTAAGCTGCTTTGCCGCTGCCGCAGCCATATTTTAATTTTGGTATATGATGAAAAACTGCTTGGGCAGGTGCTGCAAAAGCAAATCAGCCAAAACTATTTAAAGCGCTGCGGTTATAATAAAAATGTAAGCATCGAAGAATTTTTAAACGTACTGGCAGCGAAAATCAGCGCAGGCGGAGAGTTTCCGCACGAAATTGGCATTGCGCTCGGCTATCCGCCGGAAGACATTGAAGGCTTTAAGCGTTACAAAGGTCGCAACTTTAAATGCTGCGGCTACTGGAAGGTTTACGGCAACGCAGAACGAGCCCAAAAACTGTTTGAGGCTTACACGCTGTGCCGCGACAGATTAATGCAGGCATTGCAGACAGGCGCGACCTTAAAAGTTGCCGCAGCTGCGATATAAAGGAGGTAAAATAATGGAAATAGCTGTAATTTACTGGTCCGGTACGGGCAACACGCAAATGATGGCCAAGGCCGTTGCTGAAGGTATTAAAGAAGCCGGCGCCGATGCCGTTGTTAAAAGCGTAAGCGAAATTACGCCCGACGAAGCCGCTGCCTATGATAAAATTGCTTTTGGGTGCAGCGCTATGGGTGCAGAAGTTTTGGAAGAAACTGAATTTGAACCGTTTTTTACCATGCTTGAAGATAGATTGAAAGGCAAAAAAGTAGTGCTGTTCGGCTCTTACGGCTGGGGCGGCAGCTACATGCAGGATTGGGAAGCCAGAGTGCAGGCCGATGGTGCAGAGCTTTTGCATGCGGGCGTCCTGGCTATGGGCGAACCCGACGACACTGCTAAAGCCGAATGTAAAGAAATTGGCAGCCTGCTTGCCAAAGCTTAATTTGTTTTCTGCATAAGCGGCCCTCCCCGTTTATGTATTATCCATTTCTCCATAAAGCAGAAACAACGCTCTTCGTTTTGAAGGGCGTTTTTCTGTTGCCCGGGAAATAATTTTGCCAAATTGCCTAAAATAGATTGTAAAAATTATTTTTTGAGATATAATTAAAGTAAGACGAGCGAGGTGACTTATGGACGAATTATTAAAAATAAATGACCCTGTAATTTTGGCACTGGCCTCCACCTGCTTTACCTGGTTTATGACGGCGGCGGGCGCGGCCATGGTGTTCTTTTTTAAAAACATAAACAAGCGCATGCTGAATATGATGCTGGGTTTTGCGGCGGGCGTTATGGTGGCGGCGTCCTTCTGGTCGCTGCTGGAGCCTGCCATTGAAATGGCGGAAAGCGCGCCTATACCGGCGTGGCTGGTGGCCGCTATCGGCTTTGTGGGCGGCGCGGGCTTTTTGTGCCTGGCTGACCACGTTATGCCGCATGCGCATTTCTTCGCCAGGGAAGGGCAGACGGAAGGCATACCGACGCATTTAAAACGCAGCATCCTTCTGGTATTCAGCATTACGCTGCACAACATACCGGAAGGGCTGGCTGTTGGCGTAGCCTTTGGTGCAGCGGCGGCAGCTGGCGATAACACCACGCTGTTATCCGCCATGGCGGTGGCGCTGGGCATTGGGCTGCAAAACTTTCCGGAAGGCGCGGCGGTTTCCATTCCGCTAAGGCGTGAAGGCGTAAGCCGCTTTAAAAGCTTTATGTATGGGCAGGCAAGCGGCGGTGTGGAACCCATTGCAGGCGTGCTGGGCGCTTACGCCGTGGTGCACATGACGCCTATTTTGCCCTATGCGCTGGCATTTGCGGCAGGCGCGATGCTTTATGTGGTGGTGGAAGAGCTGATACCCGAGGCGCAAAGCGGCGGCGAGCACGAAAGCGCCGATTTATCCACCATCGGTTTTATTGTTGGCTTTACCGTAATGATGATGCTGGACGTGGCATTGGGGTAATCAAAGCAGCGGCTTTGAAATAAATGGCAGAATTTTAAAAGGAGATGAAGTTTATGGAAAAAAGATTTTATGTTTGCAAACATTGCGGCAACATGGTTGGCATGATTAAAAACGCGGGCGTACCGCTGATGTGCTGCGGCGAGCCGATGGCAGAGCTGACGGCGAACACCGTGGAAGCTTCGCAGGAAAAACACCTGCCGGTATATACTATGGAGGGCGGCGTGCTGAAGGTACAGGTTGGCAGCGCCGAGCACCCGATGCTGGCTGAACACTACATTGAATGGATTTATGTGGAAACCACCTGCGGCGGGCAGCGCAAGGCACTGAAGCCCGGCGATAAACCGGCAGCAGAATTTGCCTTTGCCGGCGGCGATAAACCAGTTGCCGTTTACGCTTACTGCAACCTGCACGGCTTGTGGAAAACTGAGGTAAAATAAGAATAAGAGGCGCATCAAAATGATGTGCCTCTGTTTTATTATAGGGGTGATGTGGTATAATTGTTATACCACGTTGTACCCATAATTACTTAACAGGAGGCAGAAAATGGATTACATACTTATGAACAAGAATACCCCTTTATGCAGGCTTGCCATTGATATGGAAAACTATGTTATTAGCGATATTCTTGAAGTTTATAACTCCAAAGCTTTTCCTGTTGGCGTAGATTTTATTGCAGGCAAACCGCAAAAGAAAAGCCTTGCCAAATGGTGGGCAGGAAGGGCGATACCAGGCAGCCGTATTGGCGCTGCAAGTTTTGAACGCCGGTATGCGGTTACAATGGCATCCCTGCCGTTTAAAAACTACGGCTTAAGCCTTACTGACCAATACTGGCTTAACCCCGTTGGAGCGGAATCGAGAGAGTGGAAAGATATTAACTTTTTTCATAATGAATTTTCGGGCGCATTAGGGCAGGCCTTTTTTGATGAATCGTATATTTCTGAGGACAGGAACTTTTTTATGTCACCGGATAGTACGTCCGACGGTATGCTGCCTAAAAAATGGGTGCGTGATGAGGCAACCGGCAAATTGTATTTATATAAAGTCGGCAGCGGGCCTTTTGAGCAGGAACCGTTTAACGAATTAATAGCAAGTAAAATTTTTGCACTGCTTGATACGGTAAAATTTGTAGATTACCATGTTGTGCATGACAGTGGCAGATATTTTAGCACCTGCGAAAATTTTATTACCGACAGCACGGAGCTTGTAACAGCTGCTAATATGCGGATGACGCAATCGCCGTTGATTGTAAACGCTGCTAATGAATATAATTATCTTTTAAAATGCTGCGAGGCTTATAATATACCAAATGTTAAGGCAAGCCTTGATGTAATGCTGGCAGTAGATTACATAATTTGTAATACCGACAGGCATTATGGTAATTTTGGGTTTATACGCAATATGGATACCTTACAGTTTACAGGCGTTGCGCCTGTATATGATAACGGCACCAGCCTGTGGAATAAAGATAAGGCTGCTGATATAGGGCATAAATTTGAAGCACGTGCCTTTGCCTATAATCAGGATGATGCTGTAAAATTAATTACGCACTTTGAACTGCTTGATTTAACAAAATTAAAAAACATTGATGAAATTATTGTTGACGTTTTAAGCAAAAATGAAAATCTGCCAATGCAGAGAGTTTATGACGTTGCAGCAGCCGTAAAAAAACAAGTTGCAAAACTGCAAAAAATTAAAGATAGTTCCGTAAAATAAAATTAAAACTTGCAATTAGCCAGATACCAAGCTGTATTTGGCTAATTTTTTGTAAGAAAAAAGCAAAAATATGATACAATTAAATTAACACTAAATAAATTTGCATAAGCGAATTTTAAATAAATATTAAACAGAAATGGTGAAAAAATGATTAATATCCGAAAACTCGAAGCTGATTTATGGGAATCTGCCGATTTATTGCGTTCCGGTTCTAATTTAACATCTAACCAATACTGTATGCCGGTGCTGGGGCTTATCTTTTTGCGTTATGCTTACAGCCGTTTTAAAATGGCGGAAGCAGAAATTATGAAAAACCGCCCTGTGCGCGGCGGCAGGGTTTTGCCTGTGGAAGCGGGCGACTTTGCAGCTAAAAGCGCTTTGTTTTTGCCTAAAGAAGCTCAGTATAATTATTTGCTGAACCTGCCGGAAAATATTGCTGCTGCCGGTATAACAAATAAGGAAGGGCATGTTATTAACAGCCTTGGCGAAGCGGTAAACAATGCCATGTCGCTTATTGAAGAACGAAGCGAACAACTGGCAGGCGTATTGCCTAAAAGTTATACCGATTTTAACGACGATATTCTTGCTGAACTGTTGCGCATTTTTAATAACAGCGCGCTTGATGAAATTGGCGGCGATATTATCGGCCGCATTTACGAATACTTTTTAAATAAATTTGCTAAAAACATCGCCTCTGATGACGGTGTATTCTTTACGCCCAAATCACTGGTAAAAATGATTGTTAATATTATCGAACCGCAAAGCGGCACGCTTTTAGATCCTGCCTGCGGCAGCGGCGGCATGTTCATTCAGTCCGGCGATTTTGTAAACCAAAGCGGCATGAATGCTAACAGCGCCATGACTTTTTATGGGCAGGAAAAAGTAGAATACAATGCACAGCTTTGCTTAATGAACATGGCGGTGCATGGTTTAACCGGCAAAATAAAATCGGGCGATGACGCCAATACCTTTTATCACGATGCCCACAGCCTTAATGGCTGCTGCGATTATGTGATGGCTAACCCGCCTTTTAATGTTGATAAAGTAAAAGCTGAAAGCTGCCAAAATGCTGGTAGGCTGCCTTTTGGTATGCCCGGCCTTAACAAAAAGAAAGAAGTAAGCAACGCTAATTATTTGTGGATTTCGTACTTTTATAGCTACCTTAACGAGCGCGGCCGCGCAGGGTTTGTAATGGCGTCATCTGCAACGGATAGTAATCAGGGCAAGGATAAGGATATCCGCCGGCAGCTTGTTGAAACAGGGCATGTAGATGTAATGATAAGCGTCGGCAACAACTTTTTTTACACCAAAAGCCTGCCGTGTTCCCTGTGGTTTTTTAACAAAGCCAAGGCAGATGCAATTAAAAATAAAGTGCTGTTTATAGACGCGCGCAACTATTACACCGTGGTAGACCGCACGCTGAACGAATGGAGTTATTGGCAGCTTAAAAACCTTAATGCCATAGTGTGGTTATACCGTGGCGAGCTTGAAAAATACACTGCCCTTTTGGCTGAATACCGCCATGTGCTTGGCAGCGATAAACCTTTTGCGGAGCAAATTGCAGAACTGGAAGCAAAAATTGAAGCTTTGCGCGCCGAAGCCAAAGCTGCGGCAGAAGCAGCCGCTAAACGCAGCAAGAAAAAAGTACAGGCAGAATATGACGTTAAACTGGCTGAACTTAACGATACGCTTACCAAAGCCAAAGAAGCCAACTGGCTGCACGAAAAATTTGGCGAAGGCGTTTATGCAGATGTGCCCGGTTTATGCAAAATTGCAGATAAGGCAGATATTGAAGCCAAAGGCTGGTCACTGACGCCGGGTGCTTATGTAGGCGTAGCGCCGGTTGAAGATGACGGCGTTAATTTTGAGCAGCGTATGCAGGAAATACATCAGGAGCTTTTAACACTGCAAAAAGAATCCAACGATTTAATGGAAACCATCTCAAAAAACTTAAAGGAGATGGGGTTATGAAATATAAGTTAGGAGAAATTTGTGATTTTATAAATGGTGGAGCGTGGAGTGACAAAGAATATGTAAATGAGGGGTTACCAGTTTTAAAAGTAACGAATTGTAAGCCACAAGGTTTTTATCTTGGCGATATAAATTATTTGCCATTATCATTAGCAGAAAAATATAAAAAAAACAAACTAAAAATTTGCGACGTAATAATTGCTACGGTTGGTTCGCATCCAAATTTAATAGAATCAGCAGCTGGAAGAACCTGTATTGTTAATACATTGGTTGATGGATTCTATTTAAATCAAAATGCAGTTTGTTTGCGAACAAAGAATAAAGATATACTTGATCAAAAATATTTGGGGTATCATAGTAAATATAGGCTTTTTCAGCATTATATTCAAATGAGCGGTCGTGGCGCAGCTAATCAAATGAGAATTCCTATAAGTGCTATAAAAAATTATGAATTTGACTTTCCTGAAATTAAAATTCAACAGAAAATTGGAGCAATTCTTTCCTCTTACGATGACCTTATCGAAAACAACCAAAAACAAATCAAACTTTTAGAAGAAGCTGCACAGCGTTTGTATAAAGAATGGTTTGTTGATTTGCGCTTTCCGGGTTACAAAACCACGCCAATCGTTGACGGCGTGCCGGAGGGGTGGGAAAAAGAATTTTTGACTAATTTAGTAGATGTTCAATATGGATATGCTTTCAATGGAGCATTGTTTAATAATACTGGATGCGGTATGCCAATAGTTCGTATTAGAAATATACCAGAAGGGCAAACAATGGATTTTACTACTGAAGAAGCTTCAAAAGAGTATATTATTCATAATGGCGATATTTTAGTAGGAATGGACGGAGAGTTCCATATTAATTCTTGGGGAGGAGAAGATGCTTATTTGGTACAGCGAACTTGTAGCTTGCGACCTAAATTTGATTCTATGAAAGGCTATTTGCTTCAAGCTATTGTAGAACCTATAAAATATTTTGAACAAACAGTAGTAGGCGCAACTGTTGCGCATCTTGGTAAAAAACATATTGATACAATTAAAATTTTTAAAGCTCCTAATGCACTATATAAACCTTTTCAAATTTGGTATAAAAAACGACAATGCTTAATAAATGAAAATAGATTACTTAAACAAGCCCGTGAGCGTTTATTGCCTAAACTAATGAGTGGTGAATTGGAGGTGTAGTATGGAACCGTTTTCTCGTAGATATAATTTAGTGCCTGAAAAAGAAATACAGATTAATGATATTGACACAGCCTTGTTTAATAGATTATGGAATATATTTTATAAAAATGAGGCTAATGATGATTTATTTGAAATTGAAAGCAGTATAGGCGCGGTTGAATATCTTTTAGATTCTTTTGGATTAACTTATATCTATCCTAAAACCACTTCAGTAAAAGATGATAATATAATATTACTGAAAAATTTTTTATTAGATACTGAATGGTATTATATTTATGATTTTATCGAAAAGTATGTGCAATATTTTGATGATGCGTATAGTCGTAAAGATTTAGAAAAAAATATAAATCAAGTATTAATTGAAGAAAAATCTGGTTATCGTATGGTAAAAGGGTTTATAACGCCAATAACAAATGAAGTTGAATTAAAATCTTTGAAAAAATCAATGTCTACAAAATATGATTCGGTGAATACACATTTTAAAAAGGCGTTAGAACTATATTCTAAACGAAAAAATCCTGATTATGAAAATTCTATCAAAGAATCCATAAGTGCTATTGAAGCATTATGCTGTATTATTACTGAAACTAAAGGCGGACAAGCTACTTTAGGTAAAGCATTGAAAAAATTAAAAGATAAAGGCATTTATATTCATCATGCTATGGAAAATGCTTTTGTGGCGTTATATGGTTATACGTCTGATGAAAATGGTATCAGGCATGGTGCGATTGATACAAGTAATGTAGAACAAGAAGATGCTAAATTTATGTTGGTATCATGTTCGGCATTTGCAAATTATTTAATTGAGAAATTAGCAAAATGATTTTGCAAAGTAGGTGAGTTTATGAGCTATGATTATTCAGAAAATATTCTTGTGCAGGAAAGTACAGGTAATTTGCTGCGAGATGAATTGGGGTGGGATGTGCAGTTTGCCTATAATAAAGAAGTGTTAGGCCTCACCGGCACTTTTGGCAGAACAAGCTACAAAGAAATATTGCTGAAACGTTATTTTTGTGCTGCGCTTAGAAAGCTTAACCCGTGGATTACCGATGAGCAGATTGCCGAAGCACAAAGAATAATGGAAAACAGACTCTCTACCTCATCACTTTTGCAAATAAACGAAGAAAAATATCGCCTTATCCGCGATGGCATTAAGGTTACAGTTAAAAAGCCAAATGGCGAAACCGAAAAACAAGTAGCTGCCGTAATTGATTTTAAAAATGCGGAAAACAACTATTTTTTAGCTGTTAAGGAACTGAAAATACACGGAGATTTATACCGCCGCCGCACTGATATAGTAGGTTTTGTTAACGGCATACCGCTTTTGTTTGTGGAGCTTAAAAAGACAACGGTTGATGTGCGCAACGCTTATGATGATAATTACACCGATTATCTGGACACGATTCCGCATTTGTTTTATTACAATGCCTTTTTAGTTATTTCTAACGGTGTGGAAGCCAAAGTTGGCACGCTGGGCAGCAAGTATGAGTTTTTTCACGAATGGAAACGACTTGCGGAACAGGAGCAGGGCAGTGTAGCCTTGGAAACACTGCTGCGCGGTATTTGTAAAAAAGAAAACTTTTTGGATTTACTGGAAAACTTTATTTTGTATGATAAAACAGGCGGCAGCACGGCAAAGATTTTAGCTCGTAATCATCAGTACCTTGGCGTAAACGAGGCTATGAAGGCTTATGAGCAGCGCAAATTGAACAATGGCAAGCTGGGCGTGTTCTGGCATACGCAGGGTAGCGGCAAAAGTTATTCTATGGTGTTTTTGGCACAGAAAATCCGCCGCAAATTTGCAGGTTCGCCTACCTTTGTAGTTTTAACCGACCGCGATGAGCTTAATAAGCAGATAAGCGATACTTTTGAAAATTGCGGTTTGCTTGGCGATGCCAAAACGTCACAGTTTATTGCTACCAGCGGCGATGACCTGATACAGAAGCTTAAAGGCAACCCCAGTTTTATTTTTACACTGATACAAAAATTTAACAGACCTGATTCTGAACCTATTTATCCTGATCATGATATTATCATTATGTCGGACGAGGCTCACCGCAGCCAGTATGGCATTTTTGCCAATAATATGATGAAATTGCT
This sequence comes from uncultured Phascolarctobacterium sp., assembly GCA_949288065.1. Lineage (GTDB taxonomy): Bacteria > Bacillota > Negativicutes > Acidaminococcales > Acidaminococcaceae > Fusicatenibacter_A. The sequence continues at coordinate 18,649 of CASEIL010000025.1, forward strand.
GCCGACTGCTGCGCGTATTGGCTTTACCGGCACACCGTTGTTATCGGATGATAATATTACAGAGCGCACTTTTGGCGGTTATATTTCGGTATATGATTTCCGACGTGCTGTTGAAGACGGCGCAACGGTGCCGCTGTATTATGAAAACAGGGGCGAAAAAATCCTTGACCTGCATAACCCTGAAATAACCGATAAAATTTTAGACGCTATTGAAAATGCCGATATTGATGAAGCACAGCAGGAAAAACTGGAAGCTGAATTTGGCAAGGAAATACATTTATTTACGGCAGAACCGCGCCTGCGCTCCATTGCACGCGATTTTGCCGGGCATTATTCCGATTTGTGGACGAGCGGCAAGGCAATGTTTGTGTGCCTGAATAAAGTTACCTGCGTGCGTATGTATAACTATGTGCAGGAGTATTGGCAGGAAGAAATAAAAAAACTGAAAGATAAAATAAAACATACTAAGCATCAGCAGGAAGCGCAGGAGCTTAACCGCAAATTGCAGTGGATGCAGGAAACGGAAATGGCTGTTGTTATCTCGCAGGAGCAAAACGAGATACAAACTTTTAAAAAGTGGGGGCTGGATATTAGGTATCACCGCCGCAAAATGGAAAAGCGCGAACTGGACAAAGATTTTAAGGATGCTAAACATCCGCTTAGAGTGGTGTTTGTTTGTGCTATGTGGCTTACAGGGTTTGATGTTAAATGCTTATCGTGCTTATATTTGGATAAACCTTTAAAAGCGCATACGCTTATGCAGGCTATTGCTCGGGCAAACCGTGTGGCGGAAGGAAAAAGCAATGGGCTGATTGTTGATTACATAGGCATTGTAAAAGCTCTGCGCAAAGCTTTGGCTGATTATACTGCTAATGTTGGCACAGGGGCAGACCCGACTGTTGATAAGAGTGAATTGATAGCACGCATTTTAGCAACTATTGCCAAAGCTAAGGTTTTTTTAGCATTACAAGGCTTCGAACTGCAAATATTGATAGAAGCATACGACTTTTTAAAAGTTGCATATTTACAGCAGGCGGCTAATGCTGTTTGCACTACTGTTGAAAATAGAAAAACATTTGCAACCTATGCAGCAGAGCTTAACCGTTTAATGAAGTATGCCGACCGTGATGATATTGCTGAAAATGAGCGTAAAGAATATGAAGCGATTGCGGCGATTTATGCTGAACTTAAGAAAAAACGCAGGCATGTTGATACTACCGGTTTAATGGTAGAGATTAACCATATTATCGGCAGTTATGTTAAAATGGACGAAAGCGGCGGCGTTGTGCGCGAAGGCACACGATTTGATATTAGCGCCATTGATTTTGATTTACTGCGCCGCGAATTTGCAAAAGCTAAAAATAAAAATTTGCTAATGAGTGATTTAGAAGAAATAATCAGGCAAAAGCTGGACAGGTTACTGCTTGCAAACCCTGAGCGTATTAATTATTATGAACGTTATCAGAATATTATTGAAGATTATAATAAAGAACAGGACAGGGCGACTATTGAAAAAACTTTTATGGATTTAATGGTTTTGGCTAATAAGCTTGATAAAGAAGAAAAGCGTTATGTGCGCGAAGGTTTTGCCAGCGACGAAGAACTTTCGTTTTATGATATGTTGTTCCGTGATGATTTAAGTAAAAATGATATTAAAAAATTGAAAGAGGTGGCTGCCGGATTATTGCATAAAATTAAAGCAAAAATTGCTGAATATGACCACTGGACAGATAAGCAGGAAACCAAAGCTGCTGTTGATATTTTAATCCGCGATACGCTTTGGAATGAGTTGCCAGCTTGTTACGATGATATTGACGTATACCGCAAGCGTATTTACGAATATGTTTATACAAGGTATAAAGTAGCATAACAAAAAGCCAATCTCTGCGTTAGCAAAGATTGGCTTAACTTTTTATTGGTACGCCTGAGTGGAATCGAACCACCGCACGCGGCTCCGGAGGCCGCTGCTCTATCCACTGAGCTACAGGCGCATTGGTAACATTTGCATTATACCACAACCGGGCAATTTATACAATCTTATGGCGGCGCTGTTTGCACCTTTTATTTTGCAGACGCCGCTTTTTATGTTACAATTAGCTTAATACATTTATTGGAGATGGCTATGCAAAAAACATTCTGGCGCGAGGTGTGCGCCGCTGTAATTTTAATATGGGCGCTGTGGAACTACGAGCTTTCGCTGGGGCTTTTGGGCGGAGCGCTGAACATTTTAATGCCGTTTATAGTTGGCGGCGCCGTGGCCTTTGTGGTTAACGTGCTGATGGAAAAGCTGGAAGCCTTATGGCAGCGCTTTTTGCCTGCACGCTGCGGCTTTTTAAAACGCCCGGTGTGCTTAACGCTCAGCTTTACGCTGATTGCCGGCGTAGTGGCATTGTTGTTTATTTCGGTTGTGCCGGAGCTGCACGCCAGCATTAAGGTTTTGGCGGCGAAGGTACCGGCGGCGCTATCACGCTTTAACGTGTATCTGCACGACAGGATTGCCGTGTGGGATTTATCCGACAGCGATATTGCTTACATTCAGCAGCAGTGGCGCGAGGCAACGGCTGCCGTTGCCGCTTTTTGGGAGAGTAACAAGGGCACGCTGCTTTCGCGCACCTGGAGCGTTACCACATCAGTTGCAAGTGCCGTTACCAACTTTGTTATCGGCGTGGTGGTAGCAATTTATGTGCTGCTTGATAAGGAACGCCTTGCGCGCAACTGCCGCCGTGTGGTTTATGCTTTTTGCAGCAGGGAGCGCGCGGAATATCTGCTTAACGCAGCGGCGCTTGCCAAAAAGGTTTTTGCCGGTTTTGTGGGCGGGCAGCTTTTGGAGGCCTTTTTGCTGGGGCTGATGTGCTTTGCCGGTATGCTGGTTTTGGGCATGCCGTATGCGCTGGTAATTTCATCCTTAGTGGCGTTTCTGGCATTAGTGCCGATAATTGGCACCATGCTGAGCGCCGCGATGGGCTGCGTGTTTATTTTAATTTCGCAGCCGGAAAAAATTTGGATGTTTATTATATTCTTCATCGTTTTGCAGCGTATTGAGGGCGATATTTTGTACCCGAAAATTGTGGGCAAATCGGTGGGGCTTTCTGGCTTGTGGGTGCTGGCGGCGGTAACGGTCGGCGGTGGGCTGTTTGGCATTTTGGGTATGATTATCAGCGTGCCGCTGTGTTCAGTTTGCTATGTGCTGTTTGCCGATGCCGTTAAACACAGGCTGCAAAATAAAAATTTAAACGATGTATAATGGAGGAATATAAATGAAAAAAATTGCTGTTTTGCGCTGCCTTAAGGTAAGCGCCAGCTGCACGGGCAGCGGCTGCCTGCGTGCTATGAACGAGCACACCGGTGCGTTTGAGCGCTATGGCGAGGAACCCTTGCAGGCAGTGGCGTTTTTTACCTGCAACGGCTGCGGTGAAAACAAGCTTGCCAATCAGGAAGGCATTAATAAAAAGATTGAGCGCATTAAAAAAATTAATCCGGACGCGCTGCATTTAAGCAACTGCACCATGCCGAAGGATGAAAACGGCAACCGCGTTATGTGCCCGGTAATCGCCAAGCTGGAGGCGGAAATTACCGCCGCCGGTATCGAAGTGGTGCGAGGCACGCATTAATCCGCCCCAAGGCGGCTTTAGAAAGAGGGTGCTGGTGACGGCAAAGATAATTATTTCGGCGGTGAACCCGGACGAAACCCGCATGGGCATTGTGGAAAACGGCCGTTTAATGGAATATGTTGTGGAGCGCAACAGCGGCGCACAGCTGGTCGGCAGCATTTTTGCGGGGCGTGTGTGCAACGTGGTGCGCGGCATACAGGCGGCTTTTATTGATATTGGGCTTGAAAAAAACGCCTTTTTGTATATGGGCCAAAAAACGGCGCTGACAGAAGGGCAGCGCGTGCTGGTGCAGATAACGAAGGACGCGCGCGGCACTAAGGGCCCCACGGCGACGCTGGATTTAACCCTGCCGGGGCGCTATGCTGTTTTGCTGCCGGGGGCAGATTATGTGGGCATCTCCCGCAAGATTACGGACAGCGCCGAACGTAGTCGCCTGCGCAAAATTGCAGTGGGCGTTGTTGGCGGCGCGGCGGGCGTGGTAATACGCACCAACGCCTGCGGTATTGACGAAAAGGCGTTGCAGAAGGATTTGCAGCAGCTTTTGGCGGACTGGCAGATTACCAGTGCCCGCGCCAAACTTGCCAAATCGCCGCAGGTGCTGCACCGCGAGCTGGATATATCCGTGCGCATTGTGCGCGATTATATTAACAGCGATGTGGACGAGGTAATTGTGGACGACGCCGCTGTTTACAAGCGTCTGTCAGAGCTGTTGGACGGGCTGGGCTGCCGCCTGCTGCTGCACGATAAGCAGACGGATATTTTTACCTATTACCGTTTAAGCGACGATATTGCCTCTATCAGCGACCGGCGCGTGGATTTGCCGAGCGGCGGCTACCTTATTATTGATTACACCGAGGCGATGACGGTTATCGACGTGAACAGCGGGCATTTTAGCGGGCGCGAGTGCCTGGCCGAAACCGTGATGCAGACGAACCGTGAGGCGGCGGCGGAAATTGCCCGCCAGCTGCGCCTGCGCGATATTGGCGGCATTATAGTGGTAGATTTTATTGACATGGACAGGGCGGAATACCGCGAGGAGATTATGGCGCGGCTGGAAGAAGCTTTAAAAAGCGATAAAATGAAGCCCTGCGTGCAGGATATGACGGTGCTGAATTTGGTTGAGATTACGCGCAAAAAAGCGCGGCAGAACCTTTCGGCAGTGCTGTATGCGCCGTGCCCGGTGTGCCAGGGCAGCGGCAGGGTGCAGTCGCAAGAAACGGTGGGCTTAGAGATTAAGCGCCGCCTGCGCACGCTGCTTGCCAAACCCTGTGCGCCGCGCAGCATATTGATAATGGTGAGCCCGTGGCTGGCAGAATGGCTGGGCAGCAGGTTGATAAAGCAGTGGGAAAAAGAGCTGAACTGCACGCTTGCCGTAACGGCGGAGCCGCGACTACAATTAGAAACTTTTTCACTTTTAGATAACACCGGTGTTGACAAATAGCGCCGGTTGTGGTAAATTATTCCAGTATAGACTGATTGAGTCTGTCCCCAACCGCACAGAGAGGTTCCGTAAACTCGTAAAGAGTACCGTATTTGGCGAGTATATTACAAGGGAGGTGCAAATAGAATGTACGCAGTTATTAAAACCGGCGGTAAACAGTACCGTGTTGCTGAAGGCGATGTATTAACCGTTGAAAAACTGAATGCAGAAGCCGGCAGCGAAGTTGTATTCGACGAAGTTCTTACCGTAGTTAACGACGCTGATGTTAAAATCGGCCAGCCTGTAGTTGAAGGCGCAAAAGTTACTGCTAAAGTTGTTGAGCAGGGCAAAGGCGAAAAAATCCTCGTTTTCAAATACAAAGCTAAATCCAACTACCGTAAACGCCAGGGCCACCGTCAGCCGTTTACTAAAGTAGAAAGGCGAATACGACCTGGTCTGCAATTCGGTTTCCGTACTGACCCAGGCTCCGCTCATTGGTTTGGAGCGTTACCTAAAACTTAAGCCGCAGTACACAGTTGATGAGGAAAGCGGCATCTTTACATTAAAACTTAACGAAGCGGACAGCCGCACGCAGGCGATACTGGAAACCATGTATCTTGCCTTGCAAAGCGTAGAACGACAGTTTCCGCAGTACGTTAAGGTAAAAGTCATCAGGAGGTGAATACCGATGTTTGAACTGATTCTTCAATTACATGCACATAAAAAAGGTACCGGCAGCTCCCACAACGGACGTGACTCCAACTCTCAGCGCCTCGGCACCAAAGCGCATGAAAGCCAGCTCGTAACCGCAGGCAGCATCATCGTGCGCCAGCGTGGTACCCGCTTCTATCCCGGCAACAATGTAGGCATGGGCAAGGACTACACCATCTATGCTAAAGTTGAAGGCCGCGTTAAATTTGAACGCAAAGGCCGCGATAAACGCCAGATCAGCGTATATCCGGTTGAAGAAGCAATGTAATTTGCGCGATAACCCCATGGCAAACGCCATGGGGTTTATTTTTATGCCGTTATCAATAAAAATTTTCTGCTGAAAATGTAAATAATTTGTAATTTTTATTAATTAGCCACTGTTTTGCCTTGAACAAAAGGTTAAAAAATGTTATCATTAAACCATAACAAAGCATAAATTTTAAGGAGTGATATACATGGCAGCATTACATTTGGAAGCAGCTGATTTTAAAAAGGAAGTTCTGGAAGCTAAAGGCAAAGTTCTGGTTGACTTTTTTGCAACCTGGTGCGGCCCGTGCCGTATGCTGAGCCCGATTATCGACCAAATGGCAGACGAGCTGACGGACGTTAAGGTTTGCAAGGTTGATATCGACAAGGCAGAGGCTTTGGCAACGGAATACGGTGTGGAGGTAGTGCCGACGCTGTTCGTTTTTGAAAACGGCGAAGTGGTAAAAAGCGTCAGCGGCGTAGTGCCGAAACCCGTAATTATGGATATGCTGAAATAAGGTGCGGTTATGGCTGATAAAGTAACGGATATTATCATTATCGGCGGCGGCACTGCCGGTATGACGGCGGCGGTGTATGCAGGGCGCGCCGGACGCAGCGTGAAGGTGCTGGAGCAGAGCATCCATGGCGGGCAGATTATTAATACTTCGCATGTGGAGAACTTTCCCGGTTTTAACAACGTTGCAGGGTTTGAATTTGCCACGGCGCTGTACGAGCAGGCTGTAAAATTCGGAGCCGAATTTGTGTACGAAAAGGTTACCGGCCTTGAGGATAACGGCGCAACCAAGCGCGTGCTGACGGCCAACGGCTATTACGACGCTAAAGCTGTAATTATTGCTACCGGCGCACGCCCGCGCCCGATTGGCGTAGCCGGTGAAGAAAAATTCGTCGGCAGGGGCATTTCCTTTTGCGCAACCTGCGACGGCGCTTTTTACAAAGGCAAAACGGTGGCGGTTATCGGCGGCGGCAACACGGCGCTGGACGACGCTGTGGTACTTTCGCAGCTGGCACAAAAAGTATATTTAATCCACCGCAGGCAGGAGTTCCGCGCTGAAAAACAGCTGGTGGAAAAGGTGCACCAGCCTGAAAATATCGAGTTTATTCTCGACACCGTCGTTACCGGCATTAAGGGCGATAAGCGTCTGGAAGCGCTGGAGCTGGAAAACAAAGTTACCGGCGAAAAAACTGAACTGGCAGTGGACGGCGTGTTTGTGGCCATCGGGCAGATGCCGGAAAACGCTATGTTTAAAAATGTGGTAGAGGTTGACCCGGCAGGCTACGTTGTTGCCGGTGAGGATTGCCATACCAGCTGCCCCGGCATTTTTGCCGCAGGCGACGGGCGCACCAAAAAAGTGCGCCAGCTTACAACGGCGGCTGCCGACGGTACTGTTGCAGCACTGGCTGCCAGCGAATATATTGGCTGATTTACAGAAACGGTTTTTGCAAAACGCAGAAGCCGTTTCTTTTTATCTGTTTAGTAAACCTATTTACAAAAGCAAGTTAACGATGTATAATGTGATTGTTAACCAAATAATTAAAACAGGTTTACTTAAACGGGAGGGTATTATGAACTGGATTATTGAACTTACAGATAAAGTATTAAACGGCGGCGAGGTAACAAGGGAAGAAGCCGAGCGCCTGATTAACGTGAGCGACGACGATACGATGCTGCTGTTGGCGATGGCAGATAAAATCCGCCAGAAGTTTAACGGCAACGCAGTTGATTGCTGCGCTATTATTAACGGACGCAGCGGCCGCTGCCCGGAAAACTGCAAGTTCTGCGCACAATCGGCGCATTACCATACCGGCGTCAAGGAATATCCGCTTTTAAGCGAAGATGAATTTGTTGACGCTGCTAAAAAAGCCAAAGCCGCCGGTGCGGTAAGGTTTTCGATTGTGACTAGCGGCAGGGGCCAGAGCAAAGCCGACGATTTTGACAACATCTGCAAGGCGCTGAAACGCATTAAAGAAGAAGTTGGCATTGAAGTATGTTGCTCGCTGGGCATTTTAACGGAAGAACAGGCCTTTAAGCTGAAAGAACTGGGCGTAACGCGCTACCATTCCAATCTGGAAACTGCGCCGAGCCACTTCCCCGATATTTGCAGCACGCATACTTATGAAGATAAAATGTTTACCATTCACAACGCCCAAAAAGCAGGGCTGCGTGTGTGCAGCGGCGGCATCTTCGGCTTAAACGAAACGCCGGAGCAGCGTGTGGAAATGGCGTTTGAATTAAAACGCCTTGGCATCGACAGCGTACCGCTGAATTTGCTGACGCCGATTCCGGGCACGCCGTTTGAAAACAACCAGCCGCTGAAACCGCTGGAAATTCTGCGTGCTTACGCAGTGTTCCGCTTTATTCTGCCTAAGGCGCTTATCCGCACGGCGGGCGGCCGCGAGGTTAACCTGCGCGATTTGCAGTGCCTGGCGCTGAACGGCGGGCTGAACGGCATTATGGTGGGCGGCTATTTAACCACCGGCGGCAGAAGCCCGGAAGCCGACAAAGTTATGATTAAGGATTTGGGACGCACGGTTACGCATCCTGTTTTGTAATTTAGAGGTGGCAATAATGCTTTACAGTGTAAAAATGCGTTCGGCGCAGGGCGGCGCACACGAAAAAGGCGGCAGGCATATCAGCGGGGCGGAGCGTATTTTGCCCGCCGACCAGCTTGATTATGCCGTGCTGACGATGCTGCACCGCGCACAGGAGCACGAGCGCGGCAGGGCCGATTTTATCAGCCTGAAGGTAGAAGAAATTAAACCGCAGGATGTTGTTTATAAGCCTTTGCTTGCTTTTAGCGCCTGCAAGGCGGACAGCGCCGCCGAAGGACAGCGTACTGCTATTGAAGAGCTTAAACGCGCAGGCGTTAGCGAAGAGGCGGCAAAGCACGGGCTGGCGCTGGTAAACGGTTTAACCGACAGCATGCGCGGGGCGATGGTTGTAGATGCCGAAAGCGGCGAGAGAATTGACGGCATGGGTGAGCGCGGCGTGCGCGCCAGCAAAATGGACTGCGTAAACAGCCGCGGCTACGATGAATATATGCAGCAGCGCGGTTTAACCGGCGACCATGTGCGTGAGGCGCTGGTGCTGGCCAGCAAGGTGGCAGGCGCAGAGGGTATGGTGGCAGAGCTGTGCTGGTCGGACGACCCGTATTATGTTACGGGTTATGTGGCATCGCCCTTATATGGCTACCGCCGCATACCGGTTATGAAAGAACGCGGCAACGGCGTGGGCGGCAGGATATTTTTTGTGCGCCCGGGCACGGATATGCAAAAACTTATTAATTATATGGAAGAACAGGTAGTTATGATTAAGCCGGAGGGGGTGCCGGAATGCTGACGGAACGCCTGCAAAAGGAACTGGAAGAGGTTTATGCCGCAGGGCTGCGCCGCACGGTGGACGGGCTGCGTTTTAAAACTGCGGTGCGTGCGGAGGACGAAAACGGCAAGGAATATCTGGTTTTTGCCAGCAACAATTATTTGGGGCTGACGCACGAGCCGGAGGTGCTGGAAGCGGCGCGCGAGGCAGTACAGTGGGGCACGGGCAGCACCGGCAGCCGTTTAACAACCGGCGCGGCGTTTGAAACAGGCCTTTTGGAAAAAGAACTGGCAGAGTTTAAGCACGCCGAAAAAGCGCTGGTGTTTAACACCGGCTATATGACGAACCTTGGCGTGCTGTACGCACTGGTAAAGCCGGGCGATGTGGTGTTCAGCGATGAGCTGAACCACGCCAGCATTATTGACGGCTGCCGCATTGCGCGCGCGAAAGTTGTGGTGTATAAGCACAACGATATGCAGCATTTGGAAGAGCTGTTAAAAACAACGCCGGTGCAGGGCGAGCGCTTTATCGTTACAGACGGCGTGTTCAGCATGGACGGCGATATTGCCGACCTGCCGCAGCTGGTAGAGCTGAAGGAACAATACAACGCCTGCCTGATTGTGGACGACGCCCACGCGGTTGGCGTTATCGGCGCAGATGGCAGCGGCACGGCGGCGCACTACAATTTGCAGGGCAGGGTTGATGTGCAAATCGGCACGCTCAGCAAGGCGCTGGCTGCAGAAGGCGGCTATGTGGCGGCAAGCAGCACGATTATAGATTATCTTATCAACAAATCGCGCCCGTTTATTTTCTCTACGGCGTTGCCTGCCATGGTAACGGCATCCGCGTTAGCGGCGCTGCGTTTGCTTAAAGAGCAGCCGCAAAAATATTTAGCAAGGCTGAACGATAATGCGGCGTTAATGCGCAAACTGCTTACGGAAGAAGGGTTTGACGTAATCAGCGGTGTTACGCCGATAGTGCCGGTACTTACTGGCAGCACGCATAAAACCATGCAGTTTATGGAGGCGCTGAAGGACGCCGGCATTATGGTTTCGGGCATCCGCCCGCCGACGGTGCCGGAGGGCACCAGCCGCCTGCGCGTAACGGTAACGGCGGCGCATACTGCGGAAGAAATTGAATTTGCTGCCCACACGATGGGTAAAATCTGGCGGCAGTTAAACGCATAAAGCGAAAGAAGGATTGGCAATGAAAGCGATTGGCATAACGGCAACGGATACGGAGTTTGGCAAAACAGTAGTAAGCTCCTGCCTGGCAGCAGGCTTCAGGACGCTGGGGCTTGATATGGGCGTGTTTAAACCGGCGGCCTCCGGCTGCGTGCGCACGGCAGAAGGCAAACTGGTGAGCGAGGACGCAGAGCTTTTAATTAAAGGCGCAGGCATGACGATGGCGCAGCACGACGAGGTTGTGCCCTATGTTTTGGAGGCGGCGCTGGCGCCGGCAGAAGCCAGCAAGGCGGCAGGCGTAACGCTTGACACTTCTGTGATGGAAGCAGCGGCGCACAAAATGATTGGCGCGCACGAGCTGACCATTGTGGAAGGCGTTGGCGGCATATCCGCCCCGCTGACGGATGATTACCTGGTAAAGGATTTTTTTAAGGCTTTGAACCTGCCGGTAATAATTGTGGTTAAGCCGCTTTTGGGCAATGTAAACCACGCTGTTTTAAGCGCTTATTACGCGCAGCACGAGGGCTTAAACGTACTGGGCTTTATTGTTAACGGCTGGGACGAAACGCGTGCCGGGCTTTTGGAGCGCAGCAACCTTTATTATTACGAAAAACTGACGGGACTGCCGGTTTTGGGCAAACTGCCCGTTTTGGATAAAGAGCTTTTAAGCGGCAGCGATTTAACGCAGGCAGGCAAAATTGCCGCAGCAAATATTGATTTAGAGCGTATTTATAAATTAGTGGAGGCGCAGGGCAATGAATAAATGGGAAGAGCTTGACAAAAAATATATCTGGCATCCGTTTACACAAATGAAAGGGTGGGTGGAAAACCCGCAGCTTGTTATTGAGCGCGGCGACGGCGTAAAGCTGTATGATACCGAAGGGCGCAGCTATTATGATGGCATCAGCAGCCTGTGGGTTAATATTCACGGGCATCACCGTAAGGAAATTGACGACGCTGTTAAAGCGCAGCTTGATAAAATTGCACATTCCACGCTTTTGGGGCTTATTAACCAGCCTTCGGCAGAATTTGCAGAAAAGCTGGTGGAAATTACGCCGGAAGGTTTAAACAAAGTATTTTACAGCGACGACGGCTCCACGGCGGTAGAAGCGGCAGTTAAAATTGCCTTTCAATACTGGCAGTTTAAGGGCAAACCCGAAAAACAGCAGTTTATTAACCTCGGCGACAGCTACCACGGCGATACGGTGGGCGCAGTAAGCGTCGGCAACATCGACGTGTTCCACAAGGTTTACAAACCGCTTTTGTTTGCCACTAAAAAAATGACCTGCCCTTCTTTTTACCACAGCAATCTGGGCTTTAAAACCGAGCAGGAATTTTTGGATTATTTGTTAAAAGAGCTTGACGAATACCTAGCAGAAAACGCCGATAAGGTTGCCGCAATGATTATTGAACCTTTGGTGCAGGCGGCCGCAGGCATGCTGATGCAGCCGAAGGGCTACATTAAAGGTGTGCGCGAGTTAACTAAAAAATACGGCGTACTGTTAATCGTCGATGAGGTAGCAACCGGCTTTGGCCGCACCGGCAAACTGTTTGCCTGCGAGCACGAGGGTGTGCTGCCGGATATGATGTGCATGTCCAAGGGCATTACCGGCGGTTATCTGCCATTAGGCGCAACAATGGTTACTGACGAAATTTACAACGCCTTTTTGGGCGAGCCGGAGGAATACAAAACCTTTTACCACGGCCACAGCTACACCGGCAACCCGCTGGCTTGCGCAGCAGGGCTGGCAGGGCTGGAGATTTTTGCCAAAGACAAGGTTATTGAAAACCTGCCGCCGAAAATGGCAGTTATTGAAAAATATATGGAACGCTTCAGCCAGATGCAGTTTGTTGGCAATGCAAGGCAGTGCGGAATGCTGGCAGGCATTGAGCTGATGTATGATAAGGAAAAGAAAGTGCCGTTTAAGCCGGAGCTTTTAATTGCCGGCGGCATTTGCCAGACGGCGCGTAAATACGGGCTGATTGTGCGCAACATCGGCGATGTTATTATCTTTATGCCGCCTCTTGCCAGCACCGCGCAGCAAATTGAAGAGATGCTGGGCATGCTGGAGCAGGCCATGCAGGAAGTTTTTGCGGAAATTGCCGCAGGCAGCAAAACCGATTTCAGCGACCCGTGCGCATTTTAAGTTTGCCTCCATTTCAGGCGCTCTGTTTAACACAGGGCGCTTTTTATTTTTGCAATTTTGTTGCAGGCTTGTGTTATAATATTACTAATATAACACAGCAGTTTTGGCGGTGATGATAATGGATGAATCTAAATTTATAATAATAACCGGCATGAGCGGCGCAGGCAAAACGCAAACCATCCGCACGCTGGAGGATATGAACTATTTTTGCGTGGATAACATGCCTCCGGCGCTGATTACCAAGTTTGCCGAGCTTTCGCGGCAGGCCTCCGCGCCGAAGAACACGGCTATCGTCGTCGATATCCGCGGCGGGCGCATTTTTGATAAGTTTGTGGAGGTGCTGGACGAGCTGAAGCTGAACGGCTATGCCTACGAGCTTTTGTACCTTGACGCTACCGATGCGGCGCTGATACGCCGCTACAAGGAAACGCGCCGCCGCCACCCGCTGGGGCAGGGGCGCACCTTAAGCGAAAGCATTGCCTACGAGCGCAGTTGCCTGCAAAAGGTAAAGGACCGCGCAACGTATATTATTGATACTACCGATATGCGCGCCGACGCGCTGAAAAACAAAATCCGCGAGCTGTTTGCCGTTGGCGGCGCAGGCGAGCAGATGTCCGTAACGGTGCAGTCCTTTGGGTTTAAGCACGGGCTGCCGCTGGACAGCGACATGGTTTTGGACGTGCGTTTTTTGCCGAATCCATTTTATGAGGACGGGCTGCGCAGCTTAACCGGCAACGACGAGCCGGTGGCGAAATTTATTGAAAAGTTTCCGCAGACGGGGCAGTTTTTGGCAAAGGAAGAAGAACTTTTAGAAATGCTTTTGCCGCAGTACGTTGCCGAAGGCAAAAGCCAGCTTGTTATCAGTGTGGGCTGCACCGGCGGACAGCACCGCAGCGTGTACATTGCCAACCGGCTGGCGACGTTTTTGCGCAAGGAAGGCTACAAGGTGCTGTTAAGCCACCGCGATTTACGCCTTAAAAACCGTTAAAGGAGGCATTGTATGGGCTGGATTAGCTGGCTGTGCCCGGGCATGAATTTAAAGCGCTGGCTGCTTTTATTTACAGTGGGCGTTTTATGCTGTGCGCTTGGGCTGGCACTATTTTTTAATTATCAGTTCATGGGTTATGTGGAAGAATTAATGTTCCGCATGGCCTATTTAACAACCGGCAAATATTCCAACACGGTTTCAATGTTGGGCGGCTTTTTGTTTTTGTGCGTTGGCGGCTTTATTATGGTTTACGCCACGCGCCGCGTTATCCGCTCGGTTATGGAGGCGGTTTTGCCGGATAATAATTCATCGTTAATGGAAAAGATTTTTACGCAGCGCAAGCTGGGGCGCGGGCCTGCCATTACTGTTATCGGCGGCGGCACGGGGCTTTCTACACTTTTGCGCGGCATGAAGTATATTACCAGCAACTGCAACGCTGTGGTTACCGTGGCGGATGACGGCGGTTCTTCCGGTCGCCTGCGCAAGGAAATGGGCATCATCCCGCCGGGCGATTTGCGCAACTGCCTCGTCGCATTGGCGGACAGGGAGCCTTTGATGGAGCGCATTATGCAGTTCCGTTTTAACGACGGTTCGCCGCTGGCGGGGCACAACTTCGGCAATCTTTTTATCGCCGCCATGGCGGAAGCCGAGGGCAGCATGGAGGCCGGGCTTGCAGCGACGAGCCAGATTTTAAACGTGCGCGGCAAGGTAATTCCTTCCACGCTCAGCGATATCCGCTTAAAGGCGGAGATGACGGACGGCACTTTTGTGGAAGGCGAATCGGAAATTCCGAAGGCGCACAAGCGGATTTTACGCGTTGGCATTGAGCCTGCCGATGTGCAGGCGACAGGCAGCGCGGTGGAGGCTATTATGAACGCCGACGTACTGATTTTAGGCCCCGGAAGCCTGTACACCAGCGTTATCCCTAATTTGATGGTTGAAGGCATCCGCGAGGCAGTGCTGCGCAGCGACGCCGTTAAAATTTACGTTTGCAATGTTATGACGCAGCCGGGCGAAACCGACGGCTACGGCGCGTTTGAACATGTGCAGGCGCTGATTACCCACGCCGGTGAGCAGTTTTTGGATTATGTTATCGTCAACGACCAGAACGTAACTGAAACGCAGCTGGCGCAGTACCAGCTTAAGGGCTCCATTCCGGTTACGCCGGATATTAAAAAGATTGAGCGCCTTGGCATTAAGGTGGTGCCTAAAAGCCTTATCAGCAACAAGGATTTGGTGCGCCACAACCCGCAGAAGCTGGCACAGGCGGTTATTTCGCTTATTTACAGGCTACGGCTGTTCGGCAAGGGCTTCCGCTTTTTCGACTACTTTTTTATGCGCCAGAGCATGCGCAAATTAAAAAATAAATCTTCGGTGTAAAGGGTTAGCAATGTCATTTTCAAACGAAGTTAAAAACGAGCTGGCAAGAATAGAAGTGCAGAAAAAATGCTGCGAAAAGGCAGAGCTTTTGGGGCTTTTGCGTATGAGCGGCGCGGTTATTTTGCAGGGGCGCAATATGGGCATCCATTTTTCAACCGAAAACGCCGCTTTGGCGCGCCGCATGCTGCAAATGCTGAAAAGCAATTATAACGTGCAGACGGAGGTTGTTATTACCCGCTCGCGCCGCCTTAAAAAGAACAACCGCTACCAGGTGCGCGTTATTCCCTCTAAAGAGGCGGGCAAGGCGCTGCACGAATTGCAGCTTTTGCCTTACAGCGATTTGGCGGAGCGGCATAAACTTTTGGCGCGTTCGTGTTGTCGACGCTCCTTTTTGCGCGGTGTGTTTTTAGCGGGCGGCTCTGTAAGTAAGCCCAGCAGCGATTACCATTTGGAGCTGGTTACGGAAAGCGAGGAGCTTGCCAGAAGCATTGTAAAGGTGCTGCACGGCTTTTCGCTGCCTGCCAAAATTACCGACCGCAAAAACGATTATATTGTTTACATGAAGGAAGGCAACGCCATTATTGATTTTCTTTCCGTTATCGGCGCGCACAATGCGCTGATGGAGTTTGAAAACGTGCGTATTGTAAAAGAGATGCGTAACAATGTGAACCGTGTTGTTAACTGTGAAACCGCCAATTTAAATAAAGTGGTGCAGGCGGCGGTGGAACAGCTGGAGAGCATCCGGTATTTAGAAAAAATCGGCTACTTTGGCAAATTGCCCGCTGCCCTGCGGCAAACGGCGGAGCTGCGCCTTGAACACCCGGACGCTTCGCTGGCAGAACTGGCGCGCATTATGGAAGGTAAAATTACCAAATCAGGCCTTAACCACCGGCTGAAAAAATTACAACAAATTGCAAAGGAAATGGGACTGGAAATCAATGAAACTCCTAAAGAGCAAATGGATTAAAATATTACTGCTGGTTATAATTATCGCCGCAGCGGCGGCAGCCAAGCCCTTGTACGACGGTTACAGCGCTTACCGGCAAAACGCCGTGCCGGTGCTGGAATACCACTCCGTCGGCGGCAGCAGGGACTGGCCTGCCGAGGTGATTATTGACACCGGTGTTTTTGAAAAGCAGCTGCAATTTTTGCATGAGAATGGCTATCGTATGCTCTCTATGGAGCAGATGATTAACGGCTTTAAAAACGGCGAGGATATGAGCAAAGCCGTGGTGCTGACCTTTGACGACGGCTATATGGATAACTACACCAATGTGTTTCCTCTGCTTAAAAAATACAACGCCAACGCTTCGTTTTTTATCGTGCAGTCCAAAATCGGCAAGCCGAATTACATGGGGCATAACGAAATTACGGAGCTTATCCGCGCGGGCAATGATTTGGGCTCGCATACCATTAACCACAATATTTTGACGGACATCGACCCCAAATATTTTGCGTGGGAGCTTTCCAGCAGCAAATTCTTTTTAAAAAAAGAGTTTGATATGTACTATGTGCATTTGCTCTCTTATCCTAACGGGGAATACGATGAAGAAGTTATCGCGGCAGCGCAGAAATACGGCTACAATTACGCCGTTACCGGCAAAAACGGAGCCGTGGATAAGGCGTGGGTTGAGCAGCACCCTATGGAAATTGGCCGCGTAATTATTAAGGGCGATATGACGGAGGACGAGTTTAAAACAAAGCTGGAACGCTCGCACCTTCTGGGCTATTTAAAAAGCGTTGTGTTTGGCGCGGTGTTTTTTTGCCGATAAGGCTTGCGGATTTAGCCAAAACACGGTAAAATAAAATAAATAATGATTTTTGGAGGAATGAACGATGAAAAAACACATTACTACCGTAAATAAAGCAATGCTCAACAAAACATTAAGAACCGGCGGCTGCGGCGAATGCCCGGCATCCTGCCAGTCTGCCTGCAAAACTTCCTGCACTGTTGGCAACCAGGTTTGCGAGCATAAATAATCCTGCGGGATAATTTACACAGAACAAATGCAGCTCCCTGCCCGGCAGGGGGCTGTTTTATGCTTTGAAAGGTGGAATTTGATGCTGATACATAAAATGCGCCTTGATAATTACAAGGCTGTGCTGGATGTGAACAGCGGCGCGGTGCATTTGGTGGACGATATGATTTACGACCTGCTGGACGTGTTTAACGGAGAAAACGGCGAGGAAGCAATCGCCGCGATGAAGGACCGTTACGACGAGGCGGAGCTGCGCGAAGCCGTGGAAGAACTGACGGAGCTGAAAAACGAAGGGCTTTTGTTCAGCCCTGAATTTGAAGTGCCGCCTACTTTCAGCGAAACGCCGGTATTAAAATCGCTGTGCTTGCACATTGCGCACGACTGCAACCTGCGTTGCGGCTACTGCTTTGCCGGCACCGGCGATTTTGGCGGCTGCCGTGCGCTGATGAGCAAAGAAGTTGCCGAAAAAGCCGTAGAGTTTGCCATTGCCGGCAGCAAAAAGCGCCACAACCTGGAGCTTGACCTGTTTGGCGGCGAACCGCTGATGAACTGGCCCGTGGTTGAGCACGTTATTAACTATGTGCGCCGCCGCGAACAGGAAACCGGCAAAAACATTAAGCTGACGCTGACGACCAATGGCACGCTTTTAAACGATGACAACATTAAATTTTTAAACGACAACCGCGTAATGCTGGTGCTGAGCCTGGACGGCAAAAAGGAAACGCACGACAAAATGCGCCCCTTCCCGAACCACACCGGCAGTTACGACGCTGCTGTGCGCGGCTTTAAAAAGGTAATTGAAAGCCGCAACGGCAAAAACTACTATCTGCGCGGCACCTATACGCACTACAATCCGCATTTCAGCGAGGACACGCTGGATATGGCCAAAATCGGCAAGGAAATTTCCGTGGAGCCGGTTGTGGGTACGGATGAGCCTTATGTGCTGACCGAAGAGGATTTACCAATTCTGTTCGAGGAATACGATAAGCTGGCGCGCGCCTATCTGCAAAAACGCCACGAGGGCGACCCGTTTGACTTCTTCCACTTTAACGTGGCGCTGGATAACGGCCCGTGCGTTGCTAAAAGGCTGGCAGGCTGCGGCGCTGGGCACGAATATTTTGCCATCACGCCCGAAGGCGATATTTACCCCTGCCACCAGTTTGTAGGGCGCGAGCAGTATAAGCTGGGCACGCTGGATACCGGCGTTGTAAAGCCCGATTTGGTGCAGAAGTTCCGTCATACCCATGTTATGACGAAACCTGCCTGCCGCGAGTGCTGGGCAAGGTTTTTCTGCAGCGGCGGCTGCCACGCTAACGCGGATTTAATTAACGGTGATATTACCATTCCCTACGAATACGGCTGCAAATTGCAGAAAAAACGCCTGGAATGCGCTATTATTTTGCAGGCAATTTTAACTGCCGAGGCGCAGCAGGGCGAGGATAACCGTCCGCATATTACCAATTTTAAGTTTGAAACCGAATAATCATTGGGGCTCTGCAAAAAAAATTTAAAAAATTTTTTGCAGAGCTCTTGATTTTTTGAAAGAAACCTGCTATTATACTTAATACAGTTTGTTGCCTTACACGGATTTAACAAAAGCCTTCTCAAAAAATCTCAAAAAGATTAAAAAAACGCTTGACAAATCCTTGAAAGTGTAATAAACTATACAAGTCGCCGGAAAACGGCAGCACCTTGAAAACTGAACAAGAACCAAGTAAAAGCGAATGTGCG
>CASEIL010000026.1 GCA_949288065.1 uncultured Phascolarctobacterium sp.
TGATCTCCCTCCCTCCACACACTTAGGGAAGTGTATATACAATTTATATGCTTTGAGAATACTCCGAAGCATATAATCTCACCGTCTAATTATACATTAATGTACGGTGTTTGTCAATCAGCACGGAGGCCAGCCGAGCATTTTACCGCCCAAAAGATGAATATGCAGATGATGGACGGTCTGCCCGCCTTCGTCGCCGGTATTGATGACGATACGGAAGCCTTTTTCGTCCACGCCGAGCTTTTCGCTGAGCATTTCAACCTTGCCGAGCATATATTTAACAAGCTCGGGGTCTGCTTTAACAATGTTTTCCGTATGCTCCTTCGGAATTAAAAGTACATGCACCGGCGCAGCAGGCGCGGCGTCGCGGATAACAATCATTTTATCGTCCTCGTATACTCTTTCGGAAGGGATTTCGCCGGAAATAATACGGCAGAATACGCAGTCGTTCATATTTTTACCTCCTCGCTGTTTAAGGCTGTCAATTATCAGTTGTAACTTTTAAATAGTTCGCCAAATTTATTAAAAATCCTTTAAATAAAGGTTAAATTTTATGCTTTTATCAGTTCGCCCAGCAGCTTTTCGCCGTCAAAGCCGGTAATTTTTACAGGCAAAATTTCGCCGCTCAAGTTTTGCCAGCCTGCGTTTACAAACACACGCTGGTAATTGCCGGTTAAGCCTTCAAAATATTCGCCCGCAGGCTGCTCAAACAAAACCTCCGCCGGTTGCCCAACCATGCCCTGCAAAAACTTGCTGTGCATGGCTTCGTCAATTTTACCCAAAGCGTCGGCGCGTTCTTTTTTAACGGCTTCTGTCACAGCGCCCGCAAATTTTTCGGCAGGCGTGCCATTGCGGGCCGAAAACGGGAAGATATGCATTTTGCTGAAGCCGCAGCTTGCCGCAAAATCGCAGGTCGTTTTAAAATCCTCTTCCGTTTCGCCGGGAAAACCTACAATAATATCTGTCGTTACGGCAATATCCGGCACGGCCGTTTTAATATCCGCCAAAAGCGTTTTAAATTTAGCCGTTGTGTAGGGGCGGTGCATGGCGCTTAAAATTTTGTCGCAGCCCGATTGCAGCGGCAAATGCAAATGCCTGCAAAAGCGTGCGTCCTCCTGCATCAGCTCTAACAGGCGCGGCTCAACCTCAACAGATTCCAGCGAGCCAAGGCGCAGGCGCTTTACGCCCGGCACAGCCAGCACGGTTTTAACGGCGTCGTACAGCGTAGGGCCGCCCGGCTGCTCCTTGCCGTAGCACCCAAGGTGGATGCCGATAAGCACAATCTCTTTAAACCCGGCGTTTACAAGGCGCTCCGTTTCCGTGCGGATGCCATGCAAACTGCGGGAACGCAGCGGCCCGCGGGCGTAGGGGATGATGCAGTAGGTGCAAAACTGGTTGCAGCCCTCCTGAATTTTTAAAAAGGCGCGCGTTTTGTCGGTAATGTCGCCCGCCGCCATTTCCTCAAAGGCGGTGTTGGCAGCCAGTTTGTGCACAGCGTCCAGCGTGTCCACCATGCGGTGCTGCAAACGCTCCTCCACCAGCCTAACAATCTGCGCGCGGTCCTGGTTGCCAATAATCATATCCACACCGGCAATGGCTTTAACCTCTTCCGCCGCCGTTTGCGGATAGCAGCCCGTTACCACAATTACCGCGCCCGGATTTTTGCGGATGGCGCGGTGGATGGTCTGGCGCGATTTGCGCTGCCCGGTGTTGGTAACGACGCAGGTGTTGATGATGTAAACATCGGCGTCGCCGTCGAAGCTGACGATTTTGTGGCCGGCGCGCAAAAACAGGTTTTCCATGCTGGCGGTATCGGCTTGGTTAACCTTACAGCCCAGTGTATAAAATGCAATTTTTGCCATGTTCAGCCTCCCAGCTCGTCAAATTCGTATAAAATTGCGGCAAGTGCCGTCAGCCCGGCGGTTTCGGCACGCAAAATACGCCTGCCAAGGCTTACCGGCACAGCACCGCCCGTGCGTGCGGCGTTAAGCTCCGCCTCGCTGATGCCGCCCTCCGGCCCGATTATTACCAAAATGCTTTCTGCTTCTTTATTAGCGCGCAGGGCTTCCTTTAAACCCTGTTTATCCTCACATTCATAGGCAATAATTTTGGTTGCACACTCGCAGCTTTCCATTAATTTAGTAATTGTCGTAACCTCCGCCACGGCGGGGATTATATCACGCTTGCTCTGCTTGGCGGCGCTTTCGGCAATCTTCTGCCAGCGCTCGCATTTTTTGGCAGCCTTAACACCGTCGTAACGCACCACGCTATGCTCCATTGCCAGCGGCACAATGCGGCTAACGCCCAGCTCCACCGCCTTTTGGATGATGAAGTCCATTTTTTCACCCTTCACCAAACCCTGCGCCAGCGTAATTTTTACCGCAGGCTCGTGGCTTTCGGCAATAACCTCAAGGCAGCGCACAACTGTGCGCCCCGGCGCAGTTTCAGCAATCTCCGCCAAAGCGGTAACACCGTCGTCGCTCACAATCTGCACCTTCTCGCCCGGCTTCATTTTCAGCACCGTGTAAATGTGGCGCGCGTCAACGCCGTCTATTTCCATAGTTTCCGCATACGGGCGCGGAATAAAAAACCTGTGCATTATTTCATCTCCATCAGCATAGCGCTCCAGCCGCCCTTGTGGTTAACCTTGATAACCTTCAGGCCTGCTTTCTCTGCCGCCGCGGCAACGTCAGCCTCGCGCTCTTCAATAATGCCGCTTGCCAAAAACTTGCCGCCCGCCTTCAGCTTTTGCGGAATATCCGGCAGCAGCATAATAATAATATCGGCAATAATGTTGGCAATAATCACATCCGCCTTGCCCTCCGTACCGTGCAGCAGGTCGCCCTCCTTAACGGTAATAGCGCCGCTTAAGCCGTTTTGGGCAATATTCTCTTTGGCAATGCGCACCGCGTTAGCGTCAATATCCACCGCAACAACGCTTTTTGCGCCCAGCTTGGCAGCTGCAATCGCCAAAATGCCGCTGCCGCAGCCAACGTCAAAAACCTCCGCCTCGGGCGTAATAATGTTTTCCAGCTCCGCCATGCACATGCTGGTGGTGTGGTGCGTGCCCGTGCCAAATGCCATGCCGGGGTCAATTTCAATCACCAGCTCTTCCGGCTTAGCGTCGTAGCTCTCCCACGAAGGCTTAATTACCAAACGCCTGCCAACGTGCGTAACGTGAAAATACTGCTTCCACTCGTTAGCCCAGTCCTGTTCGCACAACGTACGGAACAGCGGGTTGCGGAACACGCATTTAGTGCCGATGCGTTCTTCCACAGCCTTAACCTCGTTACTAATATACTCCAAACGCTCATTCAGCTTATCGTCGTCCGGGTAATAGGCAGTTACAGTAACCACCTCCGTGTTTTGCTGCTCAGGTATGTCGCACAGCTCCCACGTGCCGCTGCTGCGCAGCTGGTTAATTAAAAGCGGGTCCTCCATCGCCACACCCTGCGCGCCCGCGCTGTATAAAATATCGGCAATCGTATCAGCCTGCTCGTGCGTCGTTTGCAGGCTCACTTCCGTCCACTGCATGTAGTTCACTCCTCAATCAATCTTAAACCATAGTAAAAAGCTATAAATTTACAACTGTTATCTTACCATATTGCAGGTTAAATGTACATATAAAAATAAGCAAAAGCCTTTCCGCTTGGGCGGATTGAAACTTTTGCCCAGCATTTAATTTGACTTTTGCCCCACGTTTGCTATAATAATTATAGAAACGCAAAAGGCTGCCGATAGACGGTCAGCCGAAAATTTATATGAGATTACATACAGTAACCGTCACAGCATTTCCAGGGCATGTGGCGGTTATCTGTTTTTTCTGGAAATATCTTTTCCAATGGCATACCCTAAGGAAAAAACTGTTATCGTATAACCGAATACGGTTAAAAAATCAATAACTTCCATCTTATCCCCTCCTTTCTGTATTTCGGGTTTACGCCCGATTTACTTCATCGGAGGGTCACAGTCCCTCCGCGGGGAGGGCTTACCGCCTACCGTTATGGCAGCACAATTGCGTTTTTATATTGTAACAGAAAAATATAAACGTGTAAAGATAGTAAAAGCGTGCTTTTATTATACCCTTTTATTTTATTTTTGCGTTCACAATCAGCGATACTGAAGGCTGGCTGATGTTAAATAAATTTGCCAAAAATATCTGGCTTAGGCCCTGCTCGTGGTAAAGCCGGTAAATTTCTGCATTGCGCTCGGTGCGGGTTTTAAAACGGTTAATGGCAATTTCTTCCACATTCTGCTCAAAGCCGTAATCGCGCACAACGACAATTTTGCGTTTGCCGTCAGGCATTTTTATTTTTAGCTCCCACGTTTGAATACCTGTTTTGCTGCGCGTGTTGTGCAGGCATAGTTCTATTTTGCCGTCACCGGCGATGTGTTGTAATGTTTCTTCGTCTAAAGATTGTGTGTTTAGCATTTTCTTCACCTCTTTAATATCATTTATTTTTTAGTTTACGTCTTTGTATGAAGGTACTGCTTTTTAATTCGTAGTTTTTCATTCATTTTCATTCTTTTGACGGAGCAAAAGAACGAAACAAGAAAACTCCCGCTCCTGCAAAAAATTTAACCGCTACGTATCAAATAAGTTTGCCACTTGCAGCGCCTGCGGAACTCGCTTGCTACGCAAGCTCAAACATCCTCGGCAAATGCTGCAAGTGCCTTTTTATGTAAAGTCTACACTGATTTTTGCAAAGTCGCGGCTCCGCCCAAATTCGTACTATGGCAACATTTTTATATAGTATGTTACCGTATTTTGGTAAAAGGCAGCAACGTAAATAAAGCCAAAGTGTTGTGCTATAAAACAGCAAGCAAACCTGCGGCGGCTAAGTTCAAAGCGCCAAACATTATACAGTCCGCTGCTTTGCGCGGACGTATGCCGCTTAGCGCAGCATTTTGCTTGCTGTTGCAATAGTACAGCCTTTGGCGTGCATTAATCAAAAATTTATCATAAATCAGACGCAAAATTTTTCTTTAGTTCTTTAAGCAAAAGCCCTGCCACGGGCGTAAACATCTGATATTTGCGCCAGATAATATATATCGGCGATATTAGCTGCGGCGCTATTGGACGGAAGCACAAACCGCTGGCATCATCTGTATTAATCAGCCCTTCAAAACCCAGTACACAACCAAAATTTTCGCGCACCATTATGGAAGTGTTATAAATTAAATCATAGGTAGCAACTACATTCAGCCTGTCCTGCGCTTCGCCAAACCAGCGCGGCACTTCATCCCTCAAAGCCTGCCGCGGCAAAATAAGCGGCACATCCATTAAATCGACAATGCCGATAACATCCTTCTGCGCCAGCGGGCTGTCCTTACGCATAATAATACCCCATCTGTCTGCCGAAGGAATTTTTAAATAATTATATTTTACAGAATCTGCCTCCTGAATTATAATGGCAAAATCCAACAACCCGCGGTCAAGCCGCTCGCAGACAGCTTCCGTACCGCCGCTGTAAAAATGATAACGTATGCGCGGATATTTTAACTGCAACCCCTTAATAACTTTAACAAAATGTTCAATGCCGTTAGATTCTGCACAGCCAATATGAATATCGCCGCCGTTAATTTCATCCAATGCTTTAAATTCCTGCGTTGTTTTATCAACCATATCCAAAATATCTTCCGCCCGTTTGCGCAGCAGCAGCCCTTCCTCGGTCAGCTTAATGCTGTAATTACTGCGCACAAACAGCTTTTTGCCCAGTTCCTCCTCCAGCTCCTTCAACTGACGCGATAACGTCGGCTGCGAAACATGCAGGTAATTGGCAGTTTTAGTAATATTGCCCTCACGGGCGACCTCTAAAAAATAACGCAAAACACGCAAATCCATTTTCATCCCTCCGTAATAATTATACCACCAATAGTTATTTATTTTATGAATATCTACAAATTATTTTTAAGTATTTTACATTTCTTCGCTTTACAGATATACTTTATAGCGAGGAGGGATTACTTAATGAACTTACATACACCTAAAATTGCTTTGGGCGCATGGTCCTGGGGTGCAGGCATGGCCGGAGGCGATATGGTTTTTGGCAGCCATTTATTTGAAAAAGACTTGCAGCCAGTTTTTGATAAAGCTGTGGCCTGCGGGCTGAACTTATGGGACACCGCCGCTGTTTACGGAGAAGGCACGTCGGAACAAATTCTTGGTAATTTTATAAGAAACGTAAACCGCGACAAAGTAATTATTTCAACCAAATTTACACCGCAAATTGCAGAAAATACGCCTGACGCTATGCAAAAAATGCTTAACGGCAGCAAGCAGCGCCTGCATACTGCTGTTATTGATATTTACTGGATTCACAACCCAATGGACGTAGAAAAATGGACGCCGGATTTAATTCCGCTTGCTGAAAGCGGTCAAATAAAAAGCATCGGCGTTTCTAACCATAACCTTGCCCAAATTAAGCGCGCTGCAGAAATCTTAGGCGCATCCGGTTTAAAAATAACTGCTGTACAAAACCATTACAGCCTGCTGCACCGCTCTTCCGAGCGCGCCGGTATTTTAGATTACTGCCGGAAAAACGGCATTACCTTTTATTCATACATGGTTTTGGAACAGGGTGCATTAAGCGGCAAATACGGCGTTAATAATCCCTTTCCGCAAGGAAGCGGACGCGGCGCAGCCTACAATGCCCATTTGCAGAAACTGGAAGAACTTGTTGCTGGTTTAAAAGAAATTGGGCAAAAATATAACGCCAGCCCTGCACAAATTGCAACTGCCTGGGCTATTGCCAAAGGCACGCTGCCCATTATCGGCGTTACCAAACCTAATCAGGTAGAAGAAGCCGCAGCCGCTGCACAAATTGCTTTAACGCCGGAAGAAACTGCTTATCTGGAAACGCTGGGCGATAAAGCTGGATTTAACACTCTGCGTGAGTGGGAAAACGAAATGATTTAATTTGGAGGAAACATAGTGAAAGTTTTAGCAATTAACGGCAGCACCCGTAAAGATGGGAACACCGCCATTTTATTAAATACAGTTTTGGCAGAATTGCAACGCGCAGGCATTGAAACAGAACTTATTCAGCTGGCGGGCGAAACCATTAACCCCTGCCATGCCTGCTGGGGCTGCGCCGGACGCAAAAACTGCGTACATGTTTACGATGCCTTCTGCCCGATATTTGAAAAAATGAAAGAAGCTGACGGCATACTTTTAGGCTCGCCCTCATACTCTGCCAATGTATCTGCTTCTATGCAGGCTTTGCTTGAGCGTTCTGCAGTTATTGCCGATATTAACCCGGGGCTTTTTACCCATAAAGTTGGCGCTGCCGTTGCAGCAGCCCGCCGCGCGGGAGCCTTACAGGCAGTAGATGTTATGAACCATTTCTTTTTAAACCACGAAATGTTTGTAGCAGGCGCTACCTACTGGAACATGGGTTACGGGCAAATGCCGGGCGATGTAGCTAAAGACGAAGAAGCGCTGAGCAATATGCAGAACCTCGGCAAAAATACGGCCTTTTTATTACAAGCTATAAACAATAAATAACATTAGCTTTTCATTTTTCATCCCCTTTGAGGGAAAAACAAAAGACATACAACCGTTTTGAAGCATTACTTCATTGGCTGTATGTCTTTTTTATTTATTATTTTCTATAATTCACAATCTCCGGGTTCATATCATGGAAATGCAGGCGCTTTTTAGCAACTTCTTCCCATTCGGTACCCGGTTTGCCGTAGTTGGCGTAAGGGTCGATGGCAAGGCCGCCGCGCGGGGTAAATTTGCCCCATACTTCAATGTATTTGGGCTCCATCAGCTTAATTAAATCCTTCATTATAATGTTTACGCAGTCCTCGTGGAAATCGCCGTGGTTACGGAAGCTGAACAGATACAGCTTCAGCGATTTGCTCTCCACCAGTTTCATATCCGGCACATACGAAATATAAATCGTCGCAAAATCCGGCTGGCCCGTCATAGGGCACAGGCTGGTAAATTCCGGGCAGTTAAATTTAACAAAATAATCGTTACCCGGGTGCTTGTTAACAAATGCTTCCAGCACCTGCGGTGCGTAATCGGTTGGGTAATCGGTTTTGTGCCCCAAAAGGCCCACGCCTTGTAATTCTTCTTTGCTTCTTCCTGACGTCATGTTTATTTCCTTTCTGCCGCAAGGTTTACGGCCAGTGTTTTTTCAAGCGCGGTTACCAGCGCCATGCCTGAGCAGCCGCAGATAAACTGCCCCACCACAACGGTGGAGGCCAGTACCCAGTAGGGCAAATCCAACAGGATGGAAAGCCACACCGGCACGCCCAAACCGGGGACAAGCGTAATGGCAAGCAGGATAACCCAGTTGCCCAGCCCATACCTTTTGCCCAGCACTATGATGGACGTGGTTACAATGCCGACGATGCCGCCGCCAAGCATATCCAAAGGCCCCAGCCCGCCCATAACGGCATTGCTGATAACGTTCGCCACGCCAAACGGCACAATTAAAAACGGAAAAATAGCGCTTAAACCGTACATAGCCGTAGCGATGCGCACCTGATACTGCCCGAAGGCAAAGCTTTGCGTGCACAGCATAATTACAATGTACAGTGCAATACAAATGCCGGCAATGGTTAATTTTTGTGTTTCTGTGTATTTTTTCATGCTCTCACTCCTCATATTCCAGCGGGTCGGCTGCGCCGTTGGCTGCAAACGCCGCCTTACGGTCGATGCAGGTTCCGCATTTGCCGCAGGGCTTTTCGCCGCCACAGTAGCAGCTCCACGTCAGTTCATACGGCACGCCCAGCGCGAGACCCAGCGCCACAATATCCTTTTTTGTCATTTTTACAAACGGGGCCACAAGCTGCACCTTGCGCCCGCTGCCAAGATAAATGCCCTCGTTCATTTTGTTGTTAAAATCATCGCTGCAGTCGGGGTAAGCGCTGCCGGCCGCATCATCAGCGTGCGCGCCATAATAAATTACGCTGCACCCCTGCGCCAGCGCGATGCTTGCCGCCACGCTTAAAAACACGCCGTTGCGGAATGGCACATAGGTGGTTACCGGCTCGCCATGCTGCGTTTTAAGCTGCTCTGCGTAAGATTTAAGCGGTATTTCTTCGGCCGATTGCTTAAGCAGCGAGCAATTGCTGAACGCAAACACCGGCGTTAAATCAAGCTTTAACAGCGGGGCTTTATAATGCGCCGATACGGCTTCCGCCGCTGCCAGCTCTTTGCTGTGTTTTTGCCCGTAATATAGTGCCAGCGCCACAACGTCGCCGTATTTTTCTTTAGCCAGCGCAAGGCAGGTGCTGCTGTCCACGCCACCACTTAAAAGTACAAGTGCCTTCATAATAAGCCTCCGTAAAATAAAAAATCCGCCTGGCTACAGACGGATTGCATTACAAAATAACTGCCGCAAACGGCAATCGCCCGTAGTTTTGTTTATAGACTGGATGGTCACGAACAGTCTGTTATTAAATTGCTTTAATAGTATAACCTAAAACAAAGCGTTTGGCAAGCATAAATTGTAAAACGGCAGCCACAGCCGCCGTTTTACAAAAAGGAATTTCAAATTTATTTTTTAGGTAAGGTAAACGTAATCTTCGTGCCCTTGCCGGGCTCGCTGTCAAGCTCTACATGCCCTTTGTGGAACATTACGCCGTGCTTAACAATGGAAAGCCCCAGCCCTGTACCGCCAATTTCCTTGGAGTGGCTCTTATCGGCACGGTAAAAACGCTCAAACACGCGCTCGCGGTCTGCCGTGCCAATGCCGATGCCGGTATCACTGACGCAAACGGTTACGTTATCGCCCGCGTCCGCAACTTTTACAGCCACACTGCCGTTTTCCTTGTTGTATTTAATGGAGTTATCAATAAGGTTATACAAAACCTCGCTTAAAATGGAAGGCACGCCGTGCACCACAGCCTCGCCGCCCTGCACAGTTATGCTTACGCCCCGTCCTTCCGCCTTGTCCTTCAGGCGGCGCACGGTGCTTTGCGCAAGTGCGTACAGGTCAACGTCCTCCATGTCCACGGTGCTGCGGTTTTCGTCCAGGCGCGAAAGCTCCATAATATTTTGTATAAGCTCTATCATATTGCCCGCTTCCGCGTGAATGCGCTCCAAAAAGCGCTGCTTGTCCTCATCGCGCACAAGGCCGTTTTTCATAATTTCCGCATAACCCAAAATGGATTGCAGCGGTGTTTTCAGCTCGTGCGATACGTTGGCGCTGAACTCGCGGCGCATTTTTTCGGCCGCCATTTTTTCGGTAACGTCGTAAATTAAAATTACGCTGCCGCTGCCGTTAACGCTGCTGCCCGAAAGCTGGTAAAAGCGCTCGTCCTTTTCGTATAAGCCCTCGGCTTTGCCGCTGCTTGAGATATTGTGCAGCAAATCCTGCACCTCCTGCGCGCGGTCGATGCTTAAAATGTTTTTGCCGATAACGTCTTTGGCAGTAAAGCCAAAAATTTTAGCGGCGCTTTCGTTAATAAACAGCACGTTCTTTTTGCCGTTTAACAGCACCAGGCCTTCCGTCATGTTGTTGGTAATTATCGTCAGCTCTTCCTGCTTGTGGCGCAGCTTTTCAAGGTTGCTGCTCAGCTGGCGTTTCTGCTTGGCAATACGCGTTAAAAACGGCGCCAGTTCGTCGTAGGTGTCGTTATCCAGCGGCGCGTCAAGGTTCACCTGATCCAACGGCTTTACAAGGTTCGCCGTAAGGCGGCGCGCCACCACGCTTGCCAACAGTGCCACCATAATAACTATGCCGAACATAAACGGCAGAATTTCAAAAACAGATTTATAAATGCTGTCGATGGTGTGCGCAAGGCGCAAAATTTTGCCATCCTCCATGCGCACGGCATAGTAATAAGTGGTGGTATCCAGCGTGTCGCTGAAGCGTTCTTCCTCGCCGCTGCCGTTTGCCAGCGCCTCCATTACCTCCTGCCGCAGGGCATGGTTTTCCATCGTCTGGGCTTCGGCTTTGTTATCAAACAGCACCGTGCCGTCGGCGTCGATAATGGTAATGCGCATTTCACTGCCGTTTTCGGCAGCCAGCCTGCTAAGGTAAGCATCGCCGCCGCTTTGCAGCCCAATGCTGATGTAGTGCGCTTCCTGCCACAGCTCTTTTTTCGTTTCGCGGAAATGGTCCTGCGAAACAAGCACCGTAATTAAAAGCGACGCCACCAGCACAGCCATTGCCGCCAGCGCCACCAAAGCGCGGAAAATTTTATTTTTCATACTCCGCACCTATGCGGTAGCCCACGCCGCGCACAGTTTCGATAACAGTGCTGGCAGGGCCGAGTTTTTGCCTTAAAGTACGGATATGCACATCCACAGTGCGGGTTTCGCCGGCAAAATCGTAACCCCAGATATCGGTTAACAGCTGCTCGCGGGTAAATACCTGCCCCGGGCGCTCCATCAGCTTGTGCAGCACCTCAAATTCCTTGTAGGTAAGCACAACCTCCTCGCCGTTAACAAATACCATGTGGCGGGCAATATCCATACGGATAGCGCCGTTGGTTAATTCGCTGGATTTATCTTCTTTTACATAACGGCGCAGCACCGCTTTAACGCGCGATACCATTTCCATCATGCCGAAGGGTTTGGCAATGTAGTCATCGGCGCCGCTGTCCAGCCCGTGCACCTTGTCAAACTCCGAGCCTTTGGCCGTTGCCATAATGACAGGGATGCCTGCCGTGCGTTTATCGCGGCGCAGGCGCTTTAACACTGCCATGCCGTCCTCGCCGGGCAGCATAATGTCAAGAATTATCAGCTGCGGCAAAACGGTTTCCAGCGCTTTAAAAAGCTCGTCGCCGGTTTCCAGCCCCACAGCGGGGAAGCCCGTGGATTTTAAAGTATAAACCTCAAGTTCGCGGATATTAGGATCGTCCTCCACGCAAAATATCATGTACGCCGTCCTCCTCAAGCGTGCCAGTAATCATAAACAATACCCATTGGGAAATGTTTACGGCATGGTCGCCGATTTTTTCAAAATACTTGGCAATCATCAAATAATCAATGGCCTGTTCGCCGCTGTCCTGCGAGCTGCGGATAATCTGAATCAGTTCGCGCTTGGCCTGGGCAAACAATTCGTCCACCGTATCGTCGTCGCGTTCCACCTGCTGCGCCGTGCGGATATCGCTTTTTACAAAAGCGTCCAGCGTATTAGACACCATTTTTTTGGTAGCGGCAGCCATTTTTTTAAGAATGGTTGTATCGTAATCCATTCTTAAATTGTCCTGGTTCAAAATTTCGGCAATGTTGCCTGCCACTTCGCCGATACGGCGCATATCGGTTACCAGCTTCAGTGCGGAAGAAATCTGGCGCAGGTCGGAAGCCACCGGCTGCTGTTTTAACAAAAGGTTAATGCAGATGTTTTCCAGTTCCCTTTCCTTTTCTTCCGTTTTTTTGCTTAAAATAATTATATCCCTTGATACCTCGTCGCTCGGGTTATCAAGCGCAAGCACAACCTTTTCCAAAGCGTTTTCGCACAGGGTGCCCATCACGATAAGCTCTGTGTTGAGCTGCTCCATCTGTGCCGTAAATCTGCTTCTTACCATCAGCCGAACCTCCCTGTAATGTAGTCTTCTGTCTTTTTCTCTTTCGGATTGCTGAACAGCGTTTCCGTGTCGTTAAACTCTACAACCTCGCCCAACAGGAAGAACGCTGTTTTATCGGAGATACGCACTGCCTGCTGCATGTTATGCGTTACTATAACAATAGTATAATTCTGTTTTAACTCTACTGCAAGGTCTTCTATTTTTAAAGTTGAAATCGGGTCGAGCGCGGAGGTCGGCTCGTCCATTAACAGCACCTCTGGCTGTACGGCAAGGGCGCGCGCAATGCACAGGCGCTGCTGCTGCCCGCCGGAAAAGCCCAGCGCGCTTTTATCAAGGCGGTCCTTAACCTCGTCCCAAATGGCTGCCTTGCGCAGGGAATCCTCCACAATGTCATCCAGCTTGCTTTTGCTGTGAATGCCGTGGGTTCTCGGCCCGAAGGCGATGTTGTCATAAACGCTCATCGGGAACGGGTTAGGCTTTTGGAATACCATGCCGACGCGCTTACGCAGCATGTTTACATCGTCGTTAAGGTAAATATCGTCGCCGTTTAACAGCACCTTGCCGGTTACGCGGCAGCCCTCAACCAAATCGTTCATGCGGTTTAAGCAGCGCAGAAGCGTGGATTTGCCGCAGCCGGAAGGCCCGATGAAGGCAGTGATTTCCTTTTCTTTGATGTGCATGTTAATGTCTTTCAAAGCGTGAAATTCGCTGTAATACAAATCGAGGTTTTCTATCGTAATTTTATCTTCCATCATTAGTTCCCTTTCATCAATTTACGTGCTAAGTAAGAAGAAACAGCGTTGATTGCAATTACTATTACAACCAGTATTACCGCCGTTGCGTAGGCCTGCTTCATAAATAAGCCCTCGCTGGCAAGTACGTACATGTGCACCGCAAGCGTGCGGCCCGATGAGAACACATCGTGCGGCAGCGCGGCAACCGTGCCGGAGGTGTACATCAAAGCAGCGGTTTCACCAACTATACGGCCAATGCCGAGGATAACGCCCGCTAAAATGCCAGGTATCGCCGAAGGCAGTACAATGGCAAACACGGTGCGCAGCTTGCCTGCGCCCAAACCGTAGCTGCCCTCACGGTAGCTGTCCGGTATCGCCTTTAAGGCTTCTTCCGTAGTACGCATAATCAGCGGCAAAATCATAATCGCCACCGTGCAGGAGCCTGCCAGAAGCGAGTAGCTCCATTTTAAATAGGTTACAAAAAACAGCATGCCGAACAGGCCGTAAACAATGGAAGGGATGCCCGAAAGCGTATCGGCCGTAACCCTTACCACACCGACGATTTTATTATCGCGGCTGGCGTATTCAACAAGGTAAATCGCTGCAAAAATGCCCAGCGGCGTGGCCAGAGCCAAAGCCAGCAGCACCATAATAACGGTATCTACCAAAGCAGGGAACAGCGAAACATTCTGGGTATTATATTCAAACGCAAACAAATCAAGGTTAATGTTGGGTACGCCCTGCCACAAAATATAGCCCAGCAAAAAGGCCAGCGACAGGAACGTAACTACCGCCGAAATAATTACGCATGCCAGCAAGGCGATAGAAACCGGGTCGCGCCCATACCTGTACAGCGTTTTGCTGAAAGAATTACTGCTCATTGCTGTACCACCTTGCCTTTCAAATACGAGAATGCCAAGTTAATAATTAAAATGAAGATAAACAGCACCACAGCTGTTGCAATCAGCGCGTCGCGGTGCATATCGGCAGCATAGCCCATCTCGATAACGATGTTGGTCGTCATCGTGCGCACGCCCTCAAGCAAGCCCTGCGGCATACGCGCCTGGTTGCCGGCAACCATAATTACCGCCATGGTTTCGCCAACCGCACGGCCAAGGCCGAGAATAATAGCCGCCATAATGCCGGATTTAGCTGCCGGCACAATCGTAAAAAACACGCTGCGCACATGCCCTGCGCCGAGCGCCAAAGCGCCCTCGTAATAGCTGTTGGGCACTGCCCTTAAAGCAGCTTCGGCAACGCTGATAAGCGTCGGCAGAATCATCATGCCCAAAAGCAGGGACGCCGTCAGCATGCTGCTGCCCGTGCCGCCTATGTTATCGCGGATAAACGGCACCATTACCACCAAGCCGAAAAAGCCGTAAACAACGGAAGGGATGCCCGCTAAAAGCTCCACCGCCGGTTTTAAAAACCTGTACATGCCATCGGGGCAGAAGCGCGCCATAAACACCGCCGTTAAAATACCAACCGGCACGCCGACAACGATAGCGCCCAAAGTAACATAAGCACTGCCCAAAATCATCGGCAAAATGCCGTATAAATCATTACTCGGCCGCCAAACTTCGCCAAAGAAAAACTCCGTAACGCCTATTTTGCCAATGGTCGGCAGGCCGTTGCCGAACAGGAATACGCAAATCATCGCAACAAGGGCGATAGATGCGCACGCCGCCGCCAAAAACACCAGGCGCATTATTTCCTCTTTACCTTTTTTCATAAACCCTCACAATTTTCATCAAAGCTAATTTTCTGCGCTTATAGTTAACGGTTGCCCATTACAGGCAACCGTTAATTTTTTGCGCTATATGTGCTGTATTATTGGCTTTAAAGCGTTATTACAGTTTGTTCCATTCGGTTGCTTTGCCGGTGAAGATGTCTGCAACCTGAGCTTTGGTAAGGTTATCAACCTTGTTTTCTTTGTTAACGATAACTGCAATACCGTCGGTAGCAATTACAGTGTTTTTAACGCCTGCGTCAAGCTCACTTTGTTTCAGTTCGCGGGAAGCCATGCCGATATCGCATACGCCGTTAATTGCGGACTGCACGCCGGTGGTGGAGTCGCTCTGCTGAACTTCGATGTTAACATCCGGGTTCAGTTTTACATAAGCTTCTTTCAGTTTTTCCATAACCGGAGTTACAGAAGAAGAACCTGCAACGACGATTTTGCCGCTCTGTTTTTCAGCTTTGTAAGCTTCAGCTTTTTCGCTGCCGATATAGCCGTTATCGGAAACAACTTTCTGGCCTTCGGCAGACATAATGAATTTGATGAAGTCCTGAGCTACCGGGCTGATGCCGTCTTTGGTAACAATGTTGAACGGACGGGCTACTTTATAAGAGCCTGCTTTAATGTTAGCAGCGCTTGCTTCTGCGCCGTCAATTTTCAGTGCTTTAACAGTGTCGTTTAAAGAACCGAGGGAGATATAACCGATAGCGTCCTTGTTGCCTGCAACGGTGGTCATCATAACAGCGGTGCTGTTGGTGATGGAAGCATCCTGAGTGGTCATATCAACTTTTTTGCCGTCGTCACCTTTCTTTTCAATGCCGAACAGCTCAATGAAAGCACCGCGGGTGCCGCTGCCGTCTTCACGGGAGATTACGACAATTTTGCCGCCAGCTGCCGGAGCAGCTTCTTCTTTTTTCTCGCCGCCGCAGCCGGTAAATACAGCTGCACTCATAACTGCCAACATAACGCCTGCAATAAGTTTTTTGTTCATTTTCATAGTTTCAAAGCCTCCAAATTTTTGATTTGCTTGTTTTTATTTTTGCTATGGTTAAATAATACTGATTTAACATTAAATCTGTTAGATGATAAATGTTAAATCTATGTAAAACGGCTCTGTTTTTGCCTAATTTTTTATAAAAAACTTAACAGTTTTACACCGCTAACCGCACCCGGCCATTAACATCAGCCGCGCGGCTTAACAGCCGGATGAAAATGTGTTAAACTAAAAGCAAATATACAAGATGAGGTGATACTATGTCGTCAGCAGATACCCGTGCCCACAAAACAGGCCCCGCCCGCCTTTTAACGGATGAAGACGTTGAGGCTTTGGAATCCTTCGACGAAGGCTACCAGGCTTATTTTGGCAAAATGATTGACTATCTTGATAAATTTATAGAAAACGGCGTCGCCGAAAGGCGCTTTACCGAAGAACAGGCGCGCGAGGATTTGGAAATTGCCCTGTGGTATGGCTATGCCTACAATAATTTGGATATTTACCCCGGCTATTACCAGACGCTGAAACTGATGGCGCCATCTGAAAAATTTGCGCACGGCTGCGGCGCGTGGTATTACCGCTATGCCTGCGCGCTGATGTACTGCGGCAAACCGGCTGCGGCGCTGGAATATGCCGAAAAAGCTGTTACGGAAGAACCTGCCTACCCGTGGGGCTGGCTGCTGGCCGCCAAGCTGCGCAGCCACTTTGGCAACAAGCAGGGCGCACTGGCAGCCGTTGAAGAAGGCTTAAAGCTGCTGCCGGACGATTACGAATTTTTAACCCTGCGTAAGGAAATTAACCTTGGCTATACGCTGGAGCAGTTTGAATACCACTATATCGGGCCGGAACAGGACAAAGTTTTGCAGGAGGGGCTTGACCCAGACGCCGACGAAAAACAGCAATCCATCGCCGGCATTGTTGTAAACGAAGAGAAGCTGGCGCAGATAAAAGCCCTGTTTAACCCCGAAGGCTGGGAAGCCGATAACCCCTTCTGCCACGGCATTGTTACCTTTAACCAGACCAAACTGCAAATGCTGTTCCGCATGAACGAGGCGGCGCTATCCAAGCTGGATTACAACTGGCTGAAGGAACAGAAGAACATTATTGCCATGCACTATTTGCAGCGCCCCTGCGGCAGCGGCATTTGCCAGCTGGTGCTGATTGTAATTAACCTTGATTACAGCATCCGCCTTGTGTACTACGATATTGAAAAGGACACCCACTACGAGCTCAGCACGCCGGAACACGGCAGCCTCAGCTCCGACGTAATGCTGAACATGGAATTCCCTGACGAAAAAGTTGATAATAATGCTCTGAATTAAAAACTTAATAAAATGCTGAAAAACACCTAAAGACGCAGAAAACCCGTTGGCGAAACGCCAACGGGTTTAGTTGTTCTAATATTAAGCTGTTGTAAGGCTAAGATTAGAAAGTGAAGATAACTTCGGACCACAGGGTCTGAGAATCATCGTTGCCTTCACGGGAATCATAATCGAAGTATTTAACGCCTGCAACAATGTTTTTAGCAAGGGTTACGTTAGCGCCAACTTCATAGCCTTCATAGCCATCGCCTGTATCAATATCATCAAACGGCACTGCATAACCGCTGAAGTTAGTCGGCAGCAGGTAAGTAGCCATCGGGCGGTCGCTGTAAGTAGCATATACGCCCCAGGTGCCCGGTTCAGATGCTTTAGCACCGGCATAGGACAGACCTACCAACCAGCCGTTGGTATCAGCGCTGCCATTGTTTACTTTTGCTTCAGTTGCATTGTTAATAGTACCGTTGAACCAAGAACCTCTCAAGGTCAGGTCTTTAGCGATTTCGCCGGAGAGAGCTACTTCAACGATTTCATTATCAGCAACGGTATCAGCTCTGTAATATCTTACAGCAGTATCAACAGCGCCAAAACCAGCTTCTACACCTGCAACATATACACGGTCGCCATCGCTGATAGCAAGTTTAGTTTTTTCATCAACTGCGTCCATGTCAAGGTCTTCGCTGCCTTTAAATGCCCAGCCGGTAACTTTTACGTCATCGCCATAAGCAAGTTTTACACCGTCGCCGCGAACATCGACTACATCAGCATAGGTGAAGTCCTGACGGCCAGCTTCCATTTTAACACCGCCAACACGACCGGTTACATATGCCCAGTTGAATTTTACGTCGTCTTCGCCTTTATTGCCATAGGATACACCGTCAGCATCTTTGCCATCAAAATACTGGTTGTTTTCAAAACGGCCGGTGTAAGTCCAATCTTCGTTAATGGTGCCGTTTACAAACAAACGGGTACGCAGACGGCCATCATGGCCTTTGTCGTCAGCATCACGATAGGAAGCACGGATCTGACCGGTGATTTTTACGTTGTCAGCTTTCTTTTCAAGGTTAGCTACGCGTACGCCAAGGCTGTCCAGTTCGTCAGCAAATTCAGCTGCTAATTTATCAACGTTAGCGCCTTTTGCCATTGCTTTTGCTACAATCTGTGCCATTTCATAACGGGTC
>CASEIL010000027.1 GCA_949288065.1 uncultured Phascolarctobacterium sp.
GCGGCAAGGCTTTATATATGGGGTTGCCGGTATGAGTATCAGTAATTTTGAATATAAAAAAATGCGTATAACCTGCCTGGGGCCGGTGCATATTACCGACGAGACCGGCACTGTGTACAGCCACCAGTATTTGTACGACAGCAGGCGGCAGAAGGTTTATTTTTTAAACGAGCGCCGCTGGGTAAAATTTTTGTACGAACACGATTTATTGCAGGGTTTTGAAGAATTAATCGGCAGCAAAATGTACGCCGGTACGCTGTGCGAGTGGCTGCTTGCCAAAGGTTTTGACGTGGATAAGCTGAACGGCGTGGTGGCAGGCAGGGCTAATGTTGCCGTAGCGCGCGAGGTGCTGGCGGCCAATAAAACACGTTTGACGGAGGTTGTGCGCACGGTGCACAGCGTCGATGGCAAGCTGTATATACCAGGCAGCAGCATTAAAGGCGCGCTGCGCACGGGCATTTTGTACGGCCTGCTTTTGCAGGAGGACAAGCTGCGCAGCCGGGCGTGGGACGGCGTGGTAAACATCCTTGAAGATAAGCGCATCCGCGATAAAAACGGCGCGCTGGCCCGTCTTGCACAGCAGCTGGAGATAAGGCTTCTGCACCGCCTGCAAATACCTAAAGCCGAAACGGGCGGCGAGCTTTTGCCGCAGACGGCAATGAATTGCAGCATTATGAAGGGTTTATCGGTCAGCGATTCCTACGGCAGCGGCAAAACCGAAGCCGTTATTGTGCAGAAGCGCGAAGCTGTTTACAACGTAAAAACGGGGCAGGTAAAGCCTAAAAATTTAAACTTGTTCCGCGAATGCCTGCCGCCGGGCACGCAGCAGCATTTCAGCATTACGCTGGATAAAGCTGTATTCGGCGCGGTGGGGGTAAGCTCTATCAGTGCGCTTTTACAAACGCAGCGGGATTTTAGCGCCTTTGTAATGGGCAGGCACAAAAAAATTTTTGGCAGCGCCCTAA
This sequence comes from uncultured Phascolarctobacterium sp., assembly GCA_949288065.1. Lineage (GTDB taxonomy): Bacteria > Bacillota > Negativicutes > Acidaminococcales > Acidaminococcaceae > Fusicatenibacter_A. Next base: position 966 of record CASEIL010000027.1, read on the forward strand.
AGCACGAGCTTGCTCAGGCTGCCAAAGGCAATTTGTTTTTGGGCAGCGGCAGCGGCTTTTTAAGCAAAACTTTGCTTGCCGTGCTGGCGCCAAACGAAAAGGCCTACACCGCAGCGGCGGCGCTGGTACTGCACAACAATTTTTACAAGCACGCGCATTTGCGGCTGGATAAGTTTGTAGCCCCGCGTGCGCTGCAAACCGCCAAAACGCCCGCAGGCTTATGCCTGATGGGGATTTGCGCCGTAACGGAGGAATGACATGCCGCTGATAACAGAAATAACCTTACAGCTGCCGGAAGGGCAGCGCCTGCACCAGAGCATGGGCAGCCTGCTGCACGGCGCGCTGATGGAATACGCCGGGGCGGAGTTTGCGGCGGCGATGCACAGGCAGGGCGTGCGCCCCTTCAGCCAGTTTGTGTATTACGATAAGGCACAAAGCCGCGCTGTATGGCGCATAGCGGCGCTTAACGAGTTTGCGGAAACAGAGCTTGCCAGCGCGCTTGGCAAAATGCCGCAAAATTTATATTTAAAGCAAAAGGGATATGTGGTACAATTAAGTAAGCCGCAAAAAATAAAAGCCGCCGCTTACGCGGAGCTGGCGCAGCAGTTTTTTACCGCGCAGCCGCCACGCAGGGCAGAGCTGGAATTTATAACTTCTACATCTTTTAAGGCTTACGGCGCTTACAAAATCTTTCCGGATAACGCGTATCTTTTCCGAAGCCTGCTTAACCGCTGGAACGCTTTCAGCGGCGGCATTGTGCTGGAGGAGGAGAATTTGGAGCAGCATCTGGCGCAAGCCGTAAGGGTTACCGGCTATAACCTTTCCTTAATGCCTTTCTCCGTTAACGGAGCGTCCATAGACGCGTTTAAAGGCCGTTACAGCCTTTGTTTTACCGGCAGCGAGGCAAGTACACGCCTTGCAGCGCTTCTGCTCTCCTACGCGGAATATGCGGGCGTGGGCATTAAAACAGCTTTGGGCATGGGCGGTACCTTTATTAAACTTTTACCCTAACAGGGACGGACGCCGTTATAATTAACGAACCCAATCATCATTTCTTAAGCAAATTTCCCCTTTAGGGGACGGAAAAATTTGAAAAATTATGCATTTATTATTGCATTTTTATTAAATGAGTGTTAGGATATTGCTTAACAGTTATTTAAGGGGGCAATGCGCATGATTACCTACCGTCAGGCAACCTTTGACGATGTGGAAAATATTCATAAATTACTGAATGATTATGCCAGGGAAGGGCTGATGCTGCCGCGCGCGCGCAACGCAATTTACGAAAACCTGCGCGATTACATTGTGGCAATAGAAAACAACCGCTTAATTGGCTGCGGGGCGCTGCACTTTGTGTGGGACCGCTTAGCGGAAATACGCTCGCTGGCGGTTGACCCGGAACGCAAAACCAGCGGCATTGGCCGCAACATTGTGCACCTTCTGGAAAAGGAAGGCATGGAACGCGGCGTGAAAATGTTTTTTACGCTTACCTACCAGCCCGGCTTTTTTGCCAAGTGCGATTACATTGAAACCGCCAAGGAAAAACTGCCGCAGAAGGTTTGGAAGGAATGTGTTTACTGCCCGCAGTACCCGTACTGCAACGAAATTGCCTTTGTAAAAACCACGGTGGATTACGAGCCCGGCGACATTATGTATTAAAACTAAAAACGGCAAAATAAAAATCCCGCTCTTTTGGAGCGGGATTTTTTGTGCGCAATTTGTCAAAGGAAAGGTTAATTATTTTTTCTCTACGAGTTTAAGAGGAACTGAAATTTTAGCGTCGAGTTTTTCGCCTTTAGCAAGTTTAACAGCGGCTTCAATGCCCTGCTGGCCCATCAGTTCCGGCTGCTGGGCAATGGTAGCGGCCATGGTGCCTGCTTCAACTGCTTTCAGGCCGTCGGCAGTGCCGTCAAAGCCAACGATGAAGAGCTGTTTGCCAGCGCTCTTAGCTGCTTCGATAGCGCCGAGTGCCATTTCGTCATTCTGGGCAAAAATTGCCTGAATGTCCGGGTTAGCCTGCAGCATGTTTTCTGCAACGGTTAAGCCTTTGGTGCGGTCAAAATCAGCGGATTGTTTAGCAACAACGGTCAGTTTCTGGTCGGCAACTTTGTGGAAGCCTTCGCCGCGTTCACGGGTTGCGGAAGCGCCCGGGATGCCTTCAAGCTCAGCAACTTTTACGCCTTCGCCAAGTTTTTTGATAATGAATTCAGCAGCCATTTCGCCGCCTTTTACGTTATCGGAAGCAACGAGGGAAGCCAGGGTGCCTTTATCGGCGCTGCGGTCAAGCGCAATTACAGGAATGTTTGCTTTATTGGCAGCTTCTACGGAAGTGGAAATGGCAGCGGAGTCAACCGGGTTTACCAAAAGTACGCTTACGCCCTGCTGAATGAGGTCGGCAACGTCGTTAGCCTGTTTTGCCGGGTCGTTCTGCGCGTCAACAATTTTTACGTTTACTCCAAGCTCCTGGGCTTTAGCTTCAACGCCGTCTTTAACGGATACGAAAAACGGGTTGTTTAAGGTGGAGATGGAAAAACCAATGGTGGTAGCGCCGTCTTTTTTAGCAGCGGGGGCAGCTTCTTCTCCGGAGCTGCAGCCTGCAATCAGCATTACCGACATCATGAGGACTGCCATAACAGCTAATAAAGTTTTTTTCATTTAAAACATAACCTCCTACGATTTTTTGCGGTCCATGAGGACTGCAAGCAAAATAACAATGCCTTTGACAACTTGCTGGTAAAAGCTGGATACGTTAAGAATATTCAGGCCGTTGTTCAGGGTACCGATAATCAGTACGCCGATAAGCGTGCCCAAAATGCGGCCCTTGCCGCCGGAAAGGCTGGTGCCGCCGAGTACAACCGCAGCGATGGCGTCCAGCTCATAGCCGGTGCCTGCGGTAGGCTGCGCAGAGTTAAGGCGCGAGGTTAAAATGGAACCTGCCAGCGCGCAGAACATGCCGGTGATGGCATAAGCAAAAATTTTAATGCGCTCAATTTTAATGCCGGCAATAAAGGAAACCTTTTCGTTGCCGCCAACGGCGTAGGTTTTGCGGCCGAGCGGCGTTTTGTTAAGGATGAACCAGCACAGCGCAAACGCAATCAGCATTACTACTGCCGGCACCGGAACGCCTGCAAAATAGCCCTGACCGAACATGTGGAACAGCGGGTCATCGGTAAGGCTGCTGATAGGGTTGCCGTCGGTGTAAACCAAAGTTAAACCGCGGAAAATAGTCATGGTTGCAAGGGTGGCAATAAAAGGCGCAACCCTGCCGTAAGAAATTACAACGCCGTTAATGGTGCCCAGCCCAAGGCCGATAATAGCGGAAAGCAGAATGCCCATCATCGGGTCCATGCCGCCTTTAATAAGGCTGGCCATAATCGCGCTGGAAAGCGCCAGCGTGCTGCCAACGGAAAGGTCGATGCCGCCGGTGAGGATGACAAACGTCATGCCGAAGGAAATCAGCGCGTTGATGGAAACCTGGCGCAGCAGGTTTTTAAGGTTGGAAGGGTCGATAAAGCTGGTATTTAAAGCTGAGATAACTATAAAAAGTGCAATTAACCCGATTAACGGGCCCATTTTTCTAACTAAGGCAGAAACGTTCATCTTTTATATTCCTCCTGTTGCAAGGGTGATGATATTTTCCTGGGTTGCTTCGGCATGGGGGATTTCCCCGGCAATTTTGCCCTCGTGCACAACAAGTATGCGGTCGCTCATGCCGATAACCTCCGGCAAATCGGAAGAAACCATAATTATGGCCACGCCCTGTGCGGTAAGCTCGTTCATCAAATCGTAAATATCGCGCTTGGCGCCGACGTCGATGCCGCGGGTAGGCTCGTCCATAATGATGATGGATGGGTGCATGCCAATCCACTTGGCAATAACAACCTTTTGCTGGTTGCCGCCGGAAAGCGCGCCCGCAGGCAGCTCGATGGAAGCTGTTTTAACGCCCAGCTTGTGCGAAAGGTCATTGGAAAATTCGTATTCCTTTTTATCGTTGATGACGCTTTTGGATGCGAAGGTATCAACGCTCGGCAGGGCAATATTTTTCAAAATGGAAAAATCAAGGATGAGGCCTTCCGTTTTGCGGTTTTCGGTAATAAAGCCGATGCCTGCCTTAATGGCGTCCTCCGGTTTTTTGATGGTGATTTTTTGGCCGTGCAGGTAAACCTCGCCCTGCTGGCAATCGTCGATGCCGAACAACGCGCGCATAATTTCCGTACGGCCTGCGCCCATCAAACCGGCAACGCCTAAAATTTCGCCTTTGCGCAGGTTAAAGGAAACGTGGTCGAACACGCCCGGCTGGCACAGGTTTTTAACCTCCAGCACAACTTCGCCCGGTTCGGTGGTGCGTCCGGGGTAGTATTCTGTAATAGCGCGGCCAACCATATCCTGCACAACGGCTTCCATGGTGGTGCTGCGGGTAGGGCGGCAGCTGATGGAGTGCCCATCGCGCATAACGGTAATGGTGTCGCAATGCGTAAACACTTCTTCCATACGGTGCGAGATATACACAATCGCTACTCCCTTGGCCTTTAAGGCGTGCATAACCTCAAACAGCTTGGCGGTTTCGCGTTCGGTCAGCGCCGCGGTTGGTTCGTCCATAATAACAACCTTGGCGTCCAGCATCAGGTTGCGGATAATTTCCGTCATTTGCTGCTGGCCTACACTGCATTCGCCCGCTTCGGCGTCCAGCGGCAGGTCAATGCCAATCTGCGCGCATTTTTCTTCCGCCAGCCGGCGCATTTTTTTGGTGTCCAGTATGCCGAAGGAATTGGTAATCTGCTTCATCAAAAACAGGTTTTCCAGTATGGAAAGGTTCGGCCAGATATTAAGTTCCTGGTGGATAAAGGCGATGCCATGGTTTTCGGCGTCGCGTGCGTTTTTAAAATGTACTTCCTGCCCATCAACAATGATTTTGCCGGCGTCAGCCTTGTGGATACCGGTGAGGATATTCATCAGCGTTGATTTGCCGGCCCCGTTTTCGCCCATCAGCGCGTGGATTTCGCCGGAATGCAGCGTAAAATCTACTCCGCGCAGGACCGAGTTGGAGCCGAAGGCTTTAGAAATACCTTGCATGGAAATTTCCATAGCGAGTGCTCCTTTTTATTAAAATATTACGCCGGAATGTAAAATTACATTGGCAAACGGCGTGGTTTCGCCGGTGCGGATAACGGCTTTGGCCGTTTTGGAAGCCAGCTTGAAATGCTCGTGGTCGGTAACAATCCATTCCTTGTCGCCGAACATTTCGTGCATTTTTTGCCAGCATTCTTCGTTGTGGCTCTGCATTTCGGCGGCGATGTGGATTTTTTCGATTTCCATATATTTGGCTACTTCTTCAACAACCTCTAAAAAGCGGGGGGTGCCAAGCTTTAAAGCAAGGTCAATTTTCTTCACTCCCGGAGGCACCGGCAGCCCGCAGTCGCCGATAACGATGGTGTCGGTGTGGCCCATATCCGCCAGCACCTTGGCGATTTCGCTGTTTAAAATACCTATTTTCTGCATGCTTCTAACATTCCTTCCACTTCATCTAAATAAGGCATGCCGCCCTGTGCGCCGATTTTCTGCACAGAAAGGGCTGCTGCCGCATTGGCAAATTTAATGCTTTCGGCCATGGTTTTGCCGCCGGCTTTGGCAACGGCAAAGGCGCTGTTAAAGGTGTCGCCCGCGCCGGTGGTGTCAACCGCTTCCACCTTAAAAGCAGGTACGGTGTTAATAACGCCGTTTTCGGCGTAAGCCACGCCCTTGCTGCCAAGGGTCATCAGTAAGCGGCCTTCGTTTTGTAAAAGTATTTCCTCGGTGGTTTTGCCGGGGAAGAGTGCCTGCGCCTCGTGTTCGTTAGGAGTAACAAAAGCGGCGTCTTTGGCCCAGCCTGCTGCGCATTCCAGCACGGGGGCAGGGTTTAAAAGGGCTTTTACACCGGCTGCCGCACACTTTTTAAGGGTGTAGGCAATAGTTGCTGCCGGTATTTCGTGCTGCAGCATAACCATATCGCAGGCTGCAATCTGCGGCCACGCTTCGTCGATAAGCTCCGGCGTTACCAAATCGTTGGCGCCTTTAATAACAATAATGCTGTTATCGCCCTCGGCAAGGGTAATATGTGCCGTGCCGGTTGTTACGCCGGGGATGGTTTTAACATAATCGGCGTTAACGCCGTTGGCTTTAAAATTGTTAATAACGGAACGGCCGTAGTCATCGTCGCCGACGCAGCCTACCATATAAACCTTTGCGCCAAGCCTTGCGGCGGCTACTGCCTGGTTGGCGCCCTTGCCGCCCTGCGCGATGATGAGGCGGTTGCCTAAAATGGTTTCGCCTGCCAGCGGGCGTTTCGGCGCTTCGACAACGACGTCGATATTGCAGCTGCCGATTACTGCGATATTAATCTGGGTCATAATGCTTCCAGCTCCTTTAACCGCTAAAATGTAAAATTTACTTACCGAAATAGTATACAATATTTATATATTGGCTATTCAATTTTAAAATCCTGCTAAAAAGCAGGAAACTATGTAAAATTTACTACAAAAAACACATAGCACAACAAAAAAATTTTACAACAAATACCCACCATATTGCAAGTAAAAACATTAACCGCACGAGATTTTTTTCTGTGGCAAAACGGTGAACGCTATGGACAAATAAGGTAATGTTTGTTAGTATAAAAAAGTGTGGGAAAATATAACTTAACAGGCCGCCCAAACGGCCGCAAAAGGAGCGAATATAAATGGCAAAACAAAAAACAACCTGGCAGGATACCGTAAGCGACTGGCTGGTATCAATTATCGTGGCAGTGGCGCTGGCCTTCTGCATCCGTACCTTTATTGTAGAGCCTTATATGGTTGAAGGCTCTTCGATGTACCCGACGCTGGTAAACCACGAGCGCCTTTTGGTAAATAAGTTTACCTATTTTATTAATGAGCCTGAAAAGGGCGAAATTATTGTGTTCCGCTACCCGAAGGATGAGAGCCGCGATTTTATTAAGCGCGTTATTGCCACGGCCGGCGACACGGTAGAAATGCGCAGCGGCAAGGTGCTGGTAAACGGCACGGAAATAGACGAGCCTTATACCTGGAAGGAGGACCCCAAAGGGCCGAACTTTTCCGATTACAGAAAATCCGTAGTGCCAGAGGGGCATATTTTTGTGCTGGGCGATAACAGGAATAATTCTGAGGACAGCCGCTTTGCCGATGTGGGCTTTGTGCCGCTGGATTTGGTAAAGGGTAAGGCAAGCCTTGCTTTCTGGCCTGTTGACAGATGGCGTATGCTGCCCTGATGGGAGGTGCTGTAAATGGATTTTAAAATTCAGTGGTTCCCGGGGCACATGACGAAGGCCAAACGCATGATGGAGCAGCAGCTGAAGCTGGTGGACGTGGTGGTGGAAATGCTTGACGCACGCGTGCCGCGCAGCAGCACCAACCCGATGCTGATACAGCTTTTGGGGCAGAAGCCGAAGATTATTGCGCTGAACAAAGTTGACATGGCGGACGCTGCCAAAACGGAAGCATGGAAAGATACCTTTAAAAATAATGGTCTGCCCGTCTGCACGGTTGATTGCAGCACCGGCAAGGGCGTAAAGCAGCTGATTAGCGCTGTGCAAAAGGCGGCGCAGCCTGTAATTGACAAATGGCTGAAGCGCGGCGTTAAAAACCGCTCCATCCGCGTAATGATTGTAGGCATACCGAATGTCGGCAAATCGACGCTGATTAACCGCCTGGTTGGCAAAAACAAGGTAATGGCTGCCGATAAGCCGGGCGTAACGCGCGGGCAGCAGTGGGTTACCATTGCCAAAGGGCTGGAGCTTTTGGACACGCCGGGCGTGCTGTGGCCGAAGTTTGACGACCCCGAGGTTGGCTTAAACCTTGCGCTTACCGGCGCGATTAAAGAGGATGTTTACGACCGCGAACAGGCAACGGAACTGTTAACCGAAAAGCTGATTGCCGCTTACCCGGAGCTGCTTAAGGAAAAATACGCCATTGATTTTGAACCGGACGCAGCAGTGCGCGAGGTTTTTGAAAAAATTGCCGTCAGCCGCGGCTGCCTTAAGGGCGGCGGGCAGCTGGATATTGATAAGGTCATCCAGCTGGTGCTGCGCGACTTCCGCAGCGGCAAAACAGGCAGAATAACTTTAGATGAACCGGATAAATAACTAAAGCCGCTTTAAGCGGCTTTTTGTTTGAGGAGCTGTTGCTATGAAAATTGCAGAAATTAAAGAAGCGCTAAACAATAACCCGGGTGGAGAGCTGTTGGAGCAGCTGGCGCAGGACGAGCGCAGCGGCGTGCAGAAGCTGCTGGCGGCGTATTATAAAAAACAGGCGGCAGAGGCGGCGGAGCGCGAGCGCTATGCCAAAATGCTGTTGTACGAAAACCAGTGCTACGCCGACGGTGCGGAATTTGTTGCCGGTGTTGACGAAGCAGGGCGCGGGCCGCTGGCGGGGCCGATGGTCATTGGCGCTGTTATTTTGCCGCAGGGCGCGTTTATTAAAGGGCTGAACGATTCCAAAAAGCTGAGTGCGGCGAAGCGCGAACAGCTGTATGATGAGATTCTTGCTAAAGCGCTGGCAGTGTCGGTAAATATCGTCAGCGTCTATAATATCGACAGGCTGAACATTTACCGCGCTACGCAGGTGGGCATGGCGGAGGTGCTGCAAAATTTAAAAATCCGCCCGCAGGCGGCGCTGATTGATGCGATGCCGGTGCAGGCAGACGGCATAAAAACGTATTCCGTGGTGCACGGCGACGCGCTGAGCGTTTCCATAGCGGCGGCCTCCGTAATAGCCAAGGTAACGCGTGACCGCTTAATGGACAAGCTGGCAGCTGAATACCCGGAGTACGACTGGCAGCACAACAAGGGCTACGGCAGCGGCGCACACATGCAGGCCATTTTGCGCTGTGGCGCAACTTGCTGGCACCGCCGCAGCTACGAGCCGGTGAAAAGCCTGCACCTGCCGGAAGCAGAAGCGCTGCCGAATAAATTACTGCGCCTGCCGGAAGAAGCCGATGGCTGACGGGCGCAGCAGTTTTGGGCGGCGCGGCGAGGACGTAGCCTGCGCCTTTTTGGAACGGCATGGCTATAAGGTGGTGGCGCGTAACTACCGCTGCCGCTGGGGCGAGATTGACGTTATTGCCGTTAAGGGCGGCACGCTGGCGTTTGTGGAGGTTAAAACGCGGCGCAGCCTTAAATTTGGCACGCCGGGCATGGCGGTAACCTACGCCAAGCAGCAAAAAATACGCACTACGGCGCTGCATTACCTGCAACAGCAGCAAAAAGGTTATAACAGCATAAGCTTTGATGTAATAGAAATTTTAGCAGACGGCGGCAGGGCAAAACTGCGCCATCTGCCAAATTGTTTTTAGGGGGATTTTATGTACGCAAAAACGTATGGGGAAACTGTTTGCGGTATTAACGGCGAAGAAATTATTGTGGAGGTAGATATTGCAAGCGGCCTGCCGGGTTTTGATATTGTGGGGCTGCCGGATACGGCGGTGAAGGAATCGCGCGAACGCGTGCGGGCGGCGCTGAAAAATTCGGGGCTTATCTTCCCGATGACGCGCATAACCGTTAATTTAGCGCCTGCCGATTTGCGCAAGGATGGCAGCAGCCTTGATTTGCCGATTGCCATTGGTATTTTAACGGCAGCTGGCAGCCTGATGCAGGAGGAAGCGGCAGGCAAAATTTTTGTGGGCGAGCTGGCGCTGGATGGCAGCATCCGCCAGGTGGCGGGCGTTTTGCCGATGATTTTGTACGCCAAAGAACATGGCTGGAAGGAGATTTACATTCCGCAGGGCAATGCCAGCGAGGGCGAGTTGGTGGACGGCATTGACGTTTACACGCCGCAGAACCTGAGCGAGCTGGTGAGCCATTTGAAAGGGCAGGATCGTTTAACGCCGCTGCCCAAAAAGCAGCTGAGCGTGGAAGCAAACTGCGCTTACGAGGTAGACTTTGCCGAAGTGCGCGGGCAGCAGGTGGTAAAGCGCGCGCTGGAAATTGCCGCGGCAGGCGGGCACAACGTGCTGATGGTAGGCGCGCCCGGCAGCGGCAAAACCATGCTGGCACGCCGTTTGCCCACCATTTTGCCGCCGATGACGGAGGATGAAATTTTAGAAGTAACCAAAATTTACAGCATTGCCGGGCTGTTAAACGGCAAAAAGCAGCTGGTGTTGGAGCGCCCCTTCCGCAGCCCGCACCATACAGTATCGGCCAGCGCGCTGATTGGCGGCGGCAGTATTCCGCGCCCGGGCGAGGTAACGCTCAGCCACAACGGCGTATTATTTTTGGACGAACTGCCGGAATTTTCGCGCGCGACGCTGGAGGTTTTGCGTCAGCCGCTGGAGGACGGCGTGGTAACTATCAGTCGCGTGCAGGCCAGCCTGTCGTTTCCGGCGCGCTTTATTATGGTATCGGCGCAAAACCCGTGCCCGTGCGGCTTTTTGGGCGATAAAACGCACGAATGCCGCTGCAAGCCGAACGAGATTGAACGCTATCAGCGTAAAATTTCCGGCCCGCTGCTCGACCGCATCGACATACAGGTGGCCGTGCCGCGCCTGGAATACGACGATTTGAAGGACAGGGCGGCGGGCGAAAGCTCGGCAGCTATCCGCAAGCGCGTGGTAAAGGCGCGCGATATTCAGCGTAAGCGCTTTAACGGCAGCGGCGTACACTGCAATGCGCAGATGAACAAAAAGCAGCTGAACGCTTATTGCAAATTAGAGCCTCAGGCAGAAGCGATGCTGGGCAAATATTTTACGGCACTGGGGCTCAGCGCCCGCACGCACGACCGCATTATTAAAGTGGCGCGCACCATTGCCGATTTAGCGGATGCAGAAACAATCAGCGCCGCGCACATTGCCGAAGCGATACAATTACGCACAAGTGTACAAAGATAAGCAAAATTTTTTGAAAAATAAACAAAAGCCTTTAATTTTATGGTAAAATAGAACAAGCTTTATAAAATTAAGCAGCCAAAAGAGGAGGAACACCAATGCGTATTGTTTTAACTATCGTAGGCAAAGACAGAGTAGGTATTATCGCCCGCGTCAGCAACCTGCTGGCAGAGCATAACATCAATATCCTGAACATTAACCAGAACATTATGGACGGCTTTTTCAACATGGTGCTTATCGCCAATATGCAAAACGCCGATGTGCAGCTTGACAAGGTAAAGGCTGCCTTCAACGCGCTCGGCGAGGAGCTTGGCGTGGATATCCGCGTGCAGAGCGAGGATATTTTTACCGCTATGCACCGCATTTAGGAGGCCGCGCTTATGTTTGAAATTAAAGACGTTTTGGAAACCAACCGCATGATTACCGAAAACAATCTGGATGTGCGCACCATCACCATGGGCATCAGCCTGCGTGACTGCGCTCACCCGGATATTAAGGTAACGGCGCAGAAAATTTACGATAAAATTACCAAAAAGGCAGAGAACCTTGTTAAAGTTGGGCAGGAGCTGGAAACCGAGCTGGGCGTGCCCATCATCAACAAGCGCGTATCTGTTACGCCAATCGCCATTGTGGGCGAAAGTTGCGAGGCGCAGAGCTTTGTGCCGCTGGCGAAAGCGCTGGACGATGCCGGTAAAACCGTCGGTGTTGACTTTGTAGGCGGCTTTTCTGCACTGGTAGATAAGGGCTACACCAACGGCGACCGCAGGCTGATTGCATCCATTCCGGAAGCGCTGGCGGAAACGCAGATTGTTTGTTCTTCCGTAAGCGTTGGCTCTACCAAATGCGGCATTAATATGGACGCCGTTGCCGAAATGGGGCGCATTGTTAAACAAACGGCAGACCTTACGGCTGACCGTGACGCTATCGGCTGCGCCAAACTTGTTATCTTTTGCAATGCCGTGCAGGATAACCCGTTTATGGCAGGCGCGTTCCACGGCGTTACCGAGCCGGAAAGCGTTATTAACGTAGGCGTAAGCGGCCCGGGCGTTGTTAAGCACGCGCTGGAAGCAGTGCGCGGCGCAGACGTGGGCACCGTTGCCGAAACCATTAAAAAGACGGCGTTTAAAATTACCCGCGTGGGCCAGCTGGTTGCGCAGGAGGCAGCACGCCGTTTAAATACGCAGTTTGGCATTATCGACCTGTCGCTGGCACCGACGCCGGCAGTTGGCGACAGCGTGGCACATATTTTAGAAGAAATCGGCCTTGAAAGCACCGGCGGACCCGGCACTACTGCGGCGCTGGCTATGCTTAACGACGCTGTTAAAAAGGGCGGCCTGATGGCTTCGAGCTACGTCGGCGGTTTAAGTGGCGCGTTCATACCCGTCAGCGAGGACGCCGGTATGATTGCCGCCGTTGAACGCGGCAGCCTGACGCTGGAAAAACTGGAAGCCATGACCTGCGTTTGCTCCGTAGGGCTGGATATGATTGCCGTACCCGGCGATATTACGGCGCAGACCATTTCTGCCATCATTGCCGACGAGGCAGCCATTGGCATGATTAACAATAAAACCACGGCGGTGCGCCTTGTGCCCGTGCCCGGCAAAAACGTGGGCGACAGGGTAGAATTCGGCGGGCTTTTGGGTTATGCACCCATCATCGGCGTAAGCAAATTTAAACCGGACGCATTCATCGCCCGCGGCGGCAGAATTCCTGCGCCGGTAAGGAGCCTGACCAACTGATGCGCAAACAGCAGCGTGAAGAAATTTTAAAGGTTTTGGAAGATACCTACAAGGACACCAAAACCGCGCTTAACTATACAACGCCGTTTGAGCTTTTGGTGGCGGTAATTATGTCCGCCCAGTGCACGGACGAGCGCGTTAACAAAATAACGGCGCGCATCTTCCCCAAATACAACACGCCGGAAAAAATGGGCGCGCTGACGCAGGAGGAGCTGGAGAACGAAATCCGTGACTGCGGTTTGTTCCGCGCCAAAGCGAAAAACCTGCTTGCCACCTGCCATATGCTGGTGCAGGAATATAACAGCACCGTACCCGACACGATTGAAAAGCTGATGACGCTGCCGGGCGTGGGCAAAAAAACGGCCAACGTAATTGCCAGCATTATTTACAACGTGCCCGCCATTGCGGTAGATACGCATGTGTTCCGCGTTTCGCACCGTTTGGGGCTGGCCAAGGGCGCAGACCCATTAGCGACGGAAAAGGAGCTGCAAAAGGCTATCCCCATGGAAAAATGGAGCGACGCGCACCACTGGCTCATCTGGCACGGGCGCAAAATCTGCAAGGCGCGCAAGCCGCTGTGCAGCGAGTGCATGCTGGTGGATTTATGCCCCTATAAAGAAAAAAACTTTGCTAAATAAACGCAAAAAAATAACCCCGAATCCGTTTGGATTTGGGGTTATTTGCTGTCTTAATCCTTTTTGTTTTGCGGCGTTACGCTAATTTCAAACAGCCTGTCCCACGGGAAGGCAATTTTAAATTTAAAATCGCGGGTGTAGGGGTATTTGCGCGCCAATGCCTCGCAGTCTGCCTGCGCCATACGGCGGATTTCCTTAGCGTGGCTGCCGAGCTTGTAAACGGCGTCCTTATGCCCATCGCCTTCCAAAAAGTCCGTCGCGCTGCGGCGTGCGTTGGACTGGTAAAACCAGTCATCCACCAGGCGCATTTGCATTAAGCGTTTGTTGTCATCAACGCTGACACGCGGCGCCAAGATGCCCTGCGCAATGGCAAAGCCAATGGTATTATCGGCGGTGTTCCAGCCGTTGTAGGCGGTAAGCTTTTCCAAATTGCCGCGGTTCGTCAGTTCGTTCATAAAGCCGTTGTCCGCGCCGTTAGAATACGTTACATCCGCCAGCGAAACCTTGTAATCGTTCTTTAAAAAGCCTTCCAGCTGCGTAATGTATTTTTTATCGCGCGGGGCGGCAAAAAACTGGTTGCTCGGTGCAGTGCTGTCCAGCATTACACCGTCCAGCGGCGTGTTAACTGCCAGCACAAAATCTGCTTCGGCAATGTTGGTGGTGGGGCGCGCGTCGGCGGCGAGTATCTGCTGAGGCACCGATTCGCCCAGCGTACTGTCGGAATACTGCGGCACCGTCATGCGTCCGGTACCCTCGGCGTAGTAGGTGTAAACAAGCGGGTGCTCGCGGTTCTTTTCGTTAACGGCGCGCGTTAAAAGCAGCATGCCCAGCTGGTCTACGCCCGGCAGAATCTGAAAAATCTGGTCGGAAAGGTGGTACGCCTCGCGCTTAATGTAGCGCGCTTCCATGTGCGTGGCCGATAGCGGCGCATTGTCATCCTTGCCAATGGCAAGATAGTGGAAACGGTATTTGCCTGCCAGCTCCGTCAGCGATTTATTTACGTTATAATTTTTTATGCGTCTTTGCAGCCAGTCGTTTAATTCTGCCTCGGGCAGATTATTTTTTATCGCCTGTTTGGTGAGGGATTCGCGCAGCGTTAAGCCCTGCATGTCCTCTTTGTCGATAAGTTCGGAATAACGGAAAATAGCCGGACCGATTTTGCTGTAATAGGGCGGCTCTACGTTGCCGAAGCTGGCGCGCGGCGTGCGCATTAAGGTGCTGTAAATATACAGCGGCATTGGCAGTTTTTCGCGCAGCAGCTCCAAACGGTGTACGCGGGCCTGTAAGGTAGTATCGTCAAAATAGTGTGTGCGGCTGGCAACCAGCCCGCCGTAAATTAAAGCGTCGCTGCTTAAAATGGCAGCGTCGGCGTCGGGCGCATTTTCGGCCAGCCATTGCCACAGCTTGTCCGGGTCGCCCGTGCGGTTGGCAGATGCTAAAAGCTCCTCCGGCGGCGTTAAAATTTTGTAGCCTGCCGCCTCCAGATTGGCAACCGGGTAGGAATATGTTACCGGCCTGTCGTCCAGCGGTATGTAAATAAAGGTGCCGCTGTAAGCCTCCTTCGCTTCGCCCGCAGGGGCGCACATCAGCGCCAGCAGGGCAGTTACAAGCAGTTTTTGCAGCGGTTTGGTAAATTTAAAATGCATTTTACCATCTCCGTTAAGTTTCATTACATTACAATATATTATTATAAATTTATTTTACGTTTTTTGCAAAAAATTATTTGCTAAAGATTTGACAACTTCCGCGGCGGTGCTTATAATATAAACATAATTTGATATTTTATCAGTAATGCAAAGGAAAGGGCACTTACCCCGGCCTTACAGAAAAAACTGCCGCGGCTGAGAGCAGTTGGGTACAGTATTTGCCAGACCACCTTTAAACTATGCCCCGAACTGTTAGTAGGCGGCATCGTACACCGGCGTTAACGGTTAACTAAGAGGGCTTATTTTAAGCCAATTAGGGTGGAACCGCGGATAACTCCGTCCCTTTTATAAGGGATGGAGTTTATTTTATTTAGTGATGGAATATTACAGGAGGTAAAATTATGGTAAAAGTAACTTTAAAGGACGGCAGCGTTAGGGAATACGAAGATGGCGTAACCCTGCTTGAAGTTGCCAAAAGCCTTTCGCAAAAACTGGGCAAGCAGGCTTTGCTTGCCGTTGTAGACGGACAGAACAAAGATTTGTCCGATAAGCTGATGCACGACGCCGGCGTTGAATTTGTAGTGCCTGAAAGCGAAGAAGGCCTGCACGCTATCCGCCACACGGCGGCACACGTTATGGCACAGGCTATCCAGCATTTGTTCCCGGATGTAAAATTCGCTATTGGCCCTGCTATTGCCAACGGTTTTTATTATGACCTTGACAGCGAGCACGTTTTCACTCCGGAAGACCTTGCCGCTATCGAAAAGGAAATGGCAAAAATCATTAAAGCCAATATTCCCCTTGTAAGGGCAGAAATTCCCCGCGCTGAAGCGCTGAAAATGTTTGAAGCCAAAAACGAAAAATATAAGGTCGAACTCATCAACGACCTGCCGGAGGATGCTGTTATCAGCACCTACACCCAGGGCGACTTTACCGATTTGTGCGCAGGCCCGCACTGCCCCTCCACCGGCAGGGTTAAAGCCTTTAAGCTGCAAAGCATTGCCGGCGCTTACTGGCGCGGCGACGAGCACAACAAAATGCTGCAGCGTATTTACGGCACCGCCTTCCCCAGCAAGGAAGAGCTTGACGCTTACCTGCACATGCTGGAAGAAGCCGCCAAGCGCGACCACCGAAAGCTGGGCAAGGAGCTTGACCTGTTCAGCATTCAGGATGAAGGCCCGGGCTTCCCGTTCTTTCACCCCAACGGCATGATTATTAAAAACACCCTTATTGATTACTGGCGCGAGGTACATCGCCGCTATGGCTATTACGAAATTCAGACCCCGATGATTCTTTCCCGCACGTTGTGGGAACGCAGCGGCCACTGGGACCATTACCGCGACAATATGTACTTTACCAAAATTGACGATGCCGATTTTGCCATTAAACCGATGAACTGCCCCGGCGGCATGCTGTATTACCGCACCCATCCGCATAGCTACCGCGAGCTGCCTTTGCGCGTGGGCGAACTTGGCCTTGTACACCGCCACGAGCTGAGCGGCGCGCTGCACGGCCTGTTCCGTGTACGCTGCTTTACGCAGGATGATGCGCACATCTTTATGACCACCGACCAGATTAAAGAGGTAATTCAGGAAACCATCCACCTGTTTGACGAGGTTTATGCAACCTTTGGGCTGAAATACCATGCCGAGCTTTCTACCCGTCCGAATGACAGCATGGGCGACGACGAAACCTGGGAAAAAGCAACCAACGGCTTAAAATCTGCTATGGACGACTTTGGTTTGCCGTACACCATCAACGAAGGCGACGGCGCGTTCTACGGCCCGAAAATCGACTTCCATCTGACGGACAGCATTGGCCGTACCTGGCAGTGCGGCACCATTCAGCTGGATATGCTGCTGCCGGAAAAATTTGATTTAACCTACACCGGTGAGGACGGCTTAAAACACCGCCCGGTAATGATTCACCGCGTTGTTTACGGTTCTATCGAGCGCTTTATCGGCATTTTGATTGAGAACTATGCCGGTGCCTTCCCTGCATGGCTGGCACCGTGCCAGGTTCGCATTCTGCCGATTACCGACAAACAGCACGACTACGCACAAAAAATGTACGATAAAATGTTCAAGCTGGGCCTGCGTGTGCACCTGGATGATCGCAACGAAAAAATCGGTTACAAAATCCGCGAAGCACAAATGCAGAAAGTGCCGTACATGCTCGTTATTGGCGATAAAGAGGTTGAAGAAGGCACCGTTGCTGTACGCCGCCGCGGCGAAGGCGACATCGGCGCAATGAACCAGGACGAATTCATCGCCATGCTGCAAAAAGAAATTGCAGAGAAGAGATAATTAAGTTTTAAAAATTAAATAAAGTTTACCTGCAAACAACCCTGATGTGAAAGCATTGGGGTTGTTTTTTATCCGCTTTCTTGACGAAACGCCTTGCCGAAGTGCAAATTTTTTCTTTGCACTTCGGCTTTTTTATACCTCAATAACGGGGCACAAAAAGCCGCAAGCCGCTCCTGGTGCGGCTGGAGCGGAACTGCGGCGCCGGAACATCTCCCGCCCATAGGAAAGTCCGCCTGCGCTAGCGTGCGGACTTTTGCTTGCGGGGGGG
>CASEIL010000028.1 GCA_949288065.1 uncultured Phascolarctobacterium sp.
CGGCGACAAACTGATGACCCGTTATGAAATGGCACAGATTGTAGCAAAAGCAATGGCAAAAGGCGCTAATGTTGATAAATTAGCAGCAGAATTTGCTGACGAACTCGACAGCCTTGGCGTACGCGTAGCTAACCTTGAGAAAAAAGCTGACAACGTAAAAATCACCGGTCAGATTCGTATGAGCTATCGTGATACCGACGTTGACAAACATGATGGCAATGGTCTTTCCCAAGGCCGTCTGCGCACCCGTTTGTTCGTAAACGGTGCTATTAACGAAGATTGGACTTACACCGGCCGTTTTGAAAACAACCAGTATCTTGACGATGCTGAATCTACCGATGATGTAACCCTGAACTGGGCATATGTATCCGGTCGTGTTGGCGGTGTTAAAGTTGAAGCTGGCCGTCAGGACTTCACCAATGTTGGCGGTACTGTAATCGATACCCGCGGCGATGGTATTAAACTTGCTTATGGTGATGACGTTAAAGTTTACGGTTGGGCACTGAAAGGTTCTGACGATTTGGCAGAAGTTGCAGACGATCCGTCTACTCCTGCTGACGAATCTGAAGAAGGTTTAACTTCTGATGACCGTGTATATGTAGCTGGCGTAAGCGCTAAAATGGGCGTTGTAGACGCAGCTGTTAACTACTACAAAGTAGATACCGAATATGACCAGGATATTTATGAAATCGCAGCTGGCTGGGAATTCATGGATGACCTGACTTTGAAAGGTGCTTGGTACAACGGTGACGTATCCGACAGCGACGGCGACGACAACGGCTGGATGGTAGGCCTGAACTATGCAGGTGCTAAAGCATCCAAAGTTGGCAGCTGGGGCGCTTATGTAAACTACATGGACCGTCCGGCTAACACCGTAATTTATCCGACCCTTGCTTCCTACACATATATGCCTGTAACTGCTGCTCATGACGGCGATGGCTATGAAGGTATCGAAGCCGGTGCAAACCTGACCCTTGCTAAGAACATCGTTGCTGGTGTTAAATACTACAACCTTGATTCCCGTGAAGGCGATGCTAACACCGAAACCATTTGGTCTGAAGTAATCTTCACTTTCTAATCTTAGTAATAGCCAAAATATTATTAATAGTTAGAACTAAAGCCGTTGGCATTTTGCCAACGGCTTTTTTGCATTTAAATAAAAAATGGGTTGTTGATAATATTTGCCAAAGGTTGCACTATGGTAACAGCAAGCAAAATGCTGTGAAACTATAATTTTATGTTGCGCCTTTGTATGTACGTTTGGCTTTTGCCTTCATCTTTTACTCATCCATTCTTCTTTATAACTAAAGGAATTAAGGTGGCGTAAATTTTGCTCATTATTCAATCGCAAAATTTGCGTAGCTTCGCTGCTACAATTATAAACATCGCTTTTGGCTCGTTTCTAATTGACGACTCAGCTAAAGAAAGTTCCGCGGCTAGTCGGATTTTTTTACGCAACAATGTTTGCAAGCAACTGCAAAAATTTGAGAGTCGCTTCGCTCGACACGATTTTTGCAGTTGCTTTTTAGAAAATGTTGCTAAAATCCGATGCCGCGTGCTGCCGAGCGTCGTACTTTACAGCTTTTAACTTTTAGATAAGCACATATCGTACTTTAGAAATTGCTTTTTAAAAGTACGGTAACAATTTAGCCAAAATAAAAATCTACTCAAAGTAGGAATTTGGGCGGAGCCGCGACTTTCAAAAAATCAGCGTAGACTTAACATCAAAAGGCACTTGCAGCATTTGCTGAGGATGTTTGAGCTTGCAAAGCAAGCGAGTTCCGCAGGCGCTGCAAGTGGCATACTTATTTGATACGGAGCGGTTAAATTTTTTGCAGGAGCGAAGGCTTTTTGGTTACTTTTTAGCCAAAAAAGTAACATGAATGAGAAAGTAAATTTTAAAAAGTAATAACGTAACTGCAAAGACGCAACGTAAAATCAAAACGCAAAACCAAAAACTTTATCCACGTAAGCGGGTTTTAAGAGAAGAATTATTTACATACTTGCTGAAAGTAAAAATTTGTTGTAAAATTTAAAGAGTATATAACTGACATTTAGGGAGGCGCCGTTATGAATAACAACGCAAAACCGGCAATGAATTTACAGGACAGCTTTTTAAACCATGTTAGAAAGGAAAACCTTGGCGTAATTATTTACCTGGTAAACGGCTTTCAAATCAGGGGGCTGGTGCGCGGGTTTGATAATTTTACCGTTATTATAGAAAACGAAGGCAAACAGCAGCTTGTTTACAAGCACGCCATTTCTACCATCTCGCCGGCGGCAAATATTACCATTATGCAGCCCGAAAGACGCGATAACAACTGATTTTTTAGAAAAACGGCGCTGTGGCGTTGTTTTTCTTTTATAGGGTATTTTTATGGCAGATAAAATGCAGCTTTTTTTGGAATATTTAACCGTGGAGCTGGGGCTTTCGCAGAACACAAGGCAGGCTTACGCGCGTGATTTGCGCCTGTTTGCGGAGACGCTGGGCTTAAAAAGCGCAGAGCAGTTGACCAGCGTTACCCGCACGCAGATTACGGATTATATGACGCAGCTTAAAAACAATGGCCTTGCCGCTGCCACCATTGCCCGCAAGCTGGCCGCTATTAAGGCGTTTTACCGTTTTATGACGGCGGAGGGCTATATGGATGTGAACCCGGCGGAGGTTGTGGAGGCTGCCACAAAGGGCATTAAACTGCCGCGCGTTTTAAGCGAGGATGAGGTGCTGCGCCTTTTAAACCAGCCGGACATAACAACGGCGGAAGGCCTGCGCGACCGCACGATGCTGGAGGTTTTATATGCCACCGGCATGCGCGTATCGGAGCTTATTAATTTAACGCTGGAGCGCATCGATGTTAACTTAAAGTACATCATCGCCTTCGGCAAGGGCAGCAAGGAGCGCATTGTGCCGTTAGGTTCTGTCGCCGCAAATTTTTTGGAGCGCTATTTAAACGAGGTGCGTCCGAAGTTAGAGCATGAATCCCGCCCGACGGAGATTGTTTTTTTGGCGCAGGGAGGGCACGAGATTACCCGCCAGCGCTTTTGGCAGATTATCCGTACTTACGGGCAGGAGGCAGGTATTACCAAAAAGCTGACGCCGCATATTCTGCGCCATTCGTTTGCGACGCATTTGCTGGATAACGGCGCTGATTTACGCAGCGTGCAGGAGCTTTTGGGGCACGCCGATATAGCAACGACGCAGATTTACACGCATTTAACCAACAAGCGCCTGCGCGATATTTACGCTAAGGCGCACCCCCGTGCATAAAAGGAGAAGGACATGACGAGAAGAAAGAAAAAATCTTCTAACTGGCTGACGGTGCTTTTAATTGTGGCTGTGCTGGCTGTTGCAGCGGCAGCGGGCATTTATTATGCGGCCTCGCGCGCCGAAAAGGACGTGGAGGATGGCGGGCTTACCGCACCGGCGAAGATAGAGCTTTTGGAGGAATCGAAAGCGGCGCAGAAGGCAGTGGACGATATTTTGCTGACGCGCGATAACTGGCAGCTGACGGATAACGGGCGCAGCGTGCAGATGGAAACGGTAAAATCCGGCGCGCAGATAACGTGGAACAAGCGCGAGCTTGCCATTGGCGTACCGGCGGCGACGGAACTGCGCGACGCTGCGGGCTGGCTGGCAGATAAGCTGGAGGGAACCAAACTTAAAACCGTCCGCATGGAAGAAACTACCTATAACGATTGGGATTCCGTGCGCCTTGATATTGCCATCAGCACCAAGGCTGGTGAGGGCACCAAAGAATTTGTGACGGACGTGGTTTATTTTTACCATAACCTTAATTTGGAAAAGCCCGATAAGGACATTAAAAAAGAGCCTGCCACCACGCGCAGCCATCACGGCAAGCTGGCGGTAATTATCGACGACTGCGGTTATGATATTGACCTTGTACGCCGTCTGGTTAAGCTCAATGCGCCGTTCAGCTTTGCCATCATCCCTTACAGGGATTACAGCAGCGACGTGCTGCACGTAATTAACGGCGGCGGGCAGGTTGCCATGCTGCATTTGCCGATGGAGCCGATGGACCCTTCCGCAATGAGCGAGGGCAAGCACACTGTTTTAACCAGCATGGACGATAAAAGCATCCGCGCCTTAACGCGCGATATGGTAAACAGCCTGCCGGGCATCAGCGGCGTTAACAACCACCAGGGCAGCAAGGCGACGAGTGACGAGCGTGCGATGACTGCCGTTTTGAAGGAGCTGAAAAGCCAGGGATTGTTTTTTGTAGACAGCAACACCTATTCCAAATCGCTGGGCGACAAGCTGGCAGCACAGATGGGCGTGCCCACCGGGCGCAACAACATCTTTTTGGATAACAGCACCAATGAAGACGAGATAATTAAAAAAATCTGGCAGGCGGCGGCCATTGCCGATAAATACGGCAGCGCCATTGCCATTTGCCACGCGCGCCCGCATACTGTAAATGCGTGGGAGCAGGCGATTGGCGAAGTTAAGGCCTCCGGGCTGAAGCTTGTGCCTGTCACAGAAGTTTTACATTAATTGTGGTTATGGTATTTGAAAAATAATTTTAAAATTGATATAATATTAATTAAGGCTTTGCCTTAAATGCTTTTTAATGTTTTGTTTTATTTAATGAAGGAGGAACACACTTAGATGAAAACAGCTTTTTTAATGACCGCGCTTACCGTGCTTTTGGTGCTTGTCGGCGATTACTTCGGCGGCTTGCAGGGCATGCTGGTAATGTTGGTATTTTCGGTGGGCATGAACTTTTTTGCTTACTGGAACAGTGATAAAATGGTGCTGAGGCACTACAATGCGCGCGAGGTTGACGCACATTCCGCACCGGCGCTTTATAAAATGGTGCAGGATTTGGCACGTCGCGGCAATTTGCCGATGCCGAAGGTTTATATTATCGACAGCCCCGTGCCGAACGCTTTTGCAACCGGCCGCAACCCTGAACACGCAGCAGTTGCCGTAACCACGGCGCTGTACGACGTTTTGGACAAACGCGAAATTGCCGGCGTACTTGGCCACGAGCTGAGCCACGTTAAGCACAACGATATTTTAATCGGCACCATTGCCGCTACTCTGGCAGGTATTATTACCACCATTGCGCAGTGGGGCATGTTCCTTGGCGGCGGCCACCAGGACGAAGAAGGCAACAACAGCAGCAACTTTATTGTTACGCTTTTGATTATGATTTTAGCGCCGATTGCCGCTGCGCTTATTCAAATGGCGGTATCCCGCTCGCGCGAATATTTAGCTGACGAGGGCGGCGGCGAGCTTTGCGGCGACCCGGACGCACTGGCTGACGCGCTTTTAAAAATTGAAGCGTATGCAACAAGGCGCACCATGCCCGGCGCAACCGAGGCAACTGCGCACATGTTCATTATCAGCCCGTTTAGCGCGCGCGATATGCAGAAAATGTTCAGCACCCACCCCGCAACCGAGGACCGCGTGGCACGTTTGCGCGCACAGGCTGCTGAAATGAGAAAACACGGAGGCCGTTAAGAATGGATAAAAAAACCAAACTGGCATGGCTGAAGAGATATTCCGAAACCAATGCCGTATCGGGCTTTGAAGCCCCGATGAAGGAGCTTTTGCAGGAACGCTTGGCAGGCAAAGCCGAAGTGAGTTATGATAAACTGGGCAGCGTGGTGTTTACCAGTGCTGCCGCAGATGAAGGCGCACCTAAAATTATGCTGGCCAGCCACATGGATGAAATTGGCTTTATGGTTAAGCATATTACTAAAGAAGGCTTTTTAAAATTTGTATGCCTTGGCGGCTGGTGGGAGCAGGTTATGCTGGGCCAGCGCGTTACCGTTCACGGCAGCAAGGGCGATTTGGTTGGCGTTATCGGCAGCAAGCCGCCCCATATTTTAACGCCGGAAGAACGCACCAAGGTTGTGCAAAAACGCGATATGTATATTGATATCGGCGTGAAGGATGAAAAGGAAGCGCGTAAACTGGGCGTTTTTGAAGGCTGCCCGGTTACACCTTATGCCGAAATGGCAGTTATGGCCGACGGCAAAACCCTGCTTGGCAAAGCGTGGGATAACCGTATCGGCTGCGCCGTTATGGCGGACGTTATGGATAACATTCACGCTAAAAAGCACCCCAACACCGTTTACGGCGTGGCAACCGTGCAGGAAGAAGTTGGCCTGCGCGGCGCACAAACCAGCGTTAACCTGCTGAAGCCGGACGTTGCTTTTGTAATTGATACCTGCGTGGCAGGCGGCACCCCCGGCGTGGCGGACGATGTTGCACCGGCGAAAATCGGCGGCGGCATTGCCATTACCATTTACGACGCCGGTATGATTCCTAACACCGCCCTGCGCGATTTTGCAGCGAAGGTTGCCAAAGATTTGAAGGTGCCGACGCAAATCAGCATCTCCGAAGGCGGCGCTACTGACGGCGGGCGCATTCACCTGCACGGCGACGGCGTTTTAACCTTAACCTTCAGCATCCCGACGCGCTACATTCACAGCCACCAGTCCATTATCCATTTGGATGATTATGAAGGTGCGATAGAATTAATTACTGCCATGATTGAAAAGCTGGACGCTAAAAAGTACAGCGAGCTTTTACAGGGCTAAAATCGTTTAACGATTTAGTATAAAAATTATTACAAAGAAGAATAGGAGCGATTTTAAATGCAGCAGACACTCGTACTTGTAAAACCCGACGGAGTAAGAAAAAACCTTATCGGTGAAATTATCTCCCGTTTTGAACGCCGCGGCCTGAAAGTTTCCGCTTTGAAACTTGTTAAAATTACCGAAGAGCAGGCTAAATTCCACTATGCTGAACATGAAGGCAAACCCTTCTTCGGCGAACTGGTAGAATTCATCACCTCCGGCCCGGTTGCCGCTATGGTAATCTCCGGCGAAAACGCTATTAAAGCAGTACGCGGCCTGATGGGCGCAACCAACCCGCTGGAATCCGTACCGGGCTCTATCCGCGGCGATTTTGCCCTGTCCATCGGTGAAAACATCGTTCACGGCAGCGACAGCGAAGAATCCGCAGCACGCGAAATTAACAACTTCTTCAAACCCGAAGAAATTTACTAAGATTTACTCTTTGTTCCCAAAGGAGGGCAGCACATGACCAAAGCAGCGGTTTATACCAGAACAGGCGATAAGGGCACTACCGGCCTTTACACCGGCGAGCGTGTTTCCAAGCACAGCCTGCGCGTAGAGGCTTACGGCACGGTGGACGAGATTACCTCGGCACTGGGGCTGGCGCGCGCTACCGTAACAAGACAGGACGTTAAAGGCACGATTTTAAAAATTCAGCAGCTTTTAATGTCGCTGATGGCCGATATTGCAAGCATGAACCTGCCTGAACCCTACATTAAAGAGGAACATGTAAAAATGCTGGAAAGCACCATTGATAAATACGACGCAATGCTGGAGCCGCTGGGGCATTTTATCATCCCCGGCGATACTTTGGGAGCTGCCGCGCTTGATATTGCACGCACCACTACCCGCCGTGCCGAGCGCTGCGCCCTGCGCCTTGCTGAGGAAGAACCCGTAAACCAGCAGGCACTTATTGCGCTGAACCGTTTATCCGACTTGTGCTTTATTCTGGCAAGGGTAGAAGCCGAAGTAGGCAACAAATAATACAGAATTATTCGCAGGCCGCCGCGTGTACGGCGGCTTTGCTTTTTGGGGAAAGAAAATGAAAAACTGGAAAATCATCTTAGCCATTTTAACGGCTAATGTTGTATTTATGTCTGCAAGCTATACCATGCTGATACCTTTTTTGCCGATGTACCTTATCCGCGAGCTGGGCGTTGCGCAAAGCGATGTAAAAATGTGGTCGGGCGTAGTATTTTCGGTTACGTTTTTAATCGGCGGCATTATGGCGCCTATCTGGGGCAGGCTGGCCGATAAGCACGGCAAAAAGCCGATGGCCATCCGCAGCGGTCTGGGGCTGGCGCTGTCGTACTTACTCGGCGGCATGGTTACAAGCCCGGAACAGCTTTTCGGCGTGCGCGTTTTGCAGGGCTTTGCCGCAGGTTTGTGGTCGGTATGCCTTGCCATTGCCACATCGTCGGTGCCGGTGGGCAAGCTGGGTATGAGCCTTGGTATTTTGCAGTCGGGCCTCACCGTGGGCAATGTTATCGGGCCTTTAATCGGCGGCATGCTGGCAACCATGTTCGGCATGCGCACTTCGTTTTATCTTGGCGGCGCGGTACTTTTTATCATTACACTGGTCTTTTGGTTTTATATTCCGGAGCCGCCCGGCAGCAAAATGGAAAAAGAGGACGACGCGCCTGCAACGGTGTTTTTAAAAAATTCGCCCATCCGCGAGGCGCTTATTTGCAGCGGCGTGGTGCAAATGGTAATACTTTTAATTCAGCCCATTATCAGCCTGTATGTGGCCGATTTGTACCACGGCTCGGATAATATTATGTTCATTGCCGGGCTGGTGTTCTCGCTGGTGGGCATTGCCAGCGCCATGACGGCGCCGTTTTGGGGGCGCTTCGGGCAAAACAGGGGCTTTTACCTGTCGCTGGCCATTTCTTCCGCCGGTGCGGGATTAATAATGATTTTGCAATCCATGCCGGATGATTTGCTGCTGTTTGCCGTGCTTAACTTTACAGTGGGCTTGTTCTTTGCGGGCATCCACCCATCAATCAGCGCCATTTTGGCAAACAAAACCGAGCGCAACCAGCGCGGGCGTGTGTTTGGCATGCTGTTTTCGGCGCAGCAGTTTGGCTCAATGATAGGGCCTTTGGCAGGCGGCTTAATTGCTACCTACCTGCCGATGAGCATTTTGTTCGTTATCGGCGGCTGCATACTTTTGGTAATCGCCTTCGGCATTTACCGCCGCCACCGCGGCGAAGCGTCGGTGCTGTAAACTTAAATTTTAGCTGTACCGTTTGGTTAAACCTGCGGTACAGCTTTTGTTTTGTAAAAAATCTAAAATTTTTAAAATTGTATACAGCAATTTTGTTAAAAATGTATTATAATTATAGAGATTTAACAAAAACGGCTTTGCGTGGCAGGGCTAAATTTAGGAAGGTTTAAACGCTTAATGAGGACGACTTATTTAAAAATATATCAGGATGCTTTGCGGCATAACCTGCGTGCCATACGCGCTTTGGTGCCTAAACAGACGGAAACAGTCGCTGTTGTTAAGGCTAACGCTTACGGCTACGGTGCGGTGCTGGTGGCAGGCATGGCTATGGAAGAGGGCTACGAGGCGCTGGCTGTTGCCGTTACGGGCGAGGCGCGCCAGCTGCGCGATGCGGGTTTTAAGTGCCCGATTTATCTGTTAGGGCTGTTGATGCCGGATGAATACGAGGACGCTTTTGAAACGGATTCCATCATCCCGATTTGCGAATCGACCAATTTAAAGCTGCTGGACGAAACAGCGGCGCGCTTTGGCAAAACTGCCAGCGTAATGGTGGCGGTAGATAGCGGTATGAACCGCATCGGCGTGCAAGCGGAGGACGTGCCTGCGTTTTTGGAAGCCATTAAAAAATACACCAACATTACTGTTCACGGCTTTTTTACGCATTATGCCTGCGCCGACGGCGAAAGCCACGAGCATGTTAAGCACCAGATGCACCGCTTTGAAAGCATGGTAAGGCGCATCCCAAATCCGGAAAGATATATTTTTACCGCAGCCAACAGTTCTACCACGCTGTATTTTCCGGAATCCTACTACGACGCTGTGCGCCCGGGGCAGATTATTTACGGCTACATGCCGGAAGGGCACCCCGAAACGCAGGAGCGTGCAGAAAAACTGCCGAAATTTGAAAGCGCGCTGGGGCTGTTCAGCCGCGTGGTGCATATTCATAAGGTAAAAGCGGGCGATACCGTCGGCTACGGTGCAACCTACAAATGCAGTGAGGATATGTGGATTGGCACGGTGCCAATCGGCTATGCGGACGGCTACCCGCGCTGCCTTTCTAACCGCGGCGAGGTTTTAATCGGCGGCAGGCGCTATAAGGTGGCCGGGCGCGTGTGCATGGACCAGATTATGATTGAGCTGGGGTACGAAACCGATATTAAAGTGGGCGACGAGGTTGTGCTTATTGGCAAACAGGGCAATGATGAAATTACCGTCAGCGATATTGCAAGGCTTGCAGATACGCACCCGGACGAAATTTCCTGCCAGTTAACGCAGCGCATACCGCGCATTTACTGCAACAAATATTAAAACGCAAAATAAAAAAGCATCTGCTTTGGGGCATAATGCCCTGGGCAGATGCTTTTGTGTTTTAGGGGTTAAATTACATAACCGGGATAGGGTCAAGCGGCGTATCAGTTGCGCCGGGCTGTTCAAAAATGAACGCCGGGGAAGGATAATAGAACTGGCAGTGCTGGAAGGCAACGGTTTCGGTAGAGAAGCGTTTTAACAGCGCATAGGAAACACGTTCTTCAAAGTCGATAAGGTTATCCTTGTTAATATCGGCGTCGTCAACAATTACCAGCAAAAACGGGCTTACAACAGGCGCGTTTTCGGGCAGCACGCTTCTGTCCAGCGGAATGCTGGGCACAATGCGCAACTTGCCGATAACGTCTTTGTTATCGTTTAAAACGTGAGCCGCGTAAGTGTTTTCAAACAGGGTTTTGGCAAGGCGAAGGTTATAAGCATTGTTTTTTACCATTTATAACACATCCTTTAATTAATAAGTTAGTAATGCTTACAATTTTTTACATTAAATATGATAACATAGTTACACTTTTTTTGCAAAACTTTGCCCGCAAACTTTCAATGCGCTAAAGTATACTTGTATACAAAAATAAAATGCCAAAAATAAATACAACCTTGCAGGAATTTGTGAAAAAAAAGCGAATTTAACAACATAATCATGTGGCGTAATACCTGTTTACTTTTGAGGAGGATATTCGTTCACTAATTTACAGGGGGGAAAATTATGAAAAAACTATTGGCCTTTTTAATGTCGATGATGGTGTTCGCTGTGCTTGTTGCAGGCTGCGGCGGCGGTGAAGACAAAGCAGACGGTAAAGCTCCGGCGCAGAAATTCATCAACATCGCAACCGGCGGTACTGCCGGTACTTATTATCCGCTTGGCGGCGCTATTGCGGATATCCTTAACAAAAATATCCCGGGCTGCAATGCTTCTGCGCAGGCAACTGGCGCATCCATTGCTAACATTAACATGCTGCAGCAGGGACAGGTAGACATCGCCTTTATTCAGAACGATAATGCTTATTATGCTGTAAACGGCACCGAAATGTTTAAGGATAAAAAAGTTACCAACCTTTACGGTTTGGCAACCCTCTATCCTGAAACCGTACAGATTGTAACCCTTGCCGAAACCGGTATTACCGACCTTTCCCAGGTTAAAGGCAAACGCGTTGCAGTAGGCGCACCGGGCTCCGGCACCGAAGCTAACGCCCGCCAGATTTTGGGCGCTTATGGCGTAACTTATGACGATATCGACGTTCAGTACCTCTCCTTCGCTGAAGCTTCCAGCGCATTGAAGGACGGCAACGTAGACGTAGCCTTTGTAACTGCCGGCCATCCGACCGCAGCTATTCAGGATATTGCAACTCAGAACAACGTAGTTCTGCTGCCGGTTGCTAACGACAAAGCTGACGCTTTAATTAAAGAATATCCGTTCTACACCAAAGTTAACATTCCTGCAAATACCTATAATAAACAGGCTGCCGATTGCACCGCAGTTGCAGTACGCTGCATGCTTGCTGTAACCGATAAGATGGACGCAGATACCGGTTATGCTGTAACCAAAGCTATCTACACCAACCTCGACCGTCTTAAAGCAGCTCATTCCGCAGCAAACGTAATCACTAAAGAAAGCGCTATGGACGGCATGTCCATTCCTGTTAACGCAGGCGCTGAAAAATTCTTTAAAGAAAAATAATAATGTGGTTTAAAGAGACGCCCCGGTCACCGTTTGTGCTCGGTAACCGGGGTGTATCTAAATTATATACGGTTTTTCTCGGCGGTATTATTGTTATCGCGCTGGGCGCATTTTACTGGTACGCCACGCAGCTGGTGGTGGCACTTTTGCCGGAGCGCGGCGCTAAGGTTTGTTTTGCCGTAACGCCCGGGGGCCAGTGGCAGATGGAGTTTAAGCACTCCTATGAGCTGACGCTGTGGCGCGATTATTTTATTGTTAACGGCGCGGACGATATGGTTTTAACGCATACAATTTACAAGTCGCAGGGGTGCGGGTTTCCGTTTTCTGCGTCGGAGGGCAAGTTTGAAGCACTGCCTGACGGGCATTTTAAATTAACCTTAAACCGGCCTTATAAAATTATTAATATGCGGCCCGCAGTGCAGGCCAGTCCTAAAATACTGTACGAAGAAACTGTATATGATTTGTGCAAGCTGTTTGGGCACGGCACGCTTTTAACCATAAAGGCAGAGCCGCGCTGGCGGTATTGGCTGGAATGAGTTTGTTTTAAATAATTTTTAATTGAGAGGTGGAGAGTATGGATTTAAAGAAAGAAGTAATGGAGGACATTGAAAAGGCCCAGCTTTCGGCAGAAGAAATTTTAAGAAAATACGATAAAGAATCAGATAAACGTGAGCTGACAGGTGTGTGGAACACCATTATCAATGCCATTTGTATTGTTTTTTGTATTTTTCAGGTTTATACGGCGGCCTTTGGCATTTTGGACGCGCAGCTGCAAAGGGCTGTGCACCTGGCTTTTGGCTTTGCGTTAGTATTTTTGCTGTACCCGATGCGCGCTTCCTGGTCGCGTAAGGAGATGAACCTTATCGACGTGGGCTTTGCCATTGTGGGCGTTGCCGTTTCGATGTACATTGTTGTGTTCTACCACGATTTGGTGCTGCGCGCCGGTATGAACACCGAAACGGACTACATTATAGCGTTAATCGGCACGCTTTTGGTAATTGAAGGCGCACGCCGCGTTGTAGGCTGGCCGATGATTACCATAGCCATTTTGTTTGTGCTGTATGCGCTGTTTGGCCCTGTGTTCCCGGGCATTATGGCACACCGCGGCCTTGGCATGCACGAGCTTGTTAACTATTTGTATTACACCACCGAGGGCATTTTCGGCACCCCGATGGGCGTATCTTCAACCTTTATTTACCTGTTTATTTTGTTCGGCGCTTATCTTGAAGCAACCGGCCTTGGCAAATTCTTCATTGATATTTCCAACGCCATTGCAGGCTGGGCGTCCGGCGGCCCGGCTAAGGTAGCCGTTATCTCCAGTGCGCTGGAAGGCACCGTATCCGGCAGCTCCGTTGCTAACGTAGTAGGTAGCGGCTCGTTCACCATTCCGATGATGAAAAAGTTAGGCTACGGCAAAGACTTTGCCGGCGCAGTAGAAGCGGCAGCTTCCACCGGCGGCCAGCTGATGCCTCCTGTAATGGGCGCGGCAGCCTTTTTGATGGCAGAATTTGTCGGCGTTCCTTATATGGAAGTTGTTAAAGCGGGCGTTATTCCGGCTATTTTGTACTTCACCGGCATCTGGCTGGGCGTACACTTTGAAGCCAAAAAGCTTGGCCTTAAAGGCATGAGCCGCGATGAAATGCCGAGCTACAAATCCATTTTCCTCGAAAGAGGACATTTAATTATTCCGCTTATCGCGATTATTCACTTCCTTAGCAGCGGCTACACCCCGATGCGTGCGGCGCTGGTTGGTATCGCCCTTGCGATTGCCAGCTCCTGCCTGCGCAAATCCACCCGCATCAGCTTTAAGGATTTTGTCAACGGCATGATTAACGGCTCTAAAGGCATTTTGGGCGTACTCATTGCCTGCGCTACCGCCGGTATTATCATCGGCGTTGTTACCAAAACCGGCGTTGGCCTTAAAATGGCAACCGCGCTGCTTGATATGGCAGGCGGCCACTTAATTCCGGCCATGGTATTCACCATGATTACCTCGCTTATCCTCGGCATGGGCGTGCCGACCACAGCTAACTATGTAATTACCTCTACCATTGCGGCGCCGGCCCTCATTCAGATGGACGTGCCTGTTCTGGCAGCGCACATGTTCGTATTCTACTTCGGCATCGTAGCCGATATTACCCCTCCGGTTGCACTGGCAGCTTACGCAGGTTCCGGTATTTCCGGCGGCGACCCGCTGCGTACCGGCATCAACGCTTCCAAACTGGCTATTGCGGCCTTCATCATTCCGTACATCTTTGTACTGTCGCCTGAAATTTTGATGATTGACGCTACTCCGTTTGGCGTGCTCTTCTCCTGCTGCACGGCCATTATCGGCATGGTTGGCGTTGCAGCGGCAATGGGCAGCTACTTTACCCGCCGCCTCAACTTCCCGCAGCGCTGCCTGTTCTTCTTCGGCGGCCTCGGCCTTATCGACCCGGGCATGATGACCGATATTATCGGCGTTGTGCTGATGGTTATCGGCTATATCTGGAGCCGCAAAAACCCCAAATAATTTAATAGTACATTAACAAAATAAAAGCCCGTCAATTAACTTTGGCGGGCTTTTTGTAAAATATTTGCCATAATTATTAAAACTACTTGAATGTTGCACATAAGTGTGATATAGTATACACTATATTAAGGGTGATACCCTAAAAGTATATTACAAAGGAGTAACGGACATGAATAAGGAAAAAGAATTTCTTCTCTGGTTCGAGCAAATGGAAAGAGGGGACGTGGCCATCGTTGGCGGCAAATCCTCCTCGCTTGGTGAAATGACATCCAAAACGGATGTGCCTGTACCTTATGGTTTTGCAACTACTGCCTATGCTTATAGATACTTTATTGAAAAAAGCGGCCTGAAAGAAAAAATGCGCAGCATCCTTGCTGAGCTTACCGACGTGGAAAACAGTGCGCTTTTGCGCGATGTAAGCGCACGCCTGCGCGAAGCCATTATGGCCGAAGAAATGCCGGAGGACTTAAAAGCCGCCATTGCCGCAGCTTACGAAGAACTGGGCAAAAAAGTAGGCGAGGCTGAGCCTTACGTTGCAGTACGCAGCAGCGCTACCGCGGAAGACCTGCCGGACGCCAGCTTTGCAGGCCAGCAGGACACCTACCTTAACGTAAAAGGCGCAGAAAACATCATCGCCAAAGTTAAGGAATGCTACGCTTCCTGCTTTACCGACCGTGCCGTTTACTACCGTGAAAAACAGGGCTTTGACCATATCGAAGTAGCGCTCAGCGCTGTTATCCAAATGATGGTATTCAGCAAAGCCGCCGGCGTTATGTTTACCGTTAATGTTGCTACCGGCGACGACAGCAACATCCTCATCGAAGGCGCTTTCGGCCTTGGCGAATACGTTGTGCAGGGCACCGTTACGCCGGATAACTACACCGTATCCAAAGCCGAAAATAAAATTATTGACCGCTGCGTAAACGAACAGGACGTTATGCTGGTGCGCAAAGAAGGCGGCGACTGCGAAGAACAGCCCGTGCCGGAAGAACTGCGCAACGTGCAGACCCTTACCGACGAGCAGATTTTGGAGCTTGCCGGTTATGCTAAAAAAATTGAAGCACACTACGGCTGCTACATGGATATGGAATGGGGCATCGACGCACGCAACAACAAAATCTGGATTTTGCAGGCGCGCCCGGAAACCGTATGGAGCCGCCGCAACAAAGATAAAAAACCGCAGGCAGAAGCTAAAGCAACCACTACCGACCGCAAGGTAATCGTTAAAGGTTTGCCTGCCAGCCCTGGCCTTGTATCCGGCCGCACGCACGTTATTCTCGACCCGTCCCACATTGACGAGTTTAAAGAAGGCGAAATCCTTGTAACCGAAATGACCGCCCCTGACTGGGTACCGGCTATGAAAAAAGCCAAAGCTATCGTTACCGACAGCGGCGGCATGACCTGCCACGCTTCTATCGTTAGCCGCGAGCTGGGCATCCCCTGCATCGTCGGCACCAAGAGCCGCGGCGAAGCTGCAACCACCACCGTGCCGGACGGCATCGACGTAACCGTTGACGCAACCCACGGCGTTGTATACGAAGGCATTTTGGAAGAGAAAAAACCGGAAGCACAGGCACAGGCTGCTGCACCGGTGGCAGAATACTTCCCGCCGACTGGTACCAAAATTTATATGAACCTGGGCGACCCGGAACTGGCAGAAAAATATGCCAGCCTGCCCTGCGACGGCATTGGCCTGATGCGCGAAGAGTTCATCTGGACTACTTACATCCACGAACATCCGCTGTATCTTATTAAAACCGGCCATCCGGAAAAAGTTGTTGACCAGCTTGCCGAAGGCATCCGCCAGGTATGTCAGGCAATGGCTCCGCGCCCGGTAACCCTGCGCTTCAGCGATTTTAAATCCAGCGAATACCGCGACCTGAAAGGCGGCGACGAATTTGAGCCGTATGAACCTTCTGCACTGCTCGGCTGGCGCGGCGCTTCCCGCTACTACGACCCGAAATATGTAGAAGCCTTTAAGCTGGAATGCCAGGCTGTACGCAAAGTACGCGAAGAGTTTGGCCTTAAAAACCTTAACGTAATGATTCCGTTCTGCCGCAACGTGGAAGAATGTGAAAAAGTTACCGCCATTATGGCAGGCGAAGGCCTTGTACGCGGCAAAGACTTTAAGGTTTGGCTGATGGCAGAAATTCCTTCCAATATCATCCTTGCCGACCAGTTCAACAAATTTGTTGACGGCTACTCCATCGGCTCCAACGATTTGACGATGCTTGTTTTGGGCTGTGACCGCGACAACGATACCGTATCCCATATTTATGACGAACGCAATCTGGCAGTACGCCGCGCTATCCGCCACCTCATCGAAGTTGCCCACAAAGACGGCAAAACCGTTTCCATCTGCGGCCAGGCGCCGAGCGTATATCCGGAATTCTGTGAATTCCTTATTAAGAGCGGCATCGACAGCATGTCTGTAAACCCCGATACCGTTAAATTTACCAAAAAACTGGCAGCCCAGCTGGAACAGCGCATTATGCTTGACGCGCTTACCGGCAGAGGCCGCGCCGAGACCGAAGACCTTAACTGGTGATAGGTTGTAAACTAAATATTTAAAATAAGGCCCCATAGCTTAAGCTGTGGGGCTTTGTGTATTTTATACCCTTTTTGGGGATGGAATAAAGAACAGCGTTTTGTTGTTTTGCTTTGTAAATAGAACTGTAACAGGCGGGGGCAAACCCGGCAGGGAAAAAGTTTCCACAAGACCAGTAAAAGTTAGACACACGCAAGCTGAAATGTCTTGCGGGGGGGTAAAGGTATGGTATAATTTCAGTAGCGCCTAAAAGGTTTTGTTGTGTATAAAAAATGGTGCAAATAAAAGGAGGCTTTTTTTATGAAAGGGAAAAAGTTGAAAAGCACAAAGTTAACTCAAAAAATTTTGTGCACAATTTTAGCAGCCAGCGTCTTTGGCGTTTGCGGCAATGTGTCGGCTGCTAATGAGTATTTAGGAGAAAAACCTGGTACAGAATTTACCGGGCAGGATGTTATTATAGCTGGTGAATTTCATGGAGAGCCACAATCCCTGACTATCACAGAACCAGGGCCATATACGATTGGGAAATTAGAGATTTCCGGTGAAACAACTGTTAACCTTAATGTTGCTGGTAATATTACTAATGGTATTTATATGCATTCGGGCGATAACTTGTCTTTAACTGCTAAGGATGCTGTTATTAATGGTTACGTTAAAATTACCGGAGGTTATGCAGAACTTACTGGCGGAAGCATTGAGTCCGGCGGCTATTATCAAAAGGAAAATGGACAGTATACGCAGGAAGATATTAGAGTTACCAGCGGCAGCGGGCTTGAAGCTACAAATGTAGCTATTACCGGCGATGTTATGGCAGAAGATGCTAATGGTGAAGGTGAGGGTTCCTTTGTTACAATTACCGGTGGTTCTGTTAACGAAACTGTATATTACAAAGTAGATGAGAATGCTGAAGGCCGTCCTTTAGTAATGGTCGGTGGCAATCCTGTTGCAGATGGTTATACTGAACTTCATGCAGAAACTGGCGGTGTGGTAACAGTTAATAATGCTGAGCTTAATACCGGTGTATCTGCATTTGGCGAGGGCAGCATAGTAACCGTTAATGAAAGCAGCATTAACACTAAAGGCGGAATTTTTGCAGCAATGGGCGGTCAAATTACTTTAAACGGTAATGCCGATACTGTTTATTCCGTTGCTGATGATGGTTGTTTTATGGCAATAAGCGGTGAAGCAGATGGCGAGAATGGCAAAGGTTCAATAGTAATTAAAGGCGGCACCTTAAAAGCTGAAAACTTAAGATACTTGGTTGGCCTTGAAAACAATCCGTTCTTTGATGGTGAAGGAATAGAATATACTGTTACTAAAGGCGGCATTGTATTAAAAGAAAATGGCGTTATCGAAACCAAAGGCGACCAGATTTTTGAACGTGGCGTAGATGTAAGCAGCGATGAAGCTGTACTTAATTCTACTTCCGGTGCTGTAACCAAT
>CASEIL010000029.1 GCA_949288065.1 uncultured Phascolarctobacterium sp.
AACAAAACGTACTACGCTTTCCAGCATCATTATATCGGTAATATTTTTTCTTGCTACAATGTCTTTTACAACAACCGTGTTATAAATTCCTTCAAGGTAGGCATTTATGTCGCCTGCGTTAATACCTAACGCACCGGGGAAGGAGCTTTTTTCAAGATAAGCACGGTAAAGCTGCTGCAAATCGACTATTTTTTGCGTTAAGCAAAATTCTTTAAAAGATAGCGGCAGCATTTTAATTTCAATATATCTGCCGGATATGTAGGTAGCAAGCTCACTGGACAGCATATAGGCGTTAGACCCGGTAATATAAAGGTCAATATTCTGGCGCAGGTTAAGGCTGTTGATTACAGCCGGCCATTCTTTTACATTTTGAATTTCGTCTAAAAAAACGTAAGTTTTTTGCGGGAGCAGGCGTTCTATTATATATTCGTGCAAAGCTTCCGGTTCTAATAATTTGCGGTAGGCAAAGTCTTCAAAATTTATTTTTATTATCTGCGCTGCCTCAACGCCATTACTAAGAAGATAGTTTTGATAAATTTCCATAAGTGTTGATTTGCCGCAGCGGCGGATGCCGGTAATTATTTTTATTAAATCCGTATCTTTGAAGGATATGAGTTTATTTAAGTATTCGGTGCGTTCTATCAACTGTTTCATAATCTCACCTCTTAATGACATTATAATGTATAAACTTTGTACTTTCAAGCAATTTAACTGCATTACAACGTATGTTAATTTGTATTTTAGCAGTTTTTCTACATCGCAATGTAGTTAATTTTAAAAGGTTCTCCCCGCATATTCGACTGCCTTTAGCTTCAATTTTTACGCTTTTGGTAAAAATGTGCAAAAATCCGCTTTAAAAGCGGCAAAAAATGTGTTATTTTACCCCTAAAAACTGCCAAAAAATGTGTAAAAATTTATTTTGCCCTGTGCTGCGGCGCGCAAACAGTATATAATAAGTACAGTAACATTTTGTTTTGCAAACGAGGTTTTTATGAAATACGCAATACCGGAATACGTAAAAAAAATATTGCAGCTGCTGAATGATGCTGGGCACGAGGCTTATATTGCGGGCGGCGCTGTGCGCGATTTGCTTTTGGGGCGCACGCCCGGCGATTTTGACATTACCACCGCCGCCTCGCCGGAAGAAACCGCCGCTGTTTGCCGCGCGCACGGCATTAAAACGGTGGATAATTTGGGGCAGAACTTTGGCTGCGTGGTTGCCGTTGTTGATGGGCATGCCATGGAAATAACAACGTTCCGCGGCGAAAGCTACGGCAGCGACGCGCACAAGCCGGACAAAGTATGGTTCAGCAAAAATTTGCACGACGATTTGAAGCGCCGCGACTTTACCGTTAACGCCATGGTGATGGACGCGAACGGCAAAGTTTATGATTTTCACCACGGGCAGGATGATTTAAAAAATAAGGTTTTACGCACGGTTGGTGATGCGCAGGCACGCTACCGCGAGGACGCCCTGCGCATGCTGCGCGCCTGCCGTTTTGTGGGGCAGCTGGGCTTTACCTATGCGCAGGAAGATGGGCTTTTGCCGCCCTTTGGCGAAGAAGGTACGCCCTACTACCTGCCGCAGAACTTTCAGTTCCCGGCAGAGCGCTGCGCCGGGCTTTCGCTGGAGCGCGTGCGCACGGAGCTGGATAAACTTTTAACAAGCGAACACGCCGGGCACGGGCTGATGCTTTTAATGGCAACGGGGCTGACTGACGCGCACTGCCGTTTTAAAAAGGACGGCAGCTATACCGAGCTTGCCATTTTGCCGGAGCTGCGCCATCTGGCAGGGTTGCCGCAAAACAGACGCTTTCACTGCTACAACACGTGGGAGCACACGCTGGCCGCCGTCGATAACAGCCCGCGCGATTTAACTATCCGCTGGGCGCTTTTGCTGCACGATTTGGGCAAGGGCATGCCCGGCATCCGCGGCACTCACCCGGACGGCTCGCCCAGCGACCACGGACACGAAGCCTTAAGCGCCGTTATGGCAGATGAGGTGCTTGCCCGCCTGCGTTACGCCGAAAAATTCCGCAAACGCGTGGTATGGCTGGTATCGCGCCACATGCGCTTTGCACCGATGATGTTTACCAAAGAGCGCACGCTGATGCGCTGGGTACGCGCCCC
Organism: uncultured Phascolarctobacterium sp.; assembly: GCA_949288065.1. GTDB lineage: Bacteria > Bacillota > Negativicutes > Acidaminococcales > Acidaminococcaceae > Fusicatenibacter_A. The sequence continues at coordinate 2,131 of CASEIL010000029.1, forward strand.
ACGCCGGCAATAACCCGCAGCTGATGGCCGAAGGCGCAGAGCTGGCGGACGCCATTATTGAACTGGCGCGCACCAAAATGCCTGTGCACACGGCGGATTTAGCAATTATCGGCGCGGATTTAAACGGCCTTGTGCCGCAGGCAGAAACGGGCGCGTACTTAAAATATTTGCTGGCGCGCGTGCAAAGCGGCAGCTTAACCAACAGCCGCGATGAGCTTTTAACCGCCGCCCGCCATAAGCAGCAAAAAGCCGCCGCCAAAACGGAAGAATAAATTTACTATTGACGCGGCGCGCCAAAGTGCTATACTAATATTATCAGCGGGGACGTAGCTCAGCTGGGAGAGCGTACGGTTCGCATCCGTAAGGCCGAGGGTTCAATCCCCTTCGTCTCCACCAAAAAATTAATCCCCCGGAGCGTTTGCCCTTGCGGGGATTTTATTTTGCGCGCGCCTGCCTTGCCAACACGGCGGCGCTGTGCTATAATGTTTATTACAAATTGATATGCGGGTGTAGTTCAGTGGTAGAACAATAGCTTCCCAAGCTATGTGTCGCGAGTTCGAGTCTCGTCACCCGCTCCAGTATTTATGCCTGTTCCTGGACTTGCCGGAACAGTCTTTTTTATTGCAGGTGCTTATTCAGTTGCTTATTTGTACGCAACTATTAAATTAGTGTCAAATTCAAGGTTAATATATTCAAAAATAAAAAGCCTGTCAGAGTTATGATTCTCTAACAGGCTTTATATATTCGTTTTAACTGTTACGATAGGAGCCAATCAAGCAGATTTAAAGATTTAATTCCATCGTAAGAAGTAATATAGTTTCTATCCATTGATAATATAATTTTTTCGTAATTATCAGGTATCATTTGCAGCGGCCTTAGTTCGCGTTCTCTCGTTTCCGGCGACAACATACTTTCTGTTACCTGAATATATATTTTATCATTTGGCTTTTCGGCAACAAAATCTATTTCTGTTTCCCCAATCTTACCGATATAAACACGGTAATCGCGCCTTAGCAATTCCAAAAATACTATATTTTCAATAATGTGTCCACGATCTGCATCGCGATAGCCGAGCAGCATATTGCGGAAACCCATATCAATAATATAGTTTTTTCCTAAAGTTTTTAGCAGCTGTTTACCTTTAACATCGTACCTGCCAACAGAATAAAAAATAAATGCACTGCGCAGCATAGAAATATATTTTTCAACTGTTTTTCCGGCTATATTTTTAACTTTACCTGTTTTTATATCACCTTCATTGGATAAAACATTGCCTATACTGTTGGGTGATGTAATACTACCGATGTTTGAACAAAGAAACAGCATAATTTTTTGTAGTGTTCCCGGGTCTGCCTGCGGATTACGTTGAAGAATATCATGCAAAACTACCGTAGAATAAATACCATCTAATGCCTGATTTATTCTCGCTTCGTTAAAGTTGTATTCCCGCAAAACAGGCATACCGCCAAACTGTAAATAGCGTTGGAATTTTTCTTCCACAGTAATGTTCGGCGAAAAATTATAGAATGATAAAAACTCTTTAAACGATAATGGCTGCATACGAATTTCTACATATCGGCCCGAAAGCAGTGTAGATAATTCCGTAGAAAGCAGATAAGCATTAGAACCAGTAATATAAATATCAACATCAAAATCTAAACGAAAAGACTCAATAGCTTTTTCCCAATGCTCCACTGCCTGAAGCTCATCAAACAATAAATATGTTTTGCCATTTTTACTAATCCGTCCACTAATATAATCGTAAAAAGCAAGATAGTCAGAAAGATTTCTATAACGCAGTGATTCCAAATTCATATGAATTATATTAGCCTCAGGCACACCGTTATTAGCTAAATATTGATGAAACAAATCTAATAATGATGATTTTCCGCACCTGCGTATACCTGTAATAATCTTAACCAAGTCTACATCTCTATTTTGAACAAGTTGTTTTAAATATTCCGGTCGGTTTATTAATTCAGGCATAATACACCTCCTGCATTTCTTAGTTATATTATACCTTAAACAGCTTATTTGTCAAAAGTTTCCAACTTACAAGTCTAAAACTCATAAAAATATTATAATTTTAGATTTATAAGGACAAAATTCTCAAAAACTTTTTCTTTTCCCATACCCCTATGGGTATTATATTTCATTAGCAAGAATATTTTAAATGATATTTATTTGCAATAAGGCGACAATTAATGCTATAATAGATTATATGTTATAGAGATGAACAGAAGGAGTGATTTTGTTGGCAGAAGCCTTAAACATTTGCGGGCTGGCAGTAGAGCGCGGTGCAAAACTGCGCACGATGCTGCCCGTGCCCGATACACAGATAGAAATACCCATTACCATTATTAACGGCGCAGCGGATGGTCCGACGCTGTTAGTAACGGCAGGCATCCACGGCGGGGAATACCCCGGCATTGCCGCCGCTATGGAACTGGGCGGTGAGCTGGAGCCGGAACATTTGCACGGCCGCCTTATTATGCTGCACCCGGTAAACATTCAGGGCTTTTGGGCTCGGCGCGAGTTTATTGTACCGGAGGACGGCAAAAACTTAAACCGTGTGTTCCCCGGCAGTCCGGAGGGAACCTTATCCGAAAAAATTGCCTATTTAATCAGCAGCAAGCTCTTTCCGCTGGCAGATTTTTACGTCGACCTGCACAGCGGCGATATTCACGAAAGCCTGCACCCCTACGTTTATTACCCCGGACAGCCGACGGAAGAAGTGGCGCAAAAGGCACGCAGCGTTGCCAAAGTGCTGAACGTAGAATACATGGTGCGCTCCATGGCGACGGGCGGCGCATACAACTACGCTGCCTCCACTGGTCTGCCTTCCATTTTGATTGAACGCGGTGGCGCGGGGCTGTGCCTGCACGAGGACATTGAAGAATACAAATCCGATTTAAGGAACATTCTGCGCAAGCTGGGGCTGCTTGCTGAACCGGTTAAACCGCGCCGCTACATACCGCGCGACATGACGGATTTGATTTACTTGGAAGCAGAACAAACCGGCTGCTGGCTGCACCACATCCACAGCGGCGATTTTGTAGAAGAAGGGCAGGTTTTAGGCCGCCTTACCGACCTGTTTGGCGAAACCATTACCACTTATTATGCCCAGCAGACCGGCATTGTGCTGTACGTTTGCCCGGCGCTCGCTGCGCCCAGGGGCACAGTGCTGGTAGCTTACGGCAAAATACACAACGAAGATTAACAGCAAAAAAAGAGAAGCATATCAAACCGATACGCTTCTCTTTTTATTTTGCGTGTAATTATTTAACAGTAATCAGCTCATAGCTGCGGGTGCCCATGCCCAGTTTTTCGGCATGTTCAAGGCAGGTTTTCCATTCGGATTCCGGCGTAATGTTGTGGAAATGGTCGTGTTTAGCTGCTTCTTCCGGGTCTTTGGCAATATGCTCGCCCAGTACGGAATCGGCCACAGGCGTTGCTGCGTTAACAAGGTCGGCGCAGGCCTGGTCCAGCGCAACCGGGTCGAAGGAAGCCAGCATGCCGATATCCGGCACAACCGGCGCGTCGTTTTCGGCGTGGCAGTCGCAGTAAGGCGATACGTCCACAATCAGGCTGATGTGGAAGTTCGGCCTGCCTGCCAGCACAGCCCACGCGTATTCCGCCATACGTTTGTTCAGGCGCGTCATGCTGCTGTATTCTTCCGGCGGGCAAACAGCGTCCATCGGGCACGCGCCGATGCAGCGGCCGCAACCCACGCATTTGTCCTGGTCGATGTGCGCTTTTTTGTTTTCGATAACCGGTGCGTTGTGCGCGCAGATTCTCTGGCACGCACCGCAGCCAATGCATTTTTCGGTTACAACGTGCGGTTTGCCGTCGTGGTGCATTTCCATCTTGCCTGCACGGCTGCCGCCGCCCATGCCAATGTTTTTAATAACGCCGCCGAAGCCGGTCATTTCGTGTCCTTTAAAATGATTCAGGCTGATGATAACATCGGCGTCCATCAGCGCCTTGCCGATTTTGGCTTCTTTTACCAGTTCGCCGTTAGGCACCGGCACATAAGCCTCGTCCGTACCTTTTAAGCCGTCGGCAATAATAACGTGGCAGCCGGTGGAAAAGGGGCTGAAACCATTTTCATAAGCAGAAGTAATATGTTCCAGAGCGTGTTTGCGGCGGCCAACATACAAAGTGTTGCAGTCCGTCAAAAACGGCATGCCGCCCAGTTCCTTCACAACATCCGCCACAGCCTTGGCGTAGTTGGGGCGCAAGTAAGAAACATTGCCCGGTTCGCCAAAGTGAATTTTAATGGCGGCAAACTTTTTATTAAAATCAATGTTGCCGATACCGGCAGCCTTAATCAGCTTGGCCAGCTTGCCGGGCAGGCTCAGCCCGCCGTAGCCGGTGCGCATGTCAGTAAAATAAACCTTTGCTTTCTCCATAAAATCATCCCTCCATGATTATGTAAAAGTAAATATTTGCTGTGCATGTGCTGCACTTATTAATTTAATTATATCAGCCCCGGCAAAAATATGCCATCCTCATACACATCGGGCTTACCTAAATGGCGGCTGGGTACAAAAGCACCGTGGCAGTCGCTGCCACCGCTTATCAGCATGCCCTCCGCGCGGCAGTGCGTTAATAAAAGCTCCGTATCTTCACGGCTGTGGCCGGAATGGTAACACTCAAAGCCGTCAAACGGTTCTTCGATAAGTTCCACCAGAGTCTGCGCCAGCCCCGGCCCGTGGAAACTGCTTGCCGCATGGGCGCACAACGCCACGCCGCCCGCCCCGTGAATAGTGGCAATTACCTCGCCGATGCCCGGGAACGTGGGAAAGCCCAGATTATGCTCCGGCGTAAAAACATTTTTAAAAAAGTCGTCCACACCGGTGCAGAGGCCTTTATCAATTAAATACGCCAGCGATTTCCACCCGCCGCGCCTGCGGTCGTAAGTGTAACGCTTAAACTCCTCAAAATCCAGCGGCCAGCCGTCTTTAATCAGCATCTCCACGCTGTCGTCGTCCTTCTGCTCTAACAGATGCGTGTTGTGCGCCAAAAGCTCCAGCAGCAGCTTGTTATCAAGGCTGATGCTGTAGCCCAAAATGTGGAAGGAAATACCGTCCTTCGTGGAGCACACCTCCACCCCCGGCACGCAGGTTATACCCGCCCCGTGCGCCAGGCGCATTGTTTCAGCCACGTTCGCCACGCTGTCGTGGTCAGTAACGGCAATAATGCCCAGCCCTGCCTGTTTAGCAGCCGCAACCAGCTCCGGCGGCGTCCAGGTGCCGTCGCTCGCCGTGCTGTGGATATGTAAATCAACCTTTCTCATTTTCGTTTACCTCGTGGTGATGGCAGCACTCCGCAGGCGGGGCCGCCTCTTCCCTAACCATGCCCTTTTTAAGGCAGCTTAAAATAAACAGCGCCGTGCCCGTCAGCACAATGGTGCCGCCCGGCGCAAGGTCAGCATAGTACGACACCGTAAGCCCCACCGTTACGGTGATGATGCCATAAATAATGCCGCCGATAATGGTGCCCGCAAAGCTGCGCGCCGTCTGCAATGCGCAGGCAACAGGTATTACCATCATGGCCGATACTAAAAGCAGCCCCACAATGCGCATGGAAAGCGCCACTGTCAGCGCCGTAAGCACCGCCAGCCACACGTTCAGCCTGCCTGCCGGCAAACCTGCCACGCGGGCCGAAGGCTCATCAAACGTAATATATTGCAGCGGGCGGTAAAACACAGCTGTAAACGCGCAGGCAAACAGCCCCAGCACCGCCACTACCCATAAATCGCTGGCGCTGATGGTCATTAGGCTGCCGAACAAAATGCTGCTTAAATTAAAGCCGCCCATGCGGTTCATGCTGCTGAAAATTACCGCAAGGCCAATGCCGCTGTAAAAAAAGATGGCGAGCACCATTTCCGAAAAGGTGTCCAGCCTGCTGCGTACCTTTTCAATAACCAGCGCGCCCAAAACGGTGGCCAGCGCCGCGCTCAGCACCGGCTGCGCACCCAAAAGCGCGCCGCCTGCCACACCGGCAAAGGCAATGTGCCCCAGCCCGTCGCCAATCATTGATTGCCGCCGCAAAACCAAAAAACTGCCGATGAGCGGACAGATAACCGCCACAATCAGCCCTGCCAGCCACGCGCGCTGCATAAATCCTGCCGAAAACATTTCAAGCATATCTCTTACCTCTATCTGTAAAAATAACCGTGCTTATGCCTGTGCACCAGCGCCTGCTGCACGTCGCCCCAAAAGCAAATGTTGTGGTCAAGGCACAGCGCGTTTTTGCACACTTTTGCCGCCAACTCCAAATCGTGAGACACCATTACAATCGTCACGCCCTGCGTGCGGTTAATATCTCCCAGCATGTTGTAAAGCTCTTCTTTCGCGTCCGGGTCAACGCCGGTGGCAGGCTCGTCCAAAAGCAAAAGCTGCGGGCTTCTTACCATGGCGCGCGCCAGGTACACGCGCTGCTGCTGCCCGCCGCTCAGTTCGCCCACCTTGCGGTGAGCCAGCTCTTTAAGCGAAAAGCGCTGCATAATATCTTCCACCGCCGCCTTATCCGCCTCGGTGTAATGCTGCCACATACTGCCGCCGCTTAAACGCCCCAGCGCTACCACTTCCTTCACGCTGATGGGGAACGCCCTGTGCTGGCGCGCCGGGTTCTGCGGCACATAGCCGATTTTATCCCACGCGGCGAAATGCTGCCTGTCCTCACCAAAAATGGTAATGCTGCCCTGCATAGGCGTTAAAAGACCTGCTAAAAGCCGCAGCAGCGTGCTTTTGCCCGCGCCGTTAGGGCCGATAACCGCCACAAAATCGCCTTCTGCAATTTTCAGCGACAGGTCGTTCAAAATCCAGCCTTCGCCATAGCTGTAACCAAGTTTATCAATTTCTATTACCGCTCTCATTTTCCTCTACCGTTTAAGGCAATATCAAGGTTAGTAATATTGCGCTCCATAATTTTTATAAAACCGTCGCCGTTTTTACGGCCTTCTTCGCTTAAGCCCTCCAGCGGGTCCAGCACCAGCGTATCGGCTCCTGCCGCCTGCGCAATGGTTTCGGCTATGCGCGGGCTCACAAGCGTTTCAAAAAACACATATTTAATGCCTTCTTCGTGCATAACATCTATCAATTTATTCAGAGCAGCGGGCGAAGGCTCCGCCTGCGGCGAAAGCCCCATAATGGCAAGCTGCTTTAAGCCGTAATCGCTGGCTAAATGCCCAAAGGCCGCATGCGTGGTAACAAAGGTTTTTATTTTAGCATTTTGCGCTACGCGCTCCAGCCTTTCATCCAGCGCCATTAATTTGGCAATGTACGCTTCGGCATGTTGCCGGTAATATTCCGCATTGGCGGCATCGGCCTTCATAAAGGCATCGCGCACGGCGGCAACCTCTGCCGCTGCTTTTTTGGGGCTCAGCCAAAAATGTGGGTCCAGCCTGCTATCGGGCTTTATAAACGCCTGCCCTGCTTCCACCGCCAGCACGCCGTCATCGGCCACGGCGTTCAGCGCAGGCTCTGCCCACGGCTCCACGCCGCCGTTATATACAAACACCTTTGCTTTGGCAAGGCGCGTTAAATCGCGCGCGCCCGGTTCCCAGTCGTGCGGTTCCACGCCGTCGGCAATCATGGTGTAAACCTCCGCCTTATCGCCGCCCACGGCACGCGCAAACTCCGCCATGGGGTAAAAACTTGCCGCCACGCTCAGTTTGCCGCTTTGCTCAGCCTGCTGCCCGCAGCCGCCCATAACAAACGCCGCCACAAAAAGCAGCGCCGCCAAAAACCGTTTCATCTAAAACTCCTTTAGCCACATAAATGTAAATAAATTGTGCCAACTATGTTTTTTAAGTTTATATTAATGTACATAGCGCGTCAATAGGTATATAATAAATTTATATCATTAAAATTCAGGAAGTGTTGATTATGAAATTTACCCAAAGCCAGATTGCCGCTTTTGATATAGACGCACAGCAAACCTTTACGCCGCTGTGCCCGGATGAACTGCCTGTTGCCGGCGGCGACGGAATTGCTGCCGAGCTGAATGCGCAGGCGCAGTTTGCCTGTGTGCGCGTTGCCTCGCGCGACGCCCACAGCCCCAAAGCCGTGTGGATTGCAAATGCGGAGCACGCACCGCTGACGCCCGTTACCGGCTATGCCAACAGCGATTTGTACTGGCCCGCCCACGCCATTGTGGGCACTAAGGGTTTTAACTTTATCCCCGGGCTTAACGCCGCTGATTACGCCTTTCAGGTTTACAAGGGCGTGGAGCCGGATATGCACCCTTACGGCGCCTGCTACCACGATTTAAAAGATACGCTTTCTACCGGCGTTATCGAGTTTTTGCGTAGCCGCGGCATTAAAGCCGTTATCTGCGGCGGGCTGGCCACGGATTACTGCGTTAAAACCACCTGCCTGCAATTAGTACGCGCTGGTTTTACGGTTATCCTTAACTTAGCGGCATGCCGCGGCATTGCGCCGGATACCGTTGCCGCTGCTATTGAAGAAATGAAGAAAGCTGGCGTTATTATTGTTGAAAGCAGCGCCGAACTAAAAGATGTGCTGTAATTACACAGGCACCTCTACAAATTCCATGCTTACTTCGTTAAGCTCAACAGTGCGGTTCAGCGTTGCCGTCAGCCACTCTTCGGCTTCCGCCTTTTGCTCGCGTTTCATATAAAGCAAAATCTGCACTCGCTCGCCATATTCCGCACCGCTGACGGTAAAAATATCCTGATTATACAGCTTGTTCATAATGCGTCCGGCCTCGCCGGGAGGCGCGCTTAAAGCAAACACCGTCATTTCCACACGGCGCGCAAGGCCTGCGGCTTCCACCGCGCTCACAACGCTGTTTGTGTAGGCGCGCACCAAACCGCCCGCGCCCAGCTTAATGCCGCCAAAATAACGTGTTACCACGGCGGCAACGCCGGTAAGATTCTTTTTACGCAGCACCTCCAGCATCGGCACGCCTGCCGTTCCGCTCGGCTCGCCGTCGTCGCTGCTTCTTTGCTGCATTTCATTTATAATATAGGCAGAGCAGTTGTGCGTAGCGTCCCAAAATTCCTTTTTGGTGCTTTTTATAAACTCCTGCGCTTCCGCTTCGTCTGCCACTTTTTTTAACGTACAGATAAACCGCGATTTTTCAATGACAATTTCTGTACGGCAATCCTTTTGTATCGTCTGCATAAATTTCTCCTTTCCTAAATTATTATACCATACCGCGCAAATAGTTTGCGCCAGCGCTTTTTTACTGTACGGAGGCTTAACGTGAACCATCTTATACCTCTCATCAGCGACCTGGCCATGATTTTAACGCTGGCAGGGCTCGCCACCATTTTATGTAAAAAACTCAACCAGCCGCTTATTTTAGGCTACATGCTGGCAGGCTTTTTAGCCAGCCCGCACTTTACGCTGCTGCCCAATGTTATCGACAGCGCCAACATCACCATCTGGGCAGATATCGGCGTTATCTTCATCCTGTTCGATTTGGGGCTGGATTATAATTTTAATAAAATTAAAACCACCGCCAACAGCGCCATCATCGCCGCCGTTACGGAATTTACCGGCATCGCCTGCCTGGGCTTTGCCTGCGCGCGGCTCCTGGGCTGGAGCGTTACCGACAGCATTTTTACCGGCTGCATGCTTACAATGAGTTCCACCGCCGTCGTCAGCAAAACGCTGGGCGAGCTGAACCTTCTCAAAAAAGCCTTTGCGCCCATTGCCTTCGGTATTCTGGTGCTGGAGGACATTTCCGGCATTATCATGATGGTTGTGCTTTCCACCGTCGCTGCGGCGGGCAGCGCCATCTCCGCCTCGTCCATGCTGCAAAGCATCGGGCTTTTGGTGTTCTTCCTCATCATCTGCTTCATTATCGGCATTTACTTTTTACCCACGTTTTTTAAAAACGCCCGGCAGTATTTTAACGACGAAACCCTGCTCATCGTTTCGCTCGGCCTCTGCCTCAGCATGGTAGTGCTGGCCAGCAAACTGGGCTTTTCTTCCGCGCTGGGCGCATTTTTAATGGGCACGCTGCTTTCCGGCACCGTATACACCAAACGCACCAAGCAGCTTTTAGAGCCGGTTAAAGATTTATTCTCCGGCATCTTCTTCGTATCCGTTGGCATGATGGTAGACCCCACCGTCGTCAGCAGCAGCTTTTTTACCATTATTGCCCTGGCAATAACTTTAATTATTGGCAAATGCGTTTTCACCTCGCTGGGCGTAATGCTTGCGGGGCAACCATTAAAAACCGGCATGCGCTGCGGCTTTGCGCTGACGCAGCTGGGCGAATTTGCCTTCATCGTCGCTAACATCGGCTCCGGATATGGGCTTACCAGCAGCTTTTTGTACCCGGTGTTCGTCACCGTTTCGGTGCTCACCATCTTTTTAACGCCGCATATCCTGCTTAACGCAGATAAAGTCTACCGCCGCCTGCTGCGCAGCATGCCGAAAAAAACGGCGGTTATGCTTATCGAGGCGCACCGCGACAGCAAAAACGGCAAACAATCCGACTGGAAAAACTTTTTGCAGCTGTATTTTACCAAAATTATGGTGTACGCCGTCATTTTAATTTTTATTTCGTACCTGGGCACTAACAACATTCTGCCTTATTGCCAGGACTTTTTGCAGCCGCCTTTAAGCGGATTCGCCGCCGCCGCGCTGACCCTGCTTTTAATGTCGCCGTTTTTGGCAGCCTTAATGGTAAGCCGCCTGGGCAGGCGCGATTTGATTGCCGGGCTGTGGTTTCAAAAACGCAGCAACCGCCCGCTGATAATGGTTTTAATGTTTGTAAAGGCAGCTATTGGGCTGTTTTTTAGCATGCAGGTGTTTACCTCCATGCTGGGGCTGCACTTTGTGTTTGCCATTGCCGCCGCGCTGGTGCTGGCCAAATTTATTTATTCCAGCGATTACCTTGTAAGCCGCTATTTGCAGATTGAAGCGCAGTTTTTAATGAACCTTAACGCCGAAAACCTGGCTGCCGCCGCCCAAAAGCGTGCCGCAGCGCGCCACGGCATGTGGCTGGACGAGCAGCTTTACACCTGCGGCTATCAGCTGGAGGAAAATTCGCCGTGGGTTGGCTGGAGCATCCGCCGACTGGACGTGCACCGCAAATATAAAATTTTTGTGCTGGAAATTAACAACAGCCACGGTTACCACCCCATTCCCTCGGGGCATACGGTGCTGCGCGCGGGCGATAAAATTTTAATTACCGCGCCGCTCGCCACGCTGAACATCTTTGCCGCCGCCATTAATAATATGGGGCTGGGGCTTACGCGCCTTTCCGAACCCGTAACGCTGCACAAATTTTTAGAGCAGGAAAGCAGCAACCGCAAGGAGCACGACCAGCTTTTGTGCTACGCCATGCCGGTAACGGCGGCCTCGCCCCTTGCCCGCAGCACGCTGAAAAAAAGCGATACCTTCTCCAAGGGCAAATGGCTGGCGCTGGGGCTGGAACGCGGCAACTACACCATTTTAGACCCGGACGCTTCCTTTGTCATCAACAACGGCGACATTCTCTGGATTATCGGCAGCAGGCAGATGCTAAGCCAGCTGTTCCGAGATACCTCGCTGTAAGGTTATTTTGCCATCCGGTACGCTTTTAAAGCAATTTCACACAAATTTCATCATGTATACATTTTAATTAAAGTATAAATTTTGTTACACCTCTTGCTATGTAAAGCACATAAGTATATAATATCTGTATAGTTATCCGCTTAGATTGAAAGGAGCAACAAAACCAATGGAAAAAATTTACGAAGGCAAAACCAAAACCGTTTACCAGCTGGAAAACGGCAACGTACTGTTAAAATTTAAAGATGACTGCACCGGCAAAGACGGCGTGTTCGACCCGGGCGAAAACAGCATCGGCCTCACCATCGAAGGTATCGGCAAAGCTAACCTCGAAACCTCTATCCATTTCTTTGAAATCCTGAAAAAAGAGGGCGTAAAAACCCACTATGTAAGCGCTGATATCGACAACGCTACCATGGAAGTTCTGCCCTGCAAAGTATTCGGCAAAGGCCTGGAAGTTATCTGCCGCTTAAAAGCAACCGGCAGCTTCATCCGCCGTTATGGCGATTACATTGCCGACGGCACCGCTATTGAAGGCGGCTATGTTGAAACCACCTTCAAAGACGACGCTAAAGGCGACCCGCTGGTTACCGAAGACGCACTTGTTGTTCTTGGCATTATGAACCACGACGATTACAAGAGTCTGAAAGAACAGACCCTGAAAATTACCAAAATTGTTGCTGAAGACCTGGCTAAAATCGGTCTTGACCTGTACGACATTAAATTCGAGTTTGGTTACCACAACGGCGAAGTAATCCTTATCGACGAAATCGCTAGCGGCAACATGCGCGTTTACAAAGACGGCAAATATGTTGACCCTGTAACCTTAACCTCCCTCATTCTCGGCAAATAATTAGCACCAAAACACAAGCGGCAGCCTTAACGGCTGCCGTTTTTATATCTGCCCTTAGGCAAAAGTAAAGCCTGCACTTAGTGCAGGCTTTTGTTATTTAGTTAGCGTACATTGTAGCGCAGTTCTTTTTCAATTACAGCGCCGGTTTCAGGGTTCAGTACCATTTCGCCGCGGAGTTCCGGGGTCACGAATTTCAGTTCGTATTCGTACAGGCCGTCGTCCATGTCGAGTTTAACCTTGTGGAAGCTGGCGTTGGGGTATTCGCCGGTTACAACTGCCTGTGCGTCAGCTGCGCTGAGCACTACGTTGCGGCTACCAAGCACGGTGCGTGCTTCCATTTTGTATTCTTTTACAGCCTGGCTGAATTTGCTGATTTCAACTTCGTAGCTGGTTGCAGTACCGTTGTCGAAGAATTTGAATTCATATTCGTCAAAATCTTCGTGAGTGCCTACATGGGCTGCGCTTGCCGGTACCAGCTTAGCTGCCATGTTCTGAGCGTCTGCTGCGGTAAAAGCTGCTGCGAAAGCGGTTGCGCTAATGGTTAAGGTAGAGATTGCTGCTACTGCGAGAGCGGTTAATTTTTTGCCGGTGAGTTTTAACATTGTAGTTTCCTCCTTTATTTTAAGGTCTGTCCTTATTGCTTGTTTTAAGGTGTTCCCTTAGCTTGTCTTAATTATAACTGAGAAAGATTAAAGAAAAATTAAAACTCTACCATTTTAGTATATTTTTTAGAAATTTACGGAAAATTTTTGAATATGTTATAATTACTTTACAAGGAGGTGCCACATGAGGATTTTAGTTGTTGAAGATGAACCGGATTTACTGGACGCCTTAAAAAAACAGCTGCAAAGCAGCGGATACAGCGTCGATGCCTGCGGCGACGGGCTGGACGCGGAGCATTACCTGCAAATGGCAACCTACGACGCCGTTGTGCTTGACATTATGCTGCCCGGCATTGACGGGCTGGAACTTTTATGCCGTATGCGCGCCAAGGGCGACACTACCCATGTGCTGCTTTTAACCGCGCTGGACAGCATTGAAAACAAGGTGCGCGGGCTGGACGCCGGCGCCGACGATTACCTTGTTAAACCCTTCGCCTACGATGAGCTGTTAGCGCGCCTGCGCGTGCTTTTGCGCCGCCGCACCGGGCAAACCACCAACATTTTAGAATACGCCGGGCTGACGATGGATTTAAACAGCCGCACCGTTACGCGCGAAGGCCGGGAAATTACCCTTTCCTCCAAGGAGTTTGCGGTGCTGGAATACCTTTTGCTCAATCAGGGGCGCGTGCTTTCGCGTGATAAAATAGAAAACCACGTTTGGAACTACGATTTTGAGGGCGGCTCCAACGTCGTCGATGTTTACATCCGCTATTTGCGCAAAAAAATTGACGCCGGCTTTGATAAAAAGCTGCTGCACACCATCCGCGGCGCGGGCTATGTGCTGAAGGAGGAAAAATGAAGGCTCTTTCCGTAAAAATGAAAATTACGCTGTGGTACACGGGGCTGATTATGGTTGTGCTGAGCGTTATTTTTGCCGCCGTGCTGTACGCTGCCGACGATGTGCTGCTGCTGGATTTGCAGGAGGAAATTGAAAACGAAGTGTACGGCAACGCCAGCAGTTTGGAGCTGCGCCGCGACGGCAGCCTGCGGCTGGACGAGGTAGACTTTTTGCACGACGGCGTAATGATTGCGGTTTACGACACCGGCGGCAAGCTTATTGCCGGGCTGACGCCGATGCAGCTGCCGCCAACGCCGTTTAAATCGGAGCTTTTACAAACCGTAAACAGCGGCAGCCAGACCTGGTATGTGTTCGATTTATATTTGCGGATGCGTGATAACAGCGGCGTATGGTTGCGCGGCACTGCTTCGCTCAGCAGTATTTACGCCGCGCGCGATGAAATTTTAATGCAGTGCGCCCTGCTCTTCCCGTTTTTGGTGCTGCTCTCCGGCTTCGGCGGATATTTGCTCACCAAAAAAGCCTTTCAGCCTGTAAGGCAGATTGCAGCGGCAGCAGAACACATCGGCAGCGGCAGCGATTTATCGCAGCGCATAAACCTTAAAAACGCCGACCGCGAGATTATGGAGCTGTCGCAAACCTTTGACAGTATGTTCTCGCGGCTGGAAAAATCCTTCGACGCTGAGCGCCAGTTTACGGCGGACGCTTCGCACGAGCTGCGCACACCGACGGCCGTTATCATCGCGCAGGCGGAATACGCCTTAAAAAGTTCTAAGCCGGAAGAAAAGGAAGAAGCGCTGCAAAAAATACTGGCGCAGGGCAAAAAAATGTCGCGCCTGCTGGCGCAGCTGTTAATGCTGGCCCGCGCCGATGCGAACAAATTGCAATTTGAAATTGAGAAGTTTGACTTTAGCGAGCTGGCGGAGATTGTGCTGGAAGAAACAGAGCAGCTGGCAGAGAAGAAAAACATCAGCGTAAAGGCCGATATTGAGCCGGACGTTGCTGTTGAAGGCGACCAGACGCTGCTCATGCGCCTTTTGCTGAACTTACTCGACAACGCCGTTAAATACACCGGCGAGGGCGGCAACATCAGCTTTACGCTGAAACGCAGCGGCAGCGCCGTTACCTGCACCGTGGCAGACACGGGCTGCGGCATTGCCGAGGA
Source organism: uncultured Phascolarctobacterium sp. (assembly GCA_949288065.1). Classification (GTDB taxonomy): domain Bacteria; phylum Bacillota; class Negativicutes; order Acidaminococcales; family Acidaminococcaceae; genus Fusicatenibacter_A. Next base: position 17,147 of record CASEIL010000029.1, read on the forward strand.
CGAACTGCCGAAAATATGGCGGCGCTTTTACCAGTCGGACGGCAACCGCGGGCAAAGCGGCGCAGGGCTGGGGCTCAGCATGGTGCAGTGGATTGCCAGCCTTCACGACGGCACCATTAATGTGGAAAGCACACTGGGCAAAGGCAGCACCTTTACCTTTACCATGCCAGTTAAACCCGGCTGCCAAATTTAATATGTAGAAGCTAAAACGGACAGAAGGCTTATGCCCTCTGCCCGTTTTTTATTGCCGTTATTAATCACTGCGCCCTGCCTGCTGCCAGCGGCTGATAATTGCGCTTTTCTGCGCCGCCGTCCAGCTTAAATCGTCCACCGGCGTTAAAAGCCTGCCGGTATAGCGCCTGCGCATGTTATCACCTGCCGCGCTGCTTAAGCTCCACACCAGCTGGTGCCCGGCTGCGTCCACAATCTCCGCAGCACGCTCGCTCAAAAGATAATCTATAAATTTACCCGCTGCTTCGCGGTTCGGCCCGTTTAGCACCGCCGCGCCGCTGATAAGGTTTTTATTGCCGTCCAGCGGCAGCGTGGCAAACAGGTTCGGCTCGCTGCGTTCCAACAAAAGCGCTACCGATAGCGGCACTACCGCCACCGTTTTATAGCCCTGCCGCACCTCGTCGATAGTTTCCTGCAAGTTTACAAAATATTCCGGGCGCTGGCGGTTCAGCTGCGCCGCGTAGTCAAGCGCTGCTTCCTCACCCCGCAGCTGCCACAGCGCCGTCATCATGCCGTAGCCCGCGCCGCCGCTTTTCGGGTCAGTCAGCGCCAGCTCATATTTCAGCGGCGAAGCTAAAAGCTCATCCCAGGTTTCAGGCGCATACAGCCCAAAATAATGCAGGTTCTCCTTATTGCTTAAAAAGCCGATATGGTCAATGTAAAGCGCCGTCCACAGCCAGTTGTTCTGGCGGAACTCCGCCGGTAAGGCGTACACCTCCTGCGGCTGGTAACTTACTAAAAGCCCGCTCTCCGCCGCCAGGTAAAACTCCTCCGCCGTGCCGCCCAGCCACACATCGCTGGCGCTGCTTGTTAAAAAGTTAAACCTGTGCTCCGCGCTGCCGGGCGGCAGCGGCACAACCTCCGCCTCAATCCCGCTGGCTTTGGTAAAATCCTCCGCCAGCGCTTCGGCCAGCCCCACCGGCATACTAAAGCATATTTTAACATGTTCTTTGGTTTTTGCGTCCTGCTCCGCCGTCTGCGCCGGGCTGAAAGCCATTAGCACGCACAGCGCCGCGGCAAGCACCGCCAAAAATTTTTTCATGCTGCTCTCCGTTCATTTTCTTTTTATTATACCACAGGCGCGCGCAAACAAAAATCCCGGGCAGGCTTTTAACCCACCCGGGACGCTGTTTAAATTTTAGTCGCGGTCAAAAACCATAATCTTGTCAAAATCAAGGTAAACCTTCTCGCCGTCGGTAAATTCCTTCAGCTCTGCGCCCTTAACAATAACGCGGATTACATGGTGCTTGCACTGCACGCGGTAATCAACGGCATCGCCAAGGTAAAAACGGTGCGCCAAAACGCCTTCAATGGTGCCGCCGGTGCGGGACATGGTGATGTTTTCCGGGCGCACGGCGATGGTTGCGCTGCCGGTTACGCCGCTGGTGTTGGGGAAGGAAACGCCGGTGCCGCTGATGTAAACGCGGTCGCCCTGCACCTCGCCCTCCACAAAGTTAACCAGGCCGATAAAGTCGGCAACCATTTTGTTGGCCGGATTGCGGTAAATATCATACGGCGTGCCGATTTGCTGAATAACGCCGCCGCTCATAACAACAACGCGGTCGCTCATCGTCATCGCTTCGGACTGGTCGTGCGTTACATAAATAACGGTAATGCCCAGCTCTTTCTGAATCGAAGAAATTTCAAAACGCATGCTCTCGCGCAGCTTCGCGTCAAGGTTGGACAAAGGCTCGTCAAGGAGGAGTAAGCCCGGGCGCATTACCAGTGCGCGCGCCAGAGCAACGCGCTGCTGCTGTCCGCCGGAAAGCTGATGCGGGTAACGCTCGCCATACTGGTCAAGGTGAACCAGGCGCAGCATTTCTTCCACGCGTTTCATACGCTCATCCTTGGGCACCTTCTGGATTTTCAGCGGGTAAGCCACGTTTTCCTTAACAGTCATGTGCGGCCATACAGCGTACGACTGGAAAACCATGCCGATATCGCGTTTTTCAGGCGGCACAAAGGTGTTCTTGCTCGAAGAGCTTACGCAATGGTCGCCGATATAAATTTCTCCTTCGGTTGCCCTTTCAAAGCCGGCAATCATGCGCAGCGAAGTAGTTTTGCCGCAGCCGGAAGGCCCGAGGAGCGAAACAAATTCGCCGTCCTTTACGGTAAGGTCAAAATCGTTGACGGCCGTAACATCGCCGAACCGTTTAAAAACATGCTCTATACGTACTTCAGACAATT
>CASEIL010000030.1 GCA_949288065.1 uncultured Phascolarctobacterium sp.
ATAGCACTTGATAAATTAAGTGTAAAAGAATACGAAGACCCTTTTAAGGGTAGCAAGTAATACAAACGCCCCATTTGGGGCGGCAAAAGAGGCAAGGGCATAGTGGCTTGAACAAAAAGTGAAAGCCAGCGCCTTTAGACGCTGGCCGGTAACATGGGCTTATAGCCCTAGTCAAACCACCCGTTTGACGGGTAGTACTGATTTAATATAAAATAATAAATTTTGTAATTAATAATTAGCAGTTGCTGCACGCCAAAGATTGCACTATGGCAACAGTAAGCAAATAACTGCGCTACTCGGCATACGTCCGCGCAAAGCAGCGGACTGTACAAAGCTTATTGTGCTTTATTTAGCCGCCGCAGATTTGCTTTCTGTTTTATAGCACAACACTTTGGCGATTAAAGTTTATCGTTTTTTATTAAAGTAAGAAAACAAACTAAGCTTAAAGGAGAAGTTAACAAAGTACGAATTTGTGCGAAGCTGAGGCATCGGATTTTAGCAACATTTACTAAAAAGCAACTGCAAAAATCGTGTCTGAGCGAAGCGAATCTCGAATTTTTGCAGTTGCGATACTAATAGTTGCTTCTTTAGTTATAAAGAAGTAGGGATGAGTAATAAAGTAAGTTAGCACTAATACCTTCATTCAAAGACGAAAACCAAAATATTTAAGTTTAAAGAGGAAAAATCATGCAAATTCAACAGCCGTTAGATGCGGCTATACAAAAAGAAATCGCCGCTAAGGGCGGCACAATAGAATTCTGCCTGTATAACCCGCGCAGCAAAATAGGCGTGCGCGCCTGGGAGCTTAAAATAAAAATGCCCGATGGTAAACTAAAAATAGCCATAGTGCGCGATTATGATTTTGAAATGAGCATGGAAGAAATACAAATTAAACATTTTAAAAACCGCGCCGAGCGCAACGCAGAAATTTGCAGGCTATACTACGAGCAGGGCCTAAGCCAGGTGTTTTTGGCAAATTTGTTTAATATGAGCCAGCCTTCCGTATCGCTGATAATTAAACAAATGAAAGCACAATAAAAAACTCGCAGCTTGTTTACATAGCAGGCTGCGAGTTTTGCTATATATTTTTGACTATGTATATATAATTGTAATTTATTATAATTTCCCCTTTACTCCAACTCTTTCAATATCTTCGGGAACGGTTCTAACGTGCGTTTTAAGATGCCGTTGATGTAGGCGATGGTGATGCCGTAGTTGGTGATGGGCACGCCCTGCTGCTGTGCGCAGCGGATGCGGTGCTGCATTTCCTTTTCGTTCAGCATGCAGGCGCCGCAGTGGATGATGAGCTTGTATTTGCTTAAATCTTCGGCAAAGCTGGTGCCGCTGGTCCATTCAAACTGCGGTTCGGCGCCGGTAAATTTTTTTATCCACGCGGGCAGTTTTATGGTGCCGATGTCGCCGCACTGGCGGTGGTGGGTGCAGCCTTCGCTGATTAAAATTTTATCGCCGCTGTTAATGCGCTTCAGCTTGTTGACGCTGCGCACGGCTTCCTTTAAATCGCCCTTGTAGCGGGCAAACAAAATGGAAAATGAGGTTAAAAGCACGCTGTGCGGCACGGTTTGCGCCACAAAGCCGAACACCTGGCTGTCGGTAATAATCAGCTTAGGCGGCGTTTTAAGCGCGGCAAGGCACTGCGTCAGCTCGCTGTCGCGCGTTACAATGGGCATGGCGCCTGCGTCAAGCAGCCCGCGTATAACCTGCTGCTGCGGCAGTATCAGCCTGCCTTTGGGTGCGGCGCTGTCTACCGGCACAACTAAAACCACAACGTCGCCCGGGTGTACCAAATCGCCCACAAGCTGCTGCGGGTCTTTTTTATCCGGCACCAGGGCGGCCATGGCAAGGCGCAGCTCAGCAATATTTGCGCCGGTGGCGGAATCTACCGCCATACATTTTACGCCGAGGATTTTTTCGTAGTTTGATAAATCCGCGTCAGCGTTTTTGGTAAACACGGCGATAACAGGCAGCTTTTTAGCCTTAATGCGCGCTAAAAGCTCCGTATCTTCGCTGTCCGGCCCTAATGCGCCGTCGATAACGAGCAGCGCTATATCCGTTTTGTTAAGCACCTGCACGGCTTTTTCCACGCGCTGCGCGCCCAGCTCGCCCTCGTCGTCGATGCCGGGTGTGTCGATAAGCACCACGGGGCCGAGCGGCAAAATTTCCATCGCCTTGTAAACAGGGTCCGTCGTTGTGCCCTTGGTGTCCGAAACGATGGCCAGCTTTTGCCCGGTGATAGCGTTAATCAGGCTCGATTTGCCGGCGTTGCGTTTGCCGAAGATGCCGATGTGCGTGCGCTCTGCCGACGGTGCTGCGTTTAAATCCATAGTAATGCCTTCCTTCTAAAAAATAAGCACTGCGCAGGGCAGTGCTTTAGTTTTTTATTTAACAAGTTCCAAGCGGGGGTTGGGCAGGTGTTTGCGCCCTGCTTTGGCGCAGTCCTCGCCGTCCACCATAACAATATCGGCGGTAAAGTTAATGTTGCCGTCAAACAGGCTGCTGCCTACGGCGTAGGTGTCAACCGGCACGCCCAGCGCTTCAAATTCCTTAATGCGCTGCGGGTTAAAGCCGCCGGATACGATAATTTTTACATAGTCAAAGCCTTCGGCATCCAGCGCGCGGCGCACGTTCCATACAAGCTCCTTGCAAACGCCGGTGGGGTTAAACATGCCCAGCTGCCCCAAAAGGCTTTTATCCACCATAGTGCCGCTGGTATCAAGGCGCACGCCTGCCAGGCTTTTGCCCAGCTTGCGGGCTACGGCAAGGGAGGTATTTACGCAGTCGTTGTTAAAATCAACCAGCGCAATACGCGCGATTTTGGGCGCGCAGTATTTATCAAAGGCTGACGTTGCGGCAACTGTATCGCCCTTATAGGTGGCAATTAAAGCGTGGGGAATGGTGCCCAGACCTTTGCCGCCGCTGGCGAGTGCGTTGGCGTCGGTGCTAAAGCCCTTAATGCCGCCGATTTTAGCTGCGTAGCCGTCGCTTTCCTGCGTCTGCCAGGTATCGTAGCGCGCGGGGAAGAACAGCACCTGTTTGCCGTTAGCGGCTTCCACAGTGCGGCGCACGTTGGTGGCAATGCGGCTCTGGCGGGCTAAAATGCCCAGGTAAATGGTTTCCAAATGCGCAAAGTCGGCCAGGTCGCCTTCAATGGTCATCAAAGTTTCCCACGGCTCAACCTCGTCGCCGTCGTGCAGCGCATGGATAGTAATGTTTTCGGGGTTGTGCGCGCAGGTTTTAATCAGCGCAATGCATTCGTCAATGCCGCAAACAACAACGTGTTCGCGGGTAAAAACCTGCATCATCACACGCGGGTGGTGGTTATCTCCGTTTAAAATTTCCTGCGTGCGCAGAAAATAAGCGTCTGAATAATAACCGGCCTTAATTTTTTCTACCGGAAAATGAAAATGTTCAACAGGTAATCTTTCTTGCATAATAGCCTCCAAAAAATTTACAAACATAAAATTATGTTTAATTTCTTTACTAATTGCTATTTATGATATATGATTTTGATAACAGGTTCAAGATGTTTTACAAAAATTTTTAAAATTTGAGGTTTGGTTAATGGCTGTAAGGGCTGATAAATATACGGTGCTTTTGCTTTCCGCGCCGCTTGGCAGCGGGCATAAAATGGCGGCGGAGGCGCTGGAAGAGGCATTTAAAAAGCATAAAAACATAAATGTTGTTAACGGCAGCGCGTTCGATTTTTTTCCAAAATGGCTGGGCAGCCTTATTTTGGGCGGCTACCTTGGCATATTAAAGCATGTGCCCAAGCTGTACGATATTGCGTACCGCTGGAGCAACACGGGCAACAACAGCTTTTGGCTGCGCGATTTTTTAAACCTTTTGCTTTCGTATTTAGCGCAGGGCTTTATTAAAAAAACAGCGCCGGACGCCGTAATTGTAACGCACCCAACCCCCGCCGGCGTGATTGAGCAGTACAAAAAACGCTGCGCGCCGCATTTGTGGCTGGGGGCAGTGATAACGGATTTTAATTTTCACCACTGGTGGATTTATAAAGGGCTGGACGTGTATTTTACGGCGGATAAAAGCATTGTGCCGCCTGCGTGGCTTAATGTGCCGACCGTTGTAACGGGCATACCCATCCGTGCGGCCTTCAGCGCGCCGTTTGACCGCGAGAAGTGGCGTGAACGTTTGGGCTATGCTAAAAACGATACGCTGTGCCTGGTGATGGGCGGCGGCGACGGGCTGCTGCCGATGCCGGAGCTTTTGCGTGCGCTGACAGAAAAATGCAGCGTGCCGGGCTTAAAAATTGCCGCCGTAACGGGGCATAACCGCAAAATGGCGGAGCGGCTGAAAAAAATGGCGCTGCCCGATGTGCTGGTGCTGGATTTTATCGCCGAATTGCCGCAGCTTTTGCGCAGCGCCGATATCGTCATCAGTAAGGCGGGCGGGCTTACATCGGCGGAAACGCTGGCGCTGGGCACGGAATTTATTTTGTACGACCCGCTGCCGGGGCAGGAGGTGCGCAACGCCGAATATTTGTGCACCAGCTGCGAGGCCAAAATTGCCGCCACGCCCCAGGAAGTTTGCGGCTTTGTAAAAAAATATGCGGAGCTTGATACCGATGCTAAAAACGCCCTGCGCCGCCGCAGGCGCGAGGCTTACGGCATACCGCACGCCGCGGACGCGATTGCAGATTATGTGCTGAAAACCTTAGACGGGCTTGACAGCAAGTGATTTTACCATTATAATGAAGCGAATTTGCGGATACAAACAGATAGTTGGAGTGTGTTGTTTGAATAAGTATTATTTAGCAGCGCTGTTTGCCGCTTTCGGCACGCGCAGCGCCGCACTGTTAAGCGCTCTGGCGCATTTTGAGGATGCCGCAGCAGCGTATATGGCTCCGCCGGAGGCGTGGCTGGCCGCCGGTTTGGAAGAGAAGGAAGTTAATAAATTTATTGCCAAAAGGGATTTTGCTTACCCGGACCGGCTAAAAAATTTTTGCGAGGCCAATGGCGTAAGCATTTTAACGCCGGAGGACGAGGCTTACCCTTACAGCCTGAAGCAAATTGCCGCCCCGCCGCAGGTGCTGTATGTTAAAGGCAGCCTGCCCGATTTACGCGGCAGCATCGGCATAGTGGGTTCGCGCGAGGCGACGGCTTATGGCATTAAGGCGGCCGACGCTTTTGCGGCAGATTTGGCTGCAATGGGCGTTGTTATAGTAAGCGGCGGCGCAAAGGGCATTGATACCGCCGCGCACAGGGGCGCATTAGCCGCAGACGGAACAACGGTTGCCGTTTTGGGCTGTGGCATAGATATTGCTTACCCGGCAGCGAACAAAACCCTGTTTAAGCAAATTTGCGCAAGCGGGGCGCTGGTAACGGAATATCCGCCCGGCACGCCGCCGATGGCGCAGAACTTTCCGGCGCGCAACCGTATTATTAACGGGCTGACGCACGGCATACTGGTGGTGGAAGCCGCCAAAAAAAGCGGCGCGATGATTACCGCCGAATACGCCATGGAAGAGGGGCACGAGGTTTACTGTGTGCCCGGCAGCATTTTTGGGGGCAGCAGCATTGGCTGCCACAGCTTGATTAAAAGCGGCGCCCAGCTGGTGGACTGCCCCGAGGACATACTGCAAAGCCTTAAAATGGCACGCACGCCGCAGCAGCCGGTGCTGTTTAACAGCGGCGAAGATGAAGAAACCGACGACAACGCGAAAGCGCTTTTAAAAGTGCTGAGTTTTGAGCCGCTTTCGCTGGAAGAAATACTTGAAAAAACGGGCCTTGGGCTGGCGGAAGCCGGCATGGGGCTTTTGGATTTGGAGCTGCGCGGCAAAATTGCGCAAACCGCCGCCCGCAGCTATTACCTGCTTTAGGAGGACGCTAAATGGCTAAAAACTTAGTGATTGTGGAATCGCCCGCCAAGTCGAAAACCATTGAAAAATTTTTAGGGCGCAACTACACCGTGCGCGCTTCGATGGGGCATTTGCGCGATTTGCCCAAGAGCATTTTCGGTGTGGATATTGAAAACGGTTTTGCCCCCAAATACATCAACATCCGCGGCAAGGGCGAGCTGATTAAGGAATTGAAAGCAGCGGCTAAAAAAGCCGATAAAGTTTATATCGCAACTGACCCTGACCGTGAGGGCGAGGCAATCGGCTGGCATCTGGCTTATATTTTGGGGCTGGACCCGGAAAGCGACTGCCGCATTGAGTTTCACGAGATTACGCCGGGCGCTGTTAAGGAAGCGTTGAAGCACCCGCGCAAAATTGATTTGGACATGGTGGACGCGCAGCAGACGCGCCGCATTATCGACCGTATTGTGGGCTACCAGCTCAGCCCGCTTTTGTGGCGTAAAATCCGCAAGGGCTTAAGCGCCGGGCGCGTGCAGACGGTGGCTGTAAAAATTATATGCGACCGCGAAAAGGAAATTGCCGGTTTTGTGCCGCAGGAATACTGGACGATTACCGCCCGCCTGCGCGAGAAGGACAAAGCGCCGCTGTTTGACGCGGACGTAATTAAATACAACGGCAAAAAGCTGGAAATTACCAGCGCCGAGGAAGCCGCGAAGGTGGAAGCAGCCTTAAAAACGGCGGCTTATGTGGTGGAAGAAGCTACCAAAAAAGAACGCAGGCGCAACCCGCTGCCGCCTTACACCACCAGCAGCCTGCAGCAGGACGCTGTAAGAAAGCTGAACTTTTCTACCAAAAAGACGATGATGCTGGCGCAGCAGCTTTATGAAGGCGTTAACGTAGGCAAGGGCGGCGCGGTAGGTTTAATTACCTACATGCGTACCGACTCCGTGCGCCTTTCGGACGTGGCGACGGCAGAGCTGCGCAGCTTTATTGGCAGCACCTATGGCGAAGAATACGTGCCGCAGCACGTTAATGTGTACAGCAGCAAAAAGAACGCGCAGGACGCGCACGAGGCTATCCGCCCGACTTCTGTGGAGCGCACGCCGGAAGTCGTGGCGCAGTATTTAACGAAAGACCAGCTTAAACTTTACACGCTTATCTGGAACCGCACCGTGGCCTGCCAGATGAAGGCAGCGCTGTACGACGTTACCACGCTCTTAATCGGCGCGGCGGGCTACCAGCTGCGTGCAGGCGGCGCTGTGCTGAAGTTTGACGGTTTTTTGAAGCTGAGCGATAAAAAAGAACTGGCGAGCGAAAAGGAAAAGGCAGTGCCTTACCTGCCCGCGCAAACGCCGCTGAAGCTGTACAAGCTGCTGCCGGCAGAACAGCACTTTACCGAGCCGCCCCCGCATTTTACCGAGGCGACGCTGGTTAAGGAACTGGAGGAAAAAGGCATCGGCCGCCCGAGTACCTATTCGCCGACGATACAGACGATACTGGAACGCGGCTACATCGTTAAGGATGGCAAAAAGCTTGTTTCCACCGAGCTGGGCGAGCTGATTGTCAACATGCTGACGACGTATTTTAAAGACATCATCAACATCCCGTTTACGGCAAATTTGGAAACCGAGCTGGACGAAATTGCCGAACACGAGGCCAACAAGGAAACCGTGCTGGAAGAATTTTACAAGCCGTTTTCCACGCTGCTGGAAAAGGCCGACAAGGAAATTGAAACCGTGGAAGCGCCGGTGGAGGTCAGCGACGTTAAGTGCGAAAAATGCGGCCGCATGATGGTTTATAAGCAGGGGCGTTACGGCAAGTTTTTGGCGTGCCCGGGCTTTCCGGAATGCCGCAACACCAAGCCGATACTGAAAAAAATCGGCGTTAAATGCCCGGAATGCGGCGGCGACGTAATTGAGCGCCGCACCAAAACGCGCAAGGTGTTTTATGGCTGCTCCAACTATCCGGAATGCAAGTTTACCTCGTGGGACAGGCCGACCGAGCAGCGCTGCCCTAAATGCGGGCATGTTTTATACGAAAGAACCGACAAAAACGGCACGCAGAAGCTGTTTTGCATAAACGAAGCCTGCGAGGACGCCGTAAAAACTTATAAAGGAAAGGCGGCTGCCAATGCAAAAAGTAAATGAGCCGGTACACGTTATCGGCGCGGGGCTGGCAGGGTGCGAGGCTGCGTGGCAGTTAGCGCAGCGCGGCGTGCCCGTGGTGCTGTACGAAAAGCGCCCTTTAAAAAGCGATGCCGCCCACAAAACAGATAAATTTGCCGAGCTGGTTTGCAGCAATTCGCTGCGCGCCGGCAATATCGAAAACGCCGTAGGGCTGTTAAAAGAAGAAATGCGCCGTTTGGGCAGCGTTATTATGGCCTGTGCCGATGCGCACAAGGTGCCTGCGGGCGGGGCGCTGGCGGTGGACCGCGAGGGTTTTGCCGACGCTGTTACCGAAGCAATCAAAAGCCATCCGCTCATCACCGTTAAAAACGAAGAGGTTACAAGCCTTAAAGACCTGCCGGGCGTGGTTATCTGCGCCAGCGGGCCTTTAACGGATGGTGCGCTGGCAGAAGAAATTGCCCAGCTTGCTGGCGAGGAGTATTTTCACTTTTTTGATGCAGCAGCGCCGATAGTAACGGCGGATTCCTTGGATTACAGCAAGGTATACCGTGCAAGCCGCTACGACAAGGGCGACGCCGATTACCTGAACTGCCCGTTTGAAACCAAAGAAGAATACCTGGCCTTTTGGGAAGCTTTGCGCACGGCAGAGCTGGCGCCAGTGAAGGCTTTTGAAAAAGAAGTATTTTTTGAAGCCTGCATGCCGATTGAAGAAATGGCGCGCCGCGGCGAGGACACCATGCGCTTTGGCCCGCTGAAGCCGGTGGGGCTGGTGGATAAGCGCACTGGCAAGGAGGCTTATGCCGTGGTGCAGCTGCGACAGGACGACGCTGCGGCCTCGCTGTACAACATTGTGGGCTTTCAAACGCACCTAAAATGGGGCGAGCAAAAGCGCGTATTCGGCATGATTCCCGGCCTTAAGGATGCGGAGTTTGTGCGCTACGGCGTAATGCATAAAAATACGTATATCAATTCGCCCAAGCTGTTAAACAGCGATTTTAGCCTGCGCCAGAACCACAACCTGTTTTTTGCAGGGCAGTTTACCGGCGTAGAAGGCTATGTGGAATCGGCAGCCTCGGGGCTGATGGCGGGCATCCACGCCGCGCGCAAAGTTCTGGGGCAGGAGCCGGTAACTTTTCCGCCCGAAACGGCGCACGGGGCGCTGGCGCATTACATCAGCAGCCCGGAAATTAAAAACTTCCAGCCGATGAACGTCAACTTTGGGCTGATACCGCCGCTGGGCAAACGCGTGCGCGGCAAAAAATTTAAAAACGCCATGCTGGCAGATCGCGCACTGGACGCACTGAAAACCGTACAGGAACAGCTGGAAAACGCATAAAAATAACCCCTCTATAAAATTTATAGGGGTTAAAGTTTTTTACAGATAGTTTTCAAGAAATTCTGCCGCCGTCATACATTTGGGGCGTTCCAAATCAAGGCTTAAAAAGTCTTTGTCGCCGGTAAGGATAATATCGACATCGTGCAGAATGGCGGAGTTTAAAATCGGCTGGTCGGTTTCATCACGCATGGCTTTATCAATGTTATAAACCGAAGGGATAAACTCATAAGCAAGTTCTGCCAGCATTGTTTCTACGGCAGGTAAATATTTGGGCGCTTTTCTTTGGATTACTTCACGCAGCTCGCAGAGGTTTTGCTCACACAGAACAATGGTGTGGCTGCTGGCAGCGTAAAGCAGTGCCGGCGCAGGTTTGGAATTTGGAAACAGCAGCGCAGAAAAAAGGATGTTTGTGTCTATTAAAATGCGCATGCTATTTGCCCTTCCCGTGGCGAATATCATCGATAAGGGGTTGTACATCGTCTTCATCTTTTACGCCCATAGCTTCAGCGGCTTCTGCCAAAGCAGCCTGGGCTTTTTTTATAGCCTGCGCCGAAGCGTTGGTTAAAACAATTTCACCATCTTCTTTTTGATAGAACAAAATTTTATCACCGGATTTTAAGCCTAATTTGCGGCGAATTTCAACCGGCACGGTTATCTGCCCGTTGGCAGAAATTTTAGCTAAATTCATAAAAAGCCCTCCTTTTTAAAATTCTTGAGATTTAAAGAAAACTTTAGTTTATTATATTGTAGACTGAATAAAAATTTATGTCAATAAAGCCTTGGATATGCAAGGCAAAATAAAACGCTTTTATAAATCCGGAGGTTTTTATAGTGCAAATCGCATAAAAGTACAGAAAATTTAAAAAATATGGATAGCGATTATTGAAATTGTTAAATAAGTATGATACTATAATTTTACTTTAAATGAGGGATATTTATGAAAGAGGACTTTAGCGTTTACCCGGATGTGCAAAAATTTTTGCAGTATCTGGAGGTGGAAAAGAATACTTCGGTGCTGACGGTAACAAACTACGCTGCCGATATTGCCGTGTTTACGGAGTTTTTAAAAACGCGTTACCCGCAGGGCTTTGGCTGGCAGGATGTAAACACCCTGGATATCCGCGCTTACCTTGCCGGCATGAACGCCAAAAACTACGCGCGCACTACCATTGCCCGGCGTATTTCCGCACTGCGCTCCTTTTATAAATACCTGCAAAGAGAAAACAGGGTTAAGCAAAACCCGTTTGTAAAAGTGCGCACGCCCAAGCTGGAAAAGCACCTGCCCGTTTTTTTGGAAGAATTTGAAATTAACGAGCTTTTAGAGCTGCCCGATACTTCGGAGCCGCTGGGGCTGCGCGACCAGGTGCTGCTGGAGCTTTTGTACGCTACCGGCTGCCGCGTGTCGGAGCTGGTGGGGCTGACGCTGGAAACAATCGACCTTGGCAATATGTTTGTGCTTTTGCACGGCAAGGGCAACAAGGACAGGATTGTGCCGATAGGCCACAGCTGCAAAAACGCCTGCGAAAAATACTTATCCGGCGTAAGGCGGGGCATTATGGAGCGCTACCACGCCGCACCGCACGAACGGCTTTTGGTTAACCGCCTGGGCGGGCCGCTGACAGACCGCAGCGTGCGCCGCATTCTTGATAAATATATTAAAAAGCTGGCCATCAGGAAGAATGTATCGCCGCATACCATACGCCACACCTTTGCCACGCACCTCTTGGACCACGGTGCGGATTTGAGGGCGGTGCAGGAGCTTTTGGGCCACGCTAATTTATCGACGACACAGATTTATACGCATGTTACAACGGAAAGGATTACTTCCGTTTACCAGAAGAATTTTCCGCGTGCGTAGATGGGAGGGGCTACTGTGGAGCTTTTAGAAAAAACAAGAAAAATTAACAAATTGCTGCAGCGCGGCGAAAAGGTGGAGTTTAACGCCATCGCGCGCCTGCTGAAGGACGTTATTGTTGCCAATGTGTACATTGTGGGGCGCAAGGGCGGCATTAAGGGCTATGCGCTTTTAGATGATTTTGAATGTGATATTATGCGCGAGCAGGTGCTGGATTTAAAACGCTTCCCGCCTGCGTACCTTAATTTTATTATGCAGTGCCGCGAAACGGTTTCCAACATCGGCCATGTCGATGAGGAATGTTCGTTTTTAAAGGGCACCAAATGTTATTTTGGGGATAAGCGCACCACCATTGTGCCGATTTACGGCAACGGCGAGCGCATCGGCACGCTGATTGTTGCCAAGTACGACCGCAAGTTTAACGACGAGGATTTGCTTTTGGCAGAATACGCCGCCGCTGTTATCGGGGTAGAAATTCTGCACGAGCGCGCCGCCCGCGTGGAGGAAGAAGCGCGCAAAAAAGCCATGGTACAGATTGCCTTTTCCACCCTGTCGTTTTCCGAGCTGGAAGCTATTACCAGCATTATGGAAGCCTTAAACGGCACGGAAGGGCTGCTGGTAGCCTCCAAAATTGCCGACAGCGTGGGCATTACGCGCTCCGTTATCGTTAATGCGCTGCGCAAATTTGAAAGCGCCGGGCTGATTGAAACCAAGTCCCTCGGCATGAAGGGCACTTATATCCGTATTAAAAACGAGTTTTTAATGGACGAGCTGAAAAAAGAGCATAAATAAACCGGTAGTATGCCTAAGGAGGCTGAAAATATGGAAAATGCTGTTTTATTTACTGTGAAGGAACATGTGGCAACCATTACGCTGAACCGCCCGCAGAGTTTAAACTCCATGAACGACGCGCTGATTGACGGTTTGCACGAGGCGCTGGACAAGGTGGAACGCGATGCGGACATCCGCTGCGCCGTGCTTACGGGCAACGGCAAAGCGTTCTGCGCAGGTGGCGACCTGCCGTTTTTGGAGGCTCTGCCCGACGCTGCCAGCCGCCGCGCGTTTATTATTAAGGTTGGCGCAGTTGCCAAACGCATTACCGCTATGGATAAGCCGTTTATTGCCATGGTTAACGGCGTTGCCGCAGGTGCAGGCGTTAACTTAATGCTGGCCTGCGATTTGGTTTACGCAGTTAATACCGCGCGCTTTGCGCAAAGCTTTGCCAAAGTTGGCTTAATACCCGACTGCGGCGGCCTGTACTTTTTGCCGAAGGCTGTGGGCCTGCACCGCGCCAAAGAGCTGATGTTTACGGCGGACCTTATCGACGCGCCCACGGCGGAAAAATACGGCATGCTCAACCATATCTGCCCGGCAGAAGAACTGGCAGGCGAAGTAGAAAAAATGGCTGCGCGCCTTGCTGCTTCCAGCCCGCTTTCGCTGGCGCTGATTAAAAAATACGTTAACAATACGGCGATGAGCCTTGACGACGTGCTGGACACCGAAGCCGTGGCGCAGACGCTGTGCATGGCGACGGAGGACTGCAAGGAAGGCATTGCGGCGTTTAAGGAAAAACGCGCGCCAAAATTTACCGGCAAATAAATATTTTTAAATAACGGGGCTGGCAGGGTGCAGTCCCGTTTTCTTTTTTGCAAAAATACTGTATAATAATAGTATTGTGTAATTTGTTTATTGTGGAGGGCCTATGTTTGATTTAAGCTCAATGATTTATACAGTACCGGCGCTTTTAATTGCCATTACCATACACGAATACGCCCACGCCGTTACGGCGGACGCTATGGGCGACCCGACGCCGCGCTACATGGGGCGCTTAACCTTTAACCCGCTGGCGCACCTGGATATTTTAGGCGCTATTATGCTGGCGCTGTTCCACTTCGGCTGGGCCAAGCCGGTTGCCATAAACCCCAACAACTTCCGCAAAAGGCGCGAGGGCATGATTAAGGTATCGCTGGCAGGGCCTGCAGCTAATTTGTTTTTGTGCTTTTTAGCCGAGCTGATTTTTGTTGTGATGAGCAAACTGGATATTTTAACGCCGGGCGTAGGCGCGTTTTTGGTTTGGACTATGCAGTACAACGTATGGTTTGCCTTTTTTAACCTGCTGCCGGTGCCGCCGCTTGACGGTTCCCGCATTTTGTGCGAGCTTTTGCCGCCGGATAAAGCCTACAAGTTTGAAAGCTTTGTCGGCGCTTATGGGCTGTACATCCTCATCGCGCTGGTTGCCAGCGGCATTATCGGCTACATTATTACGCCGTTTGCCATGGCTTACCTTACGGTGGTGGAAACCATTCTGGGCATTTTCTTTTAAAAACAGTAAAAGGCAGTTTTATAATTTATGGCAGATTTGTCTTTAAAGGTCAGCGATTTTGAAGGTCCGCTGGACCTTTTAATGCACCTTATCGAAAAAGATAAAATAGATATTTACGATATCCCCATCGCGGAAATTACCGAGCAGTACATTGCTTATTTATCCGCCATGGCGGAGTTTGATATGGAAGTGGCCAGCGAATTTTTGGTAATGGCAGCGACGCTTTTGCAGATAAAATCGCGCATGCTGCTGCCGAAGCCCGCGCCGGAGGAGGCGGAGGACGAAGCCGACCCGCGCGCCATGCTGGTGGAAATGCTGATTGAATACCGCCGCATTAAAAAGTGCGCCGCCAAACTGTTGGAACTGAAGGAAACAGCCGCGCGCTATGTATACCGCAAGCCGCTGGCAGAAGGCAAAATTAACCGCAGCATTGCGCAGTACAAGGCGGCAGATTTGGTTAAAAGCCTGCTGGCGCTTTTAGCTGCCGGGCAGGAGGCAACTGCCTATATTGAGCGGCAGGAGTTCAGCGTGCAGGAGAAAATGGCGGAGATTGTAAGCCTTTTGAAGCGGCGCTTAAACGGCGTGGAGTTTAAAGAAGTGTTTAGCCGCACCGGCAGCCGCAGCGAAAAAATTGCGGGCTTTCTGGCGCTTTTGGAGCTTTTAAAGCTGAACGTAATTACCATTACGCAGACGGTGGCGTTTGCGCCGATTTATATATTCCTGCACCGGGAGGACGAAGCTGATGTTTAATGATTATATGCTGGGCTCGCTGGAGGCTTTGCTGTTTGCGGCGGGCGAACCGCTGACTGTGGCGCAGCTGGCCGGCATTATGCAGCTGGATAAGCCGCAGGTGTGGGAGCTTTTAACCCAGCTTGAAGAAAGCTATAACGAAGAAAACCGCGGGCTGTGCCTGCGCCAGGTGGCTGGCGGCTGGCAGTTGTGCGCCAAACCGCAGCACTATGGCCTTTTAAAGCAGCTGGAGCGCGTGCAGGAGGTTAAGCTTTCGGCAGCGGCGATGGAAACGCTGGCGATTGTAGCCTTTAAGCAGCCGGTAACGCGCAGCGAGATGGAAGCTATCCGCGGCGTGAAGGTGGACGGCGTGGTGAACACGCTGGTTGATTACGGGCTGATTTGCGAGGCAGGGCGTAAGGATACGCTGGGCCACCCGATACTTTATGCAACGACGGATAAATTTTTGCTGACCTTTGGGCTGAACTCCCTAAACGAGCTGCCCGCGCTGCCGGAAGAGGACGGCGCTGAGCCGGAGCAGATTTCGCTTTTGGACAGTTTGAAGGACGCAGCGGAAAACGAAAATACAGAGAATAACGGAGCAATTTAATGGAAGAACGCTTACAAAAAGTGCTGGCTGCCGCAGGCGTGGCATCCCGGCGCGAAGCAGAAAAATATATTACAAGCGGCAGGGTAAAGGTTAACGGCAAAACCGTTAAGGAGCTTGGCACCAAGGTGGACGAGCGCTGCTTTATCACCGTGGACGGCAAGCCTATTAAGCGCGAGCGTAAGGCGTATTACCTGTTTTACAAGCCGCGCGGCGTGGTAACAACCATGAGCGACCCGCAGGGAAGGCGCACGGTTGCCGATTACGTTAAGGATTTGTCGCAGCGTGTGTTCCCCGTCGGCAGGCTGGATTACAACACCGAAGGGCTTTTAATTTTAACCAACGACGGCGCGCTGGCGCAGGGCTTAATGCACCCCAGCCACGAGGTTAACAAAACCTACCGCGTGGGCGTGCCGGGCCTTGTGCCGCAGGAAAAACTTGATTTGCTGCGCCTTGGCGTGAAGCTGGACGACGGCATGACGGCACCGGCGGTGGTAACGCTTTTGGAATACGACCACGTTAAAAATATGACTGTGTTTGATATAACCATCCACGAAGGGCGCAACAGGCAGATACGCCGTATGTGCGACAGCATTGGCTTTCCGGTGCGCAACTTAAAACGTATTAAGTTCGGCACGTTAAGCCTTAAAGGTTTAAGCAAGGGCAAAATGCGCGAGCTGGACGACGCCGAAGTGGAAAACTTGAAAAAGGCGGCGGCACTTAATGGCTAAGGTAGTTGTTATCGGCGGCGGCGCGGCAGGCTTACTGGCAGGCATTGCCGCAGCGCAGAACGGCGCGGAAACCATAATTTTAGAAAAAATGCGCCGCCCCGGCAAAAAAATACTCATCACCGGCAAGGGGCGCTGCAATATCACCAACAGCTGCGACTTGCAGGAGATTATCAAAAACATTCCCGGTAACGGGCGCTTTTTAAACAGCGCTTTGCGCCGCTTTACCAATCAGGATATTGTGCAGTTGTTGGAGGATAACGGGCTGCCGACGAAGGTGGAGCGCGGGGGCAGGGTGTTCCCCGTAAGCGACAAGGCGGTGGACGTTGTTGACACGCTTGTTAAAATTTTTAAAGATAACGGCGGCACCTTAATTACGGATTGCCGCGTAAAAAGCATTGAAGTTGCAGGCGGCAAAGTTACCGGCGTTGCAACTGCGGACGGGCAGAAGTTTGCTGCCGATGCTGTAATTTTGGCGGCGGGCGGCTCATCCTACCCCGGTACGGGCAGCGATGGCAGCGGCGTTAAGCTGGCGAAGGCGGCGGGGCACACTATTGTGCCGCTTAAACCGAGCCTTGTGCCGCTGGAGAGCGATTCGCCCTATATTGCCGATTTGCAGGGCTTAAGCCTGCGCAATATTCAAGGCACAATGTACGCCGACGGCAAAAAAATCGGCGCGGAATTTGGCGAGATGCTGTTTACGCACTTCGGCGTTTCCGGCCCAATCATCCTTTCGCTAAGTAAATGTGTGGCGGACGCTTTTGCCCAAGGCGCGCAGGAGGTTGAGCTGCATATTGACTTAAAGCCTGCGCTTGATAACGACAAGCTGGACGCGCGCTTGCAGCGCGATTTTGTGCAGTACAGCCGCAAGCAGATGGCCAACGGCATGAAGGATTTACTGCCGCAGCGTTTAATTGCTCCGGTGCTGGACGAAGCCTTTATTGATGAAGAAAAATTCGTTAACCAGCTTTCGCGCGCCGAGCGCCAGCGCCTTGTGAGCGTGCTGAAGGGTTTTGTGGTGCCCATTACCGGCACACGCCCCTTAGCCGACGCTATTGTAACGGCGGGCGGCGTCAGCCTGAAGGAGATAGACCCCAAAACTATGGCGTCTAAATTAGTAGCGGGGCTGTTTTTTGCAGGCGAAGTTATGGATATTGACGGCTACACGGGCGGCTACAATTTGCAGGCGGCGTTTTCGACAGGCTATGCCGCAGGCACGTTTGCCGCACAAATATAAAAACAGGTGGGGATAAAATGAAAATGCAAAAACCGGTAATTGCCATCGACGGCCCGGCAGGTGCGGGCAAAAGCACCATTGCCAAGCTGGTTGCTGGCAAACTTGGTTATATTTATATTGATACCGGGGCCATGTACCGCTCCGTAGCGTGGAAGTTACTCCAGACTGGCGAGCCTTTCAGCCCGGAGCTGGCAGAAAAGCTGGCGAAGGAAATGGTTATTACCTTTAAGCCGGAAGCTGCCGTAAACCGCGTGTTTGTAGACGGTACCGAGGTGACGGACGCTATCCGCTCGCCGGAGGTAACGGCCATTGTTTCCAAAGTATCCGCCGTGGGCGGAGTGCGCGAAGAAATGGTGAACCAGCAGCGCCGTATGGGCGAAGACGGCGGCGTGGTGATGGACGGGCGCGATATTGGCACGGTGGTGTTCCCCAATGCTGAAATTAAAATATTTTTAACGGCGAGCGTGAAAGAACGCGCTATGCGCCGTTATAAAGAAATGCTTGCCAAAGGCGAAAAGGTTGATTTGGCAGAACTTGAAAAACAAATCGCTTTCCGCGACAAACAGGACAGCGAACGCGAAATTGCTCCGCTTAAACAGGCTGACGATGCCGAATTTCTTGATACTTCCGACATGACAATAGACGAAGTGGCAGAGCATATTTTAAAAGCAGTACAGGAGAAATAAGATGCTGTATTCATTTTTGGATGTTGTACTGGGAATTTTGTTTAAAATTTT
>CASEIL010000031.1 GCA_949288065.1 uncultured Phascolarctobacterium sp.
GGCCAGCCGGTACGTCGCTGAACGGGTTAGCTGCATAAGCGGAAGCAGTTACGCCGAGAGCCATAGCCATTGCAAGTACTAAAGATTTTTTCATTTTGTTTTCCTCCCTTTTGTTTAGAAAAACACTTTGTATTTTATAAAACGCATCGGGAAGAAGTTTTACGCTTTCAGCGTGGCTTACAGTGCGAGTCTCCTGGTTTCCTCTACTTCTGCCTGCGCTTATTGGCGCGCCGCCCTTCCTTTTGCGGTTTATAACCTCAGTAAAGGCCTTGCTCCTGAGGAATGGCAAAGCCTTTAAGTGTGCAATAACAAGGTAAACCCGAAAAACGTTCCTGAGGAGAAGGTTTTTGACTACCAAGTCTTTCTACACACCCTCATTATAACACGTTTGCCCCCCCAGTAAAGACCAGTTTTGTAAAAATTCAAACATTTTTACTTTATGCCGGTAAGGTGCTGGTACGGCACACGGGGGTTAGGCATAAAAAAATAGGGCTCAACCGAAGGTTGAGCCCCGCGCTGACAGGGAATTTTATACTATTTTATTGGAGCGTAAATTTTGCTCATTACCAAGCCGCAAAATTTGCGCAGCTTCGCTGCTGCAATTATTCTTTTTCTACTTCGATATTGCCGTTGTTGAGCACTACCTTTACCTTGCTGCCGCCGGTAATTTCGCCGGCAACAATTTTCTTGCCGAGGATGTTTTCAACAGTATGTACAATTAAGCGTTTCAGCGGGCGCGCGCCAAAAGCAGGGTCAAACCCGGCGCTGGCAAGGTACGCCACAGCATCGTCGCTGGCGGTAAGGGTAATCTCCAGCTGTTTTTGCAGGCGGTCGCTAAGTTCT
The DNA here is from genome assembly GCA_949288065.1 of uncultured Phascolarctobacterium sp. Classification (GTDB taxonomy): domain Bacteria; phylum Bacillota; class Negativicutes; order Acidaminococcales; family Acidaminococcaceae; genus Fusicatenibacter_A. The sequence goes on from CASEIL010000031.1 coordinate 844, forward strand.
TTAAGGATGAGTTTAACAATGTCTTTAATCTGTTCAGCCTGCAAGGCTTTAAATACAACAATATCGTCAACACGGTTCAAAAATTCCGGACGGAAGAAACGCATCAGCATGTTCTGAACTTCTTCGCGCGTTACTTCGCCTTTTTTCTGCATAATTTCGGCAGAGCCAAGGTTGCTCGTCATAATAATCAGCGTGTTTTTAAAGTCAACAATACGTCCCTGACCGTCAGTCAAGCGTCCGTCGTCCAGTACCTGCAGCAGTACGTTGAATACATCGGCATGGGCCTTTTCAATTTCGTCCAGCAAAATTACGCTGTACGGATGACGGCGTACCGCTTCGGTAAGCTGGCCGCCTTCATCATAGCCAACATAGCCGGGAGGTGCGCCAATTAAGCGGGAAACGGTGTGCTTCTCCATGTATTCGCTCATGTCGATACGAATCATGTTGCGCTCATCGTCAAACAAAATCTCTGCCAGTGCTTTGGCAAGCTCCGTTTTGCCGACGCCGGTAGGCCCAAGGAAGATGAAAGAACCAATCGGACGGTTCGGGTCCTTAATGCCTGCGCGCGCGCGGATAACAGCTTCGCTAACGGCTTTAACGGCTTCGTCCTGACCAACTACGCGCTGGTGCAGGCGTTCTTCCAGATGGATGAGTTTTTCGCGTTCGCCGCCGTTTAAGCGTGCAACCGGTATGCCCGTCCAGGTGCTTACTACCTTGGCGATATCCTCCTCGTCAACTTCTTCCTTCAATAATACGCCGTCTTTATCTTCGCTGCCGCCTTTGGAGAGTTTTGCCAGTTCTTTTTGCAGTTCCGGCAGGCGGCCGTATTTAAGTTCGGCCAGCTTGTTCAAATCATAGTTGCGCTCTGCGGTTTCCATGTCGTGTTTAACGGCGTCAATTTCCTTTTTAACCTCGCGCACACGACTAATGGCTGCTTTTTGTGCTTCCCAGCGTTTAACAAGCTCGTCGTTAGATTTTTTCAGTTCCGCCAGCTCTTCTTCAATTTTGGCAAGGCGGTCCTTGCTCTGGTCGTCGTTTTCCTTCCTTAAAGCCTGTGCTTCAATCTCAAGCTGCAAAATGCGGCGTTTGCTTTCGTCAAGCTCAGCAGGCAGGCTGTCAATTTCGGTACGCAGGCGGGCAGCGGCCTCGTCCACAAGGTCAATCGCTTTATCCGGAAGGAAACGGTCGTTAATATAGCGGTTGCTTAATACGGCAGCGGCTACCAAAGCAGCGTCTTTAATGCGCACGCCGTGGTGCACTTCGTAGCGTTCCTTCAGCCCGCGCAGAATAGAAATGGTATCCTCAACGCCCGGCTGTTTAACCAGCACCGGCTGGAAGCGGCGTTCCAAAGCGCTGTCCTTTTCAATATATTTGCGGTATTCGTTCAGCGTCGTTGCGCCGATGCAGCGCAGTTCGCCGCGGGCCAGCATCGGTTTTAAAATGTTGCCTGCGTCCATGGCGCCTTCGGCAGCGCCCGCACCGACAACGGTGTGCAGCTCATCAATGAACATAATAATCTGCCCGTTGGAATCGGAAACAGCTTTTAATACTTTTTTCAAACGCTCTTCAAACTCGCCGCGGAATTTAGCGCCTGCCACAAGGGCTGCCAAATCAAGCGCGTACAGGTTTTTGTTTTTCAGGCTTTCGGGCACGTCGCCTGCCACAATACGGCGGGCCAGCCCTTCAACAATAGCGGTTTTGCCAACGCCCGGCTCGCCGATAAGCACCGGGTTGTTCTTTTTGCGGCGCGAGAGGATTTCTACCACGCGGCGGATTTCCTCATCCCTGCCGATAACAGGGTCCAGCTTGCCTTCTTTGGCCTTGGCGGTTAAATCCTGCCCGAATTTTTCCAGCGTCTGTTTTTGTTCGTCGCCTTCGGCGCTGTTGGTGTAAGCCATGTACAAACCGTCGGCTTTATTTTTGTTAATGCCGTATTTTTTTAACAGGGCAACAACGTCGCTGTCGCCGTCGCTGGCCAGCGCGCCAACAAGGTGGCATACGTTAGCCTCGCCCTGCCCTGCGTTCTGTGCGGCAATCGCCAGCACGCGGGCTGCGCCGGTGCCCATCATTAAAGCGCGATCCTGCCCTTTAACGGAAGGGATTTTCTGCACCAGCCGTTTTGCTTCCGCCGCAAAGGCGCTTACATCCGCCCCGGCGTTTTTTAACAAAAACGGAAAGAAACCATCGCTGTTGGCCAGCGCCAGCAGAATATGGGCGCAGGTAAGCTCCTGGTTATAATTTATAACGGCCTGCTGCTGCGCGGCCTCTAAAATGCTTTTTACTTCTTCGTTGTAGCGTTCGTTCATAGCGCTAACCTCCTTTAAACTATAAACAGTAAAATATTTTACATAAATTTTTATATTAAATACGCAGGGAAACACGCTGCGGCGGCGAATTAGCACATAAATGCTTTTTTTAATGGAGGATATTTTATGAATACATCCATGATTGTATACCGCCTGTTTGACGTTGCCGATGAAATTGACCTTGATTTGGTGCAGGCCCTGTGGACCAGCCGCAACAAAATCGCTTCCAGGCTGCGCCTTGACCGTATTTCCACAAAATCAATTACTTTTAAGGACCCGCCGGTACTGGTGGAGCTGGGCTCGCACGATATGCAGTTCGGCAGCAAAACCTACCTTACCGAGGTGAAGGCCCGCATTTTTGATTTGGGCGTTATCAGCCTTATTCTGCGTATTCATTTTGAAGATGACGTAACCTTTGAAGAATACATGGACATGTCCATCGTCAGCGAGAATATGCCGGAGGACGAAATCCGTTCGTACCTCGACGCTGTGCTGGAAACAATCCGCCCTGCGTGCAGCAACGAGCGCGTATCCGACTTTGACGAGGACTTTGTTGTGTATTACTTTAAGGACAAAGTGCCCGCCGACTGGGATATTGTGCCGCTGCTTTTAAAGGACCGCACGCCAGTAAGCGAGGAAACCCGCGCGGAAACGCTGGCCAACCGTTTTGCTTACGCAGACGATGTGTGCTATTTGGCGTGGGATTCCGCCGTGGTGTACGACCCCACCGGCAGCCTTGACGTGCCCGACCTGCTGGAGTTTGCCAACGCACAGTTTTTGGAGCTGCGCTACTATGACAACGCGCTGAACAACGCCATTGAGCAAACCTACGACGAGCTGGAAGCTGCTGAAAGCGGCGGCAAAAGCAGTCGCCAGCACAGCTACCGCAAAATCCGCAGCCATTTGATGGAGCTGATGGCGGATGTAAGCACGCTGACGAGTAATATCAACAACGCCTTGCAGGTTACGGAAGATATTTTTTACGCGCGCATTTACACGCGCTACCTTGCCCTGCTGCGCGCCTCCGTATGGAAGGACAACATTGAAAACAAGCTGCTGGTAATCCAGCGCAGCTATAACCTTCTTAACGAGGAGGTTTCCATGTACCGTTTTGAATTTATCGGCATGAGCGCCGTTACACTTTTGGCAATTATACTTTTGCTGTTAATTTACCTTATTGTGCGCTGACGCGGATGCTTTTAACAGGGGCAGTTTTCTGCTCCTGTTTTATATTATAACAGCAAAAGTCAAAAAGTCAAACATTTTTTGTTTATTTTTTTATCTTTTTTTAACTTGACAAATTGGCGCTGCGGAAGCAAAATATACACATTAGTTTATTTTTTGGAGGGGAAAGATTAATTATGACACCATCATCAATTTTAAGAGGAACAGCCGTCCTGCTGTTCTTGCAATGTATCAGCACCATTGTGCTGAATTTGCTGGGGCTTAAGTTTCCGCCGGCGCTGCTGGCCATGCTTATGCTTTTGGCGCTGCTTTTAACCGGAACCGTGCGCGTGCGCACCATTGAAGACGTTTGCGATATTTTAATAGAGAAAATGGGCATGCTGTTTTTGCCCGCAGGCGTAAGCATTTTGCTGTACCTTGATATTATTATTGCCGAAAGCACGGCCATTGTGGCTACCATTATTATAAGCAGCCTGATGATTTTGCTGGTAACAGCGCTGTTTTTGGATTTTATGTTAAAACACAAGGGCGGTGAACACAAATGAGCCTTTTACCGGAAGCGTTTATCCATTCGCCGCTGTTTGGCATTGCCTTAACGGTGGTTATGTATGTATTGTGCGAGGTAATTGTAGATAAGTTTGAGCTGAACATTGTGCCGCCGTTTGTACTGGCCTGCCCCTTAATTATTGCCTTTATTTACTGGCAGGAACCTTACATTACCTATGACGATTACGAACTGGGCGCTGGCTTTATTAACTTTTTGCTGGGCCCCGCCACGATAGCGCTGGCGCTGCCCTTGTACAACAACCGCAACATTATTAAAGAAAACCTGTTTGTAATATTAAGCGGCATTATGGTGGCAACTGTTACCGGTATAGTCAGCATTTTTGTGTGCGCCAAATTGTTTGGCGCCAGCAGCCAGGTTTTGCTTTCGATAATACCTAAATCCGTAACGACGCCTGTTGCTATGGATATATCGGCAGCTATCGGCGGCATACCGGCGCTGACGGCGGCCTGCGTAATTTTTACCGGCATGTTTGGCGCAACGGTAAACCACAAGCTGTTGGAGGCGCTGAAAATTAAAAGCAATATTGCTATTGGTTTGGCGATTGGCGCATCGAGCCACGGTTTGGGCACCAGCGTGTGCGCCGGTAAAAACGCCTTGCAGCTGGCCATCGGCGGCGCGTCCATCGGGCTGACAGCCATTGCCACTTCCCTGCTCGCCCCGGTTTTGCTGCCGCTGCTGGAAAGCCTGTTTTAAATTAAATACGCATCTACGCAAAAAGGAATTGCCATTATAGCAATTCCTTTTTTATTTGCTTTTGTTATTTACTTTTGCGTTTTAATTCCACGCCGCACAGCCTCATGCCGCGCTCGTATTTGCTGCGCGGTTCGCCTTCTACCGGCACCAGTTTAGCTATCTCGTCTACATAAGCCAGCAAATCCTCTTTGGTGCCGCTTTTAATTTCCAGCTCCGTTTCATTAATGGGGCATTCATTACCGGTGCGCGCCGTTATTTTGCCGTTATCCACCGCCAGCTCCAGCGTGGTGTTATCCGTTATTTTCAGCAGGCACAGTTTGCGTTCCACGCTTACGGTAAACAGCTCCGCCAGTTTTTCGCCGCCCAGTATCTTGCCAAGGTCAGCGTCAAAGCCTGCTTCCTTAAACCCATCCAGCGTTGGCGCCGCGCTAACTAACGCCACATTATATTCATTGCGGCAGCTGAAACCGCCGTGCACTTCCTTATCGGTTTTAATGGTTGCCTCGTACTCATCGCCGTTTTGGCGCACGCGGTAGGCAATGCCGCTGTGCATCAGCTTCAGCGATGCCGTATCATAATAGGTTGTTGCCAAATACTGCACCGCTTCGCTGCCCGGCACAATTTTTTCCGTAATCAGCGGCGAGCTGAGCAGTTTTTGCAGCGCGCCTGCTTCAATATTCAGCTTTACTTCAATCTCTGCGGACATAGTTTTCTCCTTTTAAGCTATCGAGCCTCGCAGCTCAGTAAAAATAACCTGCGCCTTGTCCAAATCATAAACTTTCGGCTCCAGCTCGCGCAGGTCGTCGGTGCGCCAGCCCTTTTGCTGCGCCGCCAAAAGCTCCAGCGCCTCGTCAAGGCTGTTGGCCGCCACCATGGCCAGCGCGTCAAGGTAAAATTCCGTGTTCACGCAGGGCTCCTGTATCATGCTGTGGCTGTGGTAGGTTTTGTTGTGCCGCCATACATAAAGTTTCATAAACGCACCTTCTTTTCTGCTTTTTAGTTTATTATAAACTTTTATCGCCGCCGCGGCAACTTTTTGCCGTATAAAGCAAAACCGCCGGCATACACCGGCGGCCTGCTGCGCAAATTATTTGCGCAAATCCGCGTTCCAGTCAAAAATACGTCCGGTGCGCGGGTCAATTTCAAATTCGTATTTCATGCCGTTGTAAAACAACTCGCCCTCGTAGCGCATGCGCCCGTCATCTGCTTCCTGCCAGATGCGCACGTTATCTGCGCTGCTGCCTTCAACCTTTTGCTGCACCAGGCGTTTGGCTGCTTCCATATCCACAGGCTTGCCGCCCAAACGGTCCAGCCATGCTTCCTTTACCTCGTAATCGGCGCCGACAATTCTGCCGTCCGCCGTGGCAATTTCAAAATCGTAATCGCCATAGCTGGTTTCAAACTCTACCTTGTAAACAGGTATGCCGCCTTCTTTGTCTTCTTTTATTTTAACATTGTAGGCTTCATCTTTAGGCACATCGGCGTTTTTAAGCGCCACCGCCAAAGCGCCGTCGGTGTTTACAGGCCGGTTCTGCGCTTCGCCGCAGCCGGCAAGCGCCAGGCACAGGGCGCAGGCAAGGGTTAAAGCAAGGGTTTTCATACTGTTTCACAACCTTTCCGTTAAATTAATCTCTTAATTTAGCTTTATATGCTTCGCCGACTTTTTCGACCACGTTTTTAATAATCGCGTCAACTTCTTCGTCGGTAAGGGTGCGGTCAGCCGCCTGGAAGGTGAGGTTGAACGCCATGGATTTATAACCCACTTCAACCTGTTTGCCGGTGTAAACGTCAAACACCTTAACCTGTTTTAACAGTTCGCCCGCGTTGGCGCGGATAACGGCTTCCAGCTCTTCCATGGCAACAGACTGCGGCACAACCACGGCAATGTCGCGCGACATAGAAGGATATTTGGGCAGGTGCGTAAACTGCGGCACTTTGGTTGCTGCTTCAACCAGCGGCGCAACTTCCAGCTCCAGCACGCAAACGTGACCGTTTAAGCCGAAGTTTTCCGCAGCAGTGGGGTGCATCTCGCCAAACCAGCCGATAGTTTTGCCGCCGCATTCAACCGCGCAGCTTTTGCCGGGGTGCAGGTAGGGCTGCGCAACGGGCACGTATTTTACGTCCGTCTGCTGCAATTCTTCCAGCAGGCCTTCCACAACGCCCTTCATATCGTAAAAATCAACGTCGTCTTTGGTTTCCGTCCAGTTCAGGCTGCTTCTGCGTCCGGCCAGCACGGCGCACAAAACAAGTTTTTCCTCCGGCAGCTCGGTCAGCGGCAGCGCCTTGGGCAGGAACACCTTGCCAATTTCAAAAATCTTTACGGAATCCGCCTGACGCGCCTGGTTATAAGCTGCGGTATTCAGCATACCGGGCAGCATGCTGGTGCGCATTACCTTAAATTCGTCGCTCAGCGGGTTCATCAGCTCAATCGCGCTGCGGCGGCTGTCGCCTTCTGCCAGCAGCATTTTATCAAAATTGTTGGGGTTGATGAAGCTGTACGTCATCACTTCGTTTAAACCGGCGGCGGCAAGATAATCTTCCATTTCCTCGCGCACGTCGTCAATAACGGCCTGACGGCCCTGTACCAGCGGCAGCTCCGGATTGTGCGATTCAATCTTGTCGTAGCTGTGCATTCTGGCAATTTCTTCGCTGATATCAGCATCGCAGCTGATATCGTAACGCCAGCTCGGCGCGGTAACAACCAGCTCCTCGCCTTCAACCTCAACGCCAAACTGCAATTTTTTCAGAATGTCCACCATTTCCTCAGCGGCAATTTCCACGCCGATGCGGGTGTTAATGGCTTTAGGCGTTACGCGGATAACAGCAGGCTTAACCTCTTCGGGGTAATCTTCCACAATGCCGCAAACGGTTTCGCACGCGCCCATCTGCTCCAACAGGTGCGCGGCACGGTTCAGCGCATTATGCGTAAGGATGGTATCGACGCCGCGTTCAAAACGGCCGGAGGCTTCACTGCGCAGGCCCAGCGCTTTGGAAGTTCTGCGTATGGAAGGCCCGTTAAAGGTTGCGGCTTCCAGCATTACGTTCACGGTGCTGCCGGTAACTTCAGTTTCCAAACCGCCCATTACACCGCCGAGGCCTACTGCATGATTCGGGTCGGCAATGGTAATCATGTCCGGCGTTAAAATGCGTTCCTGGCTGTCAAGCGTAACCAGTTTTTCGCCTTCTGCGGCGCGGCGCACAATCAGTTTATGCCCGCCCACTTTATCGTAATCGTAAGCGTGCATCGGCTGGCCCAGTTCCAGCATTACATAGTTGGTAACGTCAACCACGTTGCTGATTGGTCGCATGCCGCAGGCACGCAGGTGTTTCTGCATCCATTCCGGCGAAGGGCCGATTTTAATGTTTTTCAAAACGCGCACGGCAAAACGGCTGCACAAATCCTTGCACTGCACTTCAATTTCTGCCATGTCTTTAGCGTCGCCGCCTGCTGCTTCCTGCACGCTCATATCCGGCAGACGTAATTGGTTGCCAAGTACGGCAGCAGCCTCGCGCGCCAGGCCGATGATGTTGGTGCAGTCGCCGCGGTTGGCGGTTAAGTCGATATCAAGCACAACATCGTCTAAACCCAGCACTTTTTTAACGTCCACGCCAATCGGAGTGTCCGGCGGCAGGATGAAAATGCCTTCACGCTGTTCCGGCAGCAAAAGTTTCGCGTCGATGCCAAGCTCGCTGGCGCTGCACAGCATACCGAAAGAATCCAGCCCGCGCATTTTAGCTTTTTTCAGCGTCATGCCGTTAGGCAGGTGCGAGCCGACAACGGCAACCGGCACCATATCGTTCTGGTGCACGTTTTGCGCACCGGTTAAAATCTGCAAAATTTCCGGGCCGCCCACGTCCATCATGCAAACCCACAAATGGTCAGAATCCGGGTGGCGCTCAATGTGCGTTACCTTGCCGGTAACAACGCCCTCAATGCCCTCGCCGAGGTGGTTAACGCTTTCAACCTCCAGCCCGACGCGGGTCAGTTTTTCTGCCAGCTCCTCAGGAGTGACATCAATATCTACATATTGTTTAAGCCAATCAATAGATGCTAACATGGTATCCCTCCTTATTTAAACTGGCGGATGAACCGCAGGTCGTTTTCAAAGAACAGGCGCAAATCGTCGATGCCGTATTTCAGCATGGCAATGCGCTCTACGCCCATGCCGAAGGCATAGCCACTGGTTTTATCCGGGTCGTAGCCGCTCATGCGCAGCACGTTGGGGTGCACCATGCCGCTGCCCAAAATCTCCAGCCAGCCGCTGTTTTTGCACACACGGCAGCCCTTGCCGCCGCAGATAACGCACGAAATATCAACCTCAGCGCTCGGCTCCGTAAACGGGAAGTAGCTGGGACGCAGGCGGATGCTGACGCTGCTGCCGAACATTTCCTTGCAGAAGGTTTCCAAAGTGCCCTTTAAATCAGCCAGGCTGATATCTTTGCCCAGCACCAAACCTTCTACCTGATGGAACATCGGGGAATGGGTAGCGTCGTAGTCGTTGCGGTATACGGTGCCCGGCGAAATCATGCGGATAGGGGAATCCGGCACGCTGGCCTGCATTTTGCGCGCCTGCATCGGGGATGTCTGCGTGCGCAGCAAAAATTCTTCCGTAATATAAAAGGTGTCCTGCATATCCCTTGCCGGATGGTCTTTCGGCAGGTTCAATGCTTCAAAGTTGTAGTAATCGCTTTCAATTTCCGGCCCTTCCATTACTTCAAAGCCCATGCGCATAAAAATCTTTTTAATTTCGCGCATTGTTAAGGTAATGGGGTGCAGGTGCCCGCACTGGGGTTTGCGCCCCGGCAGGGTAATATCAACCTTTTCACTGGCAAGGCGCTGTTTTAAGGCTTCGGCCTCCAGCACTTCGGTTTTGGCGGCAATCGCTTCTTCCAAAACCTTTTTAACTTCGTTCACCATCTGTCCAACCTTAGGCCTTTCTTCGGCAGGCAGGCTGCCCATGCCGCGCAGAATATCGGTCATCTGGCCTTTTTTGCCCAGATACTTAACGCGCAAATCCTTCAGCGCGTCCACACTGGCCACTGTTTCCAGTTCGGCCAGTGCCTGCTCTTTAAGTGCTTGCAGTTCTTCTTTCATACTTAACCTCCCAAAAATTTCTTTAGGGGCAGGCGGTAAAATAAAAAAGCCTCCGCCCCTCAAAGGGGCGAAAGCTGACAAGTCTTCCGCGGTACCACCCTGTTTTGTACCTCATAACGCCTTAACGCGGCACACGCCGTCCCTACTTAAGTTCAAAACGGTTGCTCCAAAGTGAACTTCGGCAAAACCTGTATCACGGGGCTTTCAGCCGTGGCCCTGCTCTCTAAGTCGCAGGCGCTGCCTACTCTCTTTTTCATCGCAAATAGTTTTATAAATTTGTGTATTATTATAACACAGGCTTTATTTTGTTGCAAGCGTGCGGCGCAGCGCTTCAAACATTACCACGCTGCCTGCCACCGCCGCGTTCAGCGATTCCGCCCTGCCCTGCATGGGTATGTACACCCTTTTGGCAGCGGCTGCCTTTAAGCCCTCGCTCGCTCCGTAAGCCTCGCTGCCTACTACAATCGCCGTTTTAGCGGCAAAAGGCGTTTTATATAAATCCTCCGCGCCGTCAAGGCAGGTTACCATAATTTCATATCCGCTTTCTCGGCTCCACTTAATAAAATCTGCCTCCGGCATGCCCGCCAGCACTGGCAGGCGCAAAAGCGACCCCATGGTAGAGCGCACTGTTTTGGGCGCGTAAGCATCGGCGCAACCCGCCAGCAAAATAACGCCCGCCATACCGGCAGCCTCCGCCGTACGGATTAAAGTGCCCACATTGCCGGGGTCCGCCACTCTATCCAGCACCAGCACCGCACCGCCGCCGGTGATGATGCCCTGCGGCTTTTCGCACACCGCCAGTACCCCCTGCGGCGCTTCGGTGTCGCTCATTTTTTTCATTACGGCTTCCGTTACGGCGTACAGCTCAATGCCTTTGGCACCGGCGTCTGCCAGCAGGCTTTGCAGGCGTGCGTTAGCCTTATCCGCCACGGCAAAAATGCGGCGCACAAAGGCATAGCCTACCGCTTCTTCCACGGAGCGCAGCCCTTCCACCACAAAGCAGTTTTCGCGGTCGCGGTATTTTTTCTGTTTTAATTCGCTAACGGCCTTAACCATAGCATTGTTAAGGCTTGCAATTTCTTTCATTAAACAATTTCCTCTAAGGCTTTAATGTTCTGGTGTTCGCCGATGACAATCATCTCGTCGCCTTCTTCCAAAACCTGCGTCGGTTTCGGGTTGATGTAGGTAACGCCTTCGTGCTTAATGGCAACCACGTTTACGTTGTAGCGTTTGCGCAAGTCAGATTCGATAAGGTTTTTGCCCACCAGCGAATGCGGGATGTTGGTGCTCATAAGGCTGATGTTATTGCTCATTTCAATGTAATCGACGATGCTGCTGGAAATAAGGTTGTGCGCAACGCGCTTGCCCATATCGCGTTCCGGGTAAATAATTTTATCCGCGCCGATTTTTTCCAGCATTTTTCCGTGCACGGCGCTGGTGGCTTTAACCGCTACAAACGGCACGCCCATTTCCTTCAGGTTCAGCGTAGTTAACAGGTTATCCTCAAGCGGCCCAATGCCGACGATAACCACCTCGTAGTTGTTAATGCCAAGGCTGCGCAGCGTGTTTTCATCCGAAGCATCGGCGCTTACAACGTGCGTCAGCTCGTGCGATAAATCCTGCACAATTTCTTCGTCGCTGTCAACGCCCAAAACCTGGTAGCCCAGCTCGTGCAGCGTCAGCGCCACGCTGGTGCCGAAGCGCCCCAGCCCCAGCACTGCAAATTGTTTTTGTTTATTGTTTTTTGCCATTTTGTACACCCCATTAGCCTATGTTAATATGTTCCGACGGATATCTGATTTTATTGGTACCGCTGCTTAAAAAGCTTAAAATAAAGGTTAAAATGCCGATACGGCCGATATACATGGTTAAAATTAACACCCATTTGCCCAGCGGCTGCCAGTCCGGCGTAATGCCGATGCCGAGGCCTACCGTGCCGAACCCGGAAACAACCTCAAACAAAATATCTACAAACGGGTACTGCCCGTTATTGATAACAAGCAAAATCATCGTAGCGGAAAGCACCCACAGCATACACAAAACGGTAATGACGAAGCTTTTATCGACGATTTTTTCATCAATGCGCCTGCCGAACATTACCACGTCGCGCTGGCCTTTAAGCATATACCACAGCGAAGCCATTAAAACAACAAAGGTAGTTGTTTTAATACCGCCGCCGGTAGAGCCGCTGCCCGCGCCGATAAACATCCAGATAATCAGTATAAACAAGCTGCTGTCGTGCAGGTGCATTAAATCAACCGTGTTAAAGCCCGCGGTACGCGCGGATACTGCCTGAAAAAACGCAGCCATCCAGCTGTCAAACATCGACATATTGCCCATGGTATAGGGGTTGTTGTGTTCAAAAATCCACAGCAGCACCGTGCCGATAACATTCAGCCCTACGCTGCTGACCAGCACAATTTTGGTGTGCAGCGCAAAATTCGTCCACGAAAGTTCCTTTTTAATAATGGCGCGCTTAATATCCTCCAGCACCATAAAGCCCAAACCGCCGAGGGTTATTAACAGTGCAATGCTTAAATTAACAACCACGTCGCTGTGGTAATCTATCAGGCTCTTGTAATCGCCCATCAAATCAAAGCCCGCGTTACAAAAGGCCGATACCGAATGCCAGTAGCCGTACATAACGCCCAGCCAGCCCATATCCTTAACCAGCGCAAAATGCAGCGCCAAAATCGTGCCAAAAGCAAATTCAATAATGGCGGTGTATTTAATAATGTTAATGGCAATGCGCACCACGCCGGAAATTTCCGTCTGGCTCATGGATTCCTGCAAAAGCAGGCGCTCGCGCAGGCTTACCTTACGCCCGGCAATAACCATTACCACCGTCGTCATCGTCATAATGCCCAAACCGCCGATTTGTATCAGCACAATCAGCACCATTTTGCCGAACCACGTCAGCTCGTTGCCAACGTCGATAACCGTCAGCCCCGTTACACAGGTGGCCGAAGTTGCCGTAAACAGCCCGTCCAAAAACGTCAGCCCCTGCCCGTTCTGCGTCGATATGGGCAGCATAAACAAAAACGCCCCCAGCAGAATAACAAGCATAAAGCTCAGCGCCACCAGCTGCGTGCCGTTAAAAACTTCACCCAGCCAGCGTAAAAACTTATTCTCTTTTCCCAAGGCTTGTCACCCCATCAAAATCCATTTTAGTTTATTAACTTTGTTACACAAGATTATAACAGAAAATGAATTTTTTGCAAATTTTTACTAAAAATAAAAAGACCGGCGTTTTAACAACGTCGGTCTCGGTAAGCCCCTATTACAGAGCAGCTTTTGCGGTTTCAACCAGTTTAGCAAATGCAGCTGCATCATAAACAGCCATATCTGCCAGAACTTTGCGGTCAAGCTGAATGCCGGCTTTGGTCAGGCCGCAGATAAAACGGCTGTAGCTCAAACCATTTGCACGGGTTGCAGCGTTGATACGTGCAATCCACAAACGGCGGAACTCGCGTTTTTTAGCACGGCGGTCGCGGCGGGCATAGCTCAAAGCTTTCATTACAGTTTCGTTAGCTTTTTTGAACTGTAAATGTTTAGCTCCGCGGTAGCCTTTAGCCAGTTTTAAAATGTGTTTATGACGGCGGTGTGCAGTTACACCAACTTTAATTCTTGCCATTGGTAATTTTCCTCCTTAAGTCCCTCAATTAAGCGTACGGCAGCATTTTAACTACGCGTTCATGGTCAGTTTTATGCACTAAAGTAGCTTTACGCAGATTTCTCTTGCGGGCAGGAGATTTTTTCTCCAGAATATGGCTCTTATATGCTTTAGCACGTTTAAATTCACCGGAAGCGGTTTTTTTGAAACGTTTTGCAGCTGCTCTGCGGGTTTTCATTTTTAACTTCATTTAAAAAATCCTCCTTATTTACTCGGTTTCGGCGCAACTATCATAATCATGTTTTTGCCTTCAAGCTTGGGCTGCCTTTCAACCACTGCCAGCTCCTTAAGCTGTGCAGCCATTTTGTTCAAAAGCACTTCGCCCAGTTCCGGGTGCGAAAGCTCGCGGCCGCGGAACATAATGGTAACTTTTACTTTGTCGCCATCTTCTAAGAAACGTACCGCATTTTTAAACTTAACGTTAAAGTCATGTTCTTCAATGCCGGGACGCAGCTTAACTTCTTTAATATCAAAGGTTTTCTGTTTTTTACGAGATTCTTTTTCGCGTTTCTGCTGCTCGTAACGATACTTGCCGTAATCCATAATCCGGCACACAGGCGGTTTAGCGGTAGGCGCAATCTCCACCAGGTCAAGATGTTTTTCATAAGCAAGCTGCTGGGCCTCGCGGCCGGACATAATGCCGAGCTGTTCGCCTTCGCTGCCGATAACGCGCACTTCACGTGCCCGAATTTCTTCGTTGATACGCAAGTTTTCTTTAGCTATGACCAGTCACCTCCAAAAAAATTCAATCAAAAATAAAAAGCGGGCAGAACAAATCCACCCGCGTTTAATACATATCCAACCCTGTCGAGCTTAGCTGCAAGGTGAGAAGCGAGCTTCTGCTTTGTTACCCAAATATAGTAACATAAACCGGCAGCTGTGTCAACAATTATTTTATTTTCTTGCGCCAAGCTGGCCGTCGATAATGAACAGGCCGCCCATGTGGTCGCCAACCATTTCCAGTTTCTCAACAATCTCGGCTGCGCTGGCTTCTTCCTCAACCTGCTCGTCAATAAACCATCTCAAATGGCTCTGTACAGCGTAATCTTTTTCGTCCAGCGCCAGTTCATACATAGCGTGAATGCGGCTGGTAACATATTTTTCGTGCGCCAGCACTTTTTTAAACAGTTCCAGCGGGGTGCCGTAATCGGCAGCGGGAGCTTCCACCGGCAGCAGTTCCGGCTTTTCGCCGCAGTCCTGCATAAATGCCATCAGCTTAAAAGCGTGGCCGCGTTCTTCTTCGTACTGAGCCTTCAGCCAGTTAGCCATGCCCTTAAAGTTTTTAGCCTCCATATCAAGGCTCATTGCCAGATACATATAAGCAGAATACAACTCAGCCTGCACCTGCTCGTTAAATGCTTTGTATACTTTCTTTTTCATAATTTATGCCTCCTTTAAAAATTAAGGTTTACATCTTTGATGGTTTAAGTATATCATAAGAACGTGAATTAATCAATAATAATTATCCGTTTTGCTGTAAAAATTTACCGCCGCGTTTTACGGCAGCGGCATATTTTATTTGTTTTTAAACTCTTTAATTATAATTGATATGGCAGGCTGCGACACGCTAAAAAAGTTTGCCAAAAATACCTGCGAAAGGTTTTCTTCGCTGTACAATCTATAAATTTCGGCATTGCGCTCCGCACGCGTGGCAAAACGGCGTACCGGCACTTCAATCTGCTCAATATTAACCCCGCTATCGCGGATTACCAGCACGCTGCGGCTGCCATCGGCATTTTTTACTTTTACCTCCCAGCTGCGCATACCCGTTTTGCTGCGCGGATTGTACAGGCAAAACACTATTGTGCCGCCCTTAGCGGCGATTTCCTGTTCTATTGCCGTATCTAACGGCTGAATAATTGGCATGGTTTTTCCTCTTTAATCTCAAATTTTTTTGTTCTCAACTTTGCATAAAGGTACTACTTTTTAATCATTACTTTTTCGTTCATTCCTTCTTCTTTATAACTAAAGAAGAAGCAAGAAAGTTTTGCGGCGAGTCGGATTTTTTAACGCAACACCACTTGTATAAAATCACAAAAATCGAGATTCACTTCGTTCAGACACGATTTTTGCGATTTTAATTCAGCAAATGTTGCTAAAATCCGATGCCGCATACTGCCGAGCGTCATACTATACATCTTCTTTTTTAATTGATAAATGCACAACGTACTTTAGCATTTACCTTTAAAAGTACGGTAACAATTTAGCCAAAATAAAAATGTACCTAAAGTACGAATTTGAACGAAGCCGCGACTTTCAAAAAATAGGCAAACCATTATTAAGGCACTTGCAGCTCTTTACGAGGACTGTTTGAGCTTGCGCAGCAAGCGAGTTCCGCAGGTGC
>CASEIL010000032.1 GCA_949288065.1 uncultured Phascolarctobacterium sp.
TAATGTATAATTAGACGGTGAGATTATATGCTTCGGAGTATTCTCAAAGCATATAAATTGTATATACACTTCCCTAAGTGTGTGGAGGGAGGGAGATCAGATGGCAGAAATTAAAGTTGGCAAAAACGAAACCCTTGACAGCGCACTGCGCAGATTCAAAAGAGCTACCCAAAAGGCCGGCATTCTTTCTGAAGTAAGAAAACGCGAACACTACGAAAAACCGAGCGTTCAGCGCAAGAAAAAATCCGAAGCCGCAAGAAAACGTAAATCCAGATAATGGGGGCGCGTGCAAATGTCAATTAAAGATCAGCTGACAGAAGATATGAAGCAGGCCATGAAGGCGCACAACAAAGTAGCGCTGGAAACCATCCGCATGGCGCGTGCCAATATCAAAAATGTCGAGATCAATGACAAAAAAGAGCTTACTGAAGACGAAGTAATTGCAGTTTTGATGAAAGAAGTTAAGATGCGGCAGGATTCCCTGGCGGAATTTGAAAAAGCAGGCCGCACTGACCTTATAGACCAGGCCAAAGCTGAAATTGAAGTGCTGCAAAAATATCTTCCGGCAGCAATGGAAGATAACGAGCTTGAAGCCCTTGTTAAGGAAGTAATTGCCGAAACGGGCGCAGCCAGCATGAAGGACATGGGCAAGGTAATGCCGAAGGTTATTGCCAAAGCCGGTGGACGTGCCGATGGCAAACGCATTAATGCCATGGTAAAACAACTTTTACAGTAAGTAGTAAGCCAATTAATAACAGGACCGTGTAAAGCGGTCCTGTTATTTTTTACGATTGCAGCATTTGCCACTTGTGATTTTACCTAAATTTTGCTATATTATATATAGATAGATTGGCGCTGGCGCTGGTCTTATATTGGAGCAAATTCCCCTGCGGTGTTTTCGTTACATTGCCTTTTAGTTTTGAGCCAACACTCTTACATAGGGAGCCTGGAATTTGAGCTCCGCCTGCTAAAAACAAGCCCTCTCGAGGGGACTTTTGCGGCAGGCGGGAGGGCACCCACCTGCACATGCAGGTTCAAAACATTGGGCAGGACGGCATTGCGGGGAAATTTTTTTGGAGGAATCATGGATTTATCCCGTGTAGAAATGGTTATCGGCAGTGATGCCGTGGCAAAATTAAACGCTGCCAAAGTTGCTGTTATTGGCCTTGGCGGCGTTGGTTCTTATGTTGCCGAGGCGCTGTGCCGCAGTGGCGTTGGCAGCCTTGTAATTATGGATAACGATACGGTGGAGCCCAGTAACATTAACCGCCAGCTGCCCGCGCTTACCGCTACCATTGGGCGCTTTAAGGCGGATGTTATGGCGGCGCGCCTGCGCGAGATTAACCCTTTATGCCAGTTGCGCGTGGTTAAAGATTTTTACCATCCGGGCGATTTTGAAAAGTTTTTGCTGGATGATGTGGATTTTATTGCCGACGCTATCGACAGCACTGAATCGAAGGCGGATTTATTAAAAGAGGCGTACAGGCACGGCGTGCCGGTGGTATCTGCCATGGGCACGGGCAACAAGCTGCACCCGGAAATGCTGGAGATTACCGACATCAGCAAAACCAGCGTGTGCCCGCTGGCCCGCAGTATGCGCAAACGTCTGCGCGAAGCCGGTATTAACGAAGGCATTACGGTTGTGTATTCGCACGAGGAGCCGGTGCGCGCACTGGGCGTAAGCGGCAGCGTGCCGGGCAGCATGGTTTTTGTGCCTGCCTGCGCCGGAATGCTGATGGCATCGTACATTGTACAGCAAATTATTAAACAGGATTGAGATAGATGGATAGTTTATTTGCACAAACAGTTACCACGCCTTTGGCGGACAGAATGCGCCCGCGCAAATTAAGCGATTTTGCCGGGCAGGAAAAGGCCGTTGGGCCGGGCAGCCCGCTAAGGCGGATGATTGAACGCGACGCTTTGCAGTCGCTTTTATTTTATGGCCCGCCGGGCACGGGCAAAACCACGCTGGCGCATATTATTGCCAATATGACGCAGAGCCGCTTTGTGGCGCTGAACGCGGTTGCCAGCGGTGTGCCGGAGCTGCGCAAACTGATTGGCGAGGCGAAAAATGCGCTGCACGGCGGCATGGGACGCACGATAGTTTTTATCGACGAAATACACCGCTTTAATAAGGCACAGCAGGATGTGCTTTTGCCATATGTGGAAAATGGCACGGTAATCCTCATCGGCGCAACGACGGAGAACCCGTTTTTTGAGGTTAACGCACCGCTGTTATCGCGCATGAAAATTATCCGCTTAGAGCGGCTTGACAAAAACGCGGTGAAGAAAATTTTGCAAAAGGCGCTGGCGGACAGGTTGAACGGCTACGGCAGGCAGGGGCTTGCCATGACGGACGAGGCGCTGGAGGCGCTGGCGGATTTTAGCGGCGGCGATGCGCGCATAGCGCTGAATTTGCTGGAGCAGGCGGAGTTTATGTTGCCGGAGGGCGTGAAAACGATTGACGGCGCGGTGCTGGAGAGCGTGATGGGCGACGCTTTTAAGCGCTATGACAAAAAGGGCGACCGGCATTACGATACGGTATCGGCATTTATTAAAAGCATGCGCGGCAGTGATGCCGACGCGGCGCTGCACTATCTGGCGGAGATGCTGGAAAGCGGCGAGGACGTGCGTTTTATTGCCCGTCGCATTGTGATTTGCGCTGCGGAGGACGTTGGCAACGCCGACCCGATGGCTTTGGTGGTGGCGAACGCAGCGGCGCAGGCAGCGCATTTTATCGGCCTGCCGGAAGCACAGCTGCCGCTTGCGCAGGCGGTGTGCTATATTGCAAACGCACCTAAAAGCAACGCCTGCTGCATGGGCATTTTAAACGCGCGGGCGGAGGCTAAAGCAGTGCACAGCACGGTGCCAAAACACTTGCGCGACGCGCATTACCCCGGTGCCAAAGTGCTGGGGCACGGAGCAAGTTATAAATACCCGCACGATTACCCCGGCGGCTGGGTAGAGCAGCAATACATGCCGGACGAGCTTGTGGGGCATAAGTATTACTTGCCTAAAAATATAGGTAAGGAAAAAGAGTTGTGTGAGAAAAACAATAAATGAAAAATAAACCAAGGGTAGTAAAACCTTTGGTTTATTTTTTTGCCGGGATTAATAGCAAAAACCATTTTAAATAGCTGTAAAATTTAAAATCCCCTGCTTTCCGGCGGTTGTATAACACCGGCAAATGTGCTACAATATTTATAAATAAGGTACTCTTATTTGTTTTGTTTAGAGGTTGTGGGACTTAAAAAGGACCACACGGGACAAAACGTGTTGAGTGAGGCTTATAGATAATGGACAGTATTATTAATTTGCAAAAAAAGATAGTTCCTGAGCTGACAGACCTTTTGGTGCTGCGCTACCAGATTTTGCGGCAGGTCAGCCACGAACACCCGATAGGCAGGCGTGCTTTGGCGGCAAGGCTTGGGCTGAGCGAAAGGGTTTTGCGCGCCCAGGTTGATTTTTTAAAGGGCTGCGGGCTGCTTGTCTTTTCGTCTGCCGGTATGACGGTGACGGAAGAGGGCATGGATATATTAAAGGAGCTTGCCGATTATGTGCGCAAATTGCAGGGGCTCAACTCACTGGAGCAGCTTTTGTGCGGCAAGCTGAACATCGGCAGGGTGGTTATCATCCCCGGTGATTCGGACCAGGAAGAGGTTGTTAAGCGCGAAATCGGCCGTGCGGCGGCGCGTATTTTAAGCCGCCTGTTAAGCGATGGTAAAAAGCACATTGTCGCTGTCAGCGGCGGCACTACCATGGCAGCGCTGGCGGCCAACGTCAGCGGCAGCCATCCGCAAACAGTGGTTGTGCCTGCGCGCGGCGGGTTGGGCGACAACGTGGAGTTACAGGCCAACACCATTGCCACGGTTTTGGCGCAGCGTATGGGAGCCAGTTACCGACAGCTGTATGTGCCCGACAGCGTCAGCGAGGAAATTTTAAACAGCATTTTAGCAGAAGATACCGGCGTGAAAGCCGTTGTCGATATTATTAAGCAGGCCGATATCTTAGTCCACGGCGTGGGGCAGGCCTCCGTTATGGCAAGGCATCGCCGCATGGCGCCGGAGTTTATACAAAAACTTTTGGACGACGGTGCGGTTGGCGAGGCGTTTGGCCAGTATTGCGCCTTAGATGGCAGGCAGGTTTATATGACGAACAACGCAGGCCTGATGTTACAGGATTTGCCGAACATTGGCACCGTTATCGGCGTGGCGGGCGGCAGCAGCAAGGCCGAGGCAATTTTATCTGTTATCCACGCCTCGCGGCAGGATATTTTGGTTACCGACGAAGCCGCAGCGCACCGCATTGCCGGTATGATAGAAACATAAACAAGGTTGTAAAGCACTTATGTGCAAGCATAAATTCCATATATTTTAAAGGAGGATTTTATCATGACAAAAATTGGTATTAATGGTTTTGGCCGCATCGGCCGCAATGTATTCCGCGCATCCTTCGGCAACCCGGATTTTGAGGTTGTTGCTGTTAACGATTTAACCGATGCCGCAACCCTGGCACACCTTTTAAAATATGATTCCATTCATGGCACTTTTAACCATGAAGTTTCCGCTGAAGGCGATTATCTTGTAGTAGACGGCAAAAAAGTTAAGGTTCTGGCACAGACCGACCCGGCTAAACTGCCCTGGGGCGAGCTTGGCGTGGAAATCGTTGTTGAATCTACCGGCCGCTTTACCGAAGGCGCAAAAGCCAAAGCACATCTGGAAGCAGGTGCTAAAAAAGTTATTATTTCCGCACCGGCGAAAGGTGAGGACATTACCATTGTTATGGGCGTTAACGAAGATAAATACGAAGCTGACAAGCACAACATTATCTCCAACGCTTCCTGCACCACCAACTGCCTGGCTCCGTTTACCAAAGTGCTGCTGGAAAACTTCGGCATTGTAAGCGGTTTGATGACCACCGTACATTCCTACACCAATGACCAGCGCATCCTTGACCTGCCGCATAAAGATTTGCGCCGCGCCCGTGCTGCCGCACAGAGCATCATCCCGACAACTACCGGCGCTGCTAAAGCGGTATCCCTCGTTCTGCCGGAGGTTAAGGGCAAACTGAACGGCTTTGCAATGCGCGTGCCGACCCCGAACGTTTCCATTACCGATTTGACCGTACTGCTTGAAAAAGACACCACCGCCGAAGAAATTAACGCTGCGCTGAAAAAAGCAGCTGAAGGCGAACTGAAAGGCATTATGGGCTACAACGAACTGCCGCTGGTATCCCGCGATTATAACGGCTGCCCGCTGAGCTCCATTGTTGACGGCCTTTCCACCATGATGGTTGGCCCGCGTATGGCTAAAGTTGTTGCCTGGTACGATAATGAATGGGGTTACAGCAACCGCGTTGTTGACCTTGCTCTTTACATTGCATCCAAAGGACTGTAAGAGGGTGGCTTAATGGATAAAAAAACCTTATGTGATTTAGAGCTGGATGGCAAAAAAGTTCTGGTGCGCGTTGATTACAACGTGCCGATGGACGCCGAAGGCAAAATTACTGACGATACCCGCATGACCGCTTCGCTGGATACTTTGCGTTACCTTTTAGCGCATGGCGCTGCCGTTATTTTAATGGCGCACCTGGGCCGCCCCAAGGGCGAGGTAAACCCAAAGTATTCGCTGGAGCCTGTTGCCGCGCATTTAAGCGAGCTGCTTGATATGCCAGTTGCCTTTGCGCACGACTGCATCGGCGAAGAAGCGGAAAAAATGGCGGCAGCCTTAAAGCCAGGCGAAGTTTTAATGCTGGAGAACCTGCGTTTCCATAAGGAAGAGGAAAAGAACGACCTGGGCTTTGCCGAAAAGCTGGCAAGTTTGGCCGACTGCTATGTTAACGACGGCTTCGGCGTATCGCACCGCGCCCACGCTTCGGTGGAGGGCGTAACGCATTTTCTGCCCGCAGCCGCAGGCTTCCTGCTGGAAAAAGAAATTAAATTCATCGGCCGCGCCGTTACTAACCCGCTGCACCCGTATGCAGCCATTATCGGCGGCGCTAAGGTTTCCGATAAAATCGGCGTAATTGAAAACCTGCTGGATAAGGTAGACGTGCTTTTAATCGGCGGCGGCATGGCCAACACTTTCCTTGCCGCGCAGGGCTACAAAATGGGCAAATCCCTTGTGGAAGAGGATAAACTTGATTTGGCGCGCACGCTGCTGGCCAAGGCCGAGCAGAACAACGTAAAAATGCTGCTTCCGGTTGACCTTGTAATGGCATCCGCCTTTGCGGCTGACGCAGATACCAAGGTTGAACGCGTGGACAGCCTGACGCAGGATTATATGGCGCTGGATATTGGCCCTGAAAGCCGCCTGCAATATGAAGCTGCCTTGCAGGGTGCTAAAATGATTGTGTGGAACGGGCCGATGGGCGTATTTGAAATGGATGCTTTTGCGCACGGCACTGAGGCTGTTGCCGAAGCCGTTGCCAAAAGCCGCGCTATCAGCATCGTTGGCGGCGGCGACAGTGTTGCCGCTATTGAAAAGACCGGTTTGGCGGATAAAATCAGCCACATCAGCACCGGCGGTGGCGCCAGCCTTGAGTATTTAGAGGGCAAAGTGCTGCCGGGCATTGCCGCGCTGGACGACCTGCGCCGCAAAATGGTGGCCGGTAACTGGAAGATGCACAAAACTGTAAGCGAAGCCGTGGAGCTGGCCGAAGATATTGTTGAAGAAACCAACGGCACGCTGAACGAGGTAGTAATCTTCCCGCCGTTTACAGCACTGGAAACAGTGGCGGACGCTATCGACGGAAAGCACGTTGGCTATGGCGCGCAGGATTTGTTCTGGGAGGACGAAGGCGCGTACACCGGTGCTGTCAGCGGCAAAATGATTGCCGATATTTGCGCTGAATATGTAATTGTAGGCCATTCCGAGCGCCGCACTATTTTTGGTGACAACGAAGTTGCTGTTGCCAAAAAGCTGCGCGCTGCGTACAGAAACGGTTTGAAGCCTGTTTTGTGCGTGGGCGAAAATGCTGAAGAACGCGCCGAGGGCAAAACTGCGCGTAAAATAAGCATGCAGCTGCAAAGCGCGCTGAAAGGCATTACTGCCGAAGAAGCAGAAAGCATTGTAATTGCTTACGAGCCGCTGTGGGCTATTGGCAGCGGCAATGCGGCAACGGCGCAGGATGCGCAGGAAGTTGCCGTGTTAATCCGTAATAAAATAGAAAAAATATTTTCGGAAGAGGTTGCCCGCAAGGTGCGCATTTTGTACGGCGGCAGCGTAACCGAAAAGAATGCTGCCGACTTTGTGCAGGGCGAAATTGACGGCGTGCTGGTTGGCGGCGCAAGCCTGAAGGCTGACAGTTTCAGCGCGATTGTGCGCAGTGTGTGAGGCCTTTATGAAACCTGTAATGCTAATGATTTTGGACGGCTGGGGCATTGCCCCGGCCGGGCCTTATAATGCGGCCAAAACGGCACAAACGCCGAACCTTGCAAGGCTGTTCCAAACCTATCCGCATACGCGGCTTCAGGCATCGGGCAACGCGGTTGGGCTGCCGGAAGGGCAGATGGGCAACAGTGAGGTTGGGCATTTAAACATCGGCGCGGGGCGCATTGTGTACCAGGAGCTGACGCGTATAACCAAAGCCTGCGAGGACGGAGCGCTTTTACAAAACAGGGCGTTGCTTAACTGCATGGCGCAGGTTAAAGCAAACGGCGGCGCGTTGCACTTAATGGGCCTTTTAAGCGACGGCGGTGTACACAGCCACGAAAAACATTTGTGGGCGCTGTTAAAAATGGCGAAGGCGCAGGGCATTGACCATGTTTATGTGCACGCCTTTTTGGACGGGCGCGACGTTGGCCCCAGCACGGCGCTGACTTATATTGAGCGTTTGAAAAAGGTAATGGCAGAAACCGGCTGCGGCGAAATTGCAACAGTAAGCGGGCGCTATTACGCTATGGACCGCGACAAACGCTGGGAGCGCACGCAAAAAGCCTACAATAATATAACCGCGCATACCGGCGCAAAGTTTGCCACTGCTGCCGAGGGCATTAAGGCAAGCTACGCCGCAGGCAAAACGGATGAATTTGTAGAGCCTTTTGTGGTGGTAACCAAAGAGGACAGCTGCGTAAAAGACGGCGATGGCGTAATTTTTTATAACTTCCGCCCCGACAGGGCAAGGCAGCTGACGCGCGCCTTTACCGATACAGATTTTACCGGTTTTGAGCGCCGTAAATTAAACGTCAGCTTTGTGTGCATGACGCAGTACGACGCTACTATCAGCGCCGCTGTGGCCTTCCCGCCGGAAAGCTTAACCAATACACTGGGCGAGGTGCTGGCCAAAAATAATCTGCGCCAGCTGCGCATTGCCGAAACGGAAAAATACGCGCATGTAACCTTTTTTTTTAACGGCGGCGTGGAAGAACCGAACCCGCTGGAGGACAGGGTGCTGATACCTTCGCCGAAGGTGGCAACCTACGACTTGCAGCCTGAGATGAGCGCTTATGAGGTAACGGATAAGCTGCTTGCACTTCTGGATGAAAATAAATACGACGCTATTATTTTAAACTTTGCTAACCCCGATATGGTGGGGCACACGGGCGTGATGGCAGCCGCCGTTAAGGCGATGGAAGCAGTTGACGCCTGCGTCGGCAAAATTGCCGCTAAGGTTTTGGCAATGGGAGGTGCGCTGTGCATTACTGCCGACCACGGCAATTTGGAAAAAATGTACGACGCGGAAGCAAACCAGCCCTACACAGCGCATACCACCAACCCCGTGCCGTTTTTACTGGCAAGCAATAATAAATACAGCCTGCACGAAGGCATTTTGGCAGATATTGCCCCCACGCTGCTGGCGCTTTTGGGCATTGCCCAGCCCGCAGAAATGACGGGGCACAGCCTGATAGATTAATTTTTAATACGAGGTGAATTACTGATGGCAATGATAACCGAAGTATATGCAAGAGAAATTCTTGACTCGCGCGGCAACCCGACCGTTGAGGTTGAGGTTTGGCTGGAAGACGGCTCCGTTGGCCGTGCCGCTGTTCCCTCCGGCGCATCTACCGGCGCACACGAGGCTGTTGAGCTGCGCGACGGCGACAAGGAGCGCTATTGCGGCAAAGGCGTAAGCCAGGCCGTTGATAATGTTAACGACGTAATTGCCGAAGCGCTTATCGGCCTTGAGGCCACCCGCCAGACCGAAATTGACGAAATGCTTATCCGCCTGGACGGCACGCCTAACAAAGGCAAACTGGGCGCTAACGCAGTGCTGGGCGTATCCATGGCAGTGGCAAAAGCTGCCGCTAACAGCTGCGGGCTGCCGTTGTATTTGTACCTTGGCGGCGTAGCTGCGCAGGAGCTGCCCGTGCCGATGATGAACATTTTAAACGGCGGCCAGCATGCCGATAACAACGTCGACATTCAGGAATTTATGATTATGCCGGTCGGCGCTAAAAGCTTTACCGAATGCCTGCGCATGAACGTGGAAATTTACCATACTTTAAAATCCCTGCTGAAGGAAAAGGGCCTTGGCACCGGCCTTGGCGACGAGGGCGGCTTTGCGCCGGATTTAAAATCCAACGAGGAAGCCATTGCCGTTATTTTGGAAGCCGTTGAAAAAGCAGGCTACAAACCCGGCAAGGATATTGTAATGGCTCTGGACGTTGCCTCAAGCGAATTTTATGAAGACGGCAAATATAACATGGCAGGCGAGGGCGTTGTTAAAACCAGCGATGAAATGATTGACTACCTTGCCGCGCTGTGCGAAAAATATCCTATCATCTCCATTGAGGACGGCCTTGCCGAGGACGACTGGGAAGGCTGGCAGAAGCTGACCGCTAAACTGGGCAAAAAAGTGCAGCTTGTTGGCGACGACCTGTTTGTAACCAACGAAGAACGCCTGAAAGAAGGCATTGAAAAGAAAGTTGCCAACTCCATTCTCATTAAAGTTAACCAGATTGGCACGCTTACTGAAACCTTCCGCGCTATCGAAACCGCTAAACGCGCAGGCTACACCTGCATTATCTCGCACCGCAGCGGCGAAACCGAGGACACCACGCTGGCAGATATTGCTGTTGCCGTTAACGCAGGGCAAATTAAAACCGGCGCACCGGCAAGAACCGACCGCGTTGCCAAATACAACCAGCTGCTGCGCATCGAAGAGGACCTTGGCAGCGCTGCTAAATACAAAGGCATGGATGTTTTCTATAACATCAACAAATAAGCGGGGCGCATAACATGAACTTTGGCTTTAACCCCTTAAAATACAGCTACCCCTCGCGCCGCGGCTTAATGTACGGCACAAAGGGCATGGTTTGCACATCCCAGCCCTTGGCTGCGCAAGCCGGGCTTGATATGTTAAAAAAGGGCGGCAACGCCGTTGATGCAGCCATTGCTACCGCTATTGCGCTGACGGTGTTGGAGCCTACCAGCAACGGGCTGGGCAGCGACGCCTTTGCGCAGGTGTGGGTTGACGGCAAACTGTATGGCTTAAACGGCAGCGGCTATGCACCGGCGCTGCTTTCGCCGGAGTGCGAGGCATTAAAGGGCAAAACGGCCGTACCGGAACGCGGCTGGGAATCCGTAGACGTGCCGGGCGCGGTATCTGCCTGGGCAGAGCTGCACAAACGCTTTGGCAAACTGCCCTTTGCCGATTTGTTTGCACCGGCGATTGACTATGCCGAAAACGGCTACCCGGTATCGCCGGTTATCAGCCGCCTGTGGCACGAAGGGCTGGCAATTTTTGAGCCTTATAAAAATAACGAAGCCTTTAAGGGCTGGTTCGATACCTTTACCAAAAACGGCGAAACTCCTGCGGCAGGCACCGTGGCTAAGCTGCCTGATCAGGCTAAAACGTTGCGGCTGATTGCCGATAGCTACGGCGAAACCTTTTACCGCGGCGAGGTAGCGGACGTTATCGACGCGTTTTCGAAGGCAACCGGCGGCTATATCCGCAAAAGCGATTTGGCGGCGTACCGTGCGGAGTGGGTTGAGCCCATCAGCATAGATTACCGCGGCTACCGCGTGTGGGAGCTGCCGCCTAACGGGCACGGCATTGTTGCCTTAATGGCGCTGAACATTTTGCAGGGCTTTGAGCACGATGCCAAGGGCAGCGCCGAAAACCTGCACCACGAAATTGAAGCCATGAAGCTGGCTTACGCCGACGGGCGCAAATACGTTGCCGACCCGCGCTATATGAAGGCGCAGGTTAAAGAGCTGTTAAGCGAAGAATATACGGCCGAGCGCCGCGCGCTGATTGGCGAAGAGGCAATTATGCCTCAGCCGGGCAA
The DNA here is from genome assembly GCA_949288065.1 of uncultured Phascolarctobacterium sp. Lineage (GTDB taxonomy): Bacteria > Bacillota > Negativicutes > Acidaminococcales > Acidaminococcaceae > Fusicatenibacter_A. The sequence goes on from CASEIL010000032.1 coordinate 11,231, forward strand.
CCCCTTCTGCGGCGGCACGGTTTATCTGTGTACGGCAGATGCCGAGGGCAATATGGTTTCGTACATTCAAAGCAATTTTCAGGGCTTCGGCAGCGGCATAGTTGTGCCAGGCTACGGCATTGCCTTTAACGACAGGGCTTCGGGCTTTGTGCTTGACCCGCAGCACGACGATTATCTTGCGCCGCTGAAAAAGCCTTACCATACCATTATCCCCGGCTTTTTAACAAAGGACGGCAAGGCCGTGGGGCCGTTTGGCGTAATGGGCGGCTATATGCAGCCGCAGGGGCACTTGCAGGTTATCCATAATTTAATTGATTTTGGCATGAACCCGCAGGAGGCGCTTGACTGCCCGCGCTGGCAGTGGATAGAAGGTAAAAAAGTAATGGTGGAAGCCGCTATGGGCGATGAGCTTATCAATGCCCTGCGCGCACGCGGGCACGAGCTTATCGTGACGGACGACACTATCGACTTTGGCCGCGGCCAGATGATTTTACGCAGCGACGACGGCGTACTTGTAGGCGCAACCGAACCCCGCGCCGACGGCACCGTTGCCGTGTGGTAAAAGTTGTGGTTTGGTAAAAATTAAAAGTTGTAATAAAATAAACCACCACAGGTGCTTGCACTTGCGGTGGTTTTGTGTATATGGCTTAAATATGCTGTAATTTATAAAATTTTAACACCTGCTGCTGTTAGTTAGTAATAATAACAGGTGCTTTACAGATTTATACTTTTCTGTTATCATAAACAGGCAAATGTGCTGCCATTAAACGGTAGGCGGTTAGCCCTCCTCGCGGAGGGCCTGTGACCCTCCAAATAAGTAAACCGGCAAAACCGGAATACAGAAAGGAGGGGATAGTATGGATATGTTATCGTTTCTTGCAATAGCAAGTTATACAATAGCAGTTTTTTCTCTGGGTTATACCCTCGGAAAAGATTACTCCAGAAAACAGAAATAGCCGCCCCACGCCAAGGTAACGGCTATTTCAAAATGTTGTTACTTAAGGGCTAACCGTCTATCGGCAGCCATTTGCATTTCTATAACTATTATAACAAACCCAGCCAAAAAGTCAAATAAAGTAAAACACTCTCATACCGTTTGTATGAGAGTTTATTTTTTATCTATTATGCAATGTTCTGTTTTAGATTATTTAACGCCTGCTTGTGGTTTTTACTAACCGCGGCAGGCGTTATTTTTTGTTTTTCGGCAAGTTCCTTGCCGGTGTAGCCTTCAAAGTATAAGGCTTTTATAGTTTTACGCTGCTTTTCATTCAGCTTTTTCAGTGCCAGCTCCAGCAAAATTGCTAACTCCTCGCGCTCAATAATATTTTCGCCAAGGGCGGATATATTTGCTTCGCTGTCATCAGCAGGCAGGGCAGCTTCATTATTTTGGCGTTCCCATACTTTTTTCATTTCATCGTAAAGAGCAAAATGGATTCTGCACCTTACATAACCAGCAAAGTGAACGTAATCCGCACCGTTGTAACTCATTATAATTTCAATAAAGCGTAAACGCGCAAGGCTCAAGCCTTCCTCAAAACCGAGGGCGTTATAAAAAATCTCGCGGCGCATTTCCTTTTTAAACAAAGGCTCGTAAAAAATGCACAATTTTTCCAGCGCGGCAGTATCGCCGTTTTGGGCGGCAGTAACAAGCTCTTTTGTTAGCTGAGCCTGTTTTTCGTAATCGCTTTCGGTTGCCACGTTGGGCAGGGGGTTGTTAATAAAGTTTTTACTTGCTTTCATCATTAAAAGCCTCCTGTAATATAAAAATTTGTACGCTTAATTGTGGCCACGAAAAAGCGACGTGAAAATGATTATAGCGAAAGAGGGTGGACTTTGTCAAGCCCTTGTTAAGAAAAAATTTACATTTTTGCTAAAAAGGCAAAAACTGCTTAACACGCATAGCGTAAAGTACGGGTTAGCGCAGCCTGCGCCGCCGCGCAAACCTGCCGGCAGGGAAAAAGTTACCACAAGACCAGAAAAAGTAAGGTTTACACTAACTAAAATGTCTTGCGGGGGGGTAAACTTATGGTATAATTTCAATATAGAGGTAGAGGACGCTTTGCCCCTGTAATTTAGCAAAAAATTAACCTGCAAACTGCCTGCGTAATGCGTCACCGCGGTAACATTGCCGGGCAGCTTACAGAAAAAAGGGTATTTAAAGGCGCGCGCTTTTAAATAAAACCATAGGAAAGGTGATAGCGATGACTAAAAGCAGTAAATCTAAAATTTTAGCATTGGCATTATGCGCAGGTGTAATGAGCGGTATTTATGCAAGTCCGGCGTTGGCAGATGATTTTTATTATAATCCGGGGACGACTACTGTCGGTGATACGACTTTGAAGAATCCCGAAATTCAGCACGATACTATTTGGGGAACTGATAGGCATCCTTGGGGTGATGAAAATTGCGAAGAGCCGGTTGCTGATACTAATGTTACTATTGGTGATATTAATAAAGTCGTTGGTGATTTGGTTGATAACGATAAACAAAATGCAGCTGATATAAATAACCTTGAAACCAAAGTTGATGGTATTAACGAAGCCATTGAATCCGGCGCTCTTAAAGGCGAGCAAGGCGAAAAAGGTGACAAGGGCGATAAAGGCGACCAGGGCATCCAGGGCGAGAAAGGTGACAAAGGTGAAAAGGGTGATAAAGGCGATAAAGGTGATACCGGTGCCCAAGGCGAAAAAGGCGAGAAGGGTGACAAAGGTGACACTGGTGCAACCGGCGCTAAAGGCGATTCTATTGCCAGCGGCAGCTATGCAGTAGATAGTGAGTCCGGCAAAGTTAATATGGCAATTAAAGATGAAAATGGTAATACTGTTGGTAATATTGCCATTGAAAATGTTGCCGGTAAAGATGCTTTAGAGCAAGAAACTGCTGACCGTGAAATAAAAGATGCTGAATTAGAAAGTGATATCAAAAATGAAACTATTGCCCGTGAAGATGCAGATACTGAACTTGGAGATAGAATTAATGACGAAGTTCAAAACAGAACTGAGGCAGATGATAAATTACAAGGTCAGATTAATGACAATAAGCAGGCAATAGCAGACGAAACAGCTGCCCGCGAAGAAGCTGATGCACAGTTATCAAGTGATATCAAAAATGAAACTCTTGATCGTGAACTGGCAGATGAAAAACTTGATGATAAAATTGACCAAACAGCATTTGACAGCCAGGTAAGAGATAACGAACTTCATAATGAAATTGATAAAGAAACCGCAGATCGTGAAGCACAAGATACTCTTATCAGAGAAGATTTGGCACAAGAAACTAACGATAGGATAGTAGCCGATGCGATAGAATCTGCTGTTAGGGATCAAGCAGATAAACAGTTGCAGGCTAATATCGAAAACGAAGCGGCTATTCGTGATCAAGCTGATGAAGCATTGGACGATAAAATTGACCAAACAGCATTTGACAGTCAGGTAAGAGACAACGAACTTCATAATGAAATCCTTAAAGAACAAGGAGAACGTGAAGCTGCTGATACTTTAATTAATGACAGAATTGACAATGTTAACACTGTTACCGGCGCAGCAGATAAAGCTGAACTCGACGCTGCTTACAGCGGAACTAATTACATTGAAGGTTCTGCCAGCATGGTTGAAGCAGACCAGAGATTAGACGCTGCTATCAGCGATGTAAGCACCCGCGTTGACGGCATTGAAAACCGTGTGGACGGTTTGGAAGACCGCATTGATAAAGTAGGTGCAATGTCCGCAGCTATTGCTAACCTGCGTACTATGGGTTACGACCCTGCCGCACCGACTGAAATTGCTGTCGGCGTTGGCCAGTACCGCGATGAAACCGGTATGGCACTCGGCCTGTTCCATTACCCGAACCGCGACTTTATGCTGAGCCTTTCCGTATCCACCAGCGGTGATGAATACATGGGCGGCATTGGCGCAACCTGGAAATTCGGCCGCAAATCTCCCGAAAAAGTAGCTGAAATTAAAAAAGCTCAGGAAGAAGCCGATTTAAGAAGAGCTGAAGAAGCTAAACTTGCCAAAGCAGAAGAAATGAAAAAGGCTGCTAAGGAAGCTAAAGTGCAGGCACAAATGGAACGCCACGCTAAAATGGCTGCTGAACGCGCCGCTTTGGAAGAAGCTTAATAACCAATAATTGAGGCAGCGCCTTAAATTATAACTGCACAATAAGTTTTGTTAATAAAGGCGGGGTTAACCCGCCTTTATTACTATAAAAATACGAGGTATTATTTGTGAAAAAACTAAAAGATATTATGGCAACCTGTTTAACTGCTGCGGCGCTGTGTATGCTGCCTTTGCCAACGCTGGCGCAGACGCTTCTGGAGGCAGGCAAAACAGATGTAGGCGTGCTTTACCTTGACGGCGACAGCGTAAACACCGTTAAAAAGGACGGCAAATATTATCTTACCTTTTTTGCCGAAGAAAAATACACTGACCAGAAGTTTTTAGCTTCGCTGCGGCAGGGTGAGGATATGCAAAACGCAGCATCAGGCATTAGCCTGTATTTGTTTAATACTTTTGGCAGCGCGTATTTTATCGGCGCCAGCTACATAGTAGACGCCGACGGCAAGGTGTGCGCAGATTTGGGGGCAGATACTACGTTAAAATATGTAGGAAACGATAAAACTTTGCGCAACGCTTACACTATGGCGCTGAAAATTTTGCAGCGGCAAAGCGGCAAATGGTAACAGGCAAAAATTTTAATGTATTAAACATATCAATACATACGAGGTGATATGGTGGAAATTAAGGATATACCCTTTAACCAGACGATGCTTAAAAAGGCTGCTGCTGGTGATGAGATAGAATATTACAACATAAACCAGCGTGGTGAAACGGGCGGCAGAACTTTGGAGTTGAAGCTGACTGGCTGCGAAGGCAGGCGCAGGGTGGTTGTGCTGGCAGACCGCGGCTTTTGCATAGAGCAGAGAAATGTGGAACTGCGCCCCTATTTAGGCAGGGAAGAACGCAACAAGGAGATTTGGCGTTTATATAATGAAGAACATTTAACGCAGGTGTTTTTGGCGAACCTGTTCAGCATAACGCAGCCTTCTGTTTCGCTGATAATTAAACAAATGCGTGGGTAAAATTTAATATTTAAAGTTATTACATAAACAAAAAGGGAGCAAAGCTCCCTTTTTGTTTTAAACGGCTTTTAATATTAAGTTATAGTTTTTTTAGGTTGGAAATTTAATTTTATTTTGCGTCTTTGCAAATACGGTATTGCTTTTAGAATTTACTTTCTCATTCATGTTACTTTTTATGGGCTAAAAAGCAACCAAAAAGCCTTCGCTCCTGCAAAAAATAAACGGCAAATGTATCAAATAAGCTGGCACTTGCAGCACCTGCGGAACTCGCTTGCTGCGCAAGCTCAA
>CASEIL010000033.1 GCA_949288065.1 uncultured Phascolarctobacterium sp.
GCCTGAAACACCATGCCGAAATTACGGTTTTCGGGCGGTGTGTAATGGTGCTTTTTCGGCGAGGAAAGCAGGCGGTCGCCTACCCAAACTTCGCCGTCGCTCAAATCCTCAAAACCTGCAACCATGCGCAGGGTTGTCGTTTTGCCGCAGCCGGAGGGACCAAGCATGGAGAAGCACTCGCCTTTGCCGATTTCAAGGTTCAAATTATCTACGGCAGTAACATTGCCAAAGCGTTTTGTTACGTTAACTAAGCGTATATAAGACATGACGGTCACTCACTCACTTTCTTGGTAAAATGGTTAATCAGCATCTGGCCGATAACAATGAGGATAAGCGCAATGCCTGCCAGCGCGGTGCTCATTACGGTTTCGCCGTCCTCGTTAAGCGTGTAAATGGCAACGCCGATAGTTCTCGTCGTCGGTGCGTAAAGCATAATGGAAACCGTCAGCTCGCGCAGCGCCGGCAAAAAGATTAAGAAGAACGCGCTAATCATGCCCGGGCGCACCAGTGGGATAACAATATCCTTTAAGGACTGCCACATGGTTGCACCGCAGGAGCGGGCTGCTTCCATCAAAGAGTCATGCACCTGTTCCAGCGCGGCACTGTTAGCTTTTAAGCTGAACGCCATATAGCGCGCGATGTAGGCAACAAGAATAATCCATACAGTGTTATACAAATTAATGCCAAATTTGCCGCTCCACGCAAGGATAACGCCCAGCGCGATAACGGAGCCCGGTACGGAGAACGGCAGCATGCCGAGGAATTCCAGAATGCCTTTGCCGCGTACTTTCATCTTAACGATAACGTAAGAAATCATAACGCCGGCAAACATCGTAATAACCGCTGCCGCAAGGCCCAGCGTTACGCTGTTAAAGATAGCGTCCTTGGTAACTTCGTATTCAAACAGAATGTATTTGTAGTTGTCCAGCGACAGGTTTTCCCAGGTCAGCGGCAGGCCGTAGGTGCTTACACCGCCAACAAGGAAGATAACCGCCGTCGGCAGTAAAATGGTAAAGCCAATGTAAGCCAGGCAGAAGAAGAGCAGCGGATAACGCAGGCCGCGCAGTTTCAGTTCCATCGGACGGAAGCTCTTGCCGCCGATAATCTGATAATGACCACGGCTTAAAACCTTCTGCTGTGCCCAGATAATCAGCGCCGCCGTTACAACAAGCACAGTTGCCAGAACGGTACCGGTGCGGATAGAATCGAAGCTGCCGCCGCTCTGGTGGATTTTTTCGTAAATCAAAGTCGGAATGTTGTAAATGCCCTGCTCAATGCCAAGCACTGCAACCGTGCCGAAATGTGCCATGGAGTACAGCATAATAAGGAGTGCGCCCGACATAATGGAAGGCAGCACCAGCGGAATGGTAATTTTGCGGGTAATGGTAAACAAACCTGCGCCGCTGATACGCGCCGATTCTTCCAAAGTCGGGTCCATACGCTCCAGCGCGCCGCAAACCTGAATAAATACAAACGGGAATAAGTACATTACTTCAACCGCGCTGATGCCGTAATAGGTGTAAATATCAAAAACCGGCTCGCTCAGCCCAAAGGTTTCCATAAAGAAGGTGTTAATGTAACCGGAGTTCGGCGAAAGCAGCATCTTCCACGCCAGTGCGCCGATAAAGCTCGGCAGCATAAACGGAACAAGGAAGAGGCTCTTCATAAAGGTTTTATAAGGCAGGTCGGTACGCGTAACCAGCCACGCAAAAAACGTGCCCACAATCGTACTGCCAATCGTCGTCATGCTGGCAATAATCAGCGAGTTCTTCAGCGCCTGGAAGGTTTCCGGCTCGGTTAAAACATTATAAAAGTCCGTGCTGTTAAAATTGCCGTCAACAAAAAAGGCGTTAAACAGAATTAAAAGTACAGGCCACGCTACAAAAATAACCAGAACGGCTATCGAAATTAAAAGAATTATCTGGGCAACACCAAAGCCCGAATCCTTTTTAATTGTACTCATAACTCTTCCACCTCCTTAAGCTGTGCCGCGTCAAACCAGTGCAGCGCGCGGAAGTTAACCACGCACTCCTCGCCCTCCTTAAACATCAGGCCGCCGCTGATTGCCTCGTGCGTAACAATTTCCGTGCGCAGGTGCTCGCCGTCAATTTCAATCATATAGTCCATCGTTGCGCCGAGGAAGTTAGCACGCTTAACAACGCCCTTCAAGCCCTCACCGCCGCGGCTGATAACCACATCCGACGGACGGAACGCCGCAACCCAGCTTGTTACGCTGCCCTGCGGTTTTTCCCAGGGAACCTCCTGCGTGCCGGTGCCAACCAAAAATTTGCCGTTTTCGGCGCGCACGCCGAGGAAGTTGGCAATGCCCATAAATTTAAAAATAAATAAATCGTCAGGCTTTTCAAAAATTTCGTAAGGCGTGCCAATCTGGCGGATATGCCCTTCGTTATCCATAATGGCAATGCGGTCGCTGATGGCAAGGGCAACCTCCTGGTCGTGCGTTACATACATAACCGTAATGCCAAACTGGCGCTGCAAAGCCTTAATCTCAAAGCGCATCTCCTCGCGCAAATTAGCGTCAAGGTTCGAAAGCGGCTCGTCTAAAAGCATTACCGCCGGGTCGCCAACAAGCGCACGCGCCAGTGCCACGCGCTGCTGCTGGCCGCCGCTCAGCTCCGAAGGCAGGCGTTTATCCAAACCCTTCATGCCAACAATCTCAATCATCTTCATAACTAACTTGTCAATTTCGTCCTTCGGGCGCTTTTCCATTTTCAGCGGGTAAGCAATGTTGTCGTACACCGTCATGTGCGGCCACACTGCATAATCCTGAAACACAATACCCAAGCCGCGCCGCTCAGGCGGGATATATTCGCCGCTGGCGCTGTCAGCAACAACCGTGTTATCAATCATAATGCGCCCCTCGTCCGGCACCTCGTGCCCGGCAATAAGGCGGATTAAAACCGTTTTGCCGCAGCCGGAAGGGCCCAGCAGCGTAAAGCATTCGCCTTTTTTTATAGCAAGGTCAAGGCCTTTATGCACCTGGTGCTTGCCATAGGCTTTGGCGACGCCCTCAACCTTAATAATGTCTTCCATAAGGCAACCTCCTGTAAATATTGTAATATTACAAAAAACGGCAGAACGGGCAACCCCGTTCCGCCGCCATTGTTACAAGCCCATTATTTAATTAGCCCTATTATGCCAGAACTACTGTTTCATCTGCATAATGTCAGAGAATTTCTTAATGGTGTCTTCTTTGGTTTTGATTGCTTCGATGTAGTCAATCTTAATGGATTTTTCCAAAGCTTCTTTCGGAGCGGGCAGATTGAATTTAGCCGGAATTTCTACGTCCTCACGAACAGGAATGGTGCCCTGCTGTGCAACGAGGGTCTGTGCTTCTTTGCCGAGCAGGTAGTCGACAAACTTTTTAGCAGCGTCAGCCTTGGTGCTGTCTTTAAAAATAGCAACCGGGCTCGGAACTACGAGCAGTTCGGGCGGATAGCAAAGCTGCAGGTGCGCGCCTTTTTCAATTTTAGCGTTGGTAATATAGTCTACTGCCAGTGCTGCGCCAAGCTCGCCGGAAGCAGTATCGTCGATAACCTGGCCGGAGCCTTTACCAATGCGGCCGCCGTTGGCTTTAATGTCCTCAAAGAACTTCCAGCCAAACTGTTTTTCAAGCAAAGCAACGCTCATGTAAGAGGTGCCGGAAAGAGCAGGGTTGGCAATGCCGAATCTGTCCTTATAATCCGGGCCCATCAAATCAGCCCACTGGGTCGGGGCAGTTTTAATTTTATCGGTATTGATAACAATGCCAAGGGTGCCGAGGCGTGCTGCGTGGAAGGAGCCGTCGTAATCGCTGAACGGGTTAACGGTTTCGGGTTCAACGGGGCTCTTGTAGTTCAGCAAAATGCCTTCGTTTTTCATATTGTAAAAGTCAGGAACCTCACTGGTCCAGATAACGTCGGCCAGAATTTTGCCGCTCTGGCGTTCTGCAGCAATTTTAGCCATCAGCTTGCCTGCACCGGCGGACTGGTAATCAACTTCAATTCCGGGGTTAGCCTTTTTAAAGCCGTCAACAATGCCTTTAATAAGCGATTCCTTCATCGAAGTGTACACGATGAGCTTCTGGCTGTCGTTTGCGGCCTGTTTTTCTTCACCGCCGCCGCAGCCTGCAACTGCCAGCATAACCAGCATCATCACAGAAAGCAGCCATACAGTTGTTTTCTTTAACATTTTAAAACCTCCCTGTTTTGTCTGCCGCAGCAGAAATACTTGCCGTTAAATCAAAAGTCAAAAGGTTTACAAAATTTTAACTTTAATTTAACTAATATTTAACACTAATTTAACACAAAAGTCTGAAAAATGCAAATAAAAAGAATTTTTGCGCACGGCGCATACACCTTCCGTATCAAATGCTCTAAAGCGCAAAATAAAAAAGGCGGCACAAGGCCGCCTCTAAAAACAGTTTTATTTTCCGCTCGTCAGCTTTAAGCCGATAATGCCGGTAAGCAAAAGCCCTACAAACAGCATGCGCATAAGCGTAACCGGCTCTTTAAACAAAATAACGCCCACAATAACCGCGCCCAAAGCGCCGATGCCCGTCCAGATGGCATAGGCCGTGCCCATGGGCAGCGCCTTAACGGCCTGCGCCAAAAACCAGAAGCTTGCCGCCATACCGGCAAAAGTCAGCAGCGTAAACTTTACATTGGTAAACCCGTGCGAATACTTTAAACAGGTAGACCAAAACACCTCAAATACGCCTGCAACCAACAAATCAATCCATGCCATAATAAAAACCTCCTTTTTTACCGCGCCTTTAAACCTGGTTTAAATTTTAAAAAGCGTTTAATTAAAATAAAAAAGGCCCTTACAAATATACCTTCCCAGGCCTGACGGTACATTTATAAAGGCACCTGTTTACCCGGCGGCAAACAGATCACTATTACTATAACATATTAAAAATTTTTTTGCAAGCAACGCGGCAGAAATAAAAATGCTATAATAAAGATAAACAAAACTTGCAGCAAAGGCGGTGTGGATGATGAAAAGCTTTTTAAAATTAGCGTTACGCTACTGGCTGTATAACCAGTTATTTTTTGTGCTGTGCGTAATCATCACTGCCTGCGCAGGAATTTTTATTTTAACTGCGCTTAACGGTTTTTATAACTATTTAACGGCAACCTTCGGCAGCGATTGCGGCTTTTACGTTTCCATAATATTATTTTACGGCGCTATTATGCTGGCATTGTTTAATTCGTATAAGCTTTTTAAATTTTACTGGCGCCAAACGCTTGCTAATTACAGTGGCAGCTTTGCTGCATTAGCCTGCGCCGCATTTTTACCATCTGCCCTTGGGGCATTATGCTTTGCGCTTTTGTTTTACCTGCACAACGGTTCTATAACAGCACTGTTAGGCAGCATAAGCTTTTATCTGCTGCTGTTAGCCCATGGCAGTTTAGCCATTATTGCCTTTACGCTGCTTTCCCATCCGGATTATATAATTTTAATTTATGCCCTTACCAATCTTATACCGCTGGCATTTTTTGCCCGCTATGTTTACAAGCTGCGCGGTGTTAAACTGCCGCTGTTTAAGCCTGCCGCCTGTACGCTGGTAATTTTGGCAATCTGCGGCTGCCTAATAAATTACACTATTGAAAACGGCATTACCGTCCGTTCACACAACTTTGCCTACGAAAACGGCCTTTCCAGCGTTAATCTTTCCAAATATAAAATCACTAACCCCAACAACATTCTGCCAAAGCTCAACGAACCCAGCACCCTGCTGCTGACGCAGGATGAGTGGCTAACGCTTGACGGTGCGGAAGCCGCCTACCCGGTTTATTCCGCCTATGCCAACGCCTGCTACGACGGTATTCAAAAATACCAGTATAATGAAAACACGTTAAACTGGGAAGAACAGGATAAAATTGATACTGAATTTAAAAAATACGTTGCCTTTAACAACACCGTGTATGCGTTTGAGGATTTAATCTACAAACGCTGCGATGTATTTTTCGGCGCCATGCCCTCGCAAAAGCAAAATGAAGAAGCAGATGCACTTGGCGAAACACTTATTTTCACACCCATTGCAAACGAAGCCTTTGTGTTTTTTGTAAGCAGCAGTAACCCTGTTGCAAGCCTTACCACGCAGCAGGTGCGCGATATTTACAGCGGCAAAATTAAAAACTGGCAGCCGCTGGGAGGCGAGGACAGGCGCATTTTAGCCTTTCAACGTCCGGAAGGCAGCGGCAGCCAGACACTTTTGCAGCACATTATGGCAGGCACCCCAATTATGGAACCGCTAAAAACGGAATACATAGGCGCTATGGAAGGCATTGGCACGGCAGTTGCCAGCTACAACGGCGATGCCGGTGCGCTGGGCTTTTCCTTTAAATTCTTTTTAACCGGTATGTTGGGGCGCAAGGACGCGCCGGTTAAAATCCTTGCTATCGACGGCGTTTACCCAACGGACGAAAACATCCGCAGCGGCAAATACCCCTTCACCACCAAACTCTATGCCATCACCCTTAAAAGCAACACCAAACCCCAGCTTGTCCCCTTCTTAAGATGGATAGAGTCCCCGCAAGGGCAGGAATTAGCGGAAAAGGTGGGGTATGTAAGGTTATACTAAAAGCGTTCTTCCTCGTATAAACTCCATTGCTTTTATCTTAATGTTTTAATTCGTGTTACTTTTTATAACTAAAAAGTAACCAAAAAGTTCCGCGGCTAAGCGAATTTTTCCGCAGCGTCACTATCGTGACTTGCTACGCAACTATTAGTTTCGCAACTGCAAAAATTCGAGAGTCGCTTCGCTCGACACGATTTTTGCAGTTGCTTTTTAGTAAATGTTGCTAAAATCCGATGCCGCGTGATAACGTGCGTCGTACTTCATAAATTTTTCCAACAAATAAGCGTACATCGCAGTATAAGCTAAAAGGTTATGCTGTAAGGCGGCAGACAAAAACTGCGGCGGCTAAATTCAAAAACATAATTTTCGAGAGCCCGGACGCGCAGCACGGGCGGAATCGGAGGAGCCGCAGCATTTTTGCAAGTCCGCAACAGTACAATACTTTGGCTATTTTTATTACAACATTTTAAAAAATTAACAAGGCGCAAACCATACGGTCTGCGCCCTTTTTCTTTCCCTTATTTATAACTGTTTATAATATCTCTAATTTATCTGTGTTTCCCTTATTTTACGGCTGCTTTATTTTACTGCTTCCGCTACCAGCCTGCCCATTTCGGCAGTGCTTACTTTCTTCAGGCCTTCTGCCCAAAGGTCAGGCGTGCGGTAACCTGCTTCCAGCACTTCGTCAACTGCGCGTTCCACTGCGTCTGCCGCTGCGTCCTGGTTTAGCGAATAACGCAGCATCATGGCAACGCTTAAAATGGTAGCCAGCGGGTTGGCAATGCCCTGCCCCGCAATATCCGGCGCACTGCCGTGGATAGGCTCGTACATGCCTGCGCCGTCACCGAGGCTTGCACTAGGCAGTAAACCGATGCTGCCTGCAATGGTGCTTGCTTCGTCGCTTAAAATATCGCCAAAAATATTATTGGTTAAAACAACGTCAAACTGTTTCGGGTTCAGTACCAGCTGCATGGCGCAGTTATCTACATAAAAATGGTTCAGTTCAACATCGGGGTATTCCTTGTCGCGCATTTCGGTAACAATTTTGCGCCACATGCGGCTGCTGCCCAGCACGTTAGCTTTATCAACGCTTGTTACCTTGCCGCTGCGCTTGCGAGCCGCTTCAAAGGCAAAACGGGCAATGCGCTCTACTTCCGGGCGGGTGTACATTTCAATGTCGCTTGCTTCTTCCACGCCGTCGGCGTTTAAGTGCGCCTCGTTGTGCGTGCCAAAGTAAATGCCGCCGGTCAGCTCGCGCACAATCAAAAGGTCTGCACCCTCGGCGCGCTCGGTTTTAAGCGGGCTTAAATGCGCCGTAAATTTGCTTACCGTCATCGGGCGCAGGTTGCAGTAAAGCCCTAAGCCCTTGCGGATGTTTAAAAGGCCCTTTTCCGGACGGATGGCAGGGTCAACATTGTCCCATTTCGGGCCGCCTACCGCGCCCAAAAGCACAGCGTCGCTCGCTTTGGCGGAAGCCAAGGTTTCTTCCGGCAGCGGGGTGCCGCAGGCGTCAATAGCTGCGCCGCCGATGAGTTTTTTATCGTATTCAACCGTAAAATTATATTTTTTTGCCGCTGCGTCCAGCACTTCTACGGCAGCGTCAACAATTTCCACGCCGATGCCGTCGCCCGGCAGTAAGGTTATCTTCATCTTATTGTTCTCCTTTAATATAGTTAATCAGCCCGCCGCAGTCGGCAATTTTCTGAATGAACTCCGGCAGCGGTTTAGTGGTGATGGTAATGTTTTTATTAACAATTTTAATTTCGCCCTTCGCCATATCCACGTCAAGCTCGTCGCCTGCTTCAATTTTTTCCACGTCGGGGCCAATTTCCAGCACCGGCAGGCCAATGTTAATGGCGTTGCGGTAAAAAATGCGGGCAAAGCTGTCGGCAATAACGCATTTAACGCCCTTCACCTTCAGCACCATCGGCGCATGTTCGCGGCTGGAGCCGCAGCCAAAGTTTTTGCCGGCCACCACAATATCGCCCGGCTTTACGTTAGCGGCAAAGTTTACCACAAGGTTTTCCTTGCTGTCCTCCATGGCATGCTCTGCCAGCTCGTTAAAATCAGTAATGTTCAAATATCTTGCGGGGATAATAACATCCGTATCTACATGGTCGCCATAACGCCAAACCTTACTCATTTCATTACCTCCTCGGGGCTGGTAATATATCCTGTAACCGCACTGGCAGCCGCTGTGTACGGGCTTGCCAGGTAAACCTCGCTGTCCACATGGCCCATACGCCCGCGGAAGTTGCGGTTCGTGGTGCTCACTGCCCTTTCGCCCGCAGCCAAAATACCCATGTAGCCGCCAAGGCAGGGGCCGCAGGTCGGGGTGCTTACTGCTGCGCCGGCGTCAATAAACGCATCAATGTAGCCCAGCTTCATAGCCTCTTTATAAATTTCCTGCGTGGCAGGGATAATAATGCAGCGCACGGAAGGATGCACTTTGCGCCCTTTCAGCACTTCCGCCGCCTGCGCCAAATCCTCCAGGCGTCCGTTGGTGCAGCTGCCCACAACAACCTGGTCGATTTTAATATCGCGCCCTTCGGTTGCCGGGTGCGTGTTTTCCGGCAGGTGCGGGTAAGCAACCACCGGCACTAATTTATCAAGTTCAATTTTAATCTCGCGCACATAGCTGGCGTCGGCGTCAGCCTCAACGCCTTCCCATTCGCGGCTTACACGGCCTTTAAGGTAGGCTTTGGTTTTTTCGTCCACGGGGAAAATGCCGTTTTTAGCGCCAGCCTCAATCGCCATGTTGCAAATGGTAAAGCGGTCGGCCATTTCCAGCTCTGCCACGCCGTCGCCGCAAAACTCCAGCGACTGGTAGCGCGCGCCGTCCACGCCAATCATGCCAATTAAGGTTAAAATAACGTCCTTGCCTTTAACAAAACGCGGCAGCTTGCCGGTAAGCTCAACCTTAACGGCGGCAGGCACCTTAAACCAGCTGGTGCCGCTGGCCATGGCGCAGCCAATATCGGTAGAACCCATGCCGGTAGAAAGCACATTTACCGCACCGTAGGTGCAGGTGTGCGAATCGGCACCGATAACAATTTCGCCCGGCGCAACCAAACCGCTGTCCGGCAGCAGGGTGTGCTCAATGCCCATGCGGCCAACCTCAAAATAATTGGTAATTTTGTTTTCGCGGGCAAAATCACGCATCGTTTTGCACATGGTAGCCGCCTTAATATCCTTGCAGGGAGAAAAATGGTCGGGCACCAGCGCAATTTTGTTTTTGTCAAACACCGGCTTGCCGATTTTTTTTAACTCGTTAATCGCCGGCGGCCCGGTAATATCGTTGGCCAGCACCAAATCAACCTGCGATACCAGCAAATCGCCTGCGGAAACGCTGTCGCGCCCTGCGTGTTTGGCCAGTATCTTTTCTGTCATTGTCATACCCATAATAACTGCCTCCTGTATTTTTTAATCCCTAAAGCTAAATAAAAAACCCCCGCCTGCTAATGCAGACAGGGGCGATTATGCACCGCGGTACCACCCTGATTGGTACTTCATTATGCCTAACGCTGCTTCGGCGTCGCTTCCTACTGTGTTCAAAAGCGCGGCTCCCGGGCGAGCTTGTGCCGTTTAACCGCTGCGGCTTGCACCAAACGCCGCCTCTCTGTGCCGGTTGCTGTGGCCTGTTCCCGTTCTTAGCCTTTAATCATTACATAATTGCAATGTTGTTTATGTTGCCTTTACATTATCTCAATATTTTAGGCGTCTGTCAAGCCTTTTTGTATTACTTTACAAGAAAAACTTAATTTTTGTATTTTATTTAACAAAACACTGGACTAATTGCGTAAAATGGCATATCCTATTATTTAACAGATAAACGGAAAAACAGGGGTGGCAGCATGAAACTGTTAAAAGACAAAATTATGAGCGAAGGAATCGTGCTGAATGATTCCATATTAAAGGTAGATTCCTTTTTAAACCATCAAATCGACCCGGAGCTGATGATGGCAGTAGGCAAAGAATTTGCCGCGCGTTTTGCGGATGAAAAAATCGACAAAGTATTTACGATTGAATCGAGCGGCATTGCCTGCGCGCTGACGACGGCGCTGTGCCTGCATGTGCCGGTTGTGTTTGCCCGCAAGCAAAAAAGCGAGCTGATGAGCAGCGAGGCCTACACCACCAAAGTGTACAGCTTTACCAAAAAAGTAACCAGCGACGTCAGCGTTTTAAAAAAGTTCCTGCACGAAGGCGAAACCGTGCTGATTGTAGACGACTTTCTGGCTAACGGCGAAGCGGCGCTCGGCCTTGCCGATATTGCCCATCAGGCAGGCTGCAAGGTGGCAGGCATCGGCATCGTTATCGAAAAATCCTTCCAGCCGGGACACCAGCGCCTTGTGGACGCAGGCTACCATCTGGAATCGCTGGCGCGCATTAAAGCCTTTAAAGACGGCAAGGTTGTGTTTGAAGAAGACTAACACCCAAAAATTTTACCGCACTGCATTTACAGTGCGGTATTTTTATGCGCTAAGGCGCGATTAGGCTGACGCCGTTAGATGCGCTGCCACAGCATTAAGTTGTTTTTAAAAGTTACGCTTACTTTGCCGGTGTCCTTCAGCCACGCTAAGTACGAGCGCACCGTGCTGCCGACGAGAACGTACTGTTCAAAGTTCATAGTAAGGTTGTAAACAGCAAATAGTTTCTGCAAAAGCTGTTCAAAGCAGATAGGCTCAGCGCACAATTCCAAAATTTTGGCGGCAGCTTCGTGCACCTTATCTATGTTATACTGCGCCAGCGGCGCAATTTCTTCCGCGGCAGCGGTATGGGCGGCCACAAACAGTTTAGCCTTCAGCGTTTTCACCATTTCCAGCGTTTTTAAGTAAGCGGCAACGTCGTAAATAAACACAATGCCGTATTTTTCCAAAATATCGCGGCTTGAGAGGCAATCGACAAGGAACACCACATCGTCCGGCGTGCGGTAGCCAACCATGTCAAAAAAGTGCCCGGGCAGCTTAATAATTTCAAAGCCCTTGGGCATAACGGCAGGCGTTAATTCTTCGGCAGGGCTTTCCTGCGCCATTAAAAATTTATGGCGCAAATCCTTGCAGGGGTAACCGCCGTACAAAAAGGCAGGCTCTAAAACCGGGTAGCGCGTAACAGCACAGTCGATGCCCGGCGCATAAATTTTGCAGCCCGTCTGCCCTTGCAGATATTTATTGCCGCCAATGTGGTCCGCATTGGCGTGCGTGTTATAAATAGCGGTTAAATGCCAGCTGTTAGCGTCCAAAATCTGGCGCACCTTGCGTCCGGCGTCCTTGTCGTTGCCGCTGTCAATCAGGCAAACGTCCTTATCGTTTAATTTTACCAGCCCAATTTTGGCAGGGCTTTCGATATAATAGGTGTTTTCCGCAACCTGTACCAGTTCAAACATATTACCCCTCCGTAATGCTTTTTTAATTATTATAGCAGAATATCGCCGCCGGGCGGCAAATTTTTATTTTAGCACCGCAGCGTTTTATGATAAAATTAAATAAAAACGCAAGGAGGGCTTACAAGTGGAACTGCGCGTTTTACGCTATTTTTTAGTAACCGCACGCGAAAAAAATATTACGCGCGCGGCTGATATTTTGCATATTACCCAGCCGACGCTGAGCCGCCAGCTTGCCCAGCTGGAAGAAGAGCTTGGCGTGCCGCTGTTTGAACGCGGGCCGCATAAATTTGTGCTTACAACCCACGGCGAAATTTTGCTGCGCCGCGCCGGTGAAATTGCCGAGCTTGTAAGCATTACCGAAAAAGAAGTTACCGAGGACGACGGAGCGGTAAACGGAACCATTTCCATCGCCGCGGGCGAGGTGGAATCCGTCCACCTTTTAGCAGAGCTAATGAAGGGCTTTAAAGCAAAATACCCTGCCGTTAAATTTGAGCTGTACGCAGGCAACGCCGCCCTTATCGGCGAGCGAGTTGACCGCGGCTTAACCGACCTTGCGCTGTTTTTAGAGCCGGTTGACCTTGATAAATACGATTTTATCCGCCTTGGCGTGAAGGAGCGCTACGCCATACTGCTGCCCGCTGGTGACGAGCTGGCGCAGAAGGATGCCGTTACCGCCGCCGACCTTGTGGGCAAAAGCATTATTGTGCCGTGGCGCGCCACTGTTAAAAACGAGCTGAAAAACTGGTTTGGCAGCTACGCCCGACGCATTAAAATTGTATTGCAGTGCAACATGAGCACCAACGCCACCATTATGGTGCAGCACGGGCTGGGCTATTCCATTAATATTGAAGGCAGCACCCCCTACCTTGACCCGGCAGTAATTGTTAAGCGCCCGCTGGAGCCGGAGCTTAGCGCCAACACCGTGCTGGCGTGGAAAAAGCATCAGCCGTTTAACACCGCCGTAAAGCGTTTTATTGAATACGCACGCCAGCAGCTGGCCGCCAAAAATAAATAGTTTTGCGTTTACAGAGCAGCCTGCGCTGCTCTTTTTTATATGTTTGCAAGGCATGTTAAGCAATCAAAACAAGGTATTTTACATGGCAGCCCGCCGTAATTTATAATTTACTTAAAGCTAAACCAATAGTAAAAATAAATTTAAGGAGGAACCGCCATGAAAAAATTATTAACTTTAGCACTTGCCGCAGCGCTGTGCTGTCCGTTTTTTAACACGGCTTTCGCCGATGAATTTGTACAGAACGCCGACACTACCGTGCGTGTAGAAAAACCTGCTGCGCCCGTTAATGCCTCTAACGCAACCTTTACCGGCGCTGTAAAACACCTTTCGCTGTTCGGCACAACGGACGAAACCACCTACACCGGCAGTTATGTTATCTTTTCGCCCGGCTCCCGCTCCTTCTGGCATACGCACCCGGGCGGGCAGCGTTTAATTGTTGTTAAAGGCACGCTGTGGACATGCACCTGGAACGGCGAAAAAACTATTGCCCATGAGGGCGACAGCGTTTGGTGCCCGGTTGGCGTTAAGCACTGGCACGGCGCGCCGCACGACGAAGAATGCGTGCAGATGACGCTGACCGAAGTACGCAGCGGCCAAAACGTAACGTGGATGGAACCCGTTACCGATGAACAATATAATGCAAAATAAAAATAACCGGGGCTGTAAAAGCTCCGGTTATTTTTTATGAGTTTATTTAAGCCACTCCTTAACAGCTTTTTCGTTTAAGTTTTTAACAGCGTCAAGGCAGGGTTTAACTTCTGCGCCGGGGCACAAAGCAGCAATATCAGCCGCGCTGCTTTTAGGGCCGCTGCCGCCGTGCGTGCAGAAGGGGTACACCGTTTTGCCGCTAAAATCGTAAGCAGCAATAAAACTTTTAATAACCTGCGGGCAGGTAAACCACCAGATGGGGAAGCCCAAAAGCACGGTGTCGTACTCGTCCCAGTTTTTTACCTTATCCGTCAGCGCAGGCTTTTCGCCCTTTAACTGTTCCCACTTGGCAACGGCAACCGTCGCTAAATAGCTTTCGGGGTATTCCTTTTGCGGCACAATACGGTGCAGCGTGCCGCCCGTCATTTTAGCAAGCTGCTCTGCCGCTTTTTTAGTAACGCCCGTTTTAGAAAAATATGCAATTAAAATTTTCTTAGCCATAACTGCCCCTCCAATTATCCCGCCGCAGCGGCTTAATCCATATAATAATATTTGCGGCGCGCGGTTAGCACCACCAGCGCAAACATCAGCGCGCAAAACGCAGCGTAGCCCGCCGTCAGTTCAAACAGCGTAAAATACTGCGCAATGCGCCCCACTATTAAGTTTGGCAACGCCGCGCCGCCGTAAGCCACAATGTAAATCAGCGAAAGCACGCCCGCCCTTTCGTTAAGGCCGGTGCCCTCCAAAATGCCCGCCATGCTGCTGGTAAAGGCTGCTCCATCGGCCGCGCCCGCGATGGCGTTAAACAGCATAAACAGCCACAGAGATTGAACGTGCATGGCAAACACGCCGCCTGCCACGCCCACAAAAAACAACAGCATCGACCAGCGCTGCACGGAAAATTTATCGCGCCCGCGCGTAAAAATAGCGCCAAACGCTACCGGCACAATGAACGAAACATAAATGAGCGAGGCGATAAAGGTGCTGTGCACGCCCAGCTCCTGCACGCCGATGGCCGCGCTGTACGACTGGTAAAAACCGCCTACCGCCCAGGTGCCTGCAAACGCGCACGCCGCCGCAGGCAAAAGGCGCTTAACGTGCGGCGTAATGGTTATTTGCGGCACAAGGCTTTTCCATGCGCCTTTCAGCGGATGGGTAATGGTTTCTTCGCTGGCAAAAACAAGCGCGCCGCAACCCAAAAGAAGCAGCGCCACCAAAATGAACACCAGGCTCAGCGAACCGCTGGCCGTGTTTAAAACGCCAGCGCCCATAGCGCCGATGGGCAACCCCACGTTGGGCGCGCTGCCAATAATAACCGCCGCCAAACCCTTGTAGCGGCGCGGCTCGTTATCAATAATAAACGCCGCCACCGTGCTGGAAGCCAGCCCGCAGCACAAGCCCTGCGTAAACTTGGCCACAAGCATGCGCCACTCGCTGTCAACATCGGCAAACAGCAGGCAGCCCGCTATGCCAAACGCCAACGTTAAATAAATGGCGCGCTTACGCCCCCAATAATTGGTTAAACGCGGCAAAAACAAAAGCGCCAACACCGTGCCGCAAAAATACACTACCGTCACTACCGACATAATGCCGTTATCCGCGCCAAGCTGCTGCGCATATAAATTATAATATGGTATTGGCGCGCCGCCCGCTACAAACGCCGCCGTTAATGTAAGCGACGCCGCCGCAAACCCCAAAAGCTGTTTTTTAGCCTTCAAAATAACGCTTCCTTTATATTTTTTACTTATTATAAACCTTCAAGCCGGCTTAAAGTCAAGCTAAAATTACCTGTTGTAATAAATAAGTATCGCCAGCTGCGCCTCGCCCACGCCGGTGTTGGCATAGGCATGGGGCACATCCGCCTTAAAGCGGATAGAATCACCCGCGCTTAAGCTGTAAGCCTCGCTGCCCACCGTAATTTTTACGCTGCCGCGGAAAACGGTAATATATTCCTCCGCGCCCTTTAGATGCGCCTGCGCCTGTAAGCTGCCGCCTTCCTTAATAATGATGCGGTAGGTTTCAAAGCCTTTGGCTTCATCAAAGGCAAAGGCCGGATAGTTTAAATAACGCCCGCCGTCCTCCGCTAAAGGCTCGCCGCTGCGCAAAACGGCAGCGCTTACCTCCTGCGGCTGCTCCATCAGCGCCGTAAAAGAGACCTTATAGCCGTTAGCAATCTTCCACAAAACGGAAATGGTTGGGTTTACGTCGCCCTTTTCAATCTGCGCCAGCATACTGCGCGATACGCCCGTTGCTTCTGCCGCCGCGTCCAGCGTTAGCCTGCGCTGCTCGCGTATGGCTTTGGCGTTATGCGCAATAATATTATTAACGTCCATGCCCTGCACCTCTTGACAATATATTAAACTAAAAGTACAAGGCTGCCACGCCGGGGCCGAATAATATTATGTCCATGTCTAACGGCGGCAGGCTGGGTTTTAGGGGCGCGCTGCCCTTCAACTTCGGCATTTGGGCAGGCTTCAGCGCCGTTATGCTTTTGTGCACCGCCTTTTGCACCACGCTTACCAATTTAATACCAGCCGTTAAAACGCCCATGCTGATTGCAGGCGCGGCTTATATGCTGCACCTGGCGTGGGGCACCTACCGCAGCAGCGGCGTAATTGAAGAGAACAACAGCCGCAGCGGCTTTTACGCCGGAATGCTGCTGCAATTTATCAACCCAAAAATTTATATTTACGGCATTATGTCGATGCAGGCTTACATTTTGCCCTTTTACGCAGGCGAACCGCTGACGCTGGCGCTGTTTGCACTGCTTTTAGCATTTATCGGTTTTGCCTTTACGCTGTGCTGGTCCGCCTTCGGCTCCGCGTTCCGCCTAATCTTCAGCCGCCACACCAAAACAGTTAACACCATCATGGCACTGCTACTGGTATATTGCGCGGTATCGTTGTTTTAGGGCGTAAAAAAACACACAGCTTTTGGGGCTGTGTGTTTTTTATTTTCTAAATTATTTCATGCATTCTTTAATGGCTTTAGCCATACGTTTTACGCCTTCAACAATTCTGTCTTCCGGCATGTTGGAATAGTTAACACGCATGCTGCGGTCGGTTTTGCCGTTGGGGTAGAAAGCATCGCCGATAACGGCTGCAACTTTCATCTCAATGCATTTGTGGAATACTGCTTTTGCGCTTACGCCTTCCGGAACAGTTACCCACAGGAACAGGCCGCCCTGCGGATGAGTCCATTCCACGCCTTCCGGGAATTCTTCTTCCATGGTTTTCAAAATTAAATCGCGGCGTTTTTTGTACAGCGCTTTAATTTCTTCAACGTGTTTGTCAAGGTCGTAGTTGTCCATGTAAGCGTCGGCAACGCCCTGATCAAAGTTAGAGGTGTGCAGGTCGGCGCTTTGTTTAATTTTAACAAACTCTTCCAGTACGGAATGTTCTGCGGCAATCCAGCCTAAGCGCAGGCCCGGGCAGAAGATTTTGGAGAAGGTGCCGAGAAACATAACAAGTCCTTTGGTATCAAGGGATTTGAGGGAAGGAAGAATTTCGCCTTCGTAGCGCAGTTCGCCGTACGGGTTATCTTCCAGTACCGGCAGGTTGTGTTTGTTAACAACTTCCATAAATTTCTGACGGCGTTCCATGCTCCAGGTGCGGCCGGTCGGGTTCTGGAAATCAGGAATTACATAAATGAATTTGCAGTTCGGAGTAGTGCTGAGGATTTTATCCAGCTCTTCCGGAATCAGGCCGCCTTCATCGGTCGGTACTTCCACAAAGGTAGGCTCATAAGCATTAAAGGCGTTCAGCGCGCCGAGGTAGGACGGGCTTTCGCACAGTACAACATCGCCGGGGTTTAAGAAAAGTTTGCCTGCAAAATCAAGGCACTGCTGGCTGCCGGTGGTAATAAGAATATCATCCGGGTCAACTTCAGCATGATATTTATCTTTCATGCGTTTAGCAATTTTGGCACGCAGGGTCGGGCGTCCTTCAGTGGTTGCATATTGCAGCAGCGCACGGCCTTCTTTTTCTACCAAATCGTGAGATACTTTAGCAATTTCTTCAACCGGGAAGAGTTCCGGTGCGGGCAGGCCGCCAGCAAAGGAAATAATGTCCGGCTGAGCCGTTAATTTTAAGAGTTCGCGGATTTCGGATGCCTGCATCCTTTCCATACGTTTAGCAAAGTTCATGTTCTTTCCCTCCAAATTAGTTTTTAAATCAGTACAGCTTAGATTGATTTTGTACTTTTATAATTATAAATTTTATCACTTTACCGTTTTTGAGGCAAGCATTTTGTTATTTTTATAAACTTTTTAGTGTACAAAACGCAATTTATGGTATACATTGTTAATTTGTTTACAGTTTGGCGCAAGCGCTTAACATTTGCCTTACATACACAAAATAGCACTGCCATGGCAGTGCTATTTTATTATTTTCACTTTGCCTTTTTTACATTAATAACCACAATTTCCGGATAGGGGCCGAAGCGCACCGGCGGGCCCCAGAAACCGTTACCGTTGCTGACGATGGCCGTCATGCCGTCCACCTGCGTGGTGCCGTAATCCAACAGGTACATGTTTTGGGTAATGTAGCGGAAAGGCCACACCTGCCCGGCGTGCGTATGGCCGGAAACAGAAAGGTCGTAACCCGCTGCGGCAGATTCCGTTAAACGGCGCGGCTGATGGTCGATAATAACGCTGAAATAATCCTCGTTACCTGCCGCAAGGCGCTTGAGCGCTTCCGTGCCGCGGCTGCGGCTGTAATCACGCAGGCCTGTCAGCTTAACGCCGTTCGGCAGCACCGTGCTTTCGTTTTCCAAAACGGTAATGCCCTGCTGCGCCAAAAGCCCGCGCAGCCTGCCGGAGGCAGCGTCAAGATAATCGTGGTTGCCATAAGCGGCATACACGCCCAGCTTTGCCTTTAAGCCGGAAAGCGCCTGCAAAGAGCCGTTGTTTAATACATAGTCCAGCCTTTCATCAACAATATCACCGCCCAAAAGCACAATATCCGGGTTCTGCGCGTTAACGCGGCGGCACAAATCTTCGGCCGCGCCCTGTGCGTTAATGCGCCCCAAATGCAAATCCGTTACCAGCAGAATTTTGGTATCAGCCGCAACAGGCTTATGCGTCGCTACATATTCCGTGCGCACAATCGGGCTTTGCGCCTTATAAATGCCAAAAGCCAGCAACGCGCAGATAACTGCCAGCCCTGCCATGGCAAACGGCGTGCTGAAACGGTACTGCACTCCCAACAGCTTCGCCGGAATGATGAGCAGACCGTTAATAAGCATCAGCACCAGGCTGTAAAAGCCAAACAAAACCCACACGTTGCCCAGCCACGCCAGCGCGCGCCCCAAAAGCTCCGGCTGAACAAGGTAGCTGCTATGGCTGACGATATAGCTTGCGGTGCAAAGCACAACGCCCAGCGGCCACAGCCAGGTGTTAAGCCCCGGGATGAGCGTGCGGTAATAAAACCACACGGCAATGCCCATGGCAACAAGGTACGAATACATCACAATCATAAAAAGATTCATCGGCAAACTCCTTACACATTTTATGTATATAATATATACTTTGGAGCCTGCTCAAAGTCAAGCAAAATTTTCAAAAAATACTTGACTTGAAGCTTACTACAACTGTTATAGTAATAGTAACACAACAAAGGAGAACGCCTATGAAAAAATACATTAACTACTTAATTATACTGGCGGTGTTTTTAGCTGCAGGCTGCGCCGCCCGCACCGCCCCGGCGGATGAGGGCCAAGCCTTTGCCGCGGCAGATAGCATTACCAGCCTGCGGCAGGTAATAACCTCCGACAGCAGCACTGTCCGCACCATTATGTGGCAGGCAGATGACGCGCTGCCCAACCCCGTTGCCGAAGTGCGCAATGCCGAAGGCGAAATTACGCAGGTGCCCGCCCAAAGCAAAGAACTTACCACCGGCAGCCGCAAGGTTTATGTTTACACAGCAACGCTTAACGGCTTAACGCCGGAAGCAAATTACGAGTACCGCGCCGGTTACGAAGGCAGCCGCACGGACTGGCACCAGCTTAACACGCCCGGCAGTGATGACGATTTTAAAGCGCTGATATTTCCCGATTCGCAATCGAGCGATTACAGCGGCTGGGAAAATTTGGCGCAAACTGCCTGCAATAATAACAAGGACGCAGCACTGTTCATCAACATGGGCGATTTGGTGGATAACGGCTACGACCTGAGCCAGTGGAACGCCTGGTTTAACGCCGTTACGCCGATGATGGAAAATATCCCTTTCGCACCCGTTATGGGCAACCACGAAACCTACACGCTGGAGTGGCAGGTAGGTGCACCCACACCGTACTTAACTTTTTTTAACCTGCCCGGCGGAGGCAGCGATTTACAAGAAGGCTATTACAGCTTTGATTACGGCGATGTGCATTTTACTGTGCTGAATTCGCAGACGGACGAGCTGGCCAAATTTAACCCCAACTTAATGGCAGAACAGCTTGAGTGGCTGCGCAGCGACCTTGCAAGCACCCAAAGCAAATGGAAAATTGTGCTGATGCACAAGGACGTTTTGCGTTACGCATTTACCGACCGCCCCAACAACTTTGACCCGGCTACTTTGCAGTTTAACCAGTGGGCCGAGCAGCTGATGCCGGTGTTTGACGAGTTTAATGTAGATGCTGTACTTACCGCCCACCTGCACACCTACCGCCGCCGCGTACCGCTGAAAAACTTTAAGCCGGACGCCAGCGGCACCACCTACATTTTAACCGGTGTGGCAGGCAGCGTGCGCTATGCCAATTTGTGGCAGCGCAACCCCGCCGATGCAGCCCTTGCGCCGCAGCCGGAGGACGCCAACTACCTGACGCTTGAAAAAACCGCCAATAGCCTTACCTTTAAAGCCTTCCTGCCCAACGGCACCGAATTTGACAGCGTCACCATCACCAAAGAGGGGGCTTAATTATGAAACTCTTTTTACAGCTTGCCACAGCGCTCGCCATCATCTACACGCTGGTTAACATCAGCGGGCACGTCGCCGTGTGCAGCGCCTATAAAATTTTATCCGCGTAAGCGCGATTATTAACAAACAGGAGTGACCACCATGAACATTGCAGAAGTAAGCAAAAAATACGGCCTTACGGCCGATACGCTGCGCTATTATGAACGCATTGGGCTTTTGCCCGCCATTAAACGCAACAAAAGCGGCAACCGCGAATATGACGAAGTGGACTGCGAGCGCGTGGAATTTATTAAGTGCATGCGCGCGGCAGGGCTTTCCATTGAGGTGCTGACCAAATATATGCACCTCTTTTTAGAAGGCGACAGCACCCTGAAGGAACGCGAGGAACTTTTAATTGCCGAGCGCGACCGTTTGCAGGAACGCCTTGAGCAGATGCAGAGCACGCTGGAACGCCTGAATATTAAAATTGCCGATTATAAAAACGGCAAATTCTGCCTGAAAAATAAAAACTGCCAGTGCGTGTAACGGAGCGGCGCTATGTATAACCCACAGCTTGAAACCTTTATCGCCGTTGCCGACAGCGGCAGTTTTTCTAAAGCAGCCGAAAAACTGTACATCTCGCCGACGGCGGTAATTAAACAAATTAATATTTTGGAAGCCAGCCTTGATTTAAAACTGTTTAACCGCACACATCGGGGGCTGACGCTGACAGCTGCCGGCAAATCTCTTTACAGCGACGCCAAATACCTTATCAGCTACGCGCACGAATCACTGGAACGCGCCAAAAATGCCATGCAGGAAGAAAGCAACATCATCCGCATCGGCACTTCGCCATTGACCCCTGCGCAAATTTTGGTAGAACTGTGGCCGAAGATACACGAACTGTGCCCAAAGCTGCGTTTTAAGCTGGTGCCATTTGAAAACACGCCCGAAAATGCGCGCGAGATATTGCTTAATTTAGGTAAAAACATCGACATGGTAGCAGGCATTTTTGACAACGCGCTTTTAAACTACCGCCAGTGCGACGGGCTGCTGTTAACGCAGCAGCAGGTGTGCTGCGCCGTAAGCCTTAATAACCCGCTGGCGCAGAAAGAGAAGCTGCAAATTGCCGACCTGTACGGGCAAAAACTTTTAATCATCCGCCGCGGCTGGATGGACGCTGCCGACAGGCTGCGCGATTACCTTTTAGCCAATCACCCGCAAATTGAAATTGTTGACTTTGATTTTTACAGCACCGACATTTTTAACCGCTGCGCCAACGAAAACCTGCTGCTCACCTCGATACCAATCTTTCATAGCGTGCACCCGCTTTTAAAAACGCTGCCGGTAGAATGGGATTTCAGCTTTCCCTATGGGCTGTTGCATTCGCCGCAGCCAACGTCTAACGTGCAGAAATTCATCACGGCACTGCAAAAAATTTATAACACCAAACAGTTATAACCTAAAGGTTGATACTGAATGACAAACCGGAACTTCTCAGGAAGCCCCGGTTTTTTTATACTTTAATTGTAAACAAAATATAAGGAGGCTATTATGCAATACCGCACTTTAGGAAAAGACTTAACTGTTTCGGCTATTGGCCTTGGCTGCATGGGCATGAGCCACGCTTACGGCGCGCCCGCCGATAAAAAAGAAATGACGGAGCTGTTAGCCCGCGCTGTTGAAATGGGCTGCACCTTTTTTGACACTGCCGAACTGTACGGCTCGCCCAACGACCCGCACGCCAACGAAGAACTTTTAGGATCTGCACTTAAACCGTTCCGTAATAAAATAAAAATCGCTACCAAATTCGGCATCCGTTTTGACTGGAACAACCCGAAAAGCAGCAAGCCGCTTATTATCCCGGACGCGCGCCCGGAGGTTATCCGCCAATCGGTAGAAGGCTCGCTTAAGCGCCTGCAAACCGACCACATCGACCTTTACTACCATCACCGCCAGGACCCCAACGTGGCTGTTGAAGAAGTGGCAGGCGTAATCAGCCGCCTGATAGAAGAAGGCAAAATCCTGCACTGGGGCCTGTCCGAAGTCAACGGCGATATAATCCGCCGCGCGCACAGCGTCTGCCCCGTCACCGCCATCCAGAACCGTTATTCCATGATGTACCGCAATTACGAAGCGCTGTTCCCCATCCTTGAAGAATTAAACATCGGCTTTGTTGCCTTCAGCCCACTGGCTAATGGCCTGCTTTCTGCGCAATACTCGCCGGAGTCCAAATTCGACCCCAAAGACGACTACCGCAGCGCCATGCCGCAGTTTACTAAAGAAGCATTTGCAAAGAACGCGCAGCTTTTAGCGTTGCTTAACAAACTGGCTACTGCCAAAAACGCCACACCGGCGCAAATTTCACTGGCGTGGATGTTAAACAAAAAGCCTTACATTGTGCCTATTCCCGGTACACGCAAATTAAACCGCCTTGCCGAAAATTTTGGGGCGGCAGATATTTATTTGAGTGCCGCCGAAGTGGCAAATATTGATAACGCGCTTGACAATATGACGATGAGCGCTGTATTTGGCGGCTCGCCCATTATTAAAAAATAACAGGAGGAAGAATTATGGAATATGCAGTTTTAACTAACGGCGTAAAAATGCCTATGCTGGGCTATGGAGTTTACCAGATACCTGAAGAAGATACCGAGCGCTGCGTGCTTGACGCTATCAGCTACGGCTACCGCAGCATTGATACCGCGCAGGCTTACCACAATGAAGAAGGCGTTGGCGCTGCCATTGAAAAATGCGGCGTACCGCGCGAAGAACTGTTTATTACTACCAAGATATGGATTAGTAACGCCGGTTACGATAAAGCGCGCGCTTCGATAAAAGAATCCCTGTGCAGGCTGAAAACAGATTATATTGACCTGTTGTTAATCCATCAGCCATTCAGCGATTATTACGGCACCTGGCGCGCCATGGAAGAAGCCTATAAAAACGGCAGCGTACGCGCTATCGGCGTAGCCAACTTTTACCCAGACCGTTTGATTGACCTTTGCAAATTTGCCGAAATTGCCCCCATGGTTAACCAGGTAGAAACCCATGTGTTTCACCAGCAGCAGGCCGCTCACGCCATTATGCAAAAATACGGCGTGCAGCACCAGTCCTGGGGGCCGTTTGCCGAAGGGCGCAACGGATTTTTCAGCAACCCTGTGCTGAACTGCATCGGCAAAAAATATAACAAATCTGCCGCACAAGTTGCTTTGCGCTTCCTTATCCAGAGCAACGTTGTCGTTATCCCCAAATCCGTACACAAAGAACGCATGCAACAAAACTTTGATATTTTTGATTTTACTTTAAACGCAGAAGACATGGCTGCCATCCAAATGTTGGACACCGGCAAAAGCCTGTTTTTCTCCCACTACGACCCGGCAACGGTAGAAATGATTACCGGTCTTGCCAGATAAAAAAACAGTACCGGTGCGAAACCGGTACTGCCTCTTTAGCCCTTCCTGCGGGAAGGGTTATTTTTTATAAAGTTTTAACGCCTTTAACTTCGTAGCCTGCGTCAACAACGGCTTTGGTTAAAACGTCGTCGCTAACTTCCTTGCCCAAGGTTACGGTGGCCGTTTTGCCCTCCAGCGATACTTCAACGGCTTCCACGCCGTCAATGCCGCTTAGCGCTTTGTTAACGTGCGCCACGCAGTGCTGGCACATCATGCCTTCAACATCCAAAACTTTTTTCATGGTATCAACCCTTTCCTGTGTAGTTTGTTTTATATTTATGCCCGCCGTCCTGCACTCGTGCGCAGCAACCGCCACGGCATTATCCGCGGCAGCGCTGTACGCCGGTTTAAAAAACCGCAGGCGCAGGGCGTTGGTAACAACAAAAACGGAACTAAAGCTCATGGCCAGCGCGCCCAGCATAGGGCTGAGCTTTAAGCCGAAAGCAGGGTAAAACAGCCCCGCCGCCACCGGTATGCAGATAGCGTTATAAAACAGCGCCCAGAACAGGTTCTGCTTAATGTTGCGGATAACGGCATGCCCCAGCTGCACCGCCCCGGCAACGTCCAGCAGGTCACTTTTCATCAGCACCAAATCGGCCGATTCAATGGCAATATCCGTGCCCGCGCCGATAGCAATGCCCACGTCGGCACGCGCCAGCGCCGGTGCGTCGTTAATACCGTCGCCCACCATGGCGACCTTTTTGCCCTGCTCCTGCAAGCGGCGGATTTCCGTTTCCTTATCCTGCGGCAAAACCTCCGCCACCACGCGGTCTGCGCCAACCTGCTGCTGAATGGCATGCGCCGTCTGCGCGTTGTCGCCTGTCAGCATTACAACCTCCAGCCCCATGCGTTTCAGTTCGGCTATCGCCGCACGGCTGGTAGGCTTAACGGTGTCCGCCAAAGCGATGATGCCCAGCAGCCTGCCGCCCGCAGCAAAAAACAGCGGCGTTTTGCCAGCGCTGGCCAGTTCGTCCTCAACGGCTTTAATTTCTTCATTATATAGCCCGGCTTCCGCCAGCATTTTGCGGTTGCCGCCCAAACACGGCACGCCGTTAACCTGCCCCTTAATGCCGCGGCCCGCCTCCTGCGCAAAGCCAGTTACCGGCACAAGCTGCACGCAGTGCCCTTCGGCATAGCTTACAATCGCCTGCGCCAGCGGGTGTTCGGAATATTTTTCCAGCGAGGCGGCAATTTGCAGCAGCTCCGCTTCATCCGCCGCGTTGTTGTACAGCACATCCGTCACGCCCGGCGTACCCTGCGTAATGGTGCCTGTTTTATCAAGCACCACTGTGTTTACCTTGTGCAGTGTTTCCAGCGCTTCCGCGGATTTAACCAGCACGCCGCCAGCCGCGCCGCGCCCCGTGCCCACCATGATGGCAGTAGGCGTTGCCAGCCCCAGCGCGCACGGGCAGCTGATGACCAACACCGCAATGGCGCACGAAAGCGCAAACTCAAAACTTTCGCCCAGCGCCAGCCACACCGCGCCGGTAACAACGGCTATGGCGATAACCGCCGGTACAAATACGCCGCTGACTTCATCCGCCAGCTTGGCAATGGGCGGCTTGCTGCCGGTAGCGTCGTCCACCAAACGCACAATCTGCGCCAGCGTGGTTTCTTCACCAACCTTTTCGGCGCGCATTTTTAAAAAACCGCTTTTCAGCACCGTCGCACCAATAAGTTTTGCGCCCACAGTTTTTTCCACAGGTATACTCTCGCCCGTAATAGCTGCTTCATCCACCGCCGCCGTGCCTTCGGTCACCACGCCGTCCACCGGCACGCTCATACCGCTGCGCACGATGAGGATATCACCCTTTTCTACCTCTTCCACCGGCACTTCCAGCTCCACGCCGCCGCGTTCCAAAACGGCAGTTTTCGGCGCTAAATTCATCAGCTTGTTAATAGCGTCACTCGTCCTGCCCTTAGCGCGCGCTTCAAGGAACTTACCAAAAGTAATCAGCGTTAAAATCATGCCCGCCGATTCAAAATACAAATCCATCGAAAACTGGTGCACCATCGCCAAATCGCCGTGCCCAAAGCCCCAGGCAATTTTGTACAGCGCGTACACGCCGTACAGCAGCGACGCCGACGCACCGATAGCTATTAAGGAATCCATGTTCGGCGCCAATTCAAACAGCGTTTTAAAGCCCACGCGGAAAAACTTAAAATTGATGAACACCACCGGAATTACCAAAAGCAAAAGCGTCAGCGAAAAAATCATCGCGTTGGCAGTGCCCAAAAAGAACTCCGGCAGCGGCCAGCCCATCATGTGCCCCATGGAAATATACGACAGCGGCACGGCAAAAATCAGCGACAGCTTAAGCCGCCGCTTAATAGCTTCGTATTCCTGCCTGGCAATATCCGCACCGCTTGTATCGGCGGCCTTGCCGGATTTTTTTGCCTCAGCATTTTTCAGCGACGCGCCATAGCCCGCATTAACAACGGCATCAATGATGCCTTGCGTGGTTAAGGCGGCATCGTCATAATCGACCACCATGCTGTTTTTTAACAGGTTAACAGCGGCGCTTTGCACGCCCGGTAACTTGCTTACAGCTTTTTCCACACGCGCGCTGCATGCGGCGCAGGTCATGCCCGTTACGTTAAATTGCTCCTTTTTCATAATTGTGCTCCTTCTCTATCTTTGCCCGCATTGACGCGCGGTTTGCTCCCTGCTATTATTATATTAATGTAATATCTTTTAATCAAGAATGCACTATTTTGTATTATAGTACCCAAAAAGATACTAAGGAGCGTTTGTTATGGAAAAATCTGCCAATGTTAACTGCCCTGTTGCCGCCACACTACACCTTATCGGCGGCAAATACAAGGCGCTTTTGCTGTGGCACCTTTCCGGGCGCGTGCTGCGCTTTAACCAGCTGCGGCAGTTAGTGCCGGAGGCCACGCCCAAAATGCTTACCCAGCAGCTGCGCGAGCTGGAGCAGGACGGGCTCATCAACCGCAAGGTGTACCCCATTGTGCCGCCAAAGGTAGAATACTCCCTCACCCCGCTCGGAGAAAGCCTGTTTCCCATCTTACAGGCCATGTACGACTGGGGCAGCAACCTCATGCGCAGCCACGGCCAGTGCCCCTCCTGCACCATGTCGGTAGATAGCGAGTGCTGCTGTAAGGAATGAGCAAAACCATAATAATCAAAAGCCACATACGCACAAAATCCGCCAGAGCTAAAACTTTGACGGATTTTTTATAAATTGGTCACTTTGTTGGTCACTTTGTACTTTTAGCAATAAAAAACGCCCTCCCAAAAACTTGGAAAGGCGCATAAATACTGGTGATCCCGGGCAGATTCGAACTGCCGACCTACCGCTTAGGAGGCGGTTGCTCTATCCTGCTGAGCTACGGAACCAAAATGTCAGCCTAATTAGTTTACCACAAATTAAGCTTACAGGCAATTATAAATTATCCATCGCACCGGGCGGCATGCTCCATTCCACCCTCACGTCGGTGTTAAACCACAATCTGCCCAGGCAGGCTTTAAAGTTTTCAAGGCTGTCCAGCGGCATTAAGGTTTTGGTTACAAACTGGCGGATGGTATCGCCCTCCGGCAAATCCAGCGTCAGCGGTTTTTGCAAAAATTCTTCCACCTTAGCTTTCGCTTCGGGCACGTCAAGGTGTACCTCGGCGGTTTTGGCTGCCGGGTCATATTCAACATAGCCGTAATGAGCGTGATGGTTTAAAGTTACAACAAATTTTTCCATATCGTACCTCCGGTATCTTCTGTATATTATAGCAATTTTGCCGCCATTCTACAATAGGCAGCGGCGTTTTGGCGCAAATTTTGCTCTATCCCGCCTCGGGCGGATGCTTAAAATTGATTTCACAAAAATTTTAATATTAGCAGGTTAAAACAATTAATAATTATTATTGACAACCTTTTTTACTTGTGTTACCATTATTACAGTAAGCGGTTAGAAAAACCGCCCAACAATAACATGTACTTTATGGAGGAATGAATAATGAAAAAATTTGTTTGCCAGGTTTGCGGCTATGTTTATGAAGGTGAAGCTGCTCCGGAATACTGCCCGCAGTGCAAAGCTCCCGCTTCCAAATTCGTTGAAATGAAAGGCGAAATGACCTGGGCTGCTGAACACTTTGTTGGCGTAGCTAAAGACGTTCCTGAAGATATTAAAGCTGACCTGCGCGCTAACTTTAACGGCGAATGCTGCGAAGTAGGCATGTACCTTGCTATGGCACGCGTTGCTCATCGCGAAGGCTATCCTGAAATTGGCCTGTACTGGGAAAAAGCTGCTTACGAAGAAGCAGAACACGCTTCCAAATTTGCTGAACTGCTCGGCGAAGTTGTTACCGACAGCACCAAAAAGAACCTTGAAATGCGTGTAGAAGCTGAAAACGGCGCAACCGCAGGCAAAACCGACCTTGCAAAACGCGCTAAAGAACTCGGCCTCGACGCTATCCATGACACCGTTCATGAAATGGCTCGTGACGAAGCACGCCATGGCAGAGCTTTCGCCGGCCTGCTTGCCCGTTACTTCAACAAATAATTTAACGGTTATTTAAGCGATAAGCAAAAGAAACACCTGTTGCCGCAAGGCAGCAGGTGTTTTTGTTTTACCGTTAACACGGATAATAATTAATGACCATAAATTTAGCCATTACGTTTTTATTGTTAATATAGGTATGGTTAACGCTGGAATTGAACACCAGCGAATCGCCCTCGCCCAGCGTATACAGCGCGGCGTCCGTTTTAACGGAAAGTTCGCCTTCAATTCAAAGTTGCGCTCCGGCGCGCTGGCAAAATAGCAGTAAATGCGGTAAGCCTCGGTATCGCCGTGCTGCATGGCAGTATCTGCCTTGCGCACCACAGTACCGGCAGGCTCTTCAAACTCCATCAGGCGCGTAAAGGGTATGTTCAGCCCGTTAGCAATTTTCCAGATAGTGTTAATGGTGGGGTTGCTGCCGCCCTTTTCAATGTCCGACAAAATCGCCTTGCTGATGCCGGAAAGTTTTGCCAGCTGCCCCAGCGTTAAGCCGCGCTCCACTTTATTTTATTATATGCAAAATAACCTTGCAACTCAAGTAAATTTATCATATTCAGTTTTTTAAGCTTAACTTATTATAAACATAATCTGAATGACCTAAAAAATATTCTTCAATAATATCCCATCGTTCTTCAGTTGTAAAATCATTATTAAAAAAGGCTGCAAGTAAATTTTGATTACGAACATGTTTCTTATGGATAAAATCCAAAACACTATTCTTATAATTACTCATAGCTAATCTTTTGATTTTATAAGGATCATTAATTCTTATAAATACTTCTGCCTTCTCTCCTCCTCGTATTTCATATGAAGCTAACCCCAATAATTCTAATAACCTTAATAACGGCATAACATCAATAGATTTATCTTGAGTAAAAGGATAATATCTATAAAATTTGTTATCTTTATCTGGATTACATTGTTTTAATTTTTTTATAAAATAATTTGTTAATCTTGTATACGCAGAATTACTAACAAAATAAACAATTTCATCCATATTACTTTGTTGACGTTTTCTTATAACTCTAAGTTGTTTTTTATCAATATTATAATTGGAATTTTCGTTTACCGATTCTGTAAAAATATCTAATAACAACCCTATTTTGTCATGTGCTATAACTTTATCTTGATACATTTCGTTTAATTCTTTTTCAAACGTTTTTAATGTAAATAGTTTATTTTCTTCAGATTTTTTGTGTTTGGCAAAAATTTTCACTATTGTATCAACAATATATTGCACCTTATTGACAACGTTTTCAAATTTATCTTCAAAACGGATTTCAATTCTAACTCTTGGATTAATCTTATATTTTTCTCCGTTAATTTCAAATACTTCCTCAAAAAATTGCTTTTTAAACATCCCAAACGTTAAATCAGAATAAAAATTTTCCCATATTTTAGCCATATCAATTAAATATATATTACCTGTGTTGGAGATAAGAGTATTTCTTTCTTCACCGTATTTATCATAATAAGTCATTGTGTGTTTTTTTACATTATTTTGTTTCTCCATATATTGTCCATATTTATTCAATAAAATATCTTCTATTTCTAATGGTATATTAGCATAGTTTTTCGATAACATAATTTTAGGTTTAACTACAAGAACAGGAAACGTATATTTATATAAAAGGTCTTTTGCTAACAACATTAAGCCTGTTTTAGTTTTATTTTCAACATCAGATTCTTTAAAAAGATATTCAAAAGTTTCTACAGAAATTAAAATATTTCTTTTCTTCTTTGCATCATAAATAGCAGATATTTTTTTCAACATTTCTCTTAACTGATATTGCCGCATTTCAGAAAGACTATTTAAAACACGAACATAACGCATATCTCCTTTAAAATAATCCATATGAGCAATACCGTTAATATTTTTATTACGAGCTGCACGTCCTATTTCTTGTACATAATCAGCAAGTGTCCCTGTTGGAGCAAAATGAATAACATGCTTTATATCACTAACATCTACACCCATACCAAAAGCTTTAGTACAAACCAAACCTAAAACTTCACCTTTTTTATAGGAGCGTTCAGTAATTTTACGTGATGAGCTAGGTATTTTACTATGGTACCTACTTATACGCATTTTTTCATAATCTTCCATTTTGGAATATATTTCATCTACTTGTCTTCTATACGGAAAATATACTAAAACTTTTTCCTTGTTAAAAATTATATATTCTTTTAATCGTTCAATTGTAAGCTTATACTTTTCGTCTTCTATTTTATTGTTTAAACTATCACCACTATGATTAACTATATCAAAATATATATTCTCTCTTTTTACATTACCTAAATGAATTATAGTTTGTTCCAAACCTAATTCATCTATTGTATCGTTTACAACATCGTCATCACCAGAATAAACCGCTGTTGCGGTTAAACATAAAACTGGAAATTCGCAACCATTACGTTTAGCTTTTTTTAAAAAATCACCAAGAAACCAATAATCTGCTCTAAAATCTTTTCCCCAACTAGTTACAGTATGAGCTTCATCAATAACTACTAAGCCTACTTTTCTTCCGCCTAAAAAAGTTTTTAAGTCTGTTGTCAACAACAACTCTGGAGCTAAATATAAAATTGATTTTTTACTATTTTGTATTTCTTCTATTATTTTTCTACGTTCATCAATACTCATTGTTGAATTTATGCAGGCAGCTATTTTTATACCTTGATTATTTAATTGAATTACTTGATCATTCATTAAAGCGATTAATGGGGAAATTATAATAGTAACACAATCATATTTTTCAGCTAGATAAATAGCAGGTATTTGAAAAAGTATTGATTTTCCTGAACCAGTAGGAGCTGTTATAAAAATATTTTGTGCAGGTTCATTCTTTAAATTTAATTCACATTGTTCAACTATTTCTGCAATTAAACGTCCTTGAGATATATTCTCAATTTTTTTAGATAAATCTGGTTCTTGATAAAACTTTAATTCTCTAAATTCAGCATTCTCTCCCCAATATTTATTTAAAATTTTTTTAAAAGGCTCTATATTATAATTACTTTTTTTATCAAATAATTTAGAATCTACAAGTTTTATTTCAAGACCATATTGCAAAAGCAACGTTACTAAAGCCATTAATGTTTTAACATTAACTTTATTAGAATTAGAATATTGTAAAAATACTGTATTATCAAAGTTATTTTTACAACATTCTATGCAGTAATTCCAATATTCAATTGAAGCAATTTCTAAACTTTTTACAATTTTATTTTTATCAGGAACATAAGTAAAAATATTTAAGTCTTTAAATTCATCAAAATAATTTTCATAACTTATAATGTCATCATCCAAAATTATAGGTAATAATAATGATTGATTATTATTTAATAATTTTACATCAGTATAATATTTTGATAATAATTTTATAATACTATCTTCATTTTCATTTTCTGATTTCAAAAAGTCAAAAAATCTTATTGCTACATCATTAGACAAACAACAAGGGACCCATGGTTTGAAAATATTATTTTCTATTACTACAATTCTTTCTATAGGTAATTTATTTAAATCATCTTTTATAACCAATAATTCTTCATAAAATCCAACTAATGCAACTGAAGATTTGCTTATATTACTAATTATTGTAATCCAATTTTCATCAATTATTTTTAAATTTAAATTATCACCTATAAAAATCTGTGCATTATTTAAAATACTATTAGGAAGTTGTGAAAGCCACTTCATTTGAGCAATAGAAAAACCTTTAAAAATATATAATTCATTTTTCTTAGAGTTTTTCATTATATTATTAAATTTTTCTATAAAAATCTCATCAAAAGTCATTAAAACATTCTCCCTTGCGAATAATTAATCGTCGTCTTTATCTTTGTCTTTAGCTTTCGCTGCGTCGTTGGCGTTGGCAATGGGCGCCCATTCGCGCAAAAGCTGCGTACAAGCATTGGCGTAGCTGCCCGCACTGCCAAAACCTGCGGCGTAAGCGTCCTGGTTATACACGGTTAACAGCTGAATGTCCTCGTAATACAGCGTAGCGCTGCTGCCGTTGTCGTACACAATAAAGCGGTACGGGTCCACCGGCCCGCGCTGGCGCGCTACATACAGTGAGCCTGCCAGCATATACGCGCGGTATTCCGGCTTGTCGTTGCCGATTTTTTCGCTAATATTAAAGGTCCAGTCCCCCTCGTGCACCGTTGCCGTGCCGTTTTCATGCACGGTAATGTCCGGATGCGGGTCCAGCTTTTTAATCTGTTTCATCACGCGTTTTAAGCGTTCTTCCGGTTCCGGGTGGCTGCTGAACAGCCCGTAGCCCGGGTTGCCCTTTTCCTGCGCCAAATCTTCCAGCTTGTTAATCGTCAGCACCATGCTGTAAGGGTTGTAGCCCGCCGCCACGCACAGCTTAAAGCCTTCCTTATCGGCG
>CASEIL010000034.1 GCA_949288065.1 uncultured Phascolarctobacterium sp.
TGCTGCCAGTTTGTTAACTGCGTCATAAGCCCAGTGGCCAGCCGGTACGTCGCTGAACGGGTTAGCTGCATAAGCGGAAGCAGTTACGCCGAGAGCCATTGCCATTGCGAGAACTAAAGATTTTTTCATTTTGTTTTCCTCCCTTTGTTTAGAAAAACAGTTTTTATTTTTATAAACCGCTTTCGGGAAGAAGCTCTGCGTTTTCGGCAAAGGCGTTAGTGCGAGTCTCCTGGTTTCCTCTACTTAGCATTTACCTGTTTGCGCTTTGCTTTTCTTTTGGGCGGGTTATAAACCAAGGTTAAGGCCTTGCCCCTGAGGAAACGGCGAGGCCTTAGGGTGTATAAAAGGGGTACTTGCGGTGGGCAGTAGTAAAAAGCATTCCTGAGGAGAAGGCTAAAATCTTGATGCCCAACCCTTTTATACAAGCCCATTATAACACGTTTGCCCCCCAGTAAAGACCAGTTTGTAAAAAATTCAAACTTTTTTACTTTATGCCGATAAGGAACTGGCACGGCATACAAGTTTTGGGCAATAAAAAAGGCTGAACATTGCGTTCAGCCTTTTTTGTATTTATTTTGTTATTTAAACAAATCTTTAATTTTGTTCAAAAAGCTTTTTTCTTCGGGGTTGATGTTATCTTTGCTTATATCGGCAAATTTACGCAGTGCGTCTTTTTGCTTTTCGTTAAGCTTTTTAGGCACAACAACCTTGATGCGTACCAGCTGGTCGCCGCGTGCGCCGCCGCGCAGGCTGGGTATGCCTTTGCCTTTTAAGCGCAGCACCTGCCCCGGCTGGGTGCCTTCGGGTATCTTCATGGTTACATTGCCGTCCAGCGTCGGTACTT
Organism: uncultured Phascolarctobacterium sp.; assembly: GCA_949288065.1. Classification (GTDB taxonomy): domain Bacteria; phylum Bacillota; class Negativicutes; order Acidaminococcales; family Acidaminococcaceae; genus Fusicatenibacter_A. Next base: position 845 of record CASEIL010000034.1, read on the forward strand.
TTATCTCATCGCCCAGCGTTGCCTGAACAATGTTAATAGGTACCTCGCATAAAACGGTGTTGCCGTCGCGTTCAAAGAACTTATGCGGCTTCACATAAAGGTATACGTAAAGGTCGCCGCTCGGGCCGCCGCGCAGGCCTGCTTCGCCTTCGCCGCTTACGCGCAGGCGCGAACCATCGTTAACGCCTGCCGGTATTTTAACTTTAAGCTTTTTGGTTTTGCGCACTGTGCCCTTGCCTTTGCATTCGCGGCACGGCTCGGTGATAATTTTGCCTTCGCCGTGGCATTTGCTGCACGGGCGCACGTTGCGCATCTGCCCAAACATAGTGTTTTGCGTAAAGCTTACCTGTCCGGTGCCGTGGCATTCGGGGCAGGTTTCCACCTTGCTGCCCGGTTCGGCGCCGCTGCCCTTACATTTGGGGCACTGCTCGTCGCGTGTCAGGTTAATTTCGCGTTCTACGCCAAAAGCTGCTTCTTCAAAGGTAATTTCCAAATCGAAGCGCAAATCGCTGCCACGCTGCGGGCCTGCCTGACGGCTGCCGCGGCTGCGCCCTGCGCCGCCGAAGAACATATCAAAAATGTCCTCCATGCCGCCAGCGCCGCCGCCAAAGCCGCTAAAATCAAACCCGCCAAAACCTCCAGCACCGCCGCCTCCGGCAGCGCCCTGAAAGGCTGTATGGCCAAACTGGTCATACTGGGCGCGCTTTTGCTCGTCGCTTAAAACACTATATGCTTCGGAGCATTCTTTAAACTTTTCTGCAGCATCAGGATTATCCTTGTTGACATCAGGATGATACTGACGTGCCAGTTTACGATATGCTTTTTTTGCACGTCATAGTAATCTCTTTTTTCCAAGGTTTACACCATCCTAAGCTGATTATTTCTTGTCGTCGTCAACAACTTCGGCGTCAACAACATCGTCATCGGCTTTTTTAGCTTCGCCGGCGCCTGCATTACCAGCTTCTGCGCCTTTAGCGGCTTCAGTCTGTTTGTAAAGCTCAGCGCTCAGCTCGTAAAGCGGTTTGGTAAGCTCTTCGGTTGCTTTTTTAATTGCGTCAACGTCATCGCCTTTCATGGTTTCTTTCAGGGAATCCATTGCGGTTTTAACTTTGGCAATTAAGTCGTCGTGGCCTTTGCCTTCCATGTCTTTAATGGTTTTTTCTGCCTGATAGCAGAGGCTGTCGGCCTGATTGCGTACTTCAACAGTTTCTTTGCGTTTTTTATCTGCTTCAGCGTTAGCTTCGGCTTCCTTAACAAGGCGGTCAACCTCGTCTTTATCCAGCGTGCCGGAAGAGGTAATGGTAATTTTCTGTTCCTTGCCGGTGCCAAGGTCTTTAGCTTTTACGTTTACGATGCCGTTAGCGTCGATATCGAAGGTAACTTCAATTTTAGGTACTCCGCGCGGTGCCAGAGGAATGCCGGACAGCTCGAAGCGGCCGAGGGTTTTGTTATCGGCAGCCATGTCGCGTTCGCCTTGCAGAACGTGGATATCAACGGAAGGCTGGTTATCGGAATAGGTAGAGAAAATCTGAGATTTAGAAGTAGGAATGGTGGTGTTGCGGTCAATCATTCTGGTGAAGATGCCGCCTGCGGTTTCAATGCCGAGGGACAACGGGGTTACATCAAGGAGCAGTACGTCTTTAACTTCGCCTGCCAGTACACCTGCCTGAATGGCAGCGCCGATAGCAACACATTCATCAGGGTTTACGCCGCGGTGCGGTTCTTTGCCCATGAATTTTTTAATAGCTTCCTGCACGGCAGGGATACGGGTGGAGCCGCCTACGAGGATAACTTTGTTGATGTCGCTGGCGCTCATGCCTGCGTCGGCCATAGCCTGACGGGTCGGACCCATGGTGCGTTCAACAAGGTCTGCGGTCATTTCTTCAAATTTAGCGCGGGTCAGGTCCATATCAAGGTGTTTCGGGCCATCTGCACCAGCGGTAATGAACGGCAGGTTAATGTTAGTGCTCATAACGCCGGAAAGTTCAATTTTAGCTTTTTCGGCTGCTTCACGCAGACGCTGCATTGCCATGCGGTCAGCGCTAAGGTCGATGCCTTCAGCTTTTTTAAATTCGTCAACCATCCAGTCGATGATGCGTTTATCAAAGTCGTCGCCGCCGAGGTGGGTATCGCCGTTGGTAGCTTTAACTTCAAATACGCCGTCGCCTACATCAAGGATGGATACATCGAAGGTGCCGCCGCCAAGGTCGTAAACCATAACGGTGTGGTCTTCGCTCTTATCAATGCCGTAAGCAAGTGCTGCGGCGGTAGGTTCGTTGATGATACGCAGAACTTCAAGGCCTGCAATTTTGCCTGCGTCCTTAGTAGCCTGGCGCTGGCTGTCGGAGAAGTAAGCCGGTACGGTAATAACGGCCTGGCTTACGGTTTCGCCAAGGTATTTTTCAGCGTCAGCTTTTAATTTTTGCAGAATCATTGCAGAAATTTCTTCCGGAGAATACTTTTTGCCGTCGATTTCTACACGGTAATCAGTGCCCATGTGGCGTTTAATAGAGATAACGGTTCTGTCCGGGTTGGAAACAGCCTGACGTTTTGCCAGCTGGCCAACAAGGCGTTCGCCGTTTTTGGAAAAGCCTACAACTGACGGGGTCAGCCTGCTGCCCTCCTGGTTAGTGATGACGGTCGGTTCGCCGCCTTCCATAACAGCTACTACGGAGTTCGTAGTACCTAAGTCAATACCAATTACTTTAGACATTTTGTTTTCCTCCTCAAAAATTACAATCGTTTTATAAGCCAGCAACTGTTAATCGTTGCTAATTACCTTAACCTTGCTGTGGCGGATGATTTTATTGCGCAGCTTGTAGCCTTTTTCAAAAACCTGCTCAATGCTGTCATCATCTAAATCCGGGTTCTGCCCGCGCATTACTGCTTCGTGCAGTTCCGGGTTAAATTTCTGCCCCTCAGCGGGGATTTCTTCAACTTCAAGCTCTTTAAAAGCCTGCTGGAACTGGCGCTTAATTTTTTCCATGCCCGCTACGATAGTATTCATATCGGTAGTGGTTTTTACGCTTTGCTCGGCTCTTTCAAAGTTATCAAGCACTTTTAAAAACTTGCCGACAACCTCGGCCGTAACAAAGGTGGAAAGCTGCTCGCGCTCGGCGGCGTTGCGCCTGCGGAAGTTTTCAAAATCGGCCTGCAAACGCAGCAGCTGCTTTTGCAGTTCTTCGATTTTTACATCCCTTTCGTCTTTCTGGGGTTCCTGCGGCTCAGCCTGCTGTGCGTTTTCCGCGCTTTCGGCTGCCTCCTGTGCCTGCGCTCCGGCGGCGGCTTCGGTGTTCACCGCTTCTTCGCCAGCACTTTTTGTATCTTTAATGTCTTCTGCCTGCATTTTTGCCCTCCTTAATTATTTAAAATCGTTTTTAAATATTTATGAAGATAATCCATTACGGCAATTACCTTGCCATACTGCATACGCGTCGGCCCCAGCACCGCCATTGTACCGACGATTTTACCGTTTAAGCGGTAGGTGGCCTGCACCATGCTGCAATCCTGAATGCCTTCAAACTTGTTTTCGCTGCCAATCGTTATGCGCAGCCCGTCAGTTTCCTCGCCAGATTTTAAAATGTTGCGCACAACCTTTTCTTCTTCCAGCACGCCTAAAAGGTTCCTAACCTTTTCCATATCGCGGAATTCCGGCTGGCTGAGCAGCTGCCTTGTGCCGCCCATAAAGAAGGTTTCCTTTTCGGGGCGCGTCATGCGGCGCAGAACGTGAAGCAACGAACTTAGCAACAAACGGTCATCCTTAACTGCCGCCTGCACATCCTCCAGCAAAGCCTTATCAATATCGGTTACGGCCTTGCCTTCCAGCATCCGCGTAATGCGGCCTGCCATGTATTCCAGCTCCTTGCTGCTCATACCGGCGGGTATTTCTACCACGCAGTTGTTTACGCTGCCGTCGTCGGTAACAATGCACAAAATAGCGTGGTTGGTATCCAGCGGCAAAAACTTCAAGTAGCAAAACCGGCTGACGGAGTGCTGGTTGGCCAACACCATCGACACGTTGTGAGTCATCTGCGAGAGGATTTTCGCCGTCGACAGGAAAATATCGTCGATGCTGCGCTGCTGCTCGCGGTACAGCGTGTTGATGAGTGTGCGGTCATTATCGTCCAGCGTGTCCGGCTCAATCATGGAATCTACATAAAACCTGTAAGCCTGCGCCGAAGGCACACGGCCTGCCGAAGTGTGAGGCTGCTCAAGATAACCAAGGAGCTCAAGGTCGCTCATTTCATTGCGGATGGTTGCCGGGCTGAGGCCCAAATCGTGCTTGCGCGCGATGGTGCGCGACCCGACCGGTTCCGCAGTGGAAATGTAGTCCTCTATAATGATTTGCAGAATTTTCTTCTTTCTTTCATTTAACATATCCCCACCTCCGAAGGGATTTGTTAGCACTCGTTTTAATAGAGTGCTAACATCTTGATATTAGAATAGCACTGCCTATGGAGATTGTCAACAAGTTTTTATATATTTTTTTAATAAATTTTAATCCGTCACAAAGATTTCAAAAATTTGGTTGCCTACTTCCATGCCTGCCTGCGTAAGGCGCAGCGTGCCGGTTTCTTCGTCCGTTTGCACCAGCCCCTTAGCTGCAAACGGGTGCAGCGCAGCACCGTATTTTGCCATAACGTCAACGCCGAAACGCTCTTTAGCTTCCATTAAATTAATGCCGCTTTTTTTGCGCAGGCCCATAAACATAAATTCTTCAAACTGAACGGCAGGCGTTAAGTTTTCTGTATCGTATAAATCCGCACCGCTGTTAACGGCGTTAATGTATGCACTTACGTTAGCTTTAGCCGTAAAGCGCGCGATGCCGTTAAAGCCGCACGCACCGGCGCCAAACGCAGCGTAAGGGTAGTAATGCCAGTATACCAAATTATGGCGGCTGTACGCCCCGCCCCGCGCATAGTTAGAAATTTCGTACCGTTCAAAGCCCTGCACCGCTAAAAATTCCTGCACAAATTCGTACATATCGGCAGATTCGTCCTCGTCTGGCAAAATAATTTTGCCTGCATCCACCAGCTTTTGCAGCGGTGTACCGTCCTCCACAATCAGCCCGTAAACGGAAAGATGCTCTATGCCCGTTGCCACCAGCTGCATAAGCGTGTTTTTAAGGCTCGTCAGCGTCTGCCCGGGCAGAGCGTAAATAACATCGGCATTAATGCGCTTAAAGCCTGCCTGTTTGGCAAGCTCAATCGCCTCCAGCGCCTCCGCCGCATTGTGCACGCGCCCAATAGTTTTTAGCTCCGCATCGTTTAAGCTTTGCACGCCAAAGCTGATACGGTCAAAGCCCATCTGCCGCAGCGCTTGTAGTTTTTTTAAATCCACCGTACCGGGGTTGGCCTCGATACTCGCCTCGCGCGGATTTTGCCAGTAGCCGTATTTTTTTAAGGCACTTACAATTTGCGCCGTTTGCTCCAGCGGCAGCAGACTCGGCGTGCCGCCGCCAAAATAAATGCTGGCGTTTTCGTTTACCGGCAGCTTACTTTTGCGCCCGGCAATTTCGCGGCACACCGCAGCGGCATAGTCCGCCATAACGTCCGCCCCAAAACCGGCGTACGAATTAAAATCGCAATACAGACACTTTTGCCTGCAAAACGGTATATGCACATAGGTGCCCTGTATTTGCTTGTAGGGTTGTAATGTTAGTTGCATTGGTAACCTTCTTTTAACAAACTATAATTAAATAACTGTTTAGATTGATTGCTAATACTTATAGAAGCAAAAGGCTGCCGATAGACGGTCAGCCTTTTAACAAGATCAGATTGTACTAACGATAATCTTCCAAAATTTTCTCAGCTACATGAACGGTTATCTTTTTCAGGTTGTATCTTTACCAAAGGTATAACCAAATGGAAAAGATTTTTTAATTTTGATATTTTTCATCCAGCCCTGCGCTGAACCATCTGCCGTTCAGCACATTTTTAATAATATAATCTTTATGCTCATCATCCAGGCTGTTGTCGGCTTCAAGTTCCGCCAAAATACTGTCATAAGTAGTAGTATTTCGGTTTGCATAAACTTTAGCCTTATTAAGGTCAGCGTCAAATACCATTTCCGCATGGTTTTGCGGCATCCATACCAGCCATTTATCTTTCAGTAAAGCATTATTGGGGTCGCCGGTGCGGATAAATGATGCCAGCGAAGCCATAAATATTTTGCTTAATTCCTGCGGTCCAGGTTTGCTAAACACGTTAGTATTTTTAGTATACGGATAAGGCTGGTCTGTTAAGAACGGTAAAAAAATGCCGTGTGTTGCTCCTGTTTTAACGGCGTATTCTTTACCTACAACTTCCGGATTATGCCCAAAATCAAACTGGCAGACATACATTGGCGCTTTGTAATTGGCATAAATATCTTCTGCCGATTCCTGCCCGTTAAAATAGCCGTAAAATTTACTGCCATATTTATTAGCAAAAACAAATTCATCCGTTGTCAGCTTATCAACCAAAACCTTATCCAGTCTGTTTTTAAAGTACTGGTCGCGCGCTAAAAACGATGTAAATTCATCGCTGCTGGCCAGCATTAACAAAGGCACGCTGTTAAATTTATCGGTTGCAAAGCCTTCTTTAGGCAAAACCTTGCCGTCGCCATATAAATGCGGGAAGGAATCCATTCTGATTAATGCTCCCGCCATAACCGGCGCCAAACGCTCGCCCGGCAAATTCATTAAATAATCACGCACAACGCTGTTATTTTGCATAAGCCAGTCAGCAGCAGCCTTTTCGTCGGCACAAATGCCATCTTCTACAACCAGCGGAGCCAGATTTTCAGCAATAATTTTTTGGCTTTTGTCAAAGTCCGCAACAGTCAGCCCGCCGCTGAAAGAAATAGCTTTATCAAATTTATCTTTCAAAAGCGGCGAAATAAGCATCGCCATTACATCGCGCCCGCCAGCAGAAAAACCGGAAACCGTAATATTCCCAGCATCGCCGCCAAAGCGGCCGATATTGGCTTTGATCCAATCCAGTGCTACAACCTGATCAATAAGCCCGCAATTGCCGCTGTCATTAAGCGCGTTGCCATTTGCCAGTACAGGCAAATTGTTAAAACCAAGCAATCCCAAACGGTACTGCACTGAAACATAAACTGCATTAGCTTCTTTAGCAAATTTATCGCCCATCCAAAGCCTGCTGTTACTGGTTTGGTTGTTGCCGCCGTGGATAAACACCAGCACCGGCAAATTCTCTTCTTTAGTATCAGGGCGGTAAATATCAAGCGTCAGCACGCCTTCCTGCCCAAGCACTTTGCTGCCTGCAGTTTGCAAATTGGCAGGCGCAGGCATAGAGCAATCCTTAACGCTGTCATATTTTTCAGCCTGCTGCGGCAATGCCCAACGTTTAGCGCCGACCGCCGGTTGTGCATAAGGTATGCCAAACCATTTTACAATGCTATAATTTGCATCATATATGCCCTGCACAAGCCCTTCGCTTGTTTTAACCTGAGTCGGAAATTCCGCTGCTAAAGCCGTATTTGCTATCAAAAGGCATAATACAATTAAAAACCTTAAAAATTTCATTTACTTCCCCTCCATTATTAAATATTTCACCCAAACAGCCCCTGCTGCAAAACCTTACACCCAGCCATCTTCCGCTCTGTTACAATGTCTTGTGCTGTTAGCATACCAAAAAACAGCGGGGCGTTTTTATTATGTACGGCGATGTTAGTTTGCACAAGCGGCGCGTTGTAGTTGGCGTAGCAATACAGGCAGCCGCCGGGGCAGGTGTTGTACGCTCCGATGTCGATGCTTGCGGCGCAGCCGCATTCTTTACGCTGGCTGCTGTCCCGTTTAATGTTCAGCTTAAAACCGCCGATATCTTCCAACAGCGCCTTATCTATGCACGAGCCTGCCGTTATGCCAAGCGCAGTAAAGTCATACGCTTCGGCGCAGGTTTGCAGTTTAATGCCGTGCTTCGCCGCTATTTTGGCAAGCCTGCCTGCAAATGCGTAAAGCTCTTCATCACTAAGTTCCACTGCGCCCAGCTTTTCCGCATTGCGTTTGGTGTTGCGGTAGCTATCCATAAAGCTAATAACGCAGCGTTCCGTGCTGTTTTTCAGTTCCACCGCCAGTGCGTTAAAGCACGCAAAATGCCATTCCGGCGTATATTTTTTACTAAAAAAGATTGGGTCGTACCGCCAGATAACACGCTTTTTGCCAAGCTGCGCCGCCAAGTCCTTAAACGCAGGCACCAGCACACGCCGCTTATCCGGCACGCCCGGCTCAATATCGCGCCCATAGCCCGTCAGCGTAAATTGAAAATAATATGGGTACGCCGCCAGTTCGTCCAGCCGCCGTGCCATCGGCAATGGATTCTTCGTCCAAAACACAAAGCCGTCCACAACATCCGGCGTTAGCCGCACTTTGCTTACGCTGTGCAAATTTATGGGGTTACGCACCAGCACATACCCGGTGCGCAGGCGGTTATAAAACCAGTCTGCGTAAAACGCCGGTATGTCCGTCCTGCGGCTTACGCTGATAATCATGCCGCACCTTAAATATGCTTAACCGCTTTAAACAGCTCTTTGTTGGCTTCGATAGCGCCGCTGCCGCCGACAACGCACAGGTAATTTTCGCTCAGCGTATCGCGCACCACCTTGCCCAAAGCACGCAAATCTTCAAGACTAAGGTTTAAAATTTCATCGCGCGTTTTTTGGCGCATGGCCTGCGGCACACCCTTAATATGCGCCAGTGCGGTTTGCGAAAGGCGCATAGAATTCGTCAGCGGCACGTCCGCCGCGCTGATGGTGCCGATAATATACTTTGTCATCTCGCGCTCCGGCAGGTCAAGGCTTTCCAGCCAGTCCGGCAGGCCCTTGTACGCCGCCAGCGATTCTGCCAGTTTCGGGTCGCGGTAGGAGGCAAAATACATGCTGCCGTTACGGTCAAACACGGCCGATGCGCCATAAGCGCCGCCCTGAATGCGGATTTTCGTCCACAAATATTCATAGCGCAGCACAGTTTCCAAAACTTTCATCGCGCCGGTAAAGTTGTGCCCGTATTTGCGGAAGTCGCCTCCGGCAGCCACATACTGCACCTTGCCCGGCGTCATAATGCCTTCGTCAAGCCCCGGTGCGGCAAGCGGTTTTACCTCTGCGCCCGCAGCGGCAGATTCCGGCAGGGCAGCGGCAAATTCCTTCGCCATCGCCAAAACCTGCGCTTTGTCCTCCTCCTCGCAGCTGTACGCCAAAAGGTACTTGCTGTTTTCAAAGAACACGCCCACAAGGCTGCGCAGTTTTGCCAAAACTTCTTCCGCGCGCTCGTCAAAATGCTCGGTTAAATCCTTCAAAAATTCGTAGTAGGAATAATAATCCTGCTCGTTAACGCGCGCCGCCGGCGAATAGTAGGAATTTAAACGCGCGCACGCCACCGTCTGCCCGCGGCTGAAGAAGTTGCTGTCCCAATCGCTCTTCACCTCAGCCAGCACCTCGCGCAGGCGTTTGGCGCTGTCCAGTTTGCTTTCCAGCGCAATGGCGCGCAAAATATCAAACATGTGCGTTAAATTATGCACCAGCGCCTTGGCGGTAACGGTAAACTTAACGGTGTAGTCGTTCACACTCTCCGCCGCTGAATATGCGCGCACCTGAAACGCCACGCCGCCGGTGTACTTGGTGCCCAGCGTTGCCAGCTGCTGGTAGGTGTATTTGCCGGCGTCAACCTTGCCCAGCATGTCGCTCAGCAAATAGCAGTAAGGCAGCAGCGCGCCGTCAATGCCGCTCATATCAAAATACCAGTTCAAATAAGCAATTTTGTTGGTAAAGGCAGGCACATACAAAAATTCGTTGCCGCCTTCTTTCGTCAGCTCGCCCTCCAGTTTTTCAGCCTCGCGGCGGATGTCGCTGCGCTCTAACAGCGGGATGCTTGCCAGTGCCTCGGCGCTGTCCGGCGTTGCCTGACGCTCGTGCAAAATGCGGCAGTGTTCTATTGCAGCTTCCAGCTCATCTTCGCTCATGCCGTCCTTAATTTGCTGCATTTTCGCCGCCAGCTCTGCCTGTTCTGCTTCTTCCATGCCCTTTTTCGGCATCAGCGTCAGCAAAACTTTATGCGTGTTATCTAACAAATAATTTTCAATCAGCTGCTCGTAATAATTGGTGTTAATGCCCTCGCGCAGTTCCGCCAGCATTTTGTTGTAGCGCAGGCCGTCCAGCGGGTCGCCGTCATACAGCCAGGTGTCCATCACGCCAATGCCGTAAATCAGCCCTTTCGGGTACGCGCCAAAATCCGCCTCGCGCAGCTTAAACTCCAGCATATTCAGGCATGCTTCCAAAAGCTCCTTGTCAAGCCCTTTCATCGTCAGCCTTTGCAAAGTGCGGTACACAATGCTCAAAAATTCGTCGCGTTTGTCCGCCTCGCTGCCGCTAACCTTCACGGCAAACACCGGCTGGCGCAGGCTGCCCGTATACTGCCCGTAAGCGTCGGTGCAAATGCCGCTTTCCAAAAGCGCCAAACGCAGCGGCGCACTGTTACCCTCTAAAAGCACAGTTTCCAAAAGGCGCAGGGCAAGGCTCGTTTTAGCGTCGCGCGCATCGCCGCACACAATGTCCAGCTCGTGGTAGGTTTTGGCAGTTAAATCCTCATCCGCCCCGGCGGGATAATACGCCTGTACCTCTTTAGTTTTGGCAAACGGCTGCTGCAAGGGAATAACAGAATTTACGCCGCCCGTTTTGCTGAACGCCGATAAATATTCGCCGTCCAGATAAGCCAAAGTTTCGGCAATATCCATGTCGCCATATAAATAAATGAAAGAATTTTCCGGGCTGTAATAAGTGCGATGGAAGTTTTCAAACGCCTCCTGCGTAAGCTGCGGGATAGCCGCAGGGTAACCGCCCGATTCAAAACGGTACGGGCTATCGGGGAACAGCGCCTTCATCACCTCGTTTTCGGCAATGGCGTCTGCCGAAGAATAAACGCCCTTCATCTCATTGTAAACAACGCCGTTGTAGGCCAGCTCGCCGTCTTTGGCGGCAATTTCGTAATGCCAGCCCTCCTGCATCAGCGTGTAAGGGTTCTCGTAAATCAGCGGGTAAAACACCGCGTCCAGGTACACGTCCATCAAATTTTTAAAATCTTTATCGTTGCGGCTGGCCACCGGGTACATGGTTTTGTCCGGATAGGTCATCGCGTTTAAAAACGTGTTCATGGAACCTTTTACCAATTCAACAAAAGGCTCCTTTAAATGGTACTTGCGCGAGCCGCACAGAGAGGAATGTTCCAAAATATGCGGCACACCGGTATCATCATACGGCGGCGTGCGGAAGCTGATGCTGAACACCTTGTTATCGTCGCTGTTGGCAAGGTACAACAGGCGCGCACCACTTTTTTCGTGCTCCATTAAATACGCATCGCTCTGAATTTCTTCAACATATTCAGCGTGCTTTACGATAAAGCCGCTGTAAATTTTATTAAGCTCAAGCTTCATAATCTAACCTCCAAAATTAACACTAATTCTATTTTAACACATCCCGGCAAGTATTAAAATCTCCGCAGCGCTTGCCAAAGCCGCCCAAATTTTATATAATGGCATCATAACAAAGCGTTAATGACATCATAATTAAAGGAGCTGTTTACATGGAACCTGCACGCTTCAGCCTGCGCATCCACCCCATCATCATGCAAAAAATGAAGGTCATTGCCGAAAACAACGGCCGCAGCGTCAATAAAGAAATCGAACAAATCCTCAAATGGGTTGTAGAAGACTACGAAAACCAAAAAGGGAAGATTAAGATTGACTAAAGTAAAACACGCAGGAGCAATTTCCTGCGTGTTAATTTTTTAATCCATCTTCAATATTGCCATGAAGGCTTCCTGCGGCAGTTCTACGCTGCCAACCTGCTTCATGCGTTTTTTGCCTTCTTTTTGTTTTTCCAGCAGCTTGCGCTTACGGCTGATATCGCCGCCGTAGCATTTTGCCAAAACGTCCTTGCGTAGGGCGCGCACGTTTTCGCGGGCGATAATTTTATTGCCGATAGCAGCCTGCACCGGTATTTCAAACATCTGGCGGGGAATAAGCCCACGCAGCTTTTCAACCAGCTGCCTGCCGCGCACCGTAGCTTTTTCGCGGTGCACAATGGCGCTCAGTGCATCCACCGGGTCGCCGTTCAGCAAAATATCCACCTTCACCAAATCGCTCATGCGGTAGCCTGCCAGTTCATAATCCAGCGAAGCATAGCCGCGCGTTGCCGATTTCAGCCTGTCGAAGTAGTCAAAAATAATCTCGCTCAGCGGCAGCGCATAATGAATCATCACGCGCGTTTCGTCAAGGTAGGTCATGTTCTCGTACTCGCCGCGTTTTTCCTGCGAAAGCTCCATTACCGCGCCAACATAATCCTTCGGCACAATAATTGTTGCATTCACATAAGGCTCCTCAACGTGGTCGATAACGGTCGGGTCGGGGAAGTTGGAAGGGTTATCCACCAGCTCCACGTCGCCGTTGGTGCGGAACACCTCGTAAATTACGTTCGGCGCCGTAGTAATCAGTGCCAGATTATATTCGCGCTCCAGGCGCTCCTTAATAACGTCCATATGCAGCAGGCCTAAAAAGCCGCAGCGGAAGCCGAAGCCCAGCGCCACGGAAGTTTCCGGCTCAAACACCAGCGAAGCATCGTTCAGCTGCAATTTTTCCAGCGCGTCGCGCAAATTGTCGTAATCCGAATTTTCTACCGGGTACAGGCCGCAGTAAACCATCGGCGTCGCCTTGCGGTAGCCCGGCAAAGCCGCCTCGGCAGGGTTGTTCGCGTCAGTAATGGTGTCGCCCACGCGCGCGTCCTTCACATTTTTAATGGCAGCCGCCAAAAAGCCTACCTGCCCTGCGTCCAGCTCGTCCACAATTACCGGGTTCGGCTTAAACACGCCCACCTCGGTAACCTCAAACTCCGCGCCGGTCGCCATCATGCGAATCTTCATGCCTTTTTTAACGCAGCCGTCCATCACGCGGAAGTACAGCACAACGCCCTTGTAAGCGTCAAACTTGCTGTCAAACACCAGCGCCTTCAAAGGCTTTTTAGCATCGCCGCTGGGCGCGGGAATTTTTGCCACAATGGCTTCCAGAACGTCCTCGATGCCAATGCCAGTTTTCGCGCTCGTCAGCACAGCTTCAGAAGCGTCGATACCGATAACGTCCTCAATTTCGTGCTTAACGCGGTCCGGGTCGGCGCTCGGTAAATCTATTTTGTTAATAACGGGAATGATTTCCAAATCATTATCCAGCGCCAGGTACACGTTGGCCAGCGTCTGCGCCTCAATGCCCTGCGTGGCGTCGATAACCAGCAGCGCGCCCTCGCACGCAGCCAGCGCACGCGAAACCTCATAGGTAAAATCGACATGCCCCGGCGTATCGATAAAGTTCAGCATATATTCCTGCCCGTCGCGCGCCGTGTAAATGCTGCGCACAGCCTGCGCCTTAATGGTAATGCCGCGCTCGCGCTCCAAATCCATCGAGTCCAGAATCTGCTCTTCCATCTCGCGCTTGGTCAGCGTGCCGGTGTATTCAATCAGGCGGTCGGCCAGCGTGCTTTTGCCGTGATCAATATGGGCAATGATAGAAAAATTGCGTATATGTTGTTGGTCCATTGCTTTCTCCTTGTGTAAAACTTATCTGAATAATTATTATATCATTTATCTGCCCCTGCCTGCAAGTATGCTGCCGCGCGGCAGGCTTAATAAAAAAATCTGCCAAAGCAGGATTAAACTTAAAAAAAGCCTTGCGCACAAACTTAGTTTATGGTAAAATTACTTGGTAAAGGTAATTGATGGTAGGAGGTGAATTCGTTGCCGAACATTAAATCTTCCATTCGTAGCGTAAAAACTGATGCAGAACGCC
>CASEIL010000035.1 GCA_949288065.1 uncultured Phascolarctobacterium sp.
TTTGGCTTATTTTAAGAACTTCAGCAGAAAAATTTACGATAAAGATAGGAAAAGACAGCTTCAGCTTTTGCTGAAACTGTCTTTTTCGACAGACTGAAAGGGAGCAGCAATGCTCCCTTTTATTTTAAACTGATTTTAATATAAAATTTTTTGCTTTGCCTTTGCAGTTACGTTACTGCATTTTTTATTTACTTTTTCATTCATGTTACTTTTTATAGGCTAAAAAGTAACCAAAAAGCCTTCGCTCCTGCAAAAAATTTAACCGCTCCGTATCAAATAAGTTTGCCACTTGCAGCGCCTGCGGAACTCGCTTGCTTTGCAACCTCAAACATCCTCGGCAAATGCTGCAAGTGCCTTTTTATGTAAAGCCTACGCTGATTTTTTGAAAGTCGCGGCTCCGCTCAAATTCGTACTTTGGCAGTTTTTTAATTTAAATATAAGTGTTGTCGCCAGTTTTTGTTTACTACTTTGTACGTTGTGCGCTTAACTAAAAAATAAAATTTGCAAAGTACGACGCTCGTTAATACGCGGCATCGGATTTTAGCAACATTTACTAAAAAGCAACTGCAAAAATCGTGTCGAGCGAAGCGACTCTCGAATTTTTGCAGTTGGTTGCAAACATTGTTGCGTTGAAAAATCCGCCTAGCCGCGGAACTTTCTTGCTTCTTCTTTAGTTATAAAGAAGAAGGGCTGAGTAAAGTATAAAATTAAAATCACTAACGTATCTGCAAAGGCGTAACATAAAAATACTTTTATTATTTATTTTTTTAGCAGGTATTTTGGTTAGTGTAGGCGAATTATAATATTTTATAGGATTATAAAATTCCTGATGGGAGATGATGTTATGCCGTATTTATTTTTTACTTTGGTTATCAGTATTGTAGTGGCTGTGTTTGCGGTGCAGAACGCCGCTGACGTTACCGTCGGCTTTTTGATGTGGACGGTGCAGACCAGCCTTGTTGTGGTAATTTTGGGCGCGGCGCTGTTGGGCGCTGTTGCCATGGGCTTTTTTACAATGATGATTAAGGCCAAGCATTATTTGTACGACAAGAGCCTTAAATTTGAAATTGACCAGCTGAAAAAGGAAAACGCCAAATTAAAAGAAGAAAAGCAAATGCTGATGCATAACCAGCGCAACGACGCTTTAAACAAACCCACGGAAGAAGCTAAAAACTAATTTATGAAGAAACACAAAATATGGCAGTTTAACGAATTTAATAAAGACGAAGCAAAACTGCTGGGGCATGAGCTGGGCGTTTCGCCGTTGGTGGCAGGCATTTTGCTGAACCGCGGTATTAAAGACGCAGGCGCAGCGCGCGAATTTTTATACGGCAGCGCCGAGCCGTTTCACGACCCGTTTTTGATGAAGGATATGGCCAAATCGGTAGATCGCATCTGGCAGGGCATTGATAACCATGAGCGTATTACCGTTTACGGCGATTACGATGTGGACGGCATCAGCGCCAGCTCGCTGTTGTATTTGTTTTTGAAGGACTGCGGCGCCGATGTTAACACCTACATACCGGAGCGCAAAAGCGAGGGCTACGGGCTGAACATTGACGCGCTGAACAATTTATATGCTGCCGGTACGACGCTTGTGGTAACGGTAGACTGCGGCATCAGCGCTGTTAAGGAAATTGCCGGTGCGCCTGCGGGGCTGGATATTATCGTTACCGACCACCATACGCCGCCGGAGGTTTTGCCCAAGGCTTATGCGCTGGTGAACCCGCACCAGAAGGACTGCAACTACCCGTTTGAGCATTTAAGCGGTGTGGGCGTGGCGTTTAAGCTGTGCCAGGCGCTTTATAAAAAAAGCCACCCGGCGGAGCCGTTATGGGACGGCAACACTGAGTTTGTGGCGCTGGGCACGGTGGCAGACATTGTGCCGCTGTGGGGCGAAAACCGCGCGCTGGTTAAGCAGGGCTTAAAGCGCATGGAAACAACGGCTAACGTCGGCTTAAAAGCGCTGATGGAAAAAAGCCGCTGCCCGGAAAAGGACATAAGTTCGGAAAATATTGGTTTTATTTTAGCGCCGCGGCTGAACGCGGTGGGGCGTTTGGAACACGCCCAGCTGGCGGTGGAGCTTTTAACGGCACAGGACAGGGCGCGCGCCGATGAAATTGCCGAAGCGCTGAACGAAGAAAACGCCCTGCGGCAGAAAATAAGCCGCGATATTTTCCTTGATGCGGAGGCAATGCTGGCGAAGGAGGAACACATCGGCACGGCGATTGTGCTGGCGAAAGAAGGCTGGCACGCCGGTGTTATCGGCATTGTGGCGTCGCGTCTGGTGGATAAATACCATTTGCCAACAATACTCATCAGCATCGACGGCGATGTTGCCAAGGGCAGCTGCCGCAGTATACCAAAGCTTGATTTATACCGCGCCATCAGCGCAAACAGCGATTTATTAGTGCAGTTTGGCGGGCATCATCAGGCCGCGGGTCTGACCATTAAAACGGACAACATAGAAGAATTTAAACGCCGCTTTGTAGAAACGGTGGCGCAAACGCTGAAGCCGGACGATTATTTGCCGGTGCTTGACGTGGATATGCTGGTGGACAAGGATTATGTTTTGGACGTGCCGCTGCTGCACGAGCTGAAACTTTTAGAGCCTTACGGCAGCAGCAACCCCGCGCCGCTGTTTGCCTTTAAAAACGCCGCCGTGCGTTATGCCAAAGTGTTCGGCGCGGAAAACAACCATTTGCGCTTTAGCGCGGTGTACGGCGGGCAGCCCTACCAGTGCCTGATGTGGGGCGGAGCGGACATTTACCCCTGCATGTATAACGGCGCGGAACCCGATTTGGTGTTTATGCCCAAAATAAACGTGTGGCAGGAGCGCGAAAGCGTGAACTTGCAGGTGGTTGATTTTGCGCAGAAGCTGACGGTGTTTGATTACCGCCACGAGCGCATGGATAAGCAGGCGTTTATCAAGCGGCTGTTGCAGACGGAAACCGATTTATTAATTTATGTGAACGATAAAAACGCTTTTATAAATAAGCACGCCTTTGCGGCGGATTTGGTAAGGGAATATGGCGAAGCGGCGAAAGCGCGCAGCATAGTTTTGTACGATTTGCCAAAAACGGACGCTGCGGAGCTAGCGGCCGCCTTTACGGCGGACGGGGTTGGTTGCAGCCTGTTTCTGTTGTATAATAATGATGATTACGATGCGGCGGTGGAAGAGCTGTTTAGGGAATACCCCAACCGCCTGCATCTGGCGGAAGCCTATAAAAAAATGGCGGCGCGCTTAAAAACGCAGGTTATCGCCCCGGAGGGCGAGCTGCTTGAGGCCTGTGGAATGCGGGCAATTTACCTTGATATTTTTGAGGAGCTGGGTTTTATAAGCCGCAGCGACGGCAGGGTTAGCCTGCTGGCCGCCAGAAAGAACAATTTGGAAAATTCTGCCGCCTTTAGGCACGCTGAGGAAACGGGCAAAAGGATTTACAGGCAGTACCGCGCCAATATGCTGGCTTCCCCGCAGCAGATAGCGGGCGTGCGCGGAATTTGACTGGGTAAGGATGTGGTTTTATGCCGGAGATTCATGAAGTAAGCGTAGAAGGCTTCTTTGAAATGATAAAAAAATATCTGGATGAAAAGCAGGTGGCGTTTGTACAAAAGGCTTATGACGTTGCTGCCAAAGCACATGCCAATCAGCGCCGTAAATCGGGCGAGCCGTACATTATCCATCCGCTGGGCGTGGCGACGATACTGGCAGATTTGCACATGGACGAAACGACGCTGGCGGCTGCCTTTTTGCACGACGTTGTTGAGGACACCGACATTACCCTGCAGCAGCTGACGGAAATGTTTGGCGTGAAGGTGGCCGACCTTGTGGACGGCGTTACCAAGCTGGGCAAAATTGAATACATCAGCAAAGAGGACCAGCAGATTGAAAACTACCGCAAAATGTTCCTGGCGATGGCGAAGGACATCCGCGTTATTATGATTAAGCTGGCCGACCGCCTGCACAATATGCGAACCATGAAATATATGCCGGTGCATAAGCAGCATTCCATCTCGCGCGAGACGATGGAGGTTTATGCGCCGCTGGCCCACCGCCTTGGCATTTACACCATTAAGTGGGAGCTGGAGGATTTGGCCTTCCGTTATATGGAGCCGGAAATTTACTACGACCTGGTAGAGCAGGTTAAGGTAAAACGCCGCGAAAGGGAAGCCATGATTCACGAGGCGATGGCGGAAATTAAGCAGCACCTTGACGAGCAGCACATTAAGTGCGAAATTCAGGGCCGCCCGAAGAATTTTTACAGCATTTATAAAAAAATGCAGCGTGACCATAAAGAACTGAGCGAGATTTACGATTTGCTCGCCATCCGCGTGCTGGTTGACACTGTTGCCGATTGCTATGGAACGCTTGGCGTTGTGCACAGCCTGTGGCGCCCGATACCGGGGCGCGTAAAGGACTATATTGCCGTGCCGAAATCCAACATGTACCAGTCGCTGCACACTACGGTTGTGTACCACAACGGACAACCGCTGGAAATTCAAATCCGCACGTTTGAGATGCACCGCATTTCTGAATACGGCATCGCGGCGCACTGGCGCTATAAGGAAAGCGGCGGCAAGAGCAATATGCCGTCCGGCGGCGATAAGGATTTTGAAGCCAAATTATCCTGGCTGCGCCAGCTTTTGGAATGGCACAAGGATATGAGCGATTCGCGCGATTTTGTGAACACGGTTAAAATGGACGTGTTCAGCGATGAAGTGTTTGTATTTACCCCGCGCGGCGACGTTATTGATTTGCCGGTGGGCAGCGTGCCGATTGATTTTGCGTACCGCATCCATACGGATGTTGGCAACCGCTGTGTGGGCGCGAAGGTTAACGGGCGCATTGTGCCGCTGGATTATAAACTGAGCAACGGCGATATTGTCGAGGTTATTACCTCCAAGCAGGCCACGGGGCCGAGCCGCGACTGGATGAATATTGTAGGTTCTTCCGATACGCGCAACAAAATCCGCTCGTGGTTTAAAAAGGAACGCCGTGAGGAAAACATTGTTAAGGGCCGCGAAATGCTGGAAAAAGAAACCAGGCGTTTGGGCTATGACGTTAAGGTGCTGTTAAAGGCTGATAAGCTGAAAACAGTTGCCACGGCCGTAAGGCTGGACGGCGAGGAATCGCTGTACGCCACCATCGGCTACGGCGGCATTACCTTAAACAACGTAATGAGCAGGCTGGTTGAGCTTTACAAAAAAGAGCAGAAGCTTAACACAACCAAAGACCTTTCCGAACTTTTGGCAGAGCTTAAACCGCGCCGCAGCAAGGCTAAAAACAGCCACGGCATCCTTGTAAAAGGCGAAGAGGGCATTATGGTTAAGCTGGCGCGCTGCTGCAACCCGATTCCGGGCGATCCGGTTATTGGCTATATTACGCGCGGCAGCGGCATTTCCGTGCACCGCAGGGATTGCCCCAATGTTTTAAGCAACAACCCGGCCGAGCAGAGCCGTTTGATTGAGGTATCGTGGGATATTGCGACGGACGCTGTTTACAAGGTTAACATTGTTATCAGCGCCGATAACCGCCCCGGCATGATGAGCGACATTATGCAGGTAACCAGTGAGGCCAAGCTGAACATTAACGCGCTGAATTGCCGCACCGATAAAAACAAGGTTGCCTCCATTACGATGGGGCTGGATATCAGCAACCTTGACCAGCTTGACAACATTATGAACAAAATAAAACGCATGAAGGGCGTTTACAGCGTGGAGCGCCAGGTAACTTCTGCCGCGCACACCCACGCCTAACAGGAGGTTTAAATGAAAATACTTGCCATGGAGGTTGGCTATATTGCTACCAACTGCTATATTGTAATTAACGAAGAAACGCACCACGGCGTAATTGTGGACCCGGGCGGGGATGCCGGCCGCATTATGGAGGCCGTTAACAAGGAAGGCGTAACGGTTGACGCTATCTTTTTAACGCACGGCCACGGCGACCATATTATGGCGCTGGGCGAGGTTAAAGAGCGTACCGGCGCGCCGGTGTACATCAGCAAAGAGGACGAGCCAATGCTGAGCGACCCCAACCGCAGCCTGGCAGCCTTTATCGGCGGCAGGTATGTGCCTGCTTGCGCAGATAAATACTTTGCCGACGGCGACGAGGTGGAAGCAGCCGGCATGAAGTTTAAGGTGCTGGCAACGCCGGGGCATACCCCGGGCGGCGTATGCCTGATGACGGGCGATGTTGTGTTCTGCGGCGATACCGTTTTTGCCGAATCCATCGGCAGGACGGATTTTCCGGGCGGTTCATACAAACAGCTGTTAGCTTCCATTAAAAGCAAAATCCTGCCTTTGGCAGACGGCGTTAAACTTTTGCCGGGGCACGGGCCTGCTACTACCGTAGGATGGGAGAGGCGCAGAAACCCGTTTCTGCAATAACCGATGATTAAGGATTTTAAAGCCATACGAAACAGCACCGCCTTTAAGGTTGCAGTGGCGGCGCTCATATCGTTTATCTTTTATTTGCTGGGCAACTTTTTGCTGCCGATACTTTTGGCGGTAGGGCTGGCGTTTTTGCTGCACCCCATAAGCAAGCTGTTCGGTAAAATTACGCTGGGGCGCGGCACCATTCACCTTTCGCGCGTGGTAACCATTTTGCTGGCGTTCATCGCCTTTGGCGCGCTGGTTTTTTGCGCCGTAACCTTTATTATTTTGCCGCTGTTTGGGCAGATTAACACCCTTGTGGGCAAAATACCGGATTACACCACCAAAATGGACGCGGCTACCTTCGACTGGCTGATTGAGGACCCTTCCAACTACCCCAAGCTGCCGCACAACATTGAAAGCCTGTTTGATTACATTACCAGCTGGCTGATGGGCTTTGTGGCGGCGGTGCTGCGTAATTTGTTAAAATCGACGCTGGATATTATTACCAACCTCGTCGGTTTAATTGTGGTGCCGTTTCTGGCGTTTTACTTTTTGAAGGACTGGCGCGATTTGCGCAGCATGCTGATTAACTTTTTCAGCTACGAGGCGCAGCCGCGCGTGGCGCATATTATTGATGAAATTGGTTTAACTTTAAGCTGCTACATTCAGGGGCTGGCGCGCTTAAGCCTTATTGCAGGCTTTTGCATTGCCGTGGGCACCTCGCTTTTGGGCATTCATTACCCGCTGGTTTTTGGTTTACTTGCGATTTTAGCGGAGATGGTGCCGGTTGTGGGCCCGATGCTGGGTGCGGTGCCTGCCGTGTTTATTGCCTATTCGCAAAGCCCGCAGTCGGCCTTTTATGTGGCGCTGTTTTACCTTGTTTTTTACCAGTTTGACGCGAATGTTTTAATGCCGCGCATTATCGGCAAAAAAATTGATTTGCACCCGGTAATTTTAATTTTAAGCCTTTTAATCGGCGCCAAGCTGTACGGCATTTTGGGCATGCTGTTTGCCGTGCCGGTGGCGGCGGTGTACCGCGTTTTGTATAAGGAGCTGTGGCACAGCAGCGACGAAGCGCAGGAGGAAGCAACGCCCGCGCAGTTTGACGAGAGCCAGAACAAATAAATTTACGGCTTTAACAGGCCGTATTTTTATTTTTTACTTTATTTTTACGCAAACAGGCAAAGTTTTTGCCGCCGGTGTTGTATAAACGGCATTAATTGTGGTACAATTATTAAGTATGTAAATTTATGGATGTATTAAGCCGTAGAAGGCAGTGAGGAGGAATCAGCTTGCTTACTACTGCGCCAAGAGGCACAAAGGATATTCTGCCGGCCGAGATTGAAAGCTGGCGGTATGTAGAAGCTGCCATGCGCCGCATTTGCGCGCAATATGGTTATAAAGAAATAAGGACGCCGGTGTTTGAGCATACCGAGCTGTTTAAGCGCGGCATCGGCGATACGACGGACGTGGTGGAAAAGGAAATGTATACCTTTACCGACCGCGGCGAAAGAAGCATTACCCTGCGCCCGGAAAATACGGCGTCGGCCGTGCGTGCGTTTTGCGAGCATAAAATGTATGCCGAACCCGCACCGACCAAGCTGTATTACATTGGACCGATGTTCAGGTACGACCGCCCGCAGGCGGGGCGTTACCGCCAGTTTCACCAGTTCGGCATCGAGGCTTTGGGCGTAGACAGCCCCGCTATCGACGCTGAGGCAATTTTACTGGCCGTTACCATTTTAAAGGAACTGGGCTTAAAGGATTTGCATTTAAAAATCAACTCCGTGGGCTGCCCCAAATGCCGCCCGCAGCATAGGCAAAAATTGCAGGATTACTTCCGCCCGCATCTTGAGGGCATGTGTAATGACTGCAAATCGCGCTTTGAGCGCAACCCGCTGCGCCTTTTGGACTGCAAGGTGCCGCACGACCACGAGCTGGCTGCCGGTGCGCCGAGCCTTGAAGAGTGCCTGTGCGAGGAATGCCGCGAGCATTTTGAGGGCGTTAAACGCCTTTTAACTGCCGCCGGTGTGGAGTTTGAAGTAGATAACACTTTGGTGCGCGGGCTTGATTATTACACCAAAACCGCGTTTGAAATTCAATATGTGCCGCTGGGCGCGCAGAGCGCTGTGTGCGGCGGCGGGCGCTATGATGGCCTTGTAAAGGAAATCGGCGGGCAGGATGTTTCCGGCATCGGTTTTGCGATGGGCATGGAACGCATTTTGCTGGCGCTGGAAAGCCAGAACCTTTTGCCGAAGGCGGAAGACAGCATCGACGCTTACGTTGTTTGCCCCAATAAAGATAATTTTGAGCTGGCCTTTAAAAACGCCATCGCCTTAAGGCAGGCAGGGCTTAAAACCGAGTTTGACTTTTTAAGCCGCAGCATGAAGGCGCAGATGAAGCAGGCAGGCCGCTTAAACGCACGCTTTGCCGTTATTTTTGGCGACGGCGAGCTGGAGCGCGGCATGGTAACCTTAAAGGATATGCAGACAAGCACGCAGACAGAGATTCCTGTTGGTGATATAGTTACAATTTTACAGACAGAGGTGTAAAAAGTATGAGTAATTTAAAACGCAACCATTATTGCGGTACGCTGGGCAAGGCCGATAATGAAAAGGAAGTTGTGCTTTGCGGCTGGGTTGCCAAAAGGCGCGACCACGGCGGACTGATTTTTGTTGACCTGCGCGACCGCAGCGGCATTGTGCAGGTAGTTGTTGACCCCGACCACGCAGGCAGCGATTTTGCTACTGCCGAAGCTATCCGCAGCGAATATGTTATTAAGGTGCACGGCGTTGTGCGCCTGCGCAGCGAAGAAACCGTTAACCCGAACCTTGCTACCGGCGAGGTAGAGGTTGTTGCCAAGGAGCTTGAGGTGCTGAACAGCGCTAAAACCCCGCCGTTTTACATTCAGGACGGCATCGACGTTGACGAGAACCTGCGCCTGAGATACCGTTACCTTGACCTGCGCCGCCCGGAAATGCAGCGCAATTTAATGCTGCGCCACAAGGTTACCAAACTGATGCGCGACTACATGGATAACCATGACTTCTGCGAAATTGAAACCCCGATGCTGACCAAGAGCACTCCGGAAGGCGCGCGCGACTACCTTGTACCGAGCCGCGTAAACCCCGGCAAGTTCTATGCTCTGCCGCAGTCCCCGCAGATTTTTAAACAGCTTTTAATGGTTGCCGGCATGGAGCGTTACTTCCAGATTGTACGCTGCTTCCGCGATGAGGATTTGCGTGCCGACCGCCAGCCGGAATTTACCCAGCTGGATATTGAAATGAGCTTTGTTGACGCCGACGATATTATGGATATGACCGAAGGCTTAATCCGCCACGTGTTTAAAGGCGCGCTTGGCGTGGACCTGCCGGAAAAATTCCAGCGTATGACCTGGGACGAAGCCATGGATAAATACGGCAGCGACAAGCCGGACCTGCGTTTCGGCATGGAGCTTATCAACATGACCGAAGCCGTTAAGGGCAGCGAATTTAAAGTATTTAACGATATTATCAATAAAGGCGGCATTGTTAAAGCCATTAATGTTAAGGGCTATGCCGCTATCCCGCGCCGCGAGCTGGACGGGCTGGTTGATTTTGTTGGCATTTACGGCGCTAAAGGCCTGGCCTGGATGCAGATTCAGCCGGACGGCAGCGTAAAATCTCCGATTGCCAAGTTCTTTACCGAGGATTACCTTGCCAACATCCTTAAAACAGGCGCTGCCGAACCGGGCGACCTGCTGCTGTTTGTAGCCGATAAGCCTGCCGTTGTTGCTGCCGCACTGGGCGCACTGCGTATTGAAATGGCAAAACGCCGCGGCCTTATCGACGAGAACAAACTGGCCTTTACCTGGGTTGTTGATTTCCCGATGTTTGAATACAGCGAAGAAGAAAAACGCTATGTTGCCATGCACCATCCGTTTACCTCTCCGCGCGAAGAAGATATTCCTCTCCTGGCTACCGACCCGGGCAAGGTATACGCCAAAGCCTACGATATGGTACTTAACGGCACCGAAATCGGCGGCGGTTCCATCCGTATTCACAGACGCGACGTACAGGACGCCGTATTCCACGCTATCGGCCTCAGCGAAGAGCAGGCACAGGAGAAATTCGGCTTCATGATGGGCGCGTTTGAATTCGGTGCTCCCCCGCACGGCGGTTTGGCATTCGGCCTCGACCGCCTGGTAATGATTATGGCAAAACGCGATTCCATCCGTGACGTAATTGCCTTCCCGAAAACCCAGAGCGCAAGCGATTTGATGTGCCAGGCGCCTAACGACGTTGAAGAAAAACAACTGCGCGAGCTGCACATCCGCACCGTGCTTGTAAAAAAATAATTTAACTGGCGGGCTGAACTTTAAAGCCAGCAGTTAACACTTGCAAATTAAAATACCGGCTGCAAACTGCGGCCGGTATTTTGCGTAATGGGAGGTTTTAAGTTATAATGGTTATAATAAAACGCATAAAGGAGAACACTATGGTAAGCTGTGCATTGCTTTATAATTTTACCGGCAAAAAGGCCGAGATGACAAAAATGGTTTGCATGATGATGAACATCCGCTTTAAAAGCGTGGGGCAGGAGGATTACCACCAGCCGCTGGGCGCGCTTTTGGGCGTGGAAGGCGTAGAGCTGAAAGAAGCTGCTGCACGGCTTTGGCGCGGATAAACTGCAAAAGTTTTTAACGGCTTTGCAGCGCGTTGGCGTGGGCCGCATTGATTTAAAAGCCATGCTGACGGAAACTAACAGCACCTGGAGCGGTCTTGCCTTGTACGAGGAGCTTTGCAAGGAACGCGAGGCCTTTAAACAAATGGAAGAAGAAAAACGCAAACAAAAACAACAGCAGCAATAAAAAATACCCCAAATCCTTTGTGGTTTTGGGGTATTGCTGTATAAAGGCAAAAACAAATTACACGCCGGTGCCGTCAAATTTGGGGATGAAGTCCTCGCAGGCGGAATCGTCCTCTTGCACAAAGCCGTCCTCAATGCCGCTGTCAAACAGATATTGCTCAACCTCGGCGTATTCCTCGTCAGTAACGCGGCGGTTAATCTCGGGGTAATCGGCAGCGCGGCCGCAGGGCACATACTGGTGCATAAGGCTGAACATAACTTCGCCGGGCTTAAAGGTTTTGGCAACCCAGTCGATAACACCTTTGGTGTTTTCAACCATGCCGGGCATAAGCAGGTGGCGGATTATAACGCCGCTTTGCATAATGCCGTCGTCATTCAGCTTATACGGGCCAACCTGTTTGTACATTTCCTTGATAGCGTCCGTGGCAATACGGAAATAGCTGGGCGCGTTGCTGTATTTAATGGCGGCAAGGTCGTCGCTGTATTTTAAATCGGGCAGCCAGATTTGCACCTTGCCTTTTAGCTTGCGCAGGCTGTCCAGCGTTTCAAAGCCGCTGGTGTTGTAAACCACGGGCACTGGCAGGGGCTCTTTCAGGCTCTCTAAAATTGCGTGCGTAAAATGGGTGGGGGTAACAAGGTTAATGTTATTTGCCCCCTGGGCGATAAGCTCAAAATAAAATTTCCTTGCCCTTGTTTAAGCTGCTGATTTCGTAATTCTGGCAAAAAACGCAGTGCAAATTGCAGCCGCTGAAGAACACGGTGCCGCTGCCTTTTTCGCCGCTGATGCAGGGCTCTTCCCAAAAATGCAGGGCGGCGCGGGCAACAATGGGCTTTAAGCCGCAGTGGCACGAGCCGAATATGCCCTCTGCGTGCATATCGGCAGGGCGGTCTACACCGCAGCGGTGCGGGCAAACATAACATTCCATTTATAACACTTCCTTTGATTGATTGCTGCTTTTTATATTGTACCACAGATTGAACAGGTTTATAATTAAAATAAAGCGGGGTGAGGATATGTTTTTATGGAGTAAGGTATATTTGGAAACTGATAAATCGCCTGAAGAAGTAGTGGAATTGTTAAAAGAAAATACAAAAGAAATGCCGATTTTATTATGGGGAAAAGATTCGGATTTCTTATTTTATGGTAAAGTAGAACAAAATGGATTTTTGTTAAAACAAACTGATAGAAGAAGAGGAGCATCATATAAAGGTATTGTTGTTGATAAAAATAACAAATCTATAATAGTGTTTTGGCGAAAATGGAGAATGATATTCATTATATTTTATTGTTTTTTATTTTATACTTTGTTTAAGAATTGTTTTTTTGATTTCAAAAATGATTTTGATGTAACTTCAATGGGTTTTAATTTTATATTTTTAGTAGGATTAATAATATTAATAATTGTTGACCATTATGATGAAGAAGATTTAAAAATTAAATTACAAAATCTTTTATCCGCACATGAGTTAAAAATGTAATATGTTTGACAAACCACCATTACAACTATATAATTTAACTATAAAGGCCATATAACTGACGGAAGTGGGTTAACCACATGGAGTATGGCCGGATTAACGCCGACCGTCTGGGCACCTTGCGCCCGGAAAGTGCCGGCATTTTTAATTTACAGGGAGGAATTAACGTGAAGGAACTGCAATTAAAGTATGGCTGCAACCCTAACCAGAAACAGGCACGTATTTACATGAAGGACGGCGAGCTTCCTATTGAGGTTTTAAATGAAAAAAATCTATTATGTTGACGACCTTGAACTCAGCCCGCTGGCTAATGCTTATGCACGCGCGCGCGGCGCGGACAGAATGAGCAGCTACGGCGATTTTGTTGCGCTGAGCGATGTTTGCGATGTGCAGACCGCTAAAATGCTGGCACGCGAGGTTTCCGACGGCGTTATCGCCCCGGGCTACACCGATGAAGCGCTGGAAATTTTAAAAGGCAAACGCAAAGGCACCTACAATATTATTAAAATTGACCCCAATTATCAGCCTAAGCTGACCGAAACCAAAGAGGTTTTTGGCATTACCTTTGAGCAGGACCGCAACGAAGCGAAAATTACGGCAGACCTTTTGGAAAACCGCCCGACCAAAAATAAAGAGATTCCCGAAAGCGCAGTACGCGACCTTTTAATTGCGCTGATTACCTTAAAATATACGCAGAGCAACTCCGTTTGCTATGTTAAGGACGGGCAGGCTATCGGCATCGGCGCAGGGCAGCAATCGCGCGTGCACTGCACCCGCCTGGCAGGCAACAAGGCCGATATCTGGTGGCTGCGCCAGAACCCGAAAGTTTTGGCATTGCCGTTTAAAGAAAACATCCGCCGCCCGGACCGCGACAACACCATTGATGTGTACATCTCCGACGATTATGAGGATGTACTGGCAGACGGCGTTTGGGAAAACTTCTTTACCGAAAAGCCGGAGCCTTTGACCCGCGAGGAGAAAAAAGCCTGGGTTGCGCAGCTTAAGGGCGTATCGCTCGGCAGCGATGCTTTCTTCCCGTTCGGCGATAATATCGAGCGCGCGCACCGCAGTGGCGTGGAATATATCGCACAGGCAGGCGGCAGCATCCGCGACGATAATGTTATCGAAACCTGCGATAAATACGGCATCGCCATGGCGTTTACCGGCCTCAGGCTGTTCCATCATTAATTAATTTTGAGCAAAAATTTAGACAACTTTGTTAAAAGTGGTTGAGTAAACAGCGATTTTATGGTAAAATACTGAAAGTGCAATGTCAAAAAAAGCAACAGCTTTTAACATAAGGAGGACAAAATGGAATTTGCTTTAACCGAAGAACAACTTGAACTGCAGGAAATGGTGAGGGAGTTTGTTGCTAAAGAAATTACCCCTTACGCTGCTGAAATGGACAGAGAAAACCACGCCAGAGAAGGCCTTTTTGAAAAAGCTGCCGATATGGGGCTTT
Organism: uncultured Phascolarctobacterium sp.; assembly: GCA_949288065.1. Classification (GTDB taxonomy): domain Bacteria; phylum Bacillota; class Negativicutes; order Acidaminococcales; family Acidaminococcaceae; genus Fusicatenibacter_A. The sequence continues at coordinate 14,165 of CASEIL010000035.1, forward strand.
TGAATGTCTGCGTTCCCGAAGAATACGGCGGAATGGGCCTTGACAGCGTTACGGTTGCCGCTATTTACGAAGAGCTCGGCAAAGGCTGCGCAGGTATTGCTACTTCTATTGCTGCAAATTCTCTTGCGTCCTATCCGATTTTGCTTGCTGGTACGGAAGAACAGAAAAAAGCCCACTGCGACCTTCTTAACGAAGGCAAGCTGGCAGCTTTTGCGCTGACCGAACCTGGCGCAGGCTCCGACGCCGGCGCTGTATCCACCACCGCTGTAAAAGATAAGGAAGCAGGCACCTACACCCTTAACGGCGCCAAAGCCTTCATCACCAACGGCGGCGTTGCCGATACTTACCTTGTATTTGCCAACACCCGCAAAACCGGCGGCATCCGCGGCTTAACCGCGTTTATTGTGCCGAAAGGTACCCCGGGCTTCTCCGTAGGCAAAAAAGAAGACAAAATGGGCATCCGCCCCTCCAATACCTGCGAACTGATTTTGCAGGACGTTGTAATCCCCGAAGCTAACCGCGTTGGCCGCGAAGGCGAGGGCTTCCGCATTGCGATGAACACCCTTGACAACGCACGCCCGTTTGTTGGCGCTGTTTCCGTTGGTTTGGCACAGGCTGCACTTGACTGTGCAGTTAAATATTCCAAGGAACGCAAACAGTTCGGCCAGCCGATTGCATCCTTCCAGATGATTCAGAGCATGATTGCCGATATGGCAATGCGCATTGAAGCTGCCCGCATGCTGGTTTACAAAGCCTGCTGGATGCGTGACCAGGGCATGGAATTCAGCAAGGAAGCTGCTATGGC
>CASEIL010000036.1 GCA_949288065.1 uncultured Phascolarctobacterium sp.
CTATATTAAACATTGCAATTTTATTCGGGCAGGGGGCGTGGGAGGCATGTGCTGCCAGCGCTGAAGCGCGTGCAGCACAGCCCACAGAGTGCAAGCGAGTCGCCGTTTAGTGCCGAGCCGAAGACGACGGCAATATGAGTGGCAGAAAGCTTAGCAGAGTTAAGGGCTGAATAGGGAGCATGCGGAGCGTGCATAGATAGCTGCCGGTTAGAAAGAAGGAAGGCTATACCGAAAGGTATGGTCTTTTTTCTTTTGTTTTTAGTATTTTTTATATTAAACATTGCTGTCTTTCAGGGCAGGGGGCGTGCAGCACAGCCCACAGAGTGCAAGCGAGCCGCCGTTTAGTGGCGAGCCTAAGGCGACGGCAATATGCGTGGCAGAAAGCTTAGCAGAGTTGAGGGCTCAACAGGGAGCATATGGAGCGTGCATAGATAGCTACCGCATTTACCTGATATACACTTTTTAATTGTTTATAAAATTGCCGTAAATATCTATTGGTGATACAATATTTATATACAGGATTTTGAAGACTAAATATTTAAGTGCGAAGTAGAGATAAACAGATATTTTTATTATTTTAAAGAGAGTTATTTTACTACTGTTTTTAGTTTAAAATTACCTTCGCACATTTTGACTAAAATGTTTAGTTTTTCTTATGCTTTGTTTATATGCTGTCACTGCCTTCGTAGGCAGTGTGGATTGAAATACTCCTTTGTTTGATTTTTATTTGCGGCATACTGGTCACTGCCTTCGTAGGCAGTGTGGATTGAAATGCTGATAGAAAGAGTGGACGCTGCGCTTGCGCAGTCACTGCCTTCATAGGCAGTGTGGATTGAAATTGCGGGTAAGGCAAAGCAGTTGTAAAATATTCATGGACGTTGTTAAGTTTAGTAGTGGTTATTGCAATTTATTTAGATAATGATGATTCAGTTCGATAACAGTATTAACATTTATTTTCACTACATTCTAAATTTCAGGAGCTTACTATGTTTAAAATACTTTTTATTTGTTTAGGTAATATTTGCCGGTCGCCGATGGCGGAGTTTTTAATGAAAGATATGGTTAAAAAGCGCGGGCTGGAGAGTGCGTTTTATATTGCCTCTGCCGCTACGAGCAGTTATGAAATTGGCAACCCGGTACACCCGGGTACTCGCAAAAAGCTGGCGCAGTATGGCATCAGCGTCAGCGGCAAAACTGCGGTGCAGTTAACCAAAGCTGATTATAATAAGTATGATTATTTGATTGGCATGGAGGCAAGCAACATCCGCAATATTTTGCGCATTACCGGCGGTGACCCGGAGCACAAGGTTTACAAGCTGCTGGATTTTACTGGCAGCAATCGTGACATTGCTGACCCGTGGTATACCGGCAATTTTGATGTTACTTATGATGATATTTACGAGGGCTGCACAGCCTTGCTTGAATTTTTGCAAAATAAAAATCAGTGCTGAAAGCATTTAAATTAAACTTTAGCTTTAAATGGAAATGTTTTTAAAATAATGGGTTAAAATTACGAAAAATAATATTTGCTTTAATGCCTTGCTTTGCAGGGCTTTTTTTGTTGTGCAATTAGTTTAAAATGTTATAATATTGATATTGAAACATAGATTTATGGATGAATTTTATTGATAAGTTAGTGATATAAGAAGGTGCCGGTATGAAAATTATAGATGTGCACATGCATTATTTTAATGTCGATGGGTTTAAAGAGGTTGCCGCTAATGCGGGCTATGAAAATACTGCTGCCTGCTGGCAGAAAATTTGCGATGAAAATAACATTGTGTTCAGCGTCGCTATGGGCAATACTGAGGATGTTCCCAGCCGTTATGGCGGCATTAGCCCCAGGCTGATTGATTTAAACGCGCCGTTTGACGACGATGTTTACAGCCAGCCTGGCAACATCGGCTACTGCCTGGGTGTAAAAAGCGAGCTGATTACGCCGGAAAATGCTGAAAAAACTGCGCTGGAGTTTGAATATTACGCTCAAAAGCCGCAGTGCGTCGGTATTAAAATTTATCCCGGCTACCGTCCGGTTTATGTTTACGACAAGCGCCACTGGCCGCTGTTTGAACTGGCGCGTGCTTATAACCTGCCGGTTGCCGTGCACACGGGCGACACGGCAATGGCTGATGCACGCCTGCGTTACGCGCATCCGCTGACGATGGACGAGGCTGCGGTGGATTTCCCCGATGTGAAGTTTGTAATTTGCCACTGCGGTAACCCGTGGTTTGCCGACGCTGTGGAAGTGGCGGCTAAAAACCCAAATGTGTTTATAGATTTATCCGGGCTTTTGGAGGGCATACCGGGCGCGGATTTTTACAACAGGCAGAAGCCTTATTTTGATTATCTGGCGATGTGGCTGGGCTACATGGGGCGCTGGGATAAGGTGATGTACGGCAGCGACTGGCCGCTGGTAAACATTGCCGATTACATTGCCATTTTGAGCCGCGTTGTGCCGGAGGCGCACCACGAGGAGTTTTTCTATGCCAACGCGCTGAATGTGTACAGCCGCATTGGCAGGCTGCTGCGCGATTGTTAACGTAATTTTTGTAAAAGGTTGACGTAAAACGCTGCCGATACTATAATTATTAGGTAAATACTTTTGGTTTGAGGTTGTTATGCAAAACTTAATTGAAATAAAAAATTTAGAGCACGTTTATACTGACACGGACGGCAACGAGGTTAAGGCACTGGCAGGCGTCAGCCTGAGCATTGCCAAAGGCGAGTTTGTGGCAATTATCGGCGCTAACGGCAGCGGCAAATCGACATTGGCGCGGCATTTAAACGCCCTGCTTTTGCCGACGGCGGGCAAGTGCATTGTTGCCGGAATGGATACGGCGGACGACGATAATTTGTGGAACATCCGCCAGCACGTTGGGATGGTGTTTCAAAACCCGGATAACCAGATTGTCGCCGCTATTGTAGAGGAGGACGTTGCTTTCGGACCGGAAAATATCGGCGTGCCGCCGGCAGAAATACGCACCCGTGTGAATGCTGCGCTGGCTGCCGTGGGCATGACGGAATACGCTAAACATGCGCCGCATTTATTAAGCGGCGGGCAGAAGCAGCGCGTGGCGATTGCCGGTGTGCTGGCGCTGGAGCCAGACTGCATTGTTTTAGACGAGCCGACAGCGATGCTGGACCCGCGCGGGCGCGCAGAAATTGCTGCCACGGTGAAAAAGCTGAACCGCGAAAAGCACATTACCGTTGTTTACATAACGCATTATATGGAAGAAGCCATGCAGGCAGACCGCATTATCGCCATGGAAAACGGCAAAATAAAATTGCAGGGTACGCCGAAAGAGGTTTTTGCCCATGTTAAAGAGCTGCACGCCATGGGGCTGGAAACGCCGCTGTCCGCGCAGGCTGCTTACGATTTGCGCCAAAAAGGCGTTAAACTGCCGGAGGGCATTACAACCGGCGAAGAGCTGACGGAGGAATTATGCCAATAAAATTAGAAAATGTTACATTTACATATATGAAGGGCACGCCCTTTGAAAAAACGGCGCTGCAGAACGTCAGCCTGCAAATTGAAAAGGGTGAGTTTGTGGCTGTTATCGGGCATACCGGCAGCGGTAAATCTACGTTAGTGCAGCATTTAAGCGGGCTTTTGCACCCGCAAAAGGGCACGGTTTGCGTAGATGGCATTGATTTAAGCGCCAAAAACGCCGATGCTAAAAAAGCACGCAACTCCGTCGGTATGGTGTTTCAATACCCGGAACACCAGATTTTTGCCGAAACTGTTTACGAGGACATTGCCTTTGGGCCGCGCAATAAGGGCTTACAGCCCGATGAAGTTGACCGTGCCGTGCGCGATGCCATGGCGTTTGTCGGGCTTGATTTTGAAACTTTTGCCCAGCGTTCACCGTTCCGCCTTTCGGGCGGGCAAATGCGCCGCGTGGCTATTGCCGGTGTAATTGCCATGGAGCCGGATTATCTTATTTTGGACGAGCCTTCCGCCGGGCTGGACCCGCGCGCCCGCGACGCCGTGTTTACGGAGGTTATGGCGCTGCACAAAAAGCGCGGCATGGCCGTAATTTTGGTAACGCATAATATGGAAGAGGCGGCGCAGTACGCTTCGCGCCTGCTGGTGATTAGCGGCGGGCAGATTATTTTGGACGGCAAGCCGCACGAAATTTTTACCGGGCACCGCGAGGAGCTGGTGGCAGCTTCGATGGATGTTCCGCAAATTTACAAACTGGCAGATTGCCTGAAAGAACATGGGCTGGCGGTTGATTACACGCCGCAGCTTGCTGCTTTGGAGCGGCAGATTTTGGCATTAAGGAGGGCGCAGCATGCTGACTGATATTACTTTAGGGCAGTATTACCCGGGCAATTCCGTCACCCACAGGCTGGACCCGCGCGCCAAAATACTTGCCACACTGCTGTTTATTACCGCCATCTTTTTTGCAGAAAGCATGCTTAGCTACGGCGTGCTGGCGCTGTTTGTGGCAGTGGTAATTGCCCTTTCGCGCCTGCCGGTGCTGATGGTTTTGCGCAGCGTTAAGCCGCTGTGGATTATAATTGCGCTGACGCTGTTCATCCACGCCTTTACCGGCGAAGGCAGCACGGTGCTGTACCAGTACAGCTTTTTGCGCCTGACGGCAGAAGGGCTTTTGATGGGCATTAAAATGTCGCTGCGGCTGGTATTTTTGCTGCTGATTTCATCCATTTTAACTTTTACAACTTCGCCCATTGTGCTTACGGACGGCATTGAATCGCTGCTGCGACCGTTTAAACGCATCGGCGTGCCTGCGCACGAGCTGGCGATGATGATGACCATTGCCCTGCGTTTTATACCGACTTTAATAGAAGAAACCGACCGCATTATTAAAGCGCAAACAGCGCGCGGCGCGGATTTTGACAGCGGCAGCCTTTTGCAGCGCGCCAAAAATATGCTGCCGATACTGGTGCCGCTGTTTATCAGTGCCTTCCGCCGGGCGGACGAGCTGGCGATTGCCATGGAAGCACGCTGTTACCGCGGCGGCGAGGGGCGCACGCGTATGCACGAACTGGTTTATAAAGCGGGCGACTTTGCAGCGCTTGGCACCGTTGTGCTCTTAATTGGCGTGCTGGCCTTTATGCGTTGGGGGCTGGGTTTATGAGAACGCTGAAACTTACAGTTGCCTACGATGGCAGCGGTTACCACGGCTTTCAGCGCCAGCCTAATGATATAACGGTGCAGCAGGTGCTGGAAGAAGCACTGACTCGCATTACAGGCGTGGCAGTGACGCTGGCAGGTTCCGGCAGGACGGACAGCGGAGTGCATGCCAGAGGGCAGGTAGTATCGTTTACAACGGCGTGCCCGATACCTGCGGCGAATTTAAAAAAAGCCATGAACAGCATTTTGCCGCCGGATATCGCCGTAATGGCGGCCGAAGAAGTGCAAGAAGGCTTTCACGCGCGGTACAGCGCCAGATGGAAACGCTATTGCTACCGCGTGGTGCTGAATAAGGATTATGACCCGTTCCTCAGAAATTTTGCCTGGCAAATGCAAAACACTGTTTTAGATGTGGCGGCAATGAACACCGCCGCTGCATATCTTTTGGGCACGCACGATTTTTCGTTCTTCCGCAGCAGCGGCAGCGTGCAAACTTCGCCCGTAAAAACAATTTATAAAGCACAGTGGCAGGCAGCCGCGCCAGGCGATTTGCTGTTTACAATAGAAGGCGACGGCTTTTTATACCGCATGGTGCGCAACATTGTGTGGAATCTGGTTGAGGTTGGCGCAGCCAGAAAGAGCGTGGAGCGATTTAAAGAGGAGCTTGATGCTGCCGCAAGGCATTTTAAAATATCGCCGGCGCCGCCGCAGGGGCTATATTTGGACTACGTTGGCTACGAAGAATATTCGCCCGAAAAAAGTTAGAAAATTTCTTGACAAGCTATACCAAAATGGATAAAATATATATACGTGATTTTGTGACGTATCTTATTAGCCCCAAGAGAAGTTAACAAATCGCACTGAACAGGAAATAATTTAGGAGGGACATAAGGATGAAAACTTTTATGGCTAATCCGTCCAACATCGAACGTAAATGGTACGTTGTTGACGCAGCTGATAAAACTCTCGGCCGTCTTGCTGCCGAAGTAGCAAAAATCCTTCGCGGAAAACACAAACCGACTTTCACTCCGCACATGGATACCGGAGATCATGTAATCGTAATCAATGCAGATAAAGTAGTTCTGACTGGCAAAAAACTCGTTCAGAAAACTTATTTCCGTCACAGCGGTTATCTTGGCGGCGCAAGCTTCACTACCGCAGGCGAAATGCTTGCCAAAAACCCTGTAGAATCTTTACCAAACTGCATGTATATGCAGGTGCTGAACATCCGCATGCAGCACAAAAACCTGAAGTTCTCGAAATTAACGTAAGATAATAACCGGAGGAGGAAACGTAAATGGCAGTAGTTACTTATAATGCGACCGGCCGTCGCAAATCTTCAGTTGCACGCGTTCGCCTGGTTCCGGGTGAAGGTAAAATCATTATCAACAGCGCGAGCTTGATGATTACTTTGGACTGAAAACTTTGGAATTAATCGTAAACCAGCCGCTTGAACTCACCGAAACCAAAGGCAAATACGATGTGCTCGTAAATGTTATCGGCGGTGGCTTCTCCGGCCAGGCAGGCGCAATCCGTCACGGCATTGCACGCGCACTGCTGAAAGTTGACGAAGAGTTCCGTCCGGCTCTGAAAAAAGCAGGTTACCTTACTCGTGACCCGCGTGAAAAAGAACGCCGCAAATACGGCCTCAAAAAAGCGCGTAAAGCAAGCCAGTTCTCCAAACGCTAATTGTTTGTTGGAATTTTTGCAGACTCAAACCCCGAAACCGTTATGGTTTCGGGGTTTTCTGTATATTGGAAGCTGGTTTTAATGGATTTATGCTTGCTGCCCGCAAGTTAAAAATAAAACAGATAAAATTACAATCTTTTCTTCCTTCGTATCGAAAAACTTAGCAAAATTTGGTAAAATTTAAGGTAACAAATAAAATGCCAGAGTGCTGTTAAAGGAGAACGACGATGCGTACAGTTGCCTGTTTTGGCGATTCTTTAATATTTGGGTTTCCTTATGGGCCGAAGGAATCGTGGATTGCGGAGGTTGAGGCGGAAACCGGCGTGACGATGCTTAATTACGGCGTGTGCGGCGATTGCTGCGACGATATTGTGTACCGTTTAAAAAATATGTATCTGCCGGAGCGGGTGGAGGCCGTTTTGTTTTGGGGCGGTGCTAACGATATTTTAAACCGCCGTCCGCAGGGCTTTGTAATTGACGATTTAAAGCAGGCCGCTGCCTACTGCCAAAGCAAAAACTGGCCGCTGGCTTTGGTGCTGCCGTTGTTTGCAGCCGATGACGATTACAATGCGCAGGCAGAGCTTTTGCGCCGCCGTATGCAGCTGGAGTTTACCGGCAAAGCTTTTCTGCTTGATTTGCAGGAGGCTGTGGGCGAAACGGATGCGGAACTACAATCAGCATATTTTGACGGCATCCACCCCACGGTGGCAACTTACAAAAAACTGGGCATGTGTGCAGCGCAGCTGTTATTGCCGTGGCTGAACGGCGAAAGCTGATTTGCGTTACAGCACCGGCATGAGGTATAATAGATATAATAAAATGGCTTTAATATGCCTTAAATAAGATACAGGAGATTTTATAATGTTTATTGACAGAGCGAGAATTTATGTGGAGGCGGGTGCAGGCGGCGACGGCATGAGCAGCTTCCGCAGGGAAAAATTTGTAGAAAAGGGCGGCCCGAACGGCGGCAACGGCGGGCGCGGCGGCAGTGTTATTTTGCGTGCGGATAAAAATTTGAACACGCTGATTGACTTCCGCTATAAACGCAAATTTGTGGCCAAGCGCGGCGGGCAGGGTGGCAACAGCAACTGCACCGGCCACCGTGCGGACGACGTTATTGTAAAGGTGCCGATGGGCACGCTTGTACGCGACGATGCTACCGGCGTGCGCCTTGCCGATTTGGTTGAGGACGGGCAGGAGTACGTTGTCGCTAAAGGCGGTCGCGGCGGCAAGGGCAACGCCTGCTATGCCACGGCAACCAACCGTGCGCCGACGTTTGCCGAAAAGGGCGAGCCGGGTGAGAACCGCTGGGTTAAGCTGGAACTGAAGCTTCTGGCGGACGTAGGCCTTGTAGGCTACCCCAGTGTCGGCAAAAGCAGCATTATTGCACAGGTATCGGCCGCAAGGCCTGAAATTGCGGCGTACCATTTTACCACGCTGACCCCTGTTTTGGGCGTGGTGCGCATTGACGCGGAACGCAGCTTTGTGCTGGCGGATATTCCGGGCCTGATTGAAGGCGCGCACCAGGGCGTGGGCCTTGGCTACGACTTTTTGCGCCATGTGGAGCGCACCAAGGTGCTGTTGCATGTGCTGGATGTTTCCGGCACGGACGGGCGCGACCCGATTGACGATTTTGAAAAGATTAATTTTGAACTGAAAGAATACAGCGACAAGCTGGCACGCCGCAAACAGCTGGTAGTTGCCAACAAAATGGACTTGCCGGAGGGCAGGGAAAACTTTGAGCGCGTAAAAAAATACGTGGCAGAAAAGGGCTTTGAAATTATGCCGGTATCGGCTGCGACGGGCGAAGGCTTGCAGGAACTGATGTATAAGGCTTACGAAATGCTGCAGAATTTTGAGCCCGAAGAGGACGAGGAAGAAGGCATTTTGCCGGAAGAAATTGACCCGGACAGCTTTGAAGTTGTGCCCGGCAACGACACGGATTTTGAAGTGCGCGGCAAAAATATTGAGCGCCTTGTTGCTATGACCAATTTTGATAACGATGAGGCGCTGTACCGCTTCCAGCTTATCTGGAAGAGCCTGAAAATTGACGATGCCCTGAAGGAAGCTGGCATTGAAGAAGGGCAGACGGTGCGCATCCGCGACATGGTATTTGAATTTAAAGAATCTTAAAATGGGGTGAGGGGTATGGTTTTACAGCGGTCTGATTTAAAAAAAGCAAAAAGAGTTGTCGTTAAGGTGGGCAGCAGCACTATTACGCACCAAAACGGCAAGAGGGATTTTGGGCGCATCGACCGTTTAGCGCGAGAGATGTCGGATTTGCAGAATCAGGGACACGAGATGATTCTGGTAACCTCCGGCGCGGTGGCTGTGGGCGTTGACCGCCTGGGGCTGCCGGAAAAGCCGCGCACCATACCAGGCAAGCAGGCTGCTGCCGCAATTGGGCAGGGCATTTTAATGCACACCTACGAAAAGTTTTTTGCCGAATACGGGCAGATTGTGGCGCAGGTGCTTTTAACGCGTATGGAGGCGATTGACCGCCACCGTTATACCAACGCGCGCAACACCTTTATGGAGCTTTTGAAAAACGGCGTTATCCCCATCGTTAACGAAAACGACGTGGTGGCGCTGGACGAGCTGAAAATTGGCGACAACGATAATATGTCCGCCCTGGTGGCGGGAATTACCGACGCTGACCTTGTAATTATCCTTTCGGACGTGGAAGGGCTGTACACCGCTAACCCGCAGACGCACCCCGATGCGAAGCTGATTAGCAAGGTTGAGGAAATTACGTCGGAAGTAGAAGCGCTGGCAGGCGGCGCTGGCAGCACTGTTGGCACCGGCGGCATGTTTACCAAATTGCAGGCGGCCAAAAACGCTACCAGCTCCGGCATTAACATGGTTATTGCCAGCGGCAGCGAAAAGGACGTTATCGCCCGCATTTTAAACGGCGAAGAAATCGGCACGCTGTTTGCATCCAAAGAGAACCGCTTGCAGTTCCGCAAACGCTGGCTGGCCTTTGGCGCACGCATTATGGGCAAAATTATTGTGGATGACGGCTGCGTAAAGGCGATTAAAAAAGCCGGCGGGTGCAGCGTTTTGCCGGCAGGCATTACGGATGTGGAAGGCAGCTTTGAAGCCGGCAACACCGTTAGCGTAGTAACGCAGGACGGTTTTGAACTGGCGCGCGGGCTGTGCCATTATTCCTCGGACGAGCTGCGGCAGATTAAGGGCTGCAAAACCTACGAGATAGAAAAAATCCTCGGGCATAAAAATTTTGACGAGGTTATCCACCGCGACGATTTGGTAATTTTAAATTAGGAGGGCTGGTTATGAGCACATTTGAACTGGTTAGGGCTAAGGCGGAAGCTGCGCATAAAGCTGCGGCGAAGCTTGCTGTTACACCGGCAGGCATAAAAAATAAGGCGCTTTTGGCAATGGCAGAAGCCCTGCTTGCCAAAGCTGATTATATTATAGAAGCCAACAATAAAGATATGCAGGCGGCTAAGGAAAACGGCATGCGCGAATCCATGCAGGACAGGCTTCGCCTGACGCCGGAACGCATTGCCGGTATGGCAGAGGGCTTGCAGCAGGTAGCGGCGCTGCCAGACCCGGTTGGCAACGTCATCGGCGGGCAAACCTTAGCTAACGGGCTGAAAATTACCAAAGTACGCGTGCCGCTGGGCGTTATCGGCATTATTTACGAGGCTCGGCCCAACGTAACGGCGGACGCCATCGGGCTGTGTTTAAAATCCGGCAACGCAGTGGTTTTAAAGGGCGGCAGCGAGGCGATGCAGAGCAACCTTGCTGTGGCAGGCGTGCTGACGGAGGCGGCAGAAGCAGCAGGCATACCGCAGGGCGCCATTCAGTTTATTGATACGACTGACCGCGCTACGGTAACGGCGCTGATAAAAATGAACGAGTTTGTAGATGTAGTTATCCCGCGCGGCGGGGCAGGGCTGATTAAAGCCGTTGTGCAAAACGCTACCGTGCCCGTAATTGAAACCGGCAGCGGCGTGTGCCACACTTACGTGGACGCGGCGGCGGACTGTGATATGGCACGCAAAATTGCCTTTAACGCCAAAGTGCAGCGCCCAAGCGTTTGCAACGCGATGGAAACCATGCTGGTGCATAAAGATGTGGCCGGTAAATTTATGCCGCAGATGCTGGACGAGTATTTTAAGGCAGGCGTGCAGATTTTTGGCTGCCCCGAAACGCAGAAGTTTGACGAACGCGTGCAGCCTGCAACGGACGAGGACTGGGCGACGGAATACGGCGATTTGCGATTAAGCGTAAAAATTGTGGCGGATATCGACGAAGCGCTGGCGCATATTGCCAAATACAGTACAAAACATTCCGAATGCATTGTAACCGAAGATTACAACGCGGCGCGTAAGTTTCAGGACTGCGTGGACGCGGCGGCTGTGTATGTTAACGCCAGCACGCGTTTTACCGACGGCTTTGAGTTCGGCATGGGCGCAGAAATCGGCATCAGCACGCAGAAGCTGCATGCCCGCGGCCCGATGGCGCTGCCGGAACTGACTTCCTATAAGTACCTTATTACCGGTAGCGGGCAGATACGCGGCTAAGCTGCACTGAAAATAATATAGCAAAATAATACGCACTGGCTGCTTTTTATGGCGGCCGGTGTTTTTTGTGTTTGCAGGTAAATTTCTCTTTTTGCAGGTAAAAAATATTTTTTGGAGAATATATAAATATATTTAAAAGTGTAAAAAGGGAGGCGTGACGATGAAAATTACGTTTTTGGGTGCCACGAGAATGGTAACCGGTTCATGCTATCTTTTAGAAATAGGCAGAAAAAAAATGCTGGTGGACTGCGGCATGTTTCAGGGCAGTAAGCTGGTTAACGCGTTTAACGAGCGCGATTTTATGTTTAATCCGGGCGAGATTGACGCCGTTGTTTTAACGCACGCGCATATCGACCACAGCGGGCTGATACCGAAGCTGGTAGCGCAGGGCTATAAAGGCCCGGTGTACTGCACCAAAACCACGCTGGAGCTGTGCGGCATTCTGCTGCCGGACAGCGCGCATATCCACGAATCGGACGCAGAGTTTGCCAACCGCAAGGGGCTGCGTGCGGGGCGTAAATTCATCAAGCCGCTGTACACGGTTGACGAAGCCTACGCATCGCTGAAAAATTTTGTAGTACGCGATTTTGACGAGGAGTTTGACGTTATCCCCGGCATTAAGGCTAAATTTAAGGTGGCGGGGCATATCATCGGTTCCGCCATGGCGGAGATTTTTGCCGAGGAGGACGGCAAGCACACGAAGCTGATTTTTACCGGCGACGTTGGGCAGCCAGGCGCGCCGATAATTGCCGACCCGGAGGAATTGCAGGGTGCTGATTTTATCATTACGGAATCTACCTATGGCAACCGCGTGCATAAGGTTTATGATAAGGCGGAGGAGCTGGCGGAAATTATCAACTCCACGGCGGAGCGCGGCGGCAACATTATTGTTCCGACCTTTGCCGTTGGGCGCACGCAGGTGCTTTTGTATTACTTCCAGAAGCTGGCGCACGAGGGCAGGATTCCGCAGGATATTCCGATTTACATCGACAGCCCGATGGCGAACAAGGCCACGCAGATTGTGCTGGGCAACCCGCAGGAGTTTGACGAGGAGGCGCGCGCCATTTACGAAATGCAGGGCAAACATTTGCTTTCGATGAAGCAGCTGCATTTTACGGAAACGGCGCAGGAATCGCGCATGATTAATGAAATGCCGGGTACGAAAATTATCATTTCTGCCAGCGGCATGTGCGACGCCGGGCGTGTATTGCACCACTTAAAGCATAACTTGTGGCGCGAGGACAGCAGCGTTATCATTGCCGGTTATCAGGCGGAAGGCTGCCTTGGGCGCAAGCTGGTTGAGGGTGTGCGCCAGGTAAAAATTATGGGCGAAGATATCCGCGTTAACGCGAAGATTTATAATATGAAGGGTTTTTCCGCCCATGCGGATAAGGAGCAGTTTTTGGAGTGGTACGGTAGGATGGCGCAGAAGCCGAAGGCGTTTTTTGTTACGCACGGCGAGATTGACGCGGCGATGGAGTTTGCAGGCGAATTGCAGCGGCGTATCGGCACGGCGGCGTACATTCCGCAGTACGGCGACAGCGTAACCATCAGCGGCAGCGAGTGGACGGTGACGGAAGCCGCTATTACCAGCGATGTGCCTGAGGTTGCGTCGCTTAAGGATTACCTGCGCACGCTGGAGCGCACCTATTTGCAGCACCGCACGAAGATTGAGCAGGTTGTGGCGCGCGATACCGGCAAGGTTAAGGACATCCGCAAAAAGCTGGAAAAAATTAAAAAATATGTTGACGATATGTTGTCATCGTTGTAAATTAATAGTAGCTGTTTAAAAAGCCCTTGGTACTGTTCCCCAAAGGTTAGCTCCTTTGGGGGCAGTATTTTTTGCGGCACAAAATAAAAAGGAGGTTTTTTATTTGGAAAAAACTAAACAAAAAGAGCAGATGGGAGGTATTTTGGGGTTAATTGAACGTGTCGGCAATAAAATCCCGGATATTACCATTCTGTTTATTGGCGCATTTGTACTTGTATGTGTTATTTCGGCGGTGCTTTCGCAAATTAGTTTTGATTACGTGCACCCGGCAACCGGCAAGCAGATTACCATTAACAATATGTTAAGCGGCAAAGAGCTGGTAACTTTAATGAGCAAAATGGTTACCAACTACGCTAACTTCCCGCCGCTGACGATGGTTATCGTGGCTACGCTCGGTATCGGTATCGCCGATGGCTCCGGCTACATCAACACGGGGCTGAAAAAAATCCTTTCCGTTACGCCTAAATTTTTAATTACCCCGGTGGTAATTTTTGCCGGCATGGTCAGCCATCTCGGCCCGGATACCGGTTATGTAATTATTATCCCGATTGCGGCGTATATGTTCTATGCAACTGGCAAGCACCCGCTTTCCGGCGTTGCGGCCTCCTTTGCGGGTATTGCCGGAGCGTTCAGCGCTAACTACACGCCGTCTGCCATCGACCCGGTAATTCAGGGTTTTACGCAAAGCGCGGCGCAGATTATCGACCCTACCTATCAGGTAAACGTACTTTGCAATTATTTTTATGCTTTGGGCTCTACCTTTTTGGTAATTGCTTCCTGCTGGTGGGTTACGGAACACGTTGTTGAGCCGTGGCTGTGGAAAACCTATCCGCTGCCGGACGACCTTGACCTTGGCAACGAAAATAACACCGATATTACCCCGCGCGAAAACCGTGCGTTCATTATCGCAACCGGCGTTTTAATTTTAATGATTGTTGGCCTTTTTGCAGCACTGTACCCGCAGGATTCCCTGCTGCGTGCGCCTAACGGCGAAATTGCCAGCTTCCAGGCGCCGATTATGCAGTCCATTGTTGCTGTAATCTTTATCTTTGCTGCGGTTGTCGGCCTTGTATACGGCGTTTTGTGCGGTAAGTTTAAATCGCCTAAGGATGTTACTAAAGCTATGGAAGAAATTACCAAAACTCTGGTGCAGATGGTTGTATTCTACTTCTTCGCTGCGCAGTTCCTTTATGCGTTTGGCGCTTCCAACATCGGCGTACTGCTTGCGGTTTCCGGCGCAGAATTTTTAAAATCCCTCGCGCTGCCGCCGCAGATTACCATTTTTGGCATTATCGTTTTTGTAGGCCTGCTGAACCTTATCATTACTTCGGCATCTGCTAAATGGGCAATACTTGCGCCTATTTTTGTGCCTATGCTGATGGCTGTCGGCATTGCGCCAGAGCTGACGCAGGCTGCTTACCGTGTAAGCGACAGTGCGGTTAACGTAGTAACACCGATGTTTGCGTTCTACCCGCTGATTATCCTTTACTGCCAGAAATACGTTAAAGAAGCTGGCATCGGCACCTTAAGCTCCATGATGCTGCCGTACACCATTACGCTGCTGGTTACTTTAACCTTTATGCTGTACTTCTTCTGGTGGTTCGATATTCCTCTGGGCTTCCAGGCCGATTACGTATATCCGCGCCGGATGTAAGATTTGAGGAGGCATTATAAATGTTACAGGAAAAATTATTGCAGAGATTTTTGCGTTACGCTGCCGTTTCCAGCCAGAGCGATGCGCCGGTGCAAACCGTGCCGAGCAGCGAGGGGCAGCGTAAGCTGGCAGAGCTGTTAAAACAGGATTTGGCAGAGCTGGGCCTTGTTGATTTGGAAATCAGCGAATACAGCGTGCTTACGGGCAAACTGCCCGCCCATCTGCCGAAAGGCTGCACCAAAGAGGTGCCCGCTGTGGGCTGGTGCGCACACCTTGACACGATTGATATTAACATGTCGGCAGATATCCACCCGCAGGTGGTTAAAAACTACCAGGGCGGTGATGTGTGCCTGAATGCTGAAAAAGGCATTTACGCCCGCGTTGCCGAACACCCGGAGCTTGAAAAATACATTGGGCAGGACATTGTATTTACCGACGGCACCAGCGTTTTGGGCGCAGATAACAAGGCTGCCATTGCCAACATTATGGTCGCTTTGGAAACTTTGGTTACCGAAGGCCGTTACCACGGCGATATTTACGTTGCCTTTGTGCCGGATGAGGAAATTGGCCTGCGCGGCAGCAAAAAGCTGGATTTTAGCAAGTTCCCTGTTAAATTTGCTTACACCATTGATTGCTGCGAGCAGGGCGAAGTGGTTTACCAGACCTTTAACGCCGGTACGGCGATTGTAAAAATTAAAGGCGTCAGCGCCCACCCGATGAGCGCGAAGGGCGTGCTGATTAACCCGACGCTTTTAGCAGTGGATTTGGTAAATATGTTTGACCGTACCCAGACCCCGGAATGCACCGAGGGCACGGAAGGTTACATCTGGACGAAGAGCATTGTAAGCAACGATACTTACGCCACCGTTACGCTTGATATCCGCGACCACAACAAAAAGCGTTATGAAGAGCGCAAGGCGGAGATTGCTGAAAACGCTAAAAAATTGCAGGCCATGTACCCGCGTGCGGAAGTTAGCTGCACCATTAGTGATACCTATGGCAACATTGCCGACGCTGTAACGGACGACAACAAATACTGCATTGATTACATTTACACCGCCATGGAAAAACTGGGCATTGAGCCGAAAACTTTGGCAATGCGCGGCGGTACGGATGGCTCGTTCATCTCTACCAAAGGCATTTTAACGCCGAACTATTTCACCGGCGCGCACAACTTCCATTGCAACTGCGAATTTTTGCCGCTGGGCGCGATGGAAAAATCCTGCCAGCTGACGCTGGAACTGATTGACCTTATTTACAACAAATAAGCAGAGCAAAAATCAGTACCACCCGTCAAACGGGTGGTTTGACTATGGCTATAAGCCCATGTTACCGGCCAGCGTCTAAAGGCGCTGGCTTTCACTTTTTGTTCAAGCC
>CASEIL010000037.1 GCA_949288065.1 uncultured Phascolarctobacterium sp.
TGATGAGTTTTTGTATAACATTCGACGCGCACCCGCATAGCGGGTGGTTCTCTGTAAAACATGATTTTTAATCATGTTTTACCAGCTAAAGCCACATAATAAAAAACACGGGGCACTGCCCCGTGTTTTTGCGTATAAGCGTAATTTTAAAGTTTTTATCAGCCGAAACGGTTGCGGTAAGGGTCGCTTTTGGCATAGCACAAAAAGACGAGCGAAACCAGCGAAACCAGCTGAATAGGCAGGCTGACCAGCACCACAATGGTTTTGGGCCAGTTTAGCCCAATATCGTGGCAGCGGCGCACAGCCAGCGACATTTGCGGGATAATAAATACCGCAGACGCTGCCGTAACCAGCGGCATGCCAAAATAATAGCCTA
Source organism: uncultured Phascolarctobacterium sp. (assembly GCA_949288065.1). Taxonomy (GTDB): domain Bacteria; phylum Bacillota; class Negativicutes; order Acidaminococcales; family Acidaminococcaceae; genus Fusicatenibacter_A. The sequence continues at coordinate 377 of CASEIL010000037.1, forward strand.
AATAAAACAGGCCGTATTTAATTAAGTAAACAACAAGGTATCTTTTAATAAAATCCTGCCTGTCAAGGCGGCCGTTAAAGCTTAAAAAATCCTGTATAAGCTTCATGCTGTCCATCATTTCATCTCCATTTACAATATTTATGCTTTTATTGTAGCTTACAAGCGCCGCGCTGTCAAAGTTTTTGAGATAAACAAGACAACAGCAGGTGAAATATGATAAAATAAAGTATTAAGATTTTTGGAACGGGTGATTATGTGCATTTAAAATCCTTTTCGGCTTACGGCTTTAAATCGTTTGCCGACAGAATAGAGCTTGATTTTGGCAGCGGCATAACGGCGATTGTAGGGCCTAACGGCAGCGGCAAAAGCAATATTTCCGACGCTGTGCGCTGGGTGCTGGGCGAGCAGAGCGCCAAATATCTGCGCGGCAGCAAAATGGAGGATGTTATTTTCAGCGGCAGCAGCAAAAGGCGCGCACTGGGCGTGGCAGAGGTTACACTTAATTTTGACAACAGCGACCACCGCCTGGGGCTGGATTTTGACGAGGTAAGCATTACGCGCCGCGTTTTCCGCGACGGCGACAGCGAATACGCCATTAACAAAAAGAACTGCCGCCTGAAGGATATTGTGGATTTGTTTGCCGATACCGGCTTGGGGCGCGGTTCGCTTTCCATAATAGGGCAGAACAAAATTGACGAGATTTTAAACAGCCGTGCGGAGGACCGCCGCACCCTGTTTGAAGAGGCGGCAGGCATTGTAAAATACCGCCTGCGCAAAAAGGACGCTGCGCGCCGTTTAGACGACACGGCGGCGAATTTAACGCGCATTAACGATATTAAGTGCGAGGTGGAAAACCAGCTGGAGCCGCTGGCGGAGGCGGCAGCCAAAACGGAAGAGTACAACGTGCTGGCGGGCGAGCTGCGCACCTGCCGTTTAACGCAGTTTGTGCGTAAAATAGATGTGCTGACGGCAGCACGCGAGCAGCAGGCTGAAAAAGACGCTGCGCTGGAGCGCGAGGTGGCGCAGAGCGCCGCCGAAGCAGGCAGGCAGCAGGCACTATGCGCGCAGCTGCAGCAGGAGGCGGACGCTTTAAGCGAAAGCTACAACAAATTGCAGGACGATATTAAAGCACGCGAAACAGCGCTGGAAAAGGTGCGCGGGCAAAGCGCCGTTTTGGAAGAGCGCATTTTGCAAAGCCGGAAGGCAGGCCAGCGCCTGACGCAGCAGAACGAAAAGCTGGAGCAGCAGGTAGAGGCGCTGGAAAAACAGCTGGCCGCCTTAACGGACGAATACGACGTACTGGAGCAAAAGCAGTCAGCGGCACAGCTTTTGGTGAATAAATTAACTGCCGCGCAGGAAGAAAAGGAAACTTTGGTGCGCGAGGCGCAGCAGCAGGCGGAGAGCTTAAAGGACGCCGCCTTTGACACCATGCGCAAAATGGTGGATTTGCGCAACAAAATACGCAGTTTGGAGCAGGAACAGGAACAGCGCATGCGCAGGCGCGAGGCGCTGAAAAAGAATATAGAAGAAGCCGAAGGCGAGCTGGAACGCCGCGAGGCGGATTACCGCAAGCTGCTGGACGCGCAGACGGATTTGGAAAACAATGTGGAGCTGGCGCAGCGCAGCAGTGCGGAGCTTTCGCAGAAGGCGGCGGCGGAAAACGCTGTGTTAAACGGCGTGCGGCAGAAGTACAACGACTGCCAGCGGCGCATAACGGTGCTGGAAAGCCGCCAGAACGTGCTGAACAATATGCAGAAAGCCTACGAGGGCTTTGGCTTTAGCGTTAAAACCGTCATCCGCTCGCAGGAGGCGTGGAGCAATAGCGTTATCGGCGTAGCGGCAGAGCTTTTAAAGGTGGAGGCGGAATATGTAACCGCCATTGAAACGGCACTGGGCGCAGCGGCGCAGAACCTTGTAATGCGCGACGCGGAAAGCGCCAAGGCAGCCATTAATTACTTAAAACAGCGCAAAAGCGGCAGGGCAACCTTTTTGCCGCTGGATACCATTAAAACTTATCCGCGTAAGGCAGAGGACGAGCAGCTGAAAAAGCTGCCTGGCATTTTGGGCTATGCCGATGAGCTGGTAATCTGCCAGCCGGAAGTAAAAAAAGTGTTCAGCTTTTTGCTGGGGCGCGTGCTGGTGGCGCAGGATATGGACGCGGCGCTGGCGGCGGCGCGTAAAAGCGGCTTCCGTATGCGCGTGGTAACTTTGCAGGGCGACGTTGTTAACGCAGGTGGCTCGCTGACGGGCGGCAGCAGGCAGCAGAAGGAAGCGGGCTTTTTATCCCGCACGAAGGAAATTGAAGCACTGGAGCGTGAGGAGCGCGCTTTGCATAAAGAGCTGCTCGGCTATCAGGAAGAAGCGGAAAGCTCTGAAGAAGTTTTGAAGGGTTACGCCGCTAAATTAAACGCCTTAAAGGCGGAACTGCAAAAATATGCAGTGCGCCGCGCGGAAATTACCTCCGGCCTTAGCCGCGCCGAAGCGGAAAAACAGCGGCTGGCGCAGCATTTAGAGGTGCTTTTGGACGACAGAAGCGCTATTTCGCAGGAATACCTGTCAGCGCGCGGGGAACTGGCAGATTTGCGCCCGCAGCTGGCAGAAATTGAAAAAGAGGACACGGAAAGCAAGAGAAGGCTGGATGCCTTGCAGAAAAAAATGCAGGCGGAAACGAGCGAACTGGAGAGTATGCGCCGGCGTTTGCAGGACGCACGTGTGGAAAACGAGGCCACCAGCGCCAAAACGGCGATGATGGCGGAGCGCATGCACCAGCTGGACGGCGAGATGGAACGCCTGCAGCGCGAGGCGCTGGCCAACGAGAACGAGCAGCAGAATTTGGAAAACGCCATTGCCGAAAGCACTGCCAAAAGGGCGGAGCTGGCGCAGCGCACGGAAGCGCTGATGGGCGAGCTGGCGGCAATTAGCGGCGGCAGGGAAGAGTTTACCGCCAAGCGCGTTGCCATTGCCGGTAAGCAGGAAGCGGCGGCGCTGGCGCTGGCGGCGGCGCAGCGGGCTTTGGAAGAAGCAGAAAAGAAACGCAACCAGGCAGCGCTGGAAAGCGTTAAGCAAAATGCGGAATATGAACACGTTTTGCAGCAGCTGGACGCTGATTACGGGCTGACCCTGGAAGCAGCGCACAACGAAACGCTTTTGGAAGGCAGCGACAACGCCCTGCGTAGGCAGGAGCTTGCCTTGCAGCGCAAAATTGACGAACTGGGCCCCGTAAACGCAGCGGCGATTGAGCAGTACGCCGCAGTAAAAGAACGCTTTGAGTTTTTACAAAAGCAGTACGGCGACCTTGCCGAAGCTAAGGCGAACCTTGAAGGGGTTATTGCCGAGATAAACAGCGGCATGAGCAGGCGTTTTAAAGAGGCCTTTGCCAAAATTAACGTGTATTTTTCGGAATGTTATGTTAAGCTGTTTGGGGGCGGTACGGCGTATTTAAAGCTGACCGACCCGGGCGACGTGTTAAACAGCGGCATTGATATAGAGGTGCAGCCGCCGGGCAAAAAGCTGCAAAGCCTGTTTTTGTTAAGCGGCGGCGAAAGAGCGCTGACGGTAATCGCGCTTTTGTTTGCGCTTTTAAGTTACAGCCCCGCGCCGTTCTGCATTTTGGACGAAATTGACGCGGCGCTGGACGAGGCGAATGTAGACCGCTTTGCCAAATTTTTATCGGCCTATGCCGAAAACACACAGTTTATTGTTATTACACACCGCAAGGGCACCATGGAGGCGGCGCATGTGCTGCACGGCGTAACCATGGAAGAATCGGGTGTTTCTAAATTATTATCGGTAAAAATGACGGAAAAGGAGTAGCATAATGGGATTTTTTGAGAGATTAAAGGAAGGCCTGGAAAAAACCAGAAAGAATTTTACCGAGCGCATTGAAGTTCTGGTAGGCATGTCTGCCGAGATTGACGACGACTTTTTAGACGAGCTGGAAATGATTTTGCTGAGCGCCGACGTGGGCGCCAAAACTACCGAAAAGCTTATTGACGCTGTGCGCCAGGCAGCGCGCAAAAAAGAAATCAGCGGTACGCAGGACGTGGTGCCGTTTTTGAAAAAATACCTTGTTAATATGCTGACGGAGGAAGGGCAGCGCACACGCATCAGCGGCACGCCGACGGTAATTTTGGTTGTGGGCGTTAACGGCGTGGGCAAAACTACCACCATCGGCAAGCTGGCCAACTACTTCCACCTGCTCAATTATAAAGTAATGATTGCCGCGGCCGATACCTTCCGCGCCGCTGCTTCCGAACAGCTGGAAATCTGGGGCAAGCGCGCAGGCTGCGACGTTATTAAGCACGCCGAAGGCGCAGACCCGGCGGCGGTGGTGTTCGACGCAATGAAGGCAGCCATCGCCCGCAAGGCGGATATTTTGTTTATTGATACCGCAGGCCGCCTGCATAACAAGGCTAATTTAATGAACGAGCTGGAGAAAATTCACCGCGTAATTAAGCGCGAGGTGCCGGAAGCGCCGCACGAAACCTTTTTGGTGCTGGACGCAACCACGGGTCAGAACGCCATTACGCAGGCCAAGGTGTTTACGGAAACAGCCAAGGTTACCGGCGTTGTGCTGACGAAGCTGGACGGCACGGCCAAGGGCGGCGTGGTTATCGCTATCCGCGAGGAACTGGGGCTGCCTGTAAAATGGATTGGCGTTGGCGAAGGCATTATGGACTTCCGACCGTTTGAGCCGGAAAAATTTGTGGACGCATTATTTAACACTGACAAGTAAAAACACTTGACAGGCTGCGCGGCTTTAGGTATAATACATACGTTGACTTAGTTAAGAAGGTACGGTATGCGATGTTAGATGACAGTTTTCAGCAGAGAATACGCCTCGGCAGGCTGTATGATATTTACGGACCGCTGCTGACGGCGAAGCAGCAAAGCTGCATGGAACTGTATTTCTGCGATGACCTGTCGCTGGCGGAAATTGCCGCAGAGCTTGAGGTATCGCGGCAGGCCGTGCACGATTTAATACACCGCGTGGAGCAGCTTTTGGAGCGTTACGAAGCCAAAATGAAGCTGCTGGAGCGCGAGGAAAAGCAGGAGCAGCAAAACGCCAGGGCGCTGACGCTGCTTGACGAATACACCAAAACACACGATGAAGGTTTACTTAAAGGGCTGAAAAAACTTTTAGAGGATTTTTAGCCGGAGGCAGGTAAAAATGGCTTTTGAAAATTTGTCTGAACGCTTGCAAAAAGCAATCAGAATGTTCCGCAACGGCGGCAAAATAACTGAAGATGATTTAAAAGCGCCGCTGCGCGAAGTGCGTATGGCACTTTTAGAGGCGGACGTTAACTTTAAGGTAGTTAAGGATTTTGTTGCCACCATCCGCGAGCGCGCCGTGGGCGAGATTGTGAATGAGGGCTTAACGCCGGGGCAGCAGATTATTAAAATTGTTAATGAAGAGCTGACCAAACTGTTGGGCGGCACGCAGAGCAAGCTGATGGTTGCGCCGAAACCGCCGACGGTAATTATGCTGGTAGGTTTGCAGGGCGCAGGTAAAACCACCACTGCCGGCAAGCTGGCCAACATGCTGCGCAAAAAGGGCAAGCACCCCATGCTGGTGGCGGGCGACGTTTACCGTCCGGCTGCTATCAAGCAGTTACAGGTTCTGGGCGAGCAGCTCAACATTCCCGTATTTACAATGGGTGACCAGGTATCGCCGGTGGAAATTGCTAAGGAAGCAATGGTAAAAGCCCACAGCATGAACTACGATACCGTCATTATAGATACCGCAGGCCGTTTGCATATCAACGAAGAGCTGATGGGCGAGCTGCGCGATATTAAAGCGGCTGTAAACCCGCACGAAATTTTGCTGGTGGTTGATGCCATGACAGGCCAGGACGCCGTAACGGTTGCCGAAAGCTTCAACAACGATTTGGGCATCGACGGCTTAATCGTTACCAAGCTGGATGGCGACGCCAGAGGCGGCGCGGTGCTTTCTGTAAAAGCCGTAACAGGCAGGCCGGTAAAATTTGTCGGCATGGGCGAAAAGCTGGACGCATTGGAGCCCTTCTACCCGGACCGTATGGCTTCGCGTATCCTCGGCATGGGCGACTTATTAACCTTTATTGAAAAGGTGCAGTCCACCACCGATATGGCTAAAGCGCTGGAAATGGAAAAGAAGCTGCGCAAAAACGAGTTTACGCTTGAGCAGTTCCTTGACCAGATGCAGCAGATTAAAAAGCTCGGCCCGCTGGAAAATATCCTGGGCATGATTCCCGGCATGGGCGGCGTAGCCCAGAAGCTGAAGGAATCGGACGTAAACCAGAAAGAGTTTGCGCGCGTTGAGGCAATTATCCAGTCGATGACCGTAAAAGAACGCCGCAACCCGGAAATCATCAACGGCAGCAGACGCAAACGCATTGCCGCAGGCAGCGGCACGCGCGTGCAGGATGTTAACCGTTTGCTGAAGAAGTTTGAAGAAAGCAAAAAGATGATGAAACAGATGCGCGGCATGGCCAAGTTTGCTTCAAAAGGCGGCTTTAAGCTTCCTTTTATGAACCAATAAATTAAGAGACCAGTTTAAGGAGGTGAAATTGAAATGGCAGTTAAAATCCGTTTGAAACGCATGGGCGCTAAAAAAGCTCCTTTCTACCGTATTGTTGTTGCAGACGCTCGTTCCCCGCGTGACGGCCGTATCATCGAAAGCATCGGCTACTACGATTCCACTACCGAACCGGCAACCGTAAAAATCGACGAGGAAAAAGCAGTTGACTGGATGAGCAAAGGCGCTCAGCCGACCGATACCGTTAAAAACCTGTTCAGCAAAGGTGGTATCATGAAAAAATATGCTGAATCTAAAGCAAAATGAAATGAGGCGTGATTGACATGAAAGAATTGGTAGAAGTTATGGCCAAGTCTTTGGTCAGCAAGCAGGGCCGTATTGCCAAGGCAATCCGTACTGTTATGAAAGCCGTTGCTACCCGCGAGAATGTAAAAGTGATTGTAGAGATCGTCTAAAGGATGGGCTGATAATGGATAAAATGTTGGTTAAGGTGCCCGTTGCCGTTAAAGCAAAGGTTACCGAAGATTTAAAATTGAAAATTATTGGCGATGTCCAAAATACCATAAAAAAGATTGACCTGGAAATCGAACATTTCGAGTTTCAGGCTAAAAAGGCTCTTGCCCAGGCTGCCGGTGATTTAAGCGTGCTGCCGGCGCTGCGCGGACAAATTGAAGCCGAAAGAAATAAACGCCAGGCTGCCAAGGCAGAAGCAGAAGCAAGGCTGAAACGCGCCGAGGAACTGCAAATCGGTTCTGAAATCGGCCATGGCACAATGGAACGTATGGTGGAAGTTACGGTCGGTACCGATCTTGACGCTCTTGCAAGGGCAGAAATCCTTACCGAAGACGGCAAAATCATTGCCTTCCGCGAATAATGGATAAACAGATTTGTATTGGAACAATCGTCGCTCCGCACGGTGTGCGGGGCGATATTCGTATATTGCCTCAAACGGAGCATCCGGAGCAGTTTCTGGATTTGGATTACCTGCTTCTGGATGACGGGCGCACGCTGCATATTACCAATGCCCGTTTCCATAAAAGGATGGCGCTTGTAAAGTGCCGCGAGGTTAATAATATGAACGAGGCGGAGCTTCTGCGCGGCAAAAAGGTTTTTATCCGCACGGAGGATTTGCCGGAGCTTGAAGAAGGCGAGTTTTACGTTGCCGACCTTTTGGGCTGCAACGTGGTTGAAGAAAACGGCGCCGCAGTAGGCGTGCTGAAGGACGTTATCAGCACGGGCAGCAATGATGTATATGTTGTTACTGCAGCAGATAATAAAGAAATTTTAATACCGGCGTTAAAACAGCACGTTAAGGAAATTAACCCGGAGGAACGCCGCATTGTGGTTGAGCTGCCGGAATGGGTTGACGAAAAATGAAATTTTTATTTGTAACCCTGTTTCCGGAGCTGATTGAGCAGGTGAGCGCGTGCAGCATCGTCGGGCGCGGCATTGCGGCAGGGCTTATTTCCGTAAGCTGCATCAACCCGCGTGATTTTACGCACGATAAGCACCGCACGGTGGACGACGCTCCCTTCGGCGGCGGCGCAGGCATGGTGCTGAAGCCGGAGCCTTTTGTAGCCGCTATCCGCAAGGCGAAAGAAGAACTGCCGGAGGCGCGCGTAATTGCCCTGTGCCCGGGCGGCAGAACCTTAAAGCAAAGCATTGTGGAGGATTATGCCCATGCCGGGCAGGATTTAATTTTTGTGTGCGGGCATTACGAGGGCTTTGACGAGCGCATTTTTAACTGGGTAGACGAAAAGCTTTCCGTCGGCGATTATGTGCTGACGGGCGGCGAGCTGCCGGCGCTGATAGTGATGGATGCTGTGGCAAGGTTCATCCCCGGCGTGCTGGGCAAAATGGCAAGCGCCGAGGAAGATTCATTTTCAACAGGGCTTTTGGAATACCCGCAGTATACCCGCCCCGTGGAGTTTGAAGGGCTGACGGTGCCGGAAATTTTGCGCAGCGGCAACCACGCGCTGATTGCCAAATGGCGGCGCAAGCAGTCGCTGAAGGCAACTTACCTGCACAGGCCCGATTTGCTGCCACAGAAGCTGGAGAAGGCAGACGCCAAACTGATGGCGGAAATTAAAGCAGAACTGGCCGGTGATGAAAATGGCTGAATTATACCTGGGGCTGGTGCATTACCCCATTTACAATAAAAGAATGCAGGTTATTGCTACGGCGGTAACCAATTTTGATATTCACGATATTTCCCGCACGGCGCGCACATATGACGTTAAAAAATATTTTTTAATCCATCCGCTCAAGCCGCAGGAAGAGATTATCAAAAAAATTATCGGCTACTGGCAGCAGGGCTATGGGCGCGTTTATAACCCGGACCGCAGCGAGGCGCTGGACCGCGTGGCGTATGTAAAAGATATTGCCGCTGCCATTGAAGAGGTGCGCCGCTTAACCGGCAAAGAGCCGATAACCATAACCACCGACGCCCGCGTATACCCCAACACCATAACCTATAAGGCAGCGCGCCAAATGCTGCACGAGGCCGACAGGCCGCTTTTAGTGCTGTTCGGCACGGGCTTTGGCATGGAAAAGGACACTATGGCAGCTTTTGATTATATTTTGGAGCCGGTTTATGGCCCAAGTAATTACAACCACCTGTGCGTGCGCAGCGCCGTGGCGATTATTTTAGACCGCCTGGCAGGCGAGCCCTGGTGGGAAAAATAAATTGCAAAAACAGTTGCAGCTTAATGCAGGCTATGATATAATAGCATTTGTGTAAAACGGACGGTCCGCTGTGAAGTGTTCGCACATGAACGTCTATGATTGAGGAGGAAATTATGAACATTATTGAAGTTTTGGAACAAGAACAGCTTCGTTCCGACATCCCTGATTTTCGTGCAGGCGACACTGTAAAAGTTTATGTAAAGGTAGTT
>CASEIL010000038.1 GCA_949288065.1 uncultured Phascolarctobacterium sp.
CAAGTGCTGAAATTACAATACCCATCAAATCATCCTCTCTGTTTTATAGTTAGAACTATTTACAGTATAAGCGAAAACCTGCACATATAGCAAGCAAAAATGTATGGAATTTACAGAAAATTTTTAAAATAAAAACAATCTGTTAAATTTATTAGCCCTGCTTATAAATAAAAGCGGGGCAATCCCCAATATAAGGACTTTTTACCGCAAATGTCTATCAGCTGTTTTGCAGCGCCTGCCAAGCTTCCAGCGCGCGCGCCACAAACAAACGGCGGATGCCTTCGTTTTCGCCCATGCCGTGCAGGTAGGGCGTAACCTTAAAGCCGCAGCCTTCCAAAATAGTTTTGTGCGAATCCTCATCGTCGCCTGCCATATCGTTGTTGGCGTGGTCGCCTGCCACCATCATGGCGGGCATAATGGTAATATCCTTAATATTTTTCGCTTTTAAAAGCGGAATAACCGTATCAAGGTGCGGCCAGCCCTCTACCGAATAAATATAGGCGTTGTCAAAGCCCAGCTCGGTTAAGCGGTGCTGCATAACGGCGTAATAAGCGTTGGCGGGGTGCGGCGTGCCGTGCGCCAAAAGCAATACAGCGCTGCCTTCCGCCTTAGGCGGGAACTGGGCAGAAAGCGCCTGCATGGTGTCTTTAATATCGTCGCGCTGGCCTTCCTGTCCCATCCAGTACATTAGCGGCGTGCCGATGGTCATTTTTTTAAACAACGTTTTGTAGCGGTTAAACACAAAGGTTTTGTAGGCGTATTCAATGCCGGGGATGATATCCAGCGAGCAGAGCGCCACGCGGGTGTAGCCCTCACGGTGCAGTGCTTCCAGCGCTTCCTCCGGCGTGGGGTAAGCAATGCCCTCATTCTTTTTAATGCGCTCAATGACAATGTGCGAGGTAAACGCCATGCGCGCTTCCGCACCGGGGCAGGCAGCCTTAATCTCTTCAAAAACAGCGTCGATGGTTTTGCGGCGCGTTTCCTTATAAGTGGTGCCAAAGCTCATTACTAAAACGGCGTCCTTATCCGGCAGGCAGGCCAGGTCAGCGTTTTCGTACACGCACACGCCAATCTGCGCCGCGTCCAGAAGGGAGGGGGTGGCAGTTTTTACTTCCTCGCTCAGCTTATAGCCTGCGCCCGCGCCGGTATCCTGCGCCAGCAGTGGGTTGAAAATTTTCATTAAAATAAACACTCCTTTATCATTATTAAAAAAACCTTCCTGCCAAGCAGAAAGGTTTAAAATATCCGCCTATGTATAGGTTATTTGCTGTTTTCTGCGCCCGCGGCGAGATGCATTTTAATTGCGTCAAAGGTTTCCGGGCTGATAACGTGCTCAATGCGGCAGGCGTCGTGCTCCGCAATGGCGGCAGGCACGCCGAGGTGTTCGTTAAAAAAGCGCGTTAAAACCTTGTGGCGCTCCAAAACCTGCTTTGCTTTGGCAAGGCCCGTTTCCGTAAGCAGGATGTTGCCGCCCGCTTCTACTAAAATAAGGTCCTCGCGCTTTAAAATGCTCATTGCACGGCTGACGCTGGCCTTGGTAAAGTTCATTTGTGCGGCAACGTCAATGGCGCGCACTTTGCCCTGCTTTTGTTGTAATTGCAGAATCGTTTCCAGATACATTTCGCCAGATTCCTGCAGTATCATAATTAAGACCTCCGTGCTTGGTAGTGTATACCTTATATTGTAACATCATCGGCCGAATGGGGCAAGCGCAAACTTGCTGCGGGGTTAGCGCTGCGCCCGGGCAGTTGCCTTAACGGGTACGGCGCGGCTTAAAACGGCGGCAAACAGCGGCGCGGCCAAGGCAGTGAACAGCATGCCAGGCACGGCAGCGGCAACAAGTGCAAGGGCGGCTTTGCCCACAAACAGGCTTAGCAGCAGGCGGGCGGCGGCGCTGGCCAGCGGTCCGCTGAGTACATAAAAAATTTTGCTGCTTCCCCACAGCATAAAGCACGCTGCCACAACGGCGCGGAAGGAGAGCGCAATCAGTACGTTAAACACGTTTTGCGTGCCCAGCACCAGGCAGAGCACCGAGGCGGCAATGCCCGCCGTAATGTAGCGCTTAACGCCGAACACGCCGCAAATAGCGACGGCAATGGGTGCGGAAAGCTGAAACTCGCTGCCCGGAACAAACGAGGGTATTTTTAAGCTGCCGCTGACGGCGATAAAAGCTGTTAAAAGGGCGGTAATACACATTTCACGGTGGGAAAGCTGCATTTGGTTAACCTTCTTTCGAGTTTTAGTTAACCATAATTATAAAGCAGGTTAACGCTATTGGTCAAGTATTTGGTTACTCCTTTGTATGTACGTTACTGCTATAAACTAATACTCTCTCATTGATGTTACTTTTTATAGGCTAAAAAGTAACCAAAAAGCCTTCGCTCCTGCAAAAAATTTAACCGCTCCGTATTAAATAAGTTTGCCACTTGCAGCGCCTGCGGAACTCGCTTGCTGCGCAAGCTCAGACATCCTCGGCAAATGCTGCAAGTGCCTTTTGATGTAAAGCCTCCGCTGATTTTTTGAAAGTCGCGGCTCCGCTCAAATTCGCACTTTGGTAGATTTTATATTTTGGTTGCAAACATTGCTGCGTTAAAAAATTCGCTTAGCCGCGGAACTTTCTTTAGCTGAGTCGCCAATTAGAAACAAGCCAAAGGCGAAGTTTATAATTGTGCCAGCGAAGCTACGCAAATTTTGCGATTGAATAATGAGCAAAATTTACGCTACCTTAATATTTTAGCCGATAAAAAGTAATATAAATGATAAAGTAAATACTAAAAAGCAGTACCTTCATACAATGACGAATACAAAATTGATAGAACAGTAAATATAAAGCAGTAAAATGACTGCAAAGACTTAACCTCTAATTCCCCTCTCCAAAATCCCATCATTTTGTTGTAAAATAAATATAACGTCTGTTAAATTATTAATATGCGAGGTATAAGATGCTTGATTTTATAACAGAAACAAACGATGTCTGGCAGAATATGCGTGCTTGCGGCAGGCCTTTGGTGCTTTACGGCATGGGTAACGGGGCGGACGCTATTTTGGACCATATGGCAGCGGAAGGCTTAACGGCGGCGGGCGTTTTTGCCAGCGATGAGTTTGTGCGCGGGCAGAGTTTCCGTGGGTTTACGGTGGAGCGTTATGTCGATGTTAAAGCGCGCCTGGGCGATTTTGCCGTGGTTATAGCTTTTGCCAGCGAGTTGCCGGAGGTGCTGGCACGCTTTAAGGCGCTTGCAGCGCAGCATACTGTGTTTGCGCCGCATTTGCCGCTGTACGCCGGCAGCGAGGTGGTTACGCAGGCGTGGCTTACTAAATACGCTGCGCGTTTGCAAAAGGTGTATAACGCTTTGGCGGATGAACAAAGCCGCGGGGTTTTTGCGAGTGTGCTGAACTATAAATTAAGCGGCAGGCCGGAATACCTGTGGCAGTGTGAAACGGCACGCCGCGAGGATTTACAGCAGATTTTTACGTTTACGGAAAGTGAAAGCTATCTTGATTTGGGCGCTTACGACGGCGACACGGTGCGCGAGTTTTTAAGCCTGACGGGCGGCAAATACGCCGCTATTACCGCCGTGGAGGCAGACAGGCGCAATTACCGCAAGCTGTGTGCCAAAACGGAAGGGCTGGCTAATTTGCGCACGCTGGAAGCAGCTGCGTGGTACTGCGATACGGAGCTTGATTTCAGCGACAGCGGCGGCAGGCAGTCCACCCTTGTTGACGCGCATAAGTGTAAAGTGCAGGGTGTTAAACTGGACAACTTTTTGGGTGCGCAGAAAGTAAGCTATATCAAGATGGATGTGGAAGGCGCGGAGCGTCAGGCAATAGCCGGCCTGAAGGAGCATATCGTAAGCGATAAGCCCAAAATGTTCATTGCCGCCTATCATTACGATAACGACTTTTTTGAAATGCCGGAGCTTATCTGCGCGCTGCGCCCGGATTATAAAATATATCTGCGCAAGCACCCTTATGTGCCTGCATGGGAAATGAATTTTATGTTTGTATAATAACGGGACGATAAAAGTCCCTGTGGGTCAAAAATAGCATATTGTGCTTTTGTAATGGAATTTTTTTACAAGACTGACAAAAAGTAACATAATTGTTAAAAATATGTAAAATATTTTACCTAATGTAAGCAGGAATTTTACAAAACCGGGAGAAATAATTTAATAGTATTCTAAATACAATAAAAGGAGTGGAGACTCATGAAAAAAGCAAAATGGCTTTGTACTGCTGCGGCAGTGCTGGCATTATCTGCCGTAGTAGCTGGCTGCGGCGGCGATGACAAGCAGGCAGCCGGTAAAACTGGCGGCGGCCCGAGCGGCGAGGTTATGGTTTATACCTCCATTTACCCCGATATTATTGATAATGTCTGCAAACCCGCAATGGGCAAAGTTTTCCCGGATATGAAGGTTGACTGGTTCCAGGGCGGCACCGAAAAGGTTATGACCAAAATGGCAGGCGAAATTAAAGCTAAGAAAATTGGCGCTGACGTTTTGATGGTTGCCGAACCTTCTTACTACCTGACCCTTAAAAAGGACAACCTGCTTTTGGACTATGTATCCCCGAACCTGAAGGACGTTATTACCGATAAGGACGAAAAAGGCGCGTGGTCTTCCGTCCGCATCAGTAACATGATTATCGCATATAACTCTGACAAGCTTTCTCCGGAAGAAGCACCGAAATCCTGGAAGGATTTGACCGACCCGAAATGGAAAGGCAAAATTGCTATGCCTAACCCGATGCTTTCCGGCACTGCGTTTGTTGCAGTAGGCGCTTTGGCTGATAAATACGGCTGGGAATATTTTGACCAGCTGAAAGCTAACGGCATGCGCGTAGAAGAAGGCAACTCTGCAATTCAGAACAAACTTTTAACCGGCGAATATGCTGCGGCTATGATTCTGGAAGAAAACATCCTGAAACTGGCTGCAACCAAAAACGAGCCTTTGAAAGTTGTATATCCTGAAGACGGCGTAGTTATCATCCCGTCCCCGATTGCTATCTTCAACACTACTAAAAACCCGGACGGCGCTAAAGCTATGGTTGACTGGTGGCTTTCCAAAGAAGGTCAGCAGGCAGTTGTTGAAGGCTGGATGCACTCTGTACGCGGCGACGTACAGCCGCCTAAGGGCGCTCCCGAGCTGAAATCCTTCTCTGATAAGGCTGTAAAGGTTGACTGGCAGAAACTTGCTGACAACAAGACCGAAATTAAAGAAGAATTCCGCGTAAGGGTTATGGAATAACGGTTCTTTCTAAATCCGGCATGAAATAGTTTAGTGAAGGAATTTAGGGGTCGCTGTGGGGCGATCCCTTTTTCCCATTATAAAAAGCAACGCTTAAATTAATGTTACAGGGCGGCCGGTATGCCGTAGAAAGGAGTTATAGTGGGCTTTTTACAAAGAATTAACAGCAAATTTCTGGTAATTGCGCTGTCGGTAATTGCGCTTGTATATTTTGTGGTATTTCCACTGGCAGTTCTTTTATATGACAGTGTGCTGGTGGACGGCAGCTATACGCTTGCCAACTACCGCGAGGTTTACAGCCAGGACGTTAACTGGCGCGCGCTTGCCAATACGGTTGAGCTTTCGCTGATTGTTATGGTAGCCAGCGTTATTATTACCTTCCCGTTGGCGTGGCTTGTTGGCCGTACCGATTTGCCGTTTAAAAAGGGTTACCGCACGCTTTTGGTTGCCAGCTATATGATTCCGCCGTATGTGGGCGCTATTGCCTGGGTACAGCTTTTAAACCCGAGCGTGGGTTATTTGAACGACATTTTTAAATGGATTTTTAATTTGCAGACTGCCCCGTTTGATATTTACACGACGGGCGGCCTGGCATGGGTTTTGACTTTATTCTATTCTCCATTTGCCTTTATTACTATTTCGCGTGCGATGGAAAAAATGGACCCGACGCTGGAGGAAGCAGCAAGGGTTTCCGGTTCTTCGCCGCTGCGTACACTGTTTGACGTTACGCTGCCTTTGATGGCGCCTTCCATTTTAGCAGGCGGCCTCTTAGTGTTTATCGCCGCAGGCTCCTGCTTCGGTATTCCGGCGATTGTCGGTATGCCGGGCAATATCGAGGTTATGACTACCCGTATTGTTACTTACGTTTACATGGGCGATGAAGCCGGTATCCGTGACGCCACGAGCCTTGCTGCATCGCTGATGTTTATTGCTAACGCCCTGCTCTTTGGCATGACGTGGATGCTGGGCCGCAAGGATTACACCACCATCAGCGGCAAAAGCACCCGCCCGAATATGGTTGAGCTGGGCAAATGGAAATGGCCTGCCTTCTTCGGCGTTGGTCTGTATGCCTTTGTGGCAGTTATCCTGCCGCTGGGCTCTATCCTTTTAACTTCGCTTTTAAAGAGCATGTCCAAGGGCATTACGCTTTCCAACATCGGCTTTGACGCCTGGATTCCGGTTATTACCAGCTCCCAGTATATGGAAAGCGTGTGGAACTCCGTTGTGTACGGCGTAATTGCCGCAACCATCGGCACCGTCCTTTCGGTATTTATTGCGTACCTTGCCGTTAAAACGAATGTTAAGGGCCGCAGCCTGCCGGATTTGTTAACGGTTGTAGGCGGCTCCACGCCGAGTATCGTTATCGCGCTGGCGCTGGTTATTACCTTCTCGGGCAACTTTGGGCTGAACCTTTATTCCACGATGTGGATTCTGGTTGTCAGCTACCTTGTAAAATATATGACGATGTCCGTGCGCACGATTGCCGCTTCCTTAAGCCAGGTGCACATTTCCCTGGAAGAGGCTGCGCTTAATTCCGGCGCAAGCTGGCTGCGTACCTGCAAGGACATTATTATGCCGCTGATTGCCCCGTCAATCATTGCAGGCTGGTTCTTAATCTTTATGCCTTCGTTCTACGAGCTGACGATGTCGCTGCTTTTGTACGGCAGCGATACCAAAACCATCGGCGTTTTGCTGTACGATTTGCAAACCTACGCTGATACGCAGAATGCTTCCGTGCTTTCGGTAATTATTTTGCTGATAGTTCTGGTAGGCAACATTATTTTAAACAAGCTTACTAAAGGTAATGTTGGTATTTAAAAGGAGTGGAATAAATTGTCTGAAGTACGTATAGAGCATGTTTTTAAACGGTTCGGCGATGTTACGGCCGTCAACGATTTTGACCTTACCGTAAAGGACGGCGAATTTGTTT
>CASEIL010000039.1 GCA_949288065.1 uncultured Phascolarctobacterium sp.
CGCAGCATCGCCGAGGCGCACCCCGACTACGACGAATACGATATGTACGACGCCATGCAGGAAGCCAAAGCCAAACGCGACGCCGAAAAGAAAGCCGCCGAAGCAGCAGCCAAAGCCGCAGAGGACGGCGTGAACGCCGAAAACAACGGCGCAAATGTTGAGGCTGATAAAACCGCAGGCAACGGCGAAGCAGCTGTAAACGCTGAAAACGAAACCAAAGCAGACGCTGATAAAAACGAAGTGAAAAAAGACGAAAGTAAATAATTTGCTTCAAATAAAAAAATCCCGTTTAAGCGGGATTTTTTTATTTTTAACCTTAAACTATTAGTGAAATACTTTTAGATATTTAAAAAATTTGCTATAATAGTAAAGTTACCGCCCCTATACCGGTACGGAAAGGGGGTATATCACTTGCCAGAATTTGTATCATTCATTATTGCCGTCGCGGCTGGTGTAGTGTGCCACTACATCATCAAATGGATAGATGGCAATAAATAGCCGGTAACTATCCTGCGGAGTTAAGCCCTTCCGCGTACAAAACTGGGAATAGAAAACCCCCGGAGTGCCAGCTCCGGGGGTTTTCGTTTTGAGCCATATCACTTGACTCATTCGTATCATTCACTGCCATAAATATTTTACCACTAATTTTATGCGCCGTCAAATCAAACGCTGTATTAGTGTTTAGCCTTCACATACTTTCTCTGCACCAGGCTGGGCCTGCGTGCTCTCACCAGGCCAGTACCTCCACGCCGGTGTCGGTAATCAGCACGGTGTTTTCCCACTGGGCAGACATGCTGCCGTCCTGCGTATAAACGGTCCAGTCGTTGTTGGCATCCACAAACACGTCGCGGCGGCCCGCATTAATCATCGGTTCCACCGTAAACACCATACCCGGCACCATCAGCATGCCGGTGTTCTTCTTGCCCTCGTGGCACACAAACGGCTCTTCGTGGAAGTCCACGCCGACGCCGTGCCCGCCAAACTCAACCACCACGCTGTAACCGTGCTTGCGTGCAAACTGGCCGATAACCGCACCAATGTCGCCGATAAAGCCCCACGGTTTGCAAACCTCCACGCCGCGGCGCAGGCACTCTTTGGTAATCGCCACCAAATCCTGATTGGGCTTACTAACCTTGCCCAGCATAAACATGCGCGAAGCATCGGCGTAATAGCCGTTATAAATCGTCGTTACGTCCACATTTACAATGTCGCCGCTTTTCAGCACTGTTTTATCCGGTATGCCGTGGCACACCTGGTCGTTAATCGAGGTGCAAATACTTTTCGGAAAGCCGTAAAACCCAAGGCACGCGGGAATGCCGCCGTTTTTGGTAATAAAATCGTACGCCAGCGCGTCCAGCTCCTCCGTCGTCATGCCGGTTTTAACCTTTTCCTGTAACATATCAAGGCAGGCGTTGTTAATCTGCGCCGCCTTGCGGATGCCCTCAATCTGCTCCGGCGTTTTAATCATTTCCATATCGGGCACCTCGTGCCCTTTGGCTTTAGCTTCGGCAATTTTAGCCTTTATCAGTTCAATATCCATAATAATCTCCCTTTTAATGCATATTTAATCTCGTAATGATATTATAACACATATCACAGGCAATGCCAAAGTTAGTTAACGCTTACAAAATAAATTTTCTGTTATTTTGCGCGGCTTTGTGGTAAAATAATTGGTAGTTTTTATTAAGGAGGAGCCGATGGAAGCTTATTACGCTCATTTAGCCGATTTTATTTTGCATTTCGACCGTTACCTGCCCATTGTTATGGAAGCCTATGGGCACTGGATTTACGCCATTTTATTTATAATTGTGTTTTGCGAAACCGGTCTGGTAGTTACGCCGTTTTTACCGGGCGATTCGCTTTTGTTTGCCTGCGGCGCTCTTGCGGCTACCGCCGATGGTTTAAACCTGCCGCTTTTGGCCGTTATTTTTTTGGTTGCCGCCATTACGGGCGACGCCTGCAACTACGAGATTGGCAAACATTTTGGGCATAAGCTTTTACAGATGAATTCGCGCTTTATTAAGCCGGAATACGTGCACAAGGCCGAAACCTTTTACGCCAAGCACGGCCACAAGGCCATTTTCCTCGCGCGTTTTGCGCCGATTGTGCGCACCTTTGCGCCGTTTGTGGCGGGCATCGGCACCATGCACTACCGCACCTTTGCCGTATATAACATCAGCGGAGCCTGCACCTGGGTGCTGATATTCCTCGGCGGCGGCTACTTTTTCGGCAACATTCCGTTTATCAAACAAAACTTTTCTTATGTAACCATGGGCATTGTGCTGTTTTCGCTGACGCCGATAATTTTCGAGGTCATCCGCAGCAGGCGTGCCAAATAACGAAAGAAGGCCAGGCAATGTACTATTTAACAAACGATTACACCACCGGCTGCACGCCGGAAATTTTAGAGGCGTTAAGCGCCACCAACCTTGAAGAAACCCCGGGCTACGGCGAGGACGCTTACTGCGAAGCGGCAAAGGCGCTGATTCAAAAAGAGTGCGGCCGCCCCGACGCCGACGTGTACTTTATGATGGCGGGCACGCAGACCAACCTGACGATTATCGCAGCGGCGCTGCGCCCCTTCCACGGCGTATACGGCACCGTGCGCAGCCACATTAACACGCACGAGGCAGGCGCCATTGAGCGCGGCGGGCACAAGGTTATTGCCCTGCCCGATACCGACGGCAAGCTGACGGCGGCGCAGATTGCTGCCGAGCAGGAAAAATACCTGCACGACCCCAGCCGTGAGCATTTAGTAATGCCTAAAATGGTGTATATTTCGCAGCCGACGGAAATTGGCACGCTGTACACCAAGCAGGAGCTTGAAGATTTGTACGCCGTTTGCAAGCAGTACAATTTGTACCTGTATATCGACGGTGCGCGTTTGGGCTACGGCTTAACCAGCCCTGCGTGCGATTTTACAATGGCGGATATTGCCAACAACTGCGACGTGTTCTACATCGGCGGCACCAAATGCGGGCTGCTGTTTGGCGAAGCGGCCGTTATTTTAAACCCCGCCATAAAAGAGGACTTCATCCCCCTGATGAAGCAGTGCGGCAGCGTACTGGCCAAGGGCAGGCTGCTGGGCCTTCAGTTTGAGGCGATGTTCACCAGCGGTTTGTACTACCGCGTGTGCAAACACGGCATTGATACCGCCATGCAGATTAAAGAGGCGCTGACTGAGCGCGGCATTGAGTTTTTAGTAAACTCCCCCACTAACCAGCAATTTGTAATTTTAACCCGCGAAATGTTTGATACTATCAGCAAGCACTTCCACATCGCCCTGTGGGAGAATTTAGAAGGCGGCAGGGTTGCAGCCCGCATCTGCACCAGCTGGTCCACCCCGCAGGACGCCGTCGATAAATTCTGCAAGCTGCTGAAAGAAATATAAATATTTAAACACTAAAGGCTTTAATGCTTAAATACTAAAATATCCCGATGTGTACGGCATCGGGATATTTTTTTATCGCCGCAAGGCTTACTTAGCGGCTATGCTGCTATTCAGCGTGGCAATGCTTTCGGTCAGTTTATCCAGTTTGCTTTCCATGCGCACCAAAAGGTACCACGAAAGCACTACCGGAAAGCCGAAGTTTGCCACCTGGCTGAAGATAAGTTCCGCGTCCATTATTTAAGCACGGTAACTTCGGTGCTGCGCATGCGCGCCTCCACCACTTCGGCAAGGCCGTTGCCGTCCTCGTTAAACACGTCGCTGTCCACAATCGCCTGCATGGCGGTGCGGGCCTCCTCGGCGTTTACGTTATCGCGCGGCGCGGTTACGTTAATAATTTTCTGCTTACCGTCCGCCTTTTTAAATACAAGCTGCAATACTTTTTCCATGTGCTAATCCTCCTTATTCTGCTTCAGCCACTTCGGCTTTTTCGGTTACGACGATGCTGGCAACTTCGTTTTCCATCAGGCTGCCCAGCGCAGTACCAGCCTTAACAAGCTCGTCAGCAGACGCCTCTTTTTTGATGCCCGAGTAGGTGTGCGGTTTAAGCTGCTGTTTTCCTTCGCCATCGAAGCCCTCCTCAATGTTAATCGTCATAGTCTGGGATACTACTGTTTTTGCTGCTGCCATGTTCTGGCTCCTTTCTGCGGGCTGATTTGTTTTTGTTGTTTGCCCTTACACCCATATAAACGGCATTTGGCGTAAAAAATTAACCGCCGCGCAAAAATTTTGTTTTGGCGGCGGCGCAAATATTTTTTTGTCATCCGGTTAATTATTTTGCCTAAAATCTGTTTATGTGGTTGAGAGTTTCTTTTCTTTTCTCTTTTTTACTATTTTTTCTCTTTATCTTTTCTTTGCCGTGTTACGTTCTTACCTTGTACCGATATAAACCGAAGGTTTATATATATAATAATGCCTTGTTCCCTAACTACTAACGTAAGGTAGTAGTAGTACCTTCCCTGCTTACGCAGAAAGTGCGGGGGCAGCGTTGCCTTTGCAAAACGATTTATAAGTAAAATTAATAAATACGATAAGCAGAAGTTGTTAATAAGTTTATGGATTTCATTCCTAAAAGTTTGGTATGCAGAAAGAAAAAACACTGCGTCCTGTACGCACGCAGTGTTTTTTGAGGTCGGGTAAATTTTAAATAATGGTGTAGCCGCCGTCAACAGCGATTGATTGCCCAATTACAAAGCTTGCCATGGGGCTGCACAGCCATACAACAACGTCGGCAACTTCTTCTGCCGTGCCCAAACGCCCAATCGGCGCCAGTTTAGCACACGCCTCGCGTGATAAATCGCCTGAATCTACCATCGCCTTTACCATCGGCGTTTCAATTACACCGGGGCACACTGCGTTGATTTGAATTCCGCGCGGCGCATATTCAATAGCTGCACTTTTGGTCATGCCCAAAACGCCGTGCTTGGCTGCGTGGTAAGCGGCACGCACGGGGTTACCTACCAGCCCGCCCAGCGACGAGCAGTTAACAATAGCGCCGCTGCCCTGTTTGCGCATAACCTGCAATTCGTATTTCATGCACAGCCATACGCTGCGCAAATCAATATTTAAAATTTTATCGTATTCTTCAGGGCTCAAATCGGCAATGTCAGTCATCGGGCTGTTAACGCCGGCGTTGTTGTAGGCAGCGTCCAGCCTGCCGAAAGCAGCGATTGTTTTGTCAATCATTGCTTTAACATCATCTTCGTTACCGACGTTGCACACAACTGCCAGCACCTTATGCCCTGCGGCAGCTAAAGCGTCAGCTTCTTTTTGTAAAAGCTCTGCGTTAATATCTGCCATCACCACAGCCGCACCGCATTCGGCAAATTTTTTAGCCGCAGCAAGGCCCATGCCGCCAGCCGCACCGGTAACCAGTGCCACTTTATTTTTAAAAGAAATTTCCATCGCAATCACTCCCGTTATTATTTTATTTATATTTTAGCTTAAAATACGCCTTGCGGATATTACCAAAACATATAAGGCGTATATACTAAAAGTAAATACCTAACGGGCATTGCCAAATGAGTTGTTTATAAGCGGCTCAGCTAAAAAAAGTGCACTGCGGCGGAGAAGCACGCAGTGCAAATCAGGAGATGACTGTGAGTCTATGTTATCAGCTTTACCGGTAAGGTTTAGGCGCGGTTGTGGTCTTTTTGCCCAGCTTATAAAGTTTATCAGTTTTGCTTATTAATCTTATCCGCACAGGCGAGATTAATAAGCAATTTTAATCTGTTTGATTAATTTGGCTTATAAATGCGCCTGCCATTGATAAGCAGAGCTGATTGCATTTATAAGTTTTGCTTATTAATTTAATTTTAAGGTTCGTAAATTTTGCTCATTAACAACCCTCAAATTTGCGTAGCTTCGCTGGCACACTTATAAACTTCGCCTGCGGCTCGTTTCTAAGTGGCGACTCAGCTATGGTCATCAATTATCGCGGCCTCGCCCTGTTCGCCGGTGCGGATTTTTACGGCATTGGCTAACGGGTAGATGAAGATTTTGCCGTCGCCGGGCTGCCCGGTTTTTAAAACGCGCTGCGCCACACGCAAAACTTCGTCCACGGGCACTTCGCACACTACGGTTTCAATTTTAACCTTCGGCACCAGGTTAATGTCGTATGCCTGCCCGCGGTACACCTCCTTGTGCCCTTTTTGCAGCCCGCAGCCAAACACCTGGCTCACCGTCATGCCGGTAACGCCAATTTCGGCAAAGGCCAGTTTCAGCTCGTCCAGCTTTTCGGTTCTGGTAATAATATCAATTTTGGTAATGGGTCTCATAATTGCCTCCGTTATTTATCTGCCGTGGCAGGTTTGGCGCTAAAGGCAGGCGCTTCCTGCACGGCAAGGTTGGTTAAAGGTGTACCGTTTATGATACTCTGACGGTATGCGCGTTCGCCGTGTTCCACAATGTCAAGGCCGCTTTCTTCTTCGGCAGCATCGGCACGCAGCGTGGTTACAGCGCCGGTAATTTTTATAATAATGTAAGTGCCAACAACGGCCAGCACAATCGCCACGGCAACGGTTATGGCCTGCACCCACAGCTGGTGGGGGTTGCCGTAAAACAGCCCGTCCGCACCGGCGGCGTTAACCTCTTTGGTTGCCCACAAACCGGTTGCCAGTGCGCCCCAGGTGCCGCCTACGCCGTGTACGCCAAAAGCGTCAAGCGCATCGTCGTAACCCAGTTTATTTTTAACAAAGGCCACCGCCATAAAGCACAGCGCGCCGCCAATAAGCCCAATCAAAACAGCAGGCACTACGGTTACAAAGCCCGCCGCAGGCGTGATGGCAACTAAGCCCGCAATGCAGCCGCTCGCTGCGCCGAGCATGGTGGGGTGCCCGTTAATGAGCCATTCTGCCGCTACCCACGATAAGGTTGCCGCCGCTGCCGCCGCCTGCGTTACTACAAAGGCACTGGCGGCGAGGCCATTCGCGCCTAAAGCGCTGCCGGCGTTAAACCCGAACCAGCCGAACCACAGTAGCGCTGCGCCCAGCACCGTCATCGGCAAATGGTGGGGCAGCATGGGCACAACGCCCTTGCCGCTGCGTTTGCCCAGCATAATGCAGGCCACCAAACCGCTGACGCCGCTAAGAATGTGTATTACCGTGCCGCCTGCAAAATCAAGTGCGCCCAAATCACGCAGCCAGCCGCCGACGCCCCATACCCAGTGCGCCATCGGGTCGTACAAAAACGTGGTCCACAAAAGCGTAAACAGCACAAAGGCGGGGAACTTAAAACGCTCCGCGTAAGCGCCGGTAATAAGCGCCGCCGTAATTACCGCAAACATGCATTGGAAGGCCGCAAACGCAAACAGCGGCACCGTCGCGCTGTAATCGGCAAAGGGCGCTGTAAACAGGCTGATGTCCGTCAGCCCTGCCCAGCTTAAACTGCCGATAAAGCCGCCCTCATCCGGCCCAAAGGCCAGGCTGAAGCCGAACACAAACCACTGCACGCTAACCATGGCCACAATAAAAAAGCTTTGCATAATAGTTGTTAAAACGTTTTTGCTGCGCACCATGCCGCCGTAAAAAAACGCCAGCCCCGGCGTCATCAGCATAACCAGCGCGGCGCTGATAAGCACCCACGCCGTGTCGCCCGTATCAATAGCAGGCGCCTCCGCTGCCCACGCCGTGCCCGGAATCCCCAGCAACACACCCGCAGCAGCCAGCCCTTTAAATAATAAACCCCTCATTTTTAGCCCTCTTTTCTGTAAAACAAAAGCGGGGCCAGCCCTAAGGCTGCACCCCGTTGTGCATCAAAAGTTAATTTGCAATTTAGTTTACGCCAAACAGCAGCTCGCCGTAAGTGGGGTACGGCAGGTATTTGCCGCCCATCAGTTTTTCCAGCTCGTCTGCCGCCTCGCGCAGCGTGCCCATGTCCTTCAAAACAACGTCATGGTAGTAATCAGCTTCCGCCTGGGCGGATGTTTTAACAACCTCCGCCAAATCAACCTTCAGCTTTTCTGCCCCGGTGTAAAGCAGGCTTGCCAGGGTAGATACCTTGCTTGCCAGCTCTTCTTCAAAGCAGCCGCTGATGCCGAGCTGTTTTTTGCTGAGCACGGCATTGGTTAAATCGGCGCCGTAAGCGCTTGCTGCCGGTAAAACATCTTTAAACAGCATGTCAAGCATCGTCAGCGCTTCAATGCGGATAGCCTTGCTGTAACCTTCCAGCGAAATTTCCAGCCTGCTGCGGATTTCTGCCTCGGTAAAAATGCCGTGTTTTACAAACAGCTTAATGTTTTTGTCTTTTACCAGGTAAGGCAGCGCCTCAGGCGTGGATTTAAGATTGAGCAGCCCCCTCGATTTGGCCTCTTCAACCCACGCATCTGTGTAACCGTCACCATTAAAGATGATGCGTTTATGCGCAGCTACGGTTTTCTTAACCAGTTTCAGCACTGCGGCATCCAAATCGGCCGCTTTTTCTAATTTATCGGCAAACTGGTCAAGTTCTTCGGCAACAATGGTGTTTAAAATTACGTTGGGGCCTGCAATGGATTGTGCAGAGCCAACCATGCGGAACTCAAACTTGTTGCCGGTAAAAGCAAAAGGCGAGGTACGGTTTCTGTCCGTGTTGTCTTTCTTTAACGCCGGCAAAACTTCGCCGGATAATTTCAGCTCGCCTTCGCTTTCGGGTTTATATTCAGCACCTTCTTCAATGGCTTTCAGCACATTGGTAAGCTCGGTGCCTAAAAACATGGATACTATCGCCGGCGGCGCTTCGTTAGCGCCTAAGCGGTGGTCGTTACCGGCGCTGGCAACGCTGATACGCAAAAGGTCCTGATACTCGTCAACCGCCTTAATAACGGCTGCCAGAAATACCAGAAAGCGGCGGTTCTTGTATGGCTCATCGCCCGGGTCAAGCAGGTTTTCGCCTTCAACCGTGCCCAGCGACCAGTTATTGTGCTTGCCGCTGCCGTTAACGCCGTCGAAAGGTTTTTCGTGCAGCAGGCACACCAGGTTATGCTTGCGGGCAATCTTCTGCATCAGTTCCATCGTCAGCTGGTTGTGGTCGGTAGCCACGTTGGTGCTGGTAAATATCGGCGCCAGCTCGTGCTGCGCAGGCGCAACCTCGTTATGCTCGGTTTTGGCCAGCACGCCCAGTTTCCACAGCTCCTCGTCCAGCTCTTTCATAAACGCCATCACGCGCGGCTTAATCATGCCAAAATAATGGTCGTCCAGCTCCTGCCCCTTAGGCGGCATAGCGCCCAGCAGCGTGCGGCCGGTAAAGCGCAAATCGCGGCGTTTATCAAACATATCTTTATCAACTAAAAAGTATTCCTGCTCCGGCCCAACCGTGGTGGTAACCTTCTCGCTATTTTCGCCAAACAGCTTCAAAATGCGGCGGGCAGCCCTGTCCACGCAGCACATACTGCGCAGCAGCGGCGTTTTCTTATCCAGCACATCGCCCGTGTAGCTGCAAAACGCAGTCGGTATGCACAGGCAGCCGTCCTTAATAAACGCATAGCTCGTCGGGTCCCACGCCGTGTAGCCGCGCGCCTCAAAGGTAGCGCGCAACCCGCCGGAAGGAAAACTCGAAGCATCAGGCTCGCCCTGAACCAGCTCCTTGCCGCTAAAATCCATAATAACGCGGCCATCCGCCGTCGGCGTGATAAAGCTTTCGTGCTTCTCTGCCGTAATGCCCGTCATCGGCTGGAACCAGTGCGTAAAATGCGTCGCACCCTTTTCCAAAGCCCAGTCCTTCATCGCGTTGGCGATAATATTGGCAATCGGCAAATCCAGCGGCTCACCCTTTAAAAGCGCATTTTTAAAAGCCTTGTAAGTAGCGGTCGGCAGGCGGTCCTTCATAACCGTCTCGTTAAAAACCGCGCAGCCAAAAAGTTTCGGAACACTTGTCATTTTTTCGTCCCCCTCAAAAATAAAAACAAAATAAAAAAAGCAACGTGCGAAGTCTGGAATAACTTCCACAACCTCGTCGTTGCTTATGCTGTAATTATAGCCCCCTTTACACAATTTGTAAAGGCTTTTAGTAAATGTTGTTATTTTCTGAAAATTTAGTGGAATATGTGCTGTATACATTAGACATTTTTGCCCAAAAATTATTGACAAGCCTATTTAAAAGTTCTAAAATATTTACATTAAAAACACTGCTTATACAGGATGCCCGGACACCCCGGGCATTACTTAATAAAAGAAAGAGGTTTTAACACATGGCCGAAATGTTATACGAAGGCAAAGCCAAAAAAGTTTTCGCTACCGCTGACCCCAACGAAGTAGTTATTTACTACAAGGACGACGCTACTGCCTTAAACGGCGCCAAACACGGCACTATCGTGGATAAGGGCATTATGAACAACACCATCACGTCCTTCTTCTTCGAACTGCTTGGCAAAAACGGCATCGAACACCACTTCATCAAAAAGCTCAGCGACCGCGAGCAGCTTTGCAAAAAAGTAAAAATTATTCCGGTAGAAGTTGTATGCCGCAACATCGCTGCCGGCAGCCTGGCTAAAAAAATGGGCGTTGAAGAAGGCTATGTGCTGCACCGTCCGCTGGTAGAATTTTACTACAAATCCGACGCGCTGGACGACCCGATGATAAGCCCCGACTACGGCGTAGCTTTTGGCTTTGCCACCGACGAGCAGATTGCCAAAATCCGCGACATGGCGCTGAAAATTAACGCTGTTTTAAAAGACTTTTTGGCAGAACGCAAAGTGCGCTTAATTGACTTTAAAACCGAATACGGCGTCGACAGCGAAGGCAACGTCATCCTCGCCGACGAAATTACGCCTGACACCGCCCGCCTGTGGGATTGGGACACCAACGAAAAACTCGATAAAGACCGCTTCCGCCGTGACATGGGCGGCGTAGAAGAAGCCTACCACGAAATTATCCGCCGCTTAACCGGTGAAGGGAAATAAAAGTTTATAAATTACAAAAACGCCGCTATTAAGCGGCGTTTTTGTTTGCTTTTTATCAAAATTTATTCATAGATTATCTTTTATTGTACATATTTTTGTGGTATAATATCATCTATGAGATAGCCTGACGGTGTTGGCCTCTCCACTCTTTCTAAGGGCGGAGGTGATTACTATGACAGTTTTTGAAGCTCTTTCGTTAATGATAGGCTTTGCTACTCTCGTAGTTTTCATAATTTCACTTTTCATTAAAAAGTGAAATGAAAAACGGCCTTAATTAGGAATCTCGGCCGTTTTTTCACTATTAAAATTTTAGGGAGACGAGCCGACGATCCCACCCGTCGGGCTTTCTCTTTTATTATTATAAACTCTATTTCAGTTCTTGTCAAAACAAGGTACGCACTTTTACGCCGTACCTTGTTTTTTATTGCAATTTCACCCGTTACTTAAAATATACCAGCCGCCGCGCTCGGCGGTAACAAGCCAGCGTGTGTTTTGCCCCTGCAAAAATTTACCAGCTTCGTCCTTTTTAACCAGCACCAGATGCCCGTGCTTATTAAAGGCGTTAATGCCGTCAAAGGGCATTACGTTTTTCACCTTCCAGCTGTAAGCCCTTGGCGCGTATTCGCTCAGGCGCTCGTCCTGCACCAGCTGCACAATTTTTTTGCCGCTGTAAAACACGGCGCTGGTGGGGTATTTTCCGTACAGGCCAACTTCGTCA
>CASEIL010000040.1 GCA_949288065.1 uncultured Phascolarctobacterium sp.
AGCGGCAGGTAAATGCCATAAACCCAGTTGTTTTCTTTATCTTTGGCACGGTAAAAATTATCCATTATAAGGCCCTCCATTGCAATTTATCATCATTGTGCCTTTATTATAAATTGCTAATCTGAAGGCAGAATTAAATTAAGGTAAAGTTTTATGTTTTTATTATACCACACCTGCAAACACTAAAGCCCCGCCAAAAGGCAGGGCTTGTGTTATTTCAGCAGCGCTTTTACTTCGTCCGCACTGATAGTTATAAACTTTTTCACGGTGTACAGGTTTTCGCGCCCGCGGCATTCCCAAAACAGCGCCACGTCAAAATCGGGCAAACCGTTTACGGCTTCGGCAAGCGTCGCGCCGTGCATCGGCATCAGTTCAAACTTCACCGTCATGGTTTTGTGTTCGCCCTTGGGCATAACCATGGCTTCAAAATAATCGTCGTCGCGGGGCACGTCCTTTAAGTTAATTTTGCCGCGCACCAATGCTTTGTCGTACTGCTCCTGCGGCAGGTAAGGGCGGATAAACGCATCCAGCACCAGCCCTTCGTCGCCGCCTTCGTTAGTAAAAGGCACATCCACATTAAAGCACAGCTTATCATCCGTTTTGGCGACCAGCTCCGCTTTAGTGCGGTTAGCAACGTCAAACACAAATTTATGCTTCGGCTGCATGGCGATAAACACCGCCACAGCCACCACGCCAAGCAGGAAAAGCCCGGCGATAATTTCAATAACAAGTAACATCGTAAGCCCTCCTTATTTGGCGTAATTTTTAATAATAACCACCGGCGTTTTCTGGCTACCGTTGCCAAACGGGTTATCAATCAAAATCTGCGCTACCTTGTCCGGGTCAACGCCCTCGCTCCAGCCCAAAACGGCGGCGCGTTTCAAATCGTTAACATCGGCAATGGCCGCGCCATAGCTGCCCGTGGCTTTTTTAATGGCCTCGCTAACCTTGTGCGGCTCAAACGGGCCGTACACAATGTGCTTGTCGTAAGGCGGCATGGTGCCGGTAACGTCGTCAATCAGGCGCGCCTGGTAGCCCGCCATCTGGTAAAACACGCCGCGTTTACCCACGCACTTGGCGGCAAAACCGCAAATAACGGCAATAATAACCTTCATCGCGCCCTCGGCGTCCAACAGCGCCTGCATACTGAACCAGCCGCTGATGCTGCCCTTGGCAGGGAACAAATGGCACAGCGTTTTAGCTAAAAAGCCGGGTTTAAAATCCTCGCAGCGCTTAGCCCCGTCCTGAGTGATGGCAACAACGCTTTCGGCGGCGCACACAACGTCGCGCGGGCCAATTTTGTCCTTGCCGTATTCCAAAATAGCGTCAACAATATTATCGTGGTGCGTCAAAATGCGCGTCGGCACCGGTATAATCTCATATTTTTCCTGCATCAGCCATTCTCCTCTGCCTGCTGTTTTTTGTAAAAAGCATTAATCCTGTCAAAAAAATCTCCGCTAAGGCGGATAATATGCCCGTTGTTATCGGTAAATACGTTGCGCGAAAGCCCCTCCGCCAACAGCGCGCCGTCCTTTTTGCGCACAATGCGGTAGCTGAAATCCATCTTCGCGCGGCTGAACGCCGTCATCGTGGCGCAAATTTCAATTTCATCGTCGTACAGCGCCGATTCTTTATAATTAGCCTCCACATGGGTAATGGGGAAAATTATGTTGGCGTTCATCAGCTCCCACAGCTCCACACCGGCAGCGCGCAGCCACGCCACACGCCCCATCTCAAACCAGCGGAAGTAGTTGCTGTGGTGCACAACGCCCATCATATCGGTTTCTACATAACGTACACGGTCACAAATGCTTACCATATAATTGCTCCTTATATTTAAAAGATTTCAAATTCACCTTACAGATATTTTATTATACCACTGTTAAAGTAACGCTGCAAATTTATTTATGTTTGTTTATCGCCGCAAAAAATAAAAGCAGGTTTCCCTGCTTTGCAAAAGTATGTTTTTATGTTATACTCTTTCTTACGAGATAGCTGACTATGTTGGTTCCTCCATTAAGGAGGTGATAGCATGACGGTGTTTGAAGCTTTGTATTTAATGATAGCTTTTGCAACTTTGATTGCTATTATCTTATCTAAAAAATAATTGATTTTTAGATAAAAAGAAACCACATACATGTGGTACGTGGCTCCTTTTCACGTTTAAAATTTCTGAAGGAGAGCCGACGCGCTACTGTCAGCTATCTCTTTCTTTATATTATAACAAACTAAAACGCATTGTCAAATTTTGCTGCCGCAGATTTCCACAATCTTGTCGGCGGCTTCTTTTACAAGCTGCCCCAGCGGCTTATTTTCCATGCCGATAATTTCAGAATGGTTTTGCGTTACCGGCAGCAGCAATTTGCGGGCGCGCGCACTGCTTACCGCCGCCGCCATCTGCGGCGTAATTTCGCCCAGCATGGCGTTGGGGAGCACAATGCCGATGGGACCCACAATAATATCCGCCGTCTGCGCCGTTACGCACACTGCGTTTTCGCCCGTCGCGCCCCGTTTAAGCCCCGCTTTAAGCATCGCCGCCGTTGCCAGTGCGTTGGTGCCCAGCCCGATAAGCTCTGCCCCCTCCGGCAAACGCCCCGCCACCTGGCTGATTACCTGCGCCATCAGGCCGCCGCCCATGCCGTCTATAAAAACTATCCTCATTTTAACCTCCACATAAGTGCGTTTTTTATTATTATAACACAAGCATCCGCGCCGCCGCATTATTAGTGCCGCTTTAAGCGGGAGTAAATTTTTTGTTAACTTTGCTTATTTTTGCCTGCCAAGGTTGAATTTACGGCGGTTTTACTGCATAATAAAAACAGGGCCAATCACCTTGAAAGGAGTGTTTACCATAGAAAATTTAGACGAAATCAGAAACAAAAAAGGCTTTATCTGCGACATGGACGGCGTTATTTACCACGGCAACAAGCTGCTGCCGGGCGTTAAGGAATTTGTGGACTGGCTGTACAAGGAGGACAAAAAGTTTTTGTTCCTCACCAACTCCAGCGACCGCTCGCCGCGCGATTTAATGCAAAAATTGCAGCGCATGGGGCTTGATATTGACGAAACGCATTTTTACACCAGCGCGCAGGCCACGGCACGCTTTTTAAAAAGCCAGCAGCCGGGGTGCAGCGCCTATGTTATGGGCGAAGCAGGGCTGATGAACGCGCTGTATGAAGAAGGCATTACCATGAACGACACCACGCCGGATTACGTCGTTATCGGCGAGCCTAAATCCTACAATTATGAGATGATTATTAAGGCCGTTAAGCTCATCCAGAACGGCGCTAAACTCGTCGCTACCAATTCGGATTTAACCGGCCCGACGGAAAACGGCATCATTCCCGCGTGCCGCGCCTTTGTTGCCCCCATCGAGCTTGCCACCGGCAAGAACGCTTACTTTGTGGGTAAGCCGAACCCCTTAATGATGCGCACGGGGCTGCGTATGCTTGGCGTACACAGCGACGAGGCTGCCATGATTGGCGACCGCATGGACACCGACATTGTTGCCGGTATGGAAAGCGGCCTGGAAACCGTGCTGGTACTCAGCGGCGTAACTACGCGCGAAAACATGCAGGTATTTGCCTATCGCCCGCGCCACATCCTAAACGGCGTCGGCGATATTGTACCGAAAGAATAAACAATTAAAAACTTACGCATTAACATTTTTAAGCAGAAGCTCAAAAGGCTTCTGCTTTTTTGATTTTGTCTGAAAATTTCTTTTGGGTAGGTACAAACACGGTTGAAAGGTTGATTTTGTTGTTATATAATGGACTTGATACCGGATAACTACCGGATTATGCGTTGCATGACAACGGAAAAAGGAGCATTGTTTTGATGGAATTAAAAACACCTCTTTATGATTGCCATGTTGCGGCCGGAGGAAAAATTGTGCCGTTTGCAGGTTACCTGCTGCCGGTGCAGTACACGGGCGTTATTAAAGAACACATGGCGGTACGCACTGCCTGCGGGCTTTTTGACGTTTCGCACATGGGCGAATTTTTAATTAAAGGCGCGGACGCCCTTGCCAACGTGCAAAACCTTTTTTGCAACGATTTTGCCAATATGTACGACGGGCAGGTGCGTTACAGCCCGATGTGCAACGAGCGCGGCGGCATTGTGGACGACGTGCTTATTTACAAGGTAAACGGCGAGGAATACCTTTTGGTAGTTAACGCCGCCAACCGCCATAAGGATGCCGACTGGGTTAAGGCGCACCTTAAAGGCGCAGCAACTTTTGAAGATATTTCCGACAGCGTGGCGCAGCTTGCATTGCAGGGGCCGAAAGCTAAGGAAATTGCCGCTAAAATTGTACCGGCAGAAGGCATCCCCACTAAATATTACAGCTTTGTGAAGGACGTGGACGTTCAGGGCATTAAATGCCTTGTATCGCGCACCGGCTACACGGGCGAATTTGGCTACGAATTTTACTGTGCGGCAGAAGAAGGGCCGAAGCTGTGGAACCTTTTGCTGGAAGCAGGCGCTGAATACGGGCTGATTCCCTGCGGTTTGGGCGCACGCGACACCCTGCGTTTAGAGGCAGCGATGCCGCTGTACGGACACGAACTGACGGATGATATTACGCCGCTCGAAGCAGGGTTGGACTTTTTCGTTAAGCTCGGCAAGGATAACTTTATCGGCATGGACGCCATTTTAGCCAAAGGCGACCCGAAAATCACCCGCGTGGGTTTAAAAATTACCGGGCGCGGCATTGCGCGCGAGCACTGCGATGTTTACAGCGGCACGGAAAAAATCGGCGTTGTAACCAGCGGCACACACTGCCCGTACCTTAACGCGCCGGTGGCTATGGCCATGGTACCCGTGGCTTATGCCGAAGTGGGCACGCAGCTTGAAGTTGACGTGCGCGGGCGCAGGATTACCGCCGAAGTTGTACCCCTTCCGTTTTACAAACGTGCTTAAAAACAACATAAATTAAGGAGGAAATTGCTATGAATATCCCTGAAAACCTGAGCTATACCAAATCCCACGAATGGGTTAAATTTGAAGAGGACGGCAGCGTAACCGTCGGTTTAACCGATTACGCACAGAGCGAACTGGGCGACCTGGTTTTTGTTAACCTGCCCATGGTGGGCGATACCTTTGCTACCGGCGACACCTTTGCCGATGTGGAATCCGTGAAAGCGGTAAGCGATGTTTACAGCCCCGTTACCGGCACCGTTGCCGAAGTAAACGAAGAGCTGGCTGACGCGCCGCAAACCATTAACGAAGCGCCGTATGACGCGTGGATTGCCCGCTTTGACACCATTACCGACCAGGAAGATTTGCTGACTGCCGAAGAATACGCAGCCTTTTTAGAAACCGAACAACACTAAGGAGGGACGCCTATGGGAAGCTATATCCCCTCTACCAAAGAAGAACGGCAGCAAATGCTTGCCGAAAGCGGCTACGACAGCGTCCGCAGCCTGTTTAAGGATGTGCCGGACGCCGTATACCTTGATAAGCCGCTGAACCTGCCCAAAGGCATGAGCGAGCTGGAAGTGCGCGAAACCATGCAGGCGCTGGCTGCCAAAAACACCGTGTTTAAAACCATTTTGCGCGGCGCAGGCGCTTACGACCACTACATTCCTTCCATTGTAAAATACATTACCTCCAAAGAGGAGTTTGTAACCAGCTACACGCCGTACCAGGCAGAAATGAGCCAGGGCATTTTGCAGTCCATCTTTGAATATCAGACG
>CASEIL010000041.1 GCA_949288065.1 uncultured Phascolarctobacterium sp.
CCTGCATCGTTATTCATAACATCACCCTGTTTTTAATCAATCGTTTGATTTAATCATTTGATTGATAAATTCGGCGCGTTCACAATAAAATCCTGCCTGCGGCAGCAAAAAAATAAGCGATACGGATTTTACTCCATATCGCTTTAAAAGGTTATTTTTTCTTTTTGCCAAGGTAGGCGGCTTTAATTTCCGGGTTCTCCAAAAGCTCGGCGCCGGTGCCGGTCATGGTAATCTGGCCGGTTTCCAAAACGTAAGCGCGGTGCGCCACCTTCAGCGCCATGTTGGCGTTCTGTTCAATCAGCAGTATCGTCATGCCCTTGGAATTAATGTACTGGATAATGCTGAAAATGTCTTTAATAATCAGCGGTGCAAGGCCCAGCGAAGGTTCGTCCATCATCAAAAGCTGCGGACGGGATAACAGCGCCCTGCCTACTGCCAGCATCTGCTGCTCGCCGCCGGAGAGCGTGCCAGCCATCTGCCAGCTGCGCTCCTGTAAGCGCGGAAACATTTCGTACACCCAGTCGATGTCCTTTTTAATGCCGTCCTTATCCGTGCGCATGTACGCGCCAATCTGCAAGTTTTCCAGCACCGTCAGGTTTGGGAATATCCTGCGGCCTTCCGGCACTAAAGTTAAGCCTTTTTTTACAATCTGCTGCGAGTTTAAGCCGGTAATGTCCTCGCCCTCGTAGGTAATTTTGCCGCTTTTGGGCTTTACCAGCCCGACAATGCTGCGCAGCAGCGTGCTTTTGCCCGCGCCGTTCGCGCCGATAAGCGTAATAATTTCACCCTTCGGCACTTCTAACGATATACCCTTTAAGGCCTCGATGCCCCCATAGGATACGACAAGATTTTCTACTTTAAGCATCTTCATCCACCCCCAGGTAAGCATCAATAACCCTCTGGTTATTTTGAATTTCGTCCGGCGTGCCTTCGGCAATGGTCATGCCAAATTCCAGTACATAAATGCGGTCGCTTATTTCCATTACCAAATCCATGTGGTGCTCAATCATAAACACGGTTAAGTTGTATTCCTTGTGAATCTGGCGGATAAATTCGGTAAGTTCTTCCGTTTCCTTCGGGTTCATGCCGGCGGCAGGCTCGTCCAAAAGCAGCAGGCGCGGTTTGGTTGCCAGCGCGCGCACAATTTCCAGGCGGCGCTGCTGACCGTAAGGCAGGCTGCTGGCCTTTTCATTGCGCAAATCCCACAGCCCTACTTCCTGCAAAAGTTTTTCGGTGTTGCGGTGCATTTGCCGGGCTTCCTTCATGTA
Organism: uncultured Phascolarctobacterium sp.; assembly: GCA_949288065.1. Lineage (GTDB taxonomy): Bacteria > Bacillota > Negativicutes > Acidaminococcales > Acidaminococcaceae > Fusicatenibacter_A. The sequence continues at coordinate 1,269 of CASEIL010000041.1, forward strand.
CCACGGCAAATGCAGCGTTGCCGATAAAAAGTCCGATTTTAAATGCAGGTGGTTAGCAATTAAAACGTTTTCGTAAACGGTTAAATCCTTAAACAGGCGGATGTTCTGAAAGGTGCGGGCAATGCCTAGTTTGGCAATCTCGCTGGGGCGTTTGCCGGTAATGTCAAGCTCGCGCCCTTCGGCATTGGTGTAAAGCACTTTGCCCTCGGTCGGCGTATAAACGCCGGTAACCATGTTAAACGCCGTGGTTTTGCCTGCGCCGTTAGGGCCGATAAGGGCGACAATCTCGCCGTCGTTAATTTCGATATTCAGCTTGTAAACAGCGGTTACGCCGCCGAACTGCATGGTAATGTTATCAGTTTTTAAAATCATTGTGCAGCCCCCTTCCGCTTAATAAAGCCAAGAGGATTTTTTACAAAGTCAATGGCCTTCTGCCAGGTAAACTCCCGCGTGCCCATAATGCCGTGGCGCCAGAAGAGTACGCACACCATTAAAAGCAGGGAGAAGATAACCATGCGGAAACCCGGGCGGAACAGCGGGATATCCACGCCGAACAGCATCAGCGGCTCGTCGAAGAAACGCAGGTATTCGAGGCCCGCGGTTACGATAACCGCGCCCAACATGCTGCCGGTAATGCTGCCCATGCCGCCCAGTACGATAATTAACAGGAAGTTGTAGGTAAGCGTAAACAAAAAGTTTTTCGGGTCAACCGTGCCCAGCAGCGCGCCGTATAAGCCGCCGCCAATGCCTGCAAAAAACGCGCTGACCATAAACGCTAAATTTTTATGCCAGAACAGGTTAACGCCCATTGCTTCGGCGGCAATTTCGTCCTCGCGGATAGCTTTAAACGCCCTGCCGTAGGAGGAGTTAACCAATAGCGTAATAAACACAAAACAGATTACTGTAACAAGAAAGATATAGCGCACGTCGTTCAGCGGCGGAATATCCTTAATGCCCAAAGCGCCGTTGGTAATGCTCTGCGCGTTGGTAATCCAGATGCGGATAATTTCCGAAAAGCCCAGCGTCGTTACGGCAAGGTAGTCGCCGCGCAGGCGCAGCACCGGCGTGCCGATAACAAAGGCAAACAGCGCAGCCAGAGCGCCGCCCAAAATCAGCGCCGCCCACAGGGGCAATTCAATATCCGCAATCAGCGGGTTCATCGGCACCGCATAAAAAACATTTTCGCGGTATTCCACCGGCACGGTAAAAATGCCAACCGTATAAGCGCCGATAGCCATAAAGCCTGCCTGCCCCAAAGAGAACTGGCCGACAAAGCCGTTGGTAAGGTTCATGGAAAGGCCAATAATGGCGTACACAAGACACAGGTTAACAATACGGCGGATATAAGAGTCCATTTCCTCCTGAACGAAAAACGCAAGGCCGAAAAGGACAATTATGCCAAGGATAGTTAAAATCATATCTCTTTTTTTCATAATTACACCTTCTCCGTCGTTTTTTCGCCCAAAAGGCCAGTAGGTTTATAAAACAGAATTACAATCAACACAATGAACGCAAAGGCGTCGCGGTAGCCGCTTAAATCCGGGAAGAAGGCGACAATCAAAATTTCGCCAAGGCCCAGGATAAAGCCGCCCAGCACCGCGCCCTTAATATTGCCGATACCGCCGATAACCGCGGCGATAAAGCATTTCAGGCCGGGCATAACGCCCATCATCGGCGTAATGCCGGGGTAGCGGATGCCGTACATAATAGCGCCGATAGCTGCCAGCGCCGAGCCCATAATAAAGGTGATGGAAATAATTTTATCAATGTTAATGCCCATTACCCGGGCAATTTCGTAATCCTTGGAAACCGCACGCATGGCCATGCCGGTTTTGGTATGGTTAACAATGTGCAGCAGCACCACAAGGCTTAAAACGGTTACCACCGGAATAACAAGGCAGATGGCCTGAATTTCAATGCCGCCGACGCTGATGTTCTGCGACAGAAGCGGCACATCCGGAAAGCGCATCGGGCGTCCGCTGAACAGGTAGTTGGCTAAGTTCTCCAGCAGGAAGGAAGCGCCGATGGCGGAAATTAAAATTGAATTTTTAGGCGCCTCGCGCAAGGGGCGGTAAGCGCTGCGTTCTATTAAAACACCTAAGATTGCGGTTAAAATTATCGTTATAATAAAGGTTAAATACCACGGAATATGAAACGCGGTAATACCAAAAAATGCAAAATAACAGGCCATCATTACAATGTCGCCATGGGCAAAGTTAATCATCAGCAAAATGCCGTATACCATGGTATAACCAATGGCTATTAAGGCATACAGGCTGCCGAGCGATATACCGTTGACCATGTGCTGCGCAAAGCTCAGCGCCGACATGTTGGCAATAGCGTCAAAAAACTCCATAAGGGCACCTCATAACCAAAAAACTGCTCCCTTCCCTCAAGCTTTTACATAATCCTTAAAGGTAAATTTCCCGTCTTTAACGGTTTTAATAACAACGTCCTTAATCGGGTCGCCGTTTTCGTCAAGCGTGGTCATGCCGGTTACACATTCAAGGTCTTTGGTAGCGGCAATCGCGTCGCGGATTTTAACGGTATCGGTAGCAGTACCGGCTTTTTCAATGCCGTTAACGGCGATGAGGTAAGCGTCGTATGCCATAGCGGTTAATGCGGAAGGTTCGCCGTTATATTCTTTGGTGTAAGCGTCGAGGAATTTTTTAGCTTCTTCGGTGCTTGCTTTTTCACGGTCGAACGCGGTGGAAAGCGCAACGCCTTCAACATCCTTGCCGCCTACGTCAATAAATTCCTGAGTTTCCCAGGTGTCGCCGCCCATGAACTGAGCAGTAATGCCGAGCTGGCGTGCCTGTTTAACTAAAAGTGCGGATTCGGTGAAGTTGCCCGGTGCAAATACAGCGTCCGGGTTCTGTGCTTTAAGGTTGGTTAAAATAGCGGTAAAGTCTTTATCGCCGGTCTGGTAGTTAGCAACGTCAACAATGCTGTTTTCATCGCCGGTCAGCTTAACAAACTCTTCGCGGAAGAATTTGGCCAGGCCAACGGAATAGTCGTTGGAAACCTCCTGCACGATAGCTACTTTTTTAAAGCCGTTCTGGAATGCGTATTCTGCCATTACTTTGCCCTGGAACGGGTCGATAAAGCAGGCACGGAAGTAATAATCGTTGTTGGCGGTTACCTGCGGGTTGGTGCAGCTGGTGCCAACAGCCGGAACTTTATTTTCTTTTACTATATTGCCAGCAGCCATAGAAAGGGAAGAGCCATAAGAACCGACGATTGCGCTTACCTTATCCTTTTCAATCAGGCGGGCAGCAACAGAAGCAGCCTCTGCCTTGTCGGATTTATTATCGGCAACAACCAGTTCAACCTTTTTGCCCAAAACCTCGGGGTGCAGCTGGTTAGCAAGCTTAATGCCGCGCAGTTCCAGTTCGCCGCCCGCTGCGTTATCGCCGGTCAGCGGCAAAAATACGCCTACCTTTACAACATTGCTGTCAGCAGCTTTTTCTTCGCCGCCGCAGCCGGCCAGTAAGCCGGTGGCTAACGCCGATACAGCCAGTAACGATAATAATTTTTTAAATTTCACTTTGCATCTACCCCTTCTTTACTATTTTGTACAGTTTTATAATAATCTTGTTTTAGATTATAACATTAAAGTCCATTTGTGACAAGAATGTTAAAACAGCGTAAATTTTAACACTATTTAGCTTTTAAAAAGCAGATTATTGTAAATTTGTTGCTTTAAAGCCGTGTACTTTTTCTGTTTTCTTTTATTTTTGTTCTTATACAAAAAACTTTACTTTTATTTTTGTTCTTATACAAAAAACTTTACTCAAGGCATGCCTCGGACACGTCCTCCACAAAAGGACAGTACCGTTGCAAAAATTTTCTAAAAATTTTTGTATACATGTATACTTAGGTAAATTTAGTTTAATTTTTAACATTTTGGGGTAAAAGCAATTTGCAGCGGCAAAAATATGTTATACTTTTCTCAACAGCAAAATTATTTCAGCAAAGGAAGCCGCCGCTATGAAAGTAATTGATTTAACGCATACCATTACAGAAAATATGCCCCTGTTCCCCGGCACGGAACCGCCAAAACTGACAACAGTAAATGACTACGAAGCAAACGGCTTTAGGGAAACGCTTTTGCAAATTACCACGCACACCGGCACCCACATCGACCCGCCTGCGCACGTTTACAGCGCCAAAGCCACGCTGGACGCGCTGCCGCCAGAACAGTTCATCGGCAGGGCGCTTGTTATAAACTGCCGCAGCTTAAAAGAGGGCGAGGCAATTACCCTGCAAAACATAACAAATTACGGCGCTAAAACCGCCAAAGCCGATTTTTTACTGTTCAACCTTGGCTGGGACAGGTTTTGGGGCACGCCCGCCTATTTTGGCAATTACCCCTGCCTTAGCGATGACGCGCTGGAGTTTATTTTAAACGGCAGTTACAAGGGCATCGGTTTTGACGTGATGGGCATTGACCCTATTAACGACGAAACGCTGCGCCTGCATAAAAAACTGTTTGCGGATAAGCAAATCGTCAACATCGAAAACCTGAAAAACCTTCACTTGTGCGGCGATGACCTGTTCTGGTTCAGCTGCTTTCCGCTTAAAATCCCTAACGCCGACGGCTCGCCTGTCCGCGCCGTGGCGTGGTTTGAATAAAACTAAATACCATAACAGCAAAACATCCCCAGCCTGCGCCAAACGCAAACCGGGGATGTAGTCTTTTTATTTATTCTAACGCATTGGCATAGTTTACCGCGCTTACGGCATTGGGTGCGTAAAAATCCGCACCGATGCTGTCGGCGTAATCCTGCGTCAGCACTGCGCCGCCGCACACAATTTTAAAGCTGCCCGCCGCACGCAGCGCCTTAATGGTGTCCTCCATTGCGCCCACCGTCGTCGTCATCAGGGCGGAAAGCCCTACAACCCTGGCATTGTTTGCCACTGCAGCCTCCACAATTTTTTCCGGCGGCACATCCTTCCCCAGGTCAATAACCTGATAGCCGTAGTTTTCAAACAGCACCTTAACAATGTTTTTGCCGATGTCGTGGATATCGCCCTTAACGGTTGCCAGCACTACCTTAATGCCGTTGCTCTGGCTGCCGCCTTCCGCCGCCATTTTGTCGCGGATGACGTTAAACGCCGCCTTGGCAGCCTCGGCGCTCATCAAAAGCTGCGGCAAAAACAGGGTGTGCTCCTCAAAGCCCTTGCCCACATAATCCAGCGCCGGAATCATCTCGCCGTTAATAATTTCCAGCGGCTGTTTTTCGGCAAGCTGCGCTTTAACGGCCTTTTCGCTCTGCTCGCGCAGGCCCTTTACAATAGCGTCGTGCAGTGTGTATTCCGCCGCTGCGGGCGCCGCTGCTTTAGGCTGTGTGCTGCCTGCAAATTTGGCAACATAGCTTTTACAGCCCTCGTCCAGTCCGCTTAAAGCGCCGTAAGCATAGTAAGCGCCCATCATCGCCGCGCTCTGCGGGTTTATAATGGCGCAGCTTAAACCTGCTTCCATCGCCAGCACAAAAAACGCGCTGTTTACAGCGTCGCGCGCAGGCAGGCCGAAGGAAATGTTCGATACGCCCATCACAGTTTTAATGCCGCGCCTGGTCTGCTCGCGCAGCACCTCTAAATCCACTTTGGCGTTATCGCCGCCGGTGCTGATGGTCAGCGCCAGCGGGTCCACAATAATATTGCGCCTGGCAATGCCATATTCCGCCGCGCGGGCAATAATTTTTTCGGCAATGGCAATGCGCCCTGCCGCCGTTTCTGGTATGCCGCTGTCGTCCAAAGTAAGCGCTACTACCGCCGCGCCGTATTTTTTAGCCAGCGGCAGCACATGGCTCAGGCTTTCTTCCTTACCGCACACGGAGTTCAGCAGCGGTTTGCCGTTGTACAAACGCAGGCTGCCCGCCATCGCCTCGTAATTGCTGGTGTCAATTTGCAGCGGCACGCTGGTTATCGCCTGCAAGCGCTGCACTGCTTCGGCGCTCACCTTCGCCTCTTCAATGCCCGGCACGCCCACGTTCACGTCCAAAATTGCCGCGCCGCTGTCAATCTGCTCCAAGCCAAGGCGGCAAATGTAATCATAGTCGCCGTCCAAAATGGCCTGTTTTAAGCGCGGTTTGCCGGTAGGGTTAATGCGCTCGCCAATTATTACAGGCTTACGCCCGATAACAACGGCACTGCCATAAGCAGCGACGGCGGTTAAATCGCAGCTGCGCGCCTGTGGTACGATATTTTGGCATTTGGCTGCCAGCGCGCCGATATGCGCCGGCGTAGTACCGCAGCAGCCGCCCATAATGGCAAGAGTGCCGTCTTTAGCCATCTCGTACATTAATTCAGCAAATTCTTCCGCGCCCACGTCGAACACGGTTTTGCCGTCCACCTCTTTGGGCAGCCCAGCATTGGGGTTCAGCACCAGCGGTAAATCCGTAGCTGCCACAAGCTGCGGCAAAAGTTTCTGCATCTGCGCCGGGCCAAGGCCGCAGTTAAAACCAACAGCGTCCGCGCCCAAACCTTCCAGCATAATGGCGGCAGCGGTAATATCGCCGCCGGTCAACAGCTTGCCGTCCTCGTCCAGCGTCATCGTGCAAACCACGGGCAGGCTGCTGTTTTCCTTAGCCGCCAACAGCGCCGCTTTCATCTCGTAGGTGTCGCTCATGGTTTCAATCAAAATCAAATCTGCACCGGCGGCTGCACCTGCTTTTACAATTTCCGCATAAATGCTTACCGCCTCTTCAAAGGGCAAATCGCCGTAAGGCGCCAGCAGCTTGCCGGTAGGGCCCAAATCAAGCGCTACAAAGCTGCCTGGCTTGGCGCTGCACGCCTTTTGCGCAATTTGCACGGCTTTTGCAACAACCTGCTCCGTGGTGTATTCCGTGCCCTCAAATTTTAAGCGGTTAGCGCCAAAGGTGTTGGTTTTAATAATATCCGCACCGGCTTTTAAATACGCGGCGTGAATTTTTTCCACCTCGTCCGCGTGGGTTAAATTCCACAGCTCAGGCAGTTCGCCCGGCTGCAAACCCGCAGCTTGCAGCATGGTGCCCATAGCGCCGTCAAAAAACAGTGTTTTTTTGCCAAGTAAATCTTTAAAATGCATTTTATCCCTCACAAAATTATTTTTTAAACATACAGTTTGCGTTATTAGCGCAGGTTTCGCAGCTGTGCTGCGGCTTTTCGCACGCTTCCGTAATGCCGATAACCGCAGTTACCGATTTTACCGGCGCCAGCATTCCGCCCGCCGTTACCGTCAGCCCAATGCGTTTGGGTGCGTCCAGCATCCGCAAAATGCGCGGCTGATCGGCAAGGCTCCAATCGGCATAGCCGGGGCTGAAGCGCAGCTTAAAATGCAGTCCGCCGTTTTCGCTGCTTATTTTTTCCTGCGTTTCGTCGCAGTAGGTTTCAATCAGGGCCGCACACACCGCCTGCCCGGCAGCTCCTTCGGCAATGTTGGCAACCGACATGCGGCGCAGCGCAATATCAACCTTGGGGCCCAGCGTCGCCGCCAACAGCACCGCGCGCGTGCAGCCCTTAATATGCGCCGCCAGTTTGGCGCTTTTAAAATATTCGCCGCCCAGCAGCACGCCGCCCTCGTCAACCTTACAATCCAGCAGACGGTACGCGCTGCGCGCCTGCACCTCGTTGCGTAACTTTAAATAAGCATTATCTGGCAGCACGCCCGCGTTTTCATCGCCCTTGCGCCCGCCCATATAGCGGATGGCTTCGCTGCGGTCGTACCTCATTTGGCAATCTCCGACAGGTTGTTTTTTATACCGCGGATGATTTCCGGCTTGTTCATGGTGTAAACGTGGATGTTCTTAAAGCCGTTGGCAATCAGGTCGATAATCTGCCCCAGCGCATAAGCAATGCCTGCCTGCATTAACGCCTGCGGGTCGTCGGCAAAACGCTCCACAATCGCGCGGTAATGCGGAGGCAGCTTGGTGCCGCTCAGCTCGCAGATGCGGTTAATCTGCCTGGCATTGGTTACGGGCATAATGCCTGCCACAACCGGCACGTCGATGCCGTTGCGCAGCAACCTGTACATATAGTTGTACAAAATATTGTTATCAAAGCACATCTGCGTTACCAAAAACTGGCAACCCGCGTCAATTTTCTTTTTGGTATTTTCAATGTCCTTATCCAGCGAGCCTGCCTCCGGGTGCCCTTCCGGGTAGCACGCGCCGCCAATGCAAAAATCGCCGGTAGCGGCAATTTTTTTCATCAAATCGCTGGCGTGGGCAAATTCTTTCACGCCGCTTGTTACAGCGTCGCCGCGCAGGGCCAGCACGTTTTGTATGCCGCTTGCGCGGAAATTTTGCAGCATGGCGTCAATCTTTTCTTCCGTCGCGTCGATACAGGTTAAATGCGCCAGCGCCGGAATGCCGTGCTCCTCCACAGCTTTGGCAATCGCCACCGTCTGACCGGCAGAGGTGCCGCCCGCACCGTAAGTTACGCTCATAAAATGCGGCTTAACAACGGAAATTTCGTCTACAATCTTTAAGGCATTCTGCAATTCGGAGCCCGCCTTGGGTGGAAACAGCTCGCAGGAAATGCAGGGTTTTTCGTCTTTTAAAAGTTCAATAATTTTCATCTTTTGTATACTCCATTCAGCACATGATTTTCTATTTTACTACAAAACTGTACATTTTTCTATAAAATTATTAAATTTATTTAATAAAATTTAAAATTCATCGCCGTTATCCGCCACAGCGGCAGCAAAAAGCAGGGTAAAATAAAAAACACCCCATACATTGTATGAGGTGCTTTTGCTTTTCTGGTTAAACCTGTTATCTGCGTTCGCGGATACGAGCTGCTTTACCGGTAAGGTTACGCAGATAGTAGAGTTTTGCACGGCGAACAATACCGCGGCGTGCAACTTCGATTTTTTCGATTCTGGGGCTGTGCAGAGGGAAAGTTCTTTCTACGCCTACACCGTAGGAAACACGGCGTACGGTAAAGGTTTCGCGGACACCGCCGCCGCTGCGTGCGATTACAACGCCTTCAAACATCTGAACGCGTTCACGGCTGCCTTCAACTACCTTTACATAAACTTTTACAGTGTCGCCTGCACGAAAATCAGGGATGTCG
>CASEIL010000042.1 GCA_949288065.1 uncultured Phascolarctobacterium sp.
GGGTCCACCTGTTCCCATCCCGAACACAGAAGTTAAGCCCTTACACGTCGAAAGTACTTGGCTGGAGGCGGCCTGGGAGGATAGATAGCTGCCGGTTAGAAAAGAAGCAGTACCTTGTGGTACTGCTTCTTTTACTTTATCTAATAATATAAACATATCTCATATTCATTCCTCACCATTCAAAATGCTTTCTAAATAGGTGAAGAGATTATGAGATAAATATTCCATGTTTTGAGCGAGTTCCTCTTTTTGTGTTATCTCTTCATCTAATGAAAAGAGGATTTCGTGATCTATCTGGTAGATTCCGCACTGTTCTTCGTCAGGCATATTTGTCAAATCTATGCAGCGGATATAGTATCCTTCTTCATCCCAGGTAAAGGGCAGGTAGCCATGCTTAACCAGAAGCGGATTCCAGGCATCAAGAACAGCTTCGAACGGAGCGGAGATAGGGTTTTCACCCACAGGGGTCTCAAAATAGTGATGGTAAACCGTGAGAAAAGCTTTTAAACATTGAGGAAGTTTTGTCCCAATAGTTTTTTCTAAATTTTCAACATCCTGCTCAGTGGCAGTTGAAGGTATTAGTTTCCACACTTTCCATTCTTCGTTGGGGTCGGCATCATCACTCCACATAGCCCTGTCAGCTTCATCTAATGGGCGCATTACACCAATATTTCCTAATTTTTGATAATAACGCTCAAAAAAATCTTTCATAAACTGGCGGCACTGAATATCTGTCATGGTATCTTCCTCCAAATAAAGCTTGTCAGTAGTTGTTTAATCATTCTGTTATAGTAGTTCTTATATAATCATAATTTTATAAATTTATTATATCATAAGACCTTTATCATTAAAATCTTTTGCCTCTTCCAACAGTTAAAGATTCTAATTTCGCCATTTAATTATCAAAAACACAAATAACTTATTTTGTTCTAAACTTAACATTTTGTGATTTTTTATTTGCCTTTATTCCGCCTTTCAATTACAATTAAGGTAGATTACTTTTTAGTTGAGGTGCGGATTATGGAATTAACTGAAGTAACCAAATTCAGGCGTGCGGTTTTAACAGGCATTGCCAAATTTACCTGGAGCGGCAATTTACCGGAGCATATTTACGATATTTTGTACAATACGGTAACGGAAGATACGCCGCGCGTGCGTTGCTGCGTGCATAAAGAACGCGCAGTGTTAAAAAACAGAATTGATATGGCGTTGGGGCTGAAGACAGGGCTGAACATCGTCGATGCCAGCAAAAAGGCTTTAGCCGAACCGATGGATAAAACCCTGCCGGTAATTGACGTTTTGCCGGAAGCCTGCGACCAGTGCCCGATTGATAAATTTTTGGTAACGGATGCCTGCCGTCATTGCGTTGCCCACAAGTGCATCAATAAATGCCCGCGCAAGGCCATTTCCATCTATCAAAACAGGGCGTATATAGATAAAACCAAATGCGTGGAATGCGGTTTATGCAAAAAGGCCTGCCCTTTTGGGGCGATTATTGAGGTTAGCCGTCCGTGTGAGCGTTCTTGCGTTTTGGGGGCTATTACCGCCGGTGCGGATAGAAAGGCGAAAATAGACCCGGCTAAATGCGTGCAGTGCGGTGCCTGCCGCAGCGCGTGCCCCTTTGGCGCGATTGATGAGCGCAGTGCTATTGTGCATATTATAAAAGAAATTAAAGAAGGCAAGCCTGTTTATGCGCTGCTGGCGCCTTCTTTTGTGGGGCAGTTGGGCTTAAAGGTTACACCGGCGCAGGTTGTTGCCGCGCTGTTAAAAGCAGGCTTTACTGCGGTTAAGGAAGTGGCTATCGGTGCGGATTTAACTGCTGCACACGAGGCGGAAGAACTGGCAGAAAAAGTTCCTGCGGAGCAAAAATATTTAACCAGTTCCTGCTGCCCGGCCTTTGTCGGGATGATAAAAAAACATCTGCCTGAAGCAGCCAATAAAATTTCGCAGACCGTATCGCCGATGGTGGCATGCGGGCGCTATGTTAAAGAGCTGCACCCGGAAGCAGTTACGGTGTTCATTGGCCCCTGTATCGCCAAAAAGGCGGAGGCGCATGCTAACCAGGATGCCATTGATTATGCTATGACTTTTGAAGAAATGTCCTGCCTGCTGGCAGGCGCCGGTATTGAACCGGAAAAGCTGGAAGTGGATGAGTTCAGCTCGGAAGCGTCGCTGTACGGTATTTCCTTCCCAGTGAGCTGCGGCGTAAAAAGCGCAGTGGTTAACGTACTGGGCGAGCGCGCCAAGAATTTAAAAACGCATTACGCAAGCGGTTTGGAGCGCTGCTTAACCGAGATGAAGCAGCTGGAGGCAGGCAAGCTGGACTGCGGATATTTTGAAGGCATGGCGTGCGACAGGGGCTGTATGGATGGTCCGGGCAGCCTGATTGATTACAACATTGTTAATATGCTGCTGAAAAAATACGCCGCCGCCAGCCCGCAGAAAAATGTTGCCGAAGATGGCGAAGCCGCCAAGGTTCTGCAAAAAATCAATTTGGACGTTAAATAACATAATTTAAACACAAATGCCGTTTATAATAGTAAAAAATGACGGAGGTGTTATTATGAAAAAATTTACTTCGATGCTGGCAGTCGCGCTGCTGGTTGTAGGTTTGGCAGGTGCAGCCCCGGCTGACGCGGCAGAGCCGAATACCATCGCCGTTACGGGCATGGCAGAGCAGGAGGTTGCGCCGGATATGGCTTATGTGGAGGTTGGCATCAGCGTGCGCGCTGACGATGCCGAAGCCGCCCGCGCGGAAGAAGCCAAAATTGCTGCGCAGATTCGCCGTTCGCTGCTTGGCCTGGCGATAACTGATAACGATTTACAGAACACGAGCTATTATATTTACCAGGAATACAGCGTTGACCGTGACGGGGTGCGCAAGCCCAGCAAGTTTGCGGTAGATTCTTCTATGAAAATTACCGTAAGGGATTTGAACAAACTTTCGCAGGTGATTGACAACACTGTGCAGGCGGGCGCAACCAATGTTAACAACGTGGTTTACGATTTAAGCAATAAAAATATCGTGCAGCGCCAGCTGCTTTCGGCAGCGGTAGAAAATGCGCGCGATAAGGCCGCCGTTGTGGCAAACGCAGGCAGCCGCAGCCTGGGCAATATGCTCAGCGCCGATGTGAACAGCGTCGGCGGGGCAGCCATCGTGGCTTCCGGCGCTAACAAATTAAGGGCCAGCGCTATGGCTGATGAAGCCGCTTCTACCGAGCTGATGCCCGGCAAAATTAAATTAAATGCGCGCGTACAGGTAGTGTTCTCGCTTAACTAACAAAACAGCATTGCTCTTGATGAAAGGGGCAATGCTGTTTTACTTTATCTGCAAAAACGTATGGCAAAAAGCGAACGTATGTGTTATTATATTTATATAAACTTACGGAGGTTGTTATGCAGCGCTGGATAATGCACGTCGATATGGATGCGTTTTTTGCATCGGTAGAACAACTTGATAACCCTGAGCTGCGCGGCTTGCCCGTCATCGTTGGCGGGTTAAGCGGGCGTGGCGTGGTTTCCACCTGCTCGTACGAGGCGCGCAAGTTTGGCGTGCACAGCGCTATGCCGATGCACATGGCGCGCCGCCTGTGCCCGCAGGGCGTGTATATTCAGGGGCGTATGCAGCGTTATAAGGAGCTGTCCGACAAAATAATGGACATCTTCCGCAGCTTTTCGCCGCTGGTGGAGCAGCTTTCCGTCGATGAGGCGTTTTTGGACGTGACCGGTATGGAAGGGCTGTACCCGGACGTGGTAACGCTCGCCAAAGCCATTAAAAACAAAATTTACAGCGATACCGGTTTGCATGCTTCCGTCGGCATTGCGCCGAATAAATTTTTGGCCAAGCTCGCATCAGACCTTGAAAAGCCGGACGGGTTGGTGCTGATTAAACCGGAAACCGCGGCTGCCTTCATCGCGCCTATGCCGGTGCGTAAAATTTTCGGTATCGGCAAAGCGGCTGAGGAGCAGCTTTTGCAGTACGGCATTAACACCATCGGCAAAATTGCTGCCGCCGATATTAAAATTTTGCAGAAGGTTTTTGGCATCAACGCGCAGACGGTGCATGATTTGGCGCGCGGCATTGATAACCGCCCCGTGGTGAACGAAACGGAAGCCAAATCCATCGGCAAGGAACACACCTACGATAAGGATTTGTATGACGAAAACGATTTGCGCAAGGCTGTGCGCGATTTGTGCGGCGAAACGGGCTGGCGTTTGCGCAGGCGCGGCTTAATTGGCTACACTGTTACTCTAAAGGTTAAATTCAGCTCGTTTAAAACCATTACGCGCAGCATAACTTCCGAAATGCCGGTGGCTTATGACGAAGAAATTTACGCGCTGGCGCTGAAACTTTTGCGGCAGGTAAAATTTACGGAAGGCGTGCGCCTATTGGGCGTAAGCATTTCGCACCTTGAAAGCGAGGACGCAGCGCCCGTATTAAACTTTAACGAAAATGAACGCCTTAAAAAACGCAACCAGGCAGTAGATTTACTTAAAAACCGTTTTGGAGAAGGCATTATTAAACGCGGATAGGCAAAAAAATAAAGCCTGCAAAATCTTGCAGGCTTTGGTTATATGGAAATTATTCCATAGCATTGACTTTTTTAGCAAGTCTGGATTTTCTGCGGTTGGCAGCGTTTTTGTGGATAATACCTTTACGTGCTGCTTTATCAATTAAGCCGGATGCAGTTACATAAGTAGCTTTTGCATCTTCTTGAGTACCGGTTTCGGTTAAAGCAACTACTTTGCGGGCAATATTACGGATTGCAGCCTTTACAGGTGCGTTTTTAGCGCGGCGTTCTGCATCAGTTTTTACGCTACGAATGGAAGATTTAATGTTCGGCAACGAATTCACCTCCTACCATCAATTACCTTTACCAAGTAATTTTACC
>CASEIL010000043.1 GCA_949288065.1 uncultured Phascolarctobacterium sp.
GAATGTCTATTGGAATGGCTGACGTTACAACCAGCTTGAATACCTTTGCCGCAAACTTCGCAAATGGATGCCATGAGTCCCACCTCCTTAACGTAATTCGAGCATCAGTTACAAATTTAACAGAAGTATCATACCATATAATGAAATTAAAAGCAAGAGATTTTTGGATTGGCAGTGTGATTTTATGTGGTGGCAGGACCCCGTTACAAAATTAAAAGGAATTGGCCCTAAAAAAGCAGCGGATTTTGCAAATTTAAACATCGTTACCATTGGCGATTTGCTGAACCGTTACCCGCGCGCTTATGTTGACCAGAGCAAAGTTAAAACCATTGCCGAGCTGACGACGGGCGGCGAAAAGCAGCTGTTCCTTGCAGAGGTTTACCGCGTGACGGATAAAATATCGGCGCGACGCATGCGCTACACTCTGGTTACGGTTAAGGACTCTACCGGCTTTGCCGAACTGTATATGTTCGCGCACCAGCGCTTTCAAACGCGCAACTACAAGCCGGGTGTGCAGCTTTTAATCGACGGCAAGGTGCAGCCGGGGCGCGGGGCCAAAATGGTTACCGACGCGTATGTGCAGATTTTAAAGGACGGCGAGGAAGCCGCTGCCCCGGGCATACTGCCGGTGTACGCCTTAAGCGGCGCTCTGACGCAGCAGAACGTGCGTACAGCCGTTAAAACGGCGCTGGCCATGGCAGAGGACTACCTGCCGGAATCACTGCCGCAGGAAGTAATTACAGCCAAAAAACTGCCGCCGCGTTTGGAGGCGTTAAAAAACATTCACTTTCCCGCCAGCTTTGCGGAACTGAACCGGGCGCGCAGCCGTTTTGTGTTTGAAGAGCTGTTTTTATTGCAGTGCGGGCTTTTGTATTACCGCAGCCGCGTGCAAACCAGCCGCAGCGGCATTAAGCTTGCTCCCGACGGCGATGTTATAAAGCGCGTGCTTGCCGCCATGCCGTTTAAATTAACGGAGGCGCAGCAGCAGGCGTGGCACGATATATCGTTTGACATGCAGGACAAAAAGCCGATGCACAGGCTGCTGCAGGGCGACGTGGGCAGCGGCAAAACGGCGGTATCCGCACTGGCGCTGGCCAAAGCTGCGGAAAACGGCTACCAGGGATGCATTATGGTGCCGACGGAAATTTTGGCGCAGCAGCATTACGAAACTTTGCAGCAATTTTTGCAGCCTGCCGGTATCAGCATCGGGCTGTTAACCAGCAGCGTTAAGGGCACCAAAAGGCGCGAGGTATTGCAGGCGCTGGCAGAAGGCAGTTTGCAGGTTATCGTCGGCACGCACGCGCTGATACAGGACGACGTTGAGTTCGACAAGCTCGCGCTGGTAGTAACGGACGAGCAGCACCGCTTCGGCGTGGAGCAGCGTGCCAAGCTGGCCAATAAATCGGCTTTTGAGCCGGATGTTTTGGTTATGACTGCCACGCCGATACCG
This sequence comes from uncultured Phascolarctobacterium sp., assembly GCA_949288065.1. Classification (GTDB taxonomy): domain Bacteria; phylum Bacillota; class Negativicutes; order Acidaminococcales; family Acidaminococcaceae; genus Fusicatenibacter_A. Next base: position 1,451 of record CASEIL010000043.1, read on the forward strand.
CGCACGCTGGCGCTGACGGTGTACGGCGATTTGGACGTTTCCGTTATGAAGGGGCGTCCGCCGGGGCGCAAGGCTATTAAAACGCTGTGCTACACGGGCGACAAGCGGCGCGAGGTGTACGCAGGCATGGTGCGGCAAATTAAGGCGGGGCATCAGGCGTACATAGTCTGCGCGGTGATTGAACAGGGCGAAATGCCCGGCGTGCGTGCGGCGGAGGATGTTTATAACGAACTTAGCAAAACCTTTTTAAATGGCATATCCTGCGCGCTATTGCACGGCAAAATGAAGCCTGCGGAAAAGGAAAGCGTGATGGAAGCCTTTGCAGCGGGCGAAATAAAAGCGCTTATCAGCACCACGGTTATTGAGGTGGGCGTAAATGTGCCCAACGCCACGCTGATGATTATTGAAAACGCCGACCGCTTTGGCCTTGCCCAGCTGCACCAGCTGCGCGGGCGTGTAGGGCGCGGCGAGGCGCAGAGTTTTTGCGTGCTGCTGACAGATTCGGACGCGCCGGAAACGCTGGCACGCCTGAACGTGCTGCACACTTCTGACGACGGTTTTTACCTTGCCGAGCAGGATTTAAAGCTGCGCGGGGCAGGGCAGCTGTTCGGTTTGCGCCAGCACGGCTTGCCTGATTTGTATATTGCTGATATACTTCAAGATACGGACGTTTTAGTTGAAGCGCGCGCACTGGCCAAACAGGCGCTGGCCAATAAAAAGCTGACCGGCGAAATTGAAGAAGCCTTAAACGCGCAGTTTGACGAGCGCTTTAAACGAATTTTTAACAGCTAACGGAGGAGCTATGCCCGAAGAAAAATGGTATCAGGACCCGGAAAAAGCCGCCAGAGTGGTGGTGCTGGCAATTTTGGCTGCCGGCGCCGCGGTAACGTGGCTGCTTGCGGGCGACGAGGTTAATAAATTATTTACGTTTGCCGTCAGCGGCGATGTGGACGCGCTGGCGGAATACTTCCGCTCCTACGGAGCGTGGGCCATGCTCATCAGCTTTGTGCTGGATGTTTTAATTAACGCGGGCAGCGTGTTCCCCTCAATTTTTATTTCCACAGCCAACGGGCTGATTTTCGGACTGCCCATGGGCATTTTAATTTCGTGGCTGGCAGAAACGACTGGTGTGGTTATCAGCTTCTGGCTGATGCGTTATTTGTTCCGCGGCACGGCGGAAAAGATGATTGCCAAAAGCAGCATGCTGATGAAAATTGACGACCTGAGCGGGCGTAAGGGTTTGCAGTGGATGGCGCTGGCAAGGATGCTGCCGTATTTTCCTTCCGGCATTTTAACGGCGATTGGCGCGGTGAGCAAAATATCGACGCGCGATTACATTATTGCCAACCTCATCGGCAAATTCCCGTCCACAGCGCTGGAGGTTGTCATCGGGCACGATTTGGTTAACTTTCAGCAAAACAGCGAGCGTTTAGCCGTTCTGGTTACGGTGGTAATTATAATTTTTATCGCGTATAAACGCTTTGCAGTGAAAAAATAATTATTTTTAATTAGCACTTTGTTGCTTGCTTTTAAAACTGCTGTTATAATTAAAACAGCAGTTATTTTTTTGAAGGTTCAACAAAGGAGGCAGCTATGAGTAAACACCAATTTACAGATATCCGCGTCGCTATCGAGCCGGATAACCCGTCCATTCAGCGTTTGGAGTTTAAGTGCATTAAATGCGGCAGCTGCAAAACCGTTTGCACGGATTATATCGGCGTGTGCGGCACTTACGATTTAAAGGCTACCGGCGATAAGCCTATCTGCATTAACTGCGGCCAGTGCGCCAATGTGTGCCCGGTAGACAGCATTACCGAAAAGGTTGAGGCTTATCAGGTAATGGCAGAAATACGCGATGCGGAAAAAATTGTTATTTTCAGCACTTCGCCTTCGGTGCGCATTGCGCTGGGCGAGGAGTTTGGCATGCCCGACGGCAGTTTTGTGGAAGGCAAAATGGTGGCGCTTTTGCGTAAGCTGGGTGCAGATTATGTGCTTGACACCAACTTTGCTGCCGATTTGACGATTGTGGAGGAAGCAAGCGAGCTTTTACAGCGCATTACCAAAGGTACCAAGCCGCTGCCGCAGTTTACCAGCTGCTGCCCGGCGTGGGTTAAGTTTGCCGAAACCTATTACCCAGAAATGCTGCCGCATATTTCTAGCGCTAAAAGCCCTATCGGCATGCAGGGGCCTACCATTAAAACCTATTTTGCGCAAAAAATGGGCATCGACCCGCAAAAAATTGTGAACGTAGCGGTAACGCCCTGCACGGCGAAGAAGTTTGAGATCCGCCGCGGCGAGATGAACGCTGCCGGACGCCACCTGGGCATGCCGGAAATGCGCGACATGGATTACGTTATTACCACGCGCGAACTGGCAATGCTGGCGCGCGACGAGGGCATTGATTTTGCCGCGCTGGAGGACGCTTGCTACGACGATTTAATGGGGCAGGCGAGCGGCGCAGGCGTTATTTTTGGCAACACCGGCGGCGTTATGGAAGCAGCGGTACGCACGGCTTACTGCTATGCTACCGGCAAGGATGCGCCCGCAACGCTGTACGATTTGCAGCCCGTGCGCGGTATGGAAGGAATCCGCGAGGCGGAGGTTGATATTGACGGCACGAAAGTAAAACTTGCCGTTGTGTACGGCACTGCCAACGCCCGCAAGCTGCTTGAAAAGGTAAAGGCAGGCGAGGCCAGCTACCACTTTGTAGAGGTTATGGCGTGCCCGGGCGGCTGCATCGGCGGTGGCGGACAGCCCAAAGATAAAGAATACAAGGGCGACGAACTGCGCAAGGCGCGTATTGAGGGCCTTTACAAGCGCGATAAGGATATGCAGCTGCGTTTAAGCCACGAGAACCCGGAAATTAAACAGCTTTACGCTGATTTTTACGGCGAACCGTTAAGCGAGCTGGCAGAAGAAATGCTGCACACCGTTTACTTCGACAGAAGCGCTGATTTGGGCGGCGTATACATCGCGCCCGGCGCGGAAAAGAAAGAAGAAGCACCGGCAGGTACGCATAAATGGCGCTGCAAGGTTTGCGGCTATATATATGAAGGCGACGAGCTGCCCGCTGGCTATAAATGCCCGCTGTGCGGCGTAGGCGCCGATATGTTTGAAAAAATTGAATAATTAACGCACGCCCCTGCCCCAAAATGGCGGGGGCTTTTTGCTGCCCGCAGAAAAAACGCAAAAAAATAAAAAAAATTTTGCAAAAAGTAGTGAAGGAAAATTAAAAATGTTGTAGAATATATGGCAGGTAAACCAAAAAGAGATAAAAATTAGGAGGACAAAAAATGCATAGTTACAGCATTGAGCTTGGCGGCAGAACGCTGACGATGGAAATCGGCAAAATTGCCAAGCAGGCCAACGGCGC
>CASEIL010000044.1 GCA_949288065.1 uncultured Phascolarctobacterium sp.
CGAAGTTTGCGGCAAAGGTATTCAAGCTGGTTGTAACGTCAGCCATTCCAATAGACATTCTAAACGCGCTTGGAAACCGAACATTCAGCAAGTAAGAGCAGTAGTTGATGGCTCTGTAAAACGCATTAACGTTTGCACCCGTTGCTTGCGTTCCGGTAAAGTAAACCGCGCTATCTGATTCTAACGGATTTTAAAATAAGCCTGATACCTTTGGTATTGGGCTTATTTTTATTGCCGCATCATCTAAGCTGACAATTATAATTGTAATATTAAAGCTGCGCAAATTTTGCGGTTAAATAAGAAGCAAAATTTACGAACCACTTTATTTATCAGCTGCAACATTATCATTTAACAAAATATCAAAAAGATATTAAAACGGTATAACAATGCGTTATACCGTTTATTTTTTATCTGCGCGAGCGTGCCAGCTCCGCCGGGTCCCACCCGCGGCACTGCATAAAATCAAGCAGTTCGCCCGTAAAATACAGGGGTTTGCTGCGCAGGCTTAAAATATTGGGCGCGCCTAAAAGCAGCATCAGCATCCGCAGCTCATTTTCGGCTTTGGTTATAAGCTCTGCCGCTGCGTCTGCACCGTTATTTACGGCTGCCTCCAGCACGTTGCCCGCCATGCCTGCCATATCGGCGCCAAGCGCCAGGCATTTGGCTGCGTCAAGCCCTGTGCGCACGCCACCCGTGGCAGCAATAAAGCCTTCGCCGCCGCACGCGCCGCCTGTTTCCAAAAGCGTCTGCGCCGTGTTAAGCCCCCAGCCGTTTAACAGCGCCGTACCGTTGTAGCGCGCCGCCTCAATAGCCGGAAAATTAGTACCGCCCGCACCGCCGCAGTCAAAAAAGCTAAAGCCCGCCTTTAACAGCTGCTTAACCTGCCGCGCCGCCATGCCGCAGCCGGTTTCCTTAACAATCACCGGCACGGGGCACTTATCCAAAATGCGCTGCATGTTGTTAAACAGCCCCTTAAACTCACGGTCGCCCTCGGGCATAATCAGCTCCTGCGCCGGGTTAAGGTGTATTTGCAAAGCGTCGGCGTTAATCATACGCACGGCTTCCAGCGCTTCCTCAGGCGTTGCCAGCGCACTGGTGTTGGCAAAAATAACGCCGTCCGGGTATTCCTCGCGCACCACCTCGTAGCTTTGGTAGTTGGCGCGGCGTTTAACAGCGCCGTACTGCGAGCCTACTGCCAGCGCAGCGCCTGCTTTTTTTGCAGCCTGCGCCAAACGGCGGTTTACCTCGGTAACGGCCTCTGCCCCGCCGGTAACGGCGTTAACCAAAAACGGCGATAAAAGCAGAATGCCGCCGAACCGTGAGGAAAGGTCGATATCCTGCGGGTTAAGCTCGGGCAGGCAGTTATGTACAAAATGCACATGCTCAAGGCCGCTGGTCTGCGGGCCGTCGCCAAGCTTTAACGCGTATTTGATATGGTCAAGTTTCCTCTGTTCGCGCGACATTCAATACCACCGTAAAATTATTTTAAAGTTTCAAGCTGTTCGGAAAGGTCGAGGGTCAGTTCCGGCTTGTTGTTAAGATAAGCACTGTATTCTGCTTTTTCTTTTTCTTTAGCAGCTTTGGCAATGCTCAGGCCGATTTTTTTGTGTTCCATGTCTTTTTTGATAACCTTAACAACAACTTCCTGGCCAATTTCCAGAACGTCTTCCGGTTTTTCAACGCGGGTATCGGCAATTTCGGATACATGTACAAGGCCTTCTACCCTGTCGGTTACTTTAACAATAGCGCCGAAGGGCAGGAAGCGGGTTACGATGCCTTTAACGATAGCGCCTTCCGGCAGAGCGTTAGCTTCGGTTACCCACGGGTCTTCCTGAGTTGCTTTAATGCTGAGGGCAACACGTTTTGCTTCGCGGTCGATTTTCTTAACCAGTACGGTAACTTCGGTGCCGGGTTCAAAATCTTTTGCTTTTACGTTGCGGTCCCAGGAAAGTTCGGTGTTGTGAACCAAACCAACAAGGCCTTTGCCTACTTCTACAAACAGGCCGAAATCAGCAATGCGCAGAACTTTGCCCGGTACTACGGTGCCTTCTTCTACGCTGTTGTATGCTTCTTCTTCAGCAGCTTCGCGTGCTTCTTTAGCAGCGGCAATGCGTGCAGCCTTAGCTTCGCGCCATGCCTGTGCTTTAGCTTCGCGTTCAGCGCGCAGCAAATCGCGGCGGCTTACAACAAGGCGTTTTTTAGCAGGGTCAACTTCAATAATTTCTGCTTCCAGTTCCTGGCCAATGTACGGGGTGAAGTCTTCAACACGTTTCAGTTCAACGTGGGAAGCAGGCATAAAGCCTTCTACGCCTTCAACGGCAACAGCAAGGCCAACAATGTTTTTCTGGCGGTTTTTAATTACGCGCAGAACTTTAACGGTAGCCGGGCGTTTTTCGCCTTCAGCCAGTTCGGGAACGTTTTTCCAGGCAGCATCCTGCTCAGCGCGGATTTTGGACAGACGAACAAAATCGTCTTTAGAAGTGCCGGGGATAACCTTAGCTTCCACTTCGTCGCCGATGTTGATGGTTTTAGCAACTTCATCCGGGTCGCCTGCAGCCCATTCGCTGTAAGCGATAGCGCCTTCCTTCATATAGCCAAAGTCTACATAAACTGCATCCTTGTCCTTTTGAATTACAGTAGCTTTCACGATTTTGCCCGGGTAAATGTCAGTGTTCTCCAGGCTCTGCTCCAGCATACTTTCAAAGTCCATGTTTTCCATGTTTTCCATTACAAATAAAGCCTCCTTGATTAATCGGTCCGGCGTCGAAGCACCGGCCGTTATGCCAATTTTGCTGCATCCCACAAACATCTCCGGGTTTAATTCCGCAGCCGTTTCAATGTGGTATGCCTTTTTACAGCGCGCAGCCACAATATCATATAAATGCCTTGTGTTGGCGCTGTTTTTACCGCCGATAACGACGAAAGCATCCATTCCGCCAGCAAGCCGGGCTGCTGCATTCTGGCGCTCCGCCGTGGCATTGCAGATGGTTTTTTCTACTTTGTACTCTCCAGGGCGCGCTTTTTGGATTGCTGCCAGAATTTCTTCAAATCTGGCAAGCTCAAAAGTCGTCTGGATTGTGACTCCGTATTTATCTGCAACGGGTATACCGGCAATATCTTTATTATATTCTACTATTATAGCATTTTTTCCTGCCCATGCCGAGATACTTTTTACTTCAGGATGAAATTATCACAAAGTACCCTTCATCGGCTAATTTTTTGGCTTTTAACTGTGCCGCACGCACATGCGGGCAGGTTGCGTCGATAATTTTTAAGCCTTTTTCTTCAGCAGCGGCGTAAATTTCCGGCCCCACTCCGTGTGAACGGAAAATAACCGTGCCACCTGTAAATTCGTCAAGGCTGTTTTTGCAGCCCACGCCGTTTTGCGCAAGCTCCTCAATCAGCTGCGGGTTGTGGATTAAAGGCCCCAGCGTCGCCGCCTCGCCCTTACCGCATTCAGCCTGCGCCATTTCCACAGCGCGCTTAACACCGTAGCAAAAGCCGCACGGCTCAGCAACAAATACCTGCATTTACTTCACCTCTTGCAGCGCTTTAATGTCTGCGGTTAATTTATCTGTCAAATCCTGCAAAACCTCTTTGTTTAAGCCCACCGGCGGGAAAGGCACCGGCGTGCCGAAGCGCACCACTACCTTGGGCCACAGCCTGCCGCAGCGCTTAATGTCCGTGCCGCTCACTGCCGTCGGCACAATGGTGGCGCTTGTTTTGCCAGCCATCATCAGCGCGCCCGGCTCCAGCTTGCCCAGCTGCCCGGTTTTGCTGCGCGTCCCTTCCGGGAATATCGCCAGCACCTGGCCGCTTTGCAGAATGTCGATGCCGTGCTTAATGGCAGCCCTGTCCGCGCCGCCGCGCTTAACGGGAAACGCGCCCAGAGTTTTATAAATGTAGCCCAGCACCGGTACAAACAGCTCCTGCTTGGCCATAAAATGCACCTTGCGGGGCGCTGCCACGCCGATAACAGGCGGGTCGAGCAGGCTTAAATGGTTGCTTGCAATAACAAGCGGCCCTGTTTTGGGGATGTTTTCTGCCCCGTGCACCTCAAGGCGCAGAAAAATTTTAAACAAAATTCCCAGTACAACATCCAAAAATGAATACAGCATCTTATTTCTCCTGTACTGCTTTTAAAATATGCTCTGCCACTTC